>CANRAV010000006.1 GCA_947628695.1 uncultured Clostridia bacterium
ATTCTACCACATTTTCATTCTCACACTAAATGCAACTTCTAAATTGCACTGTTGCATTTACTTTGAGAATTTACTCGTCAAAAATTTTTCCTAAAAACCTTGACAAACGCCTTTATATGTGCTATATTATGCAGGTGCCGAGAGGCATGCAAAACATAAGCGCCTGTAGCTCAGCTGGATAGAGTGCCTGGCTACGAACCAGTAGGTCGGGGGTTCGAATCCCTTCAGGCGTGCCACAAAAAACCCTGTATTTGTTTGAATACGGGGTTTTTTGCTGCCTGTGAGAACGCCCTCGGGGTTGACATTTTCCGCTTAGGGTGTTATATTGTCCTAAGAGGTGATTAAATTGACTGTTGGCTGCAACACACTTTCATTTGCTGCGGGCAGGGAGGACGCAGAGGCTGTCGCCATGCTCGCCATGTCCGGCTTTAAAAGCATCGACTTAAACTTAAACAAGTATTCCGTGCGAACGCCCGTAAGCCCGTTTTGGTCGCTTGACGGGGGAGGCTTGTCGCGCTATATGGAAACCCTGGCAAAAACTGCCGAGGAATGCGGCGTTATCTTCGGGCAGCTTCACTCCCCGTACCCGACCTTCTTCGCGGACGAGGACAAAGTCCCCTTGGTGCAGGCTGTGACAAGAAGGAGCATCTTCGTCGCGTCCGCCCTGCATTCGCCATATCTGGTCGTCCACCCGAACGTCCCACCGGCGGCAAAAACCGCCCCGGAGGTAGAGGCGGCGGTTGAGGACAACTTTAAGTTCTTCTCCGCCTTCTTTGACGACTTAAAGCGGCACGGCGTCTGCATAGGCATTGAAAACATGTTCAACTGGGACAGGGAGCGTGACGAGGCACTTCCGACGGTTGCAAGCACGGCCGAGTGCATGGTTTACATGATAGACCGCCTAAACGGGCTTTGCGGGGAGCAATGCTTTGTCGCCTGCCTTGACACGGGTCACGCCATGCTTACCGGCGGCGGTGATCCGGCCGCAATGGTAAAGAAGCTTGGCAGCCGTCTTAAGCTTATGCAC
The DNA here is from genome assembly GCA_947628695.1 of uncultured Clostridia bacterium. Classification (GTDB taxonomy): domain Bacteria; phylum Bacillota; class Clostridia; order Oscillospirales; family CAG-382; genus SIG636. The sequence continues at coordinate 1,028 of CANRAV010000006.1, forward strand.
CTTCACGACAACGACGCGAAGCGCGACTATCACAGGCTTCCGTTTACCGGTGAGGTCGACTGGGCGGCACTTGCCGCCTCTCTTGCCGAGATAGGCTACGACGGGGTTTTAAGCCTTGAGATAAAGACGGACGGCAGCGAGGCAGACAGCGCCTACGCAGCTGCCCGCAAATTTAATGAAATGGTAGAAAAGGAGAAAAAAGCACATGAGCTACACAGTTGAAAGGCAGAAAGAGCTTAACTTTGACGCGGCAAAGCCCGCGTATATAAACAAATACGTTTGGGGCGGTGTGTACCGCCCGGCGGCATATGCAAAGCTGGTGCTTGTCGAGGGGGAGGGCTTTGCCCTTCAAATGACCTGCTACGAAAAACAGCCTTTGGCACGTTACAAGGAGTACAACGACCCCGTTTGGACAGACAGCTGTCTCGAATTTTTCGCTTCCTTCAACAATCAAAGCCCGCTGTACTGCAATTTGGAGATGAATTCGGCCGGTGCTTTCCTTATGGGCATACGCGAAAGCAGGGAAAAGAAGCGCAACGCGGCGGACATAGTAAAGCTTCCTCCGGTCAAATGCACAAAGAACGGCGGCTTTTGGCGCGTAGAGTACAAGCTTCGGTTCGATATGCTTGACGCACTTTTCGGCAAGGTGGATTACGCACCCGGCTACACCTTCGGCGGCAACTTCTACAAGTGCGGCGACGAGACGGAGATACCGCATTTCGGCTCTTGGAATCCCATAGGCACGGAAAAACCCGACTTCCACAGGCCGGAATACTTCGGGGAGCTTGTTGTAGGATGAGAGGCGCAAACATTTATTACAGCGCGCTTACGGACACGCTTGAAAAAATACACCGCACCCAGGCGGAGGCAATAGGCGCGGCCGCTGTGAAGGCGGCGGAAACCATAGTAAACGACGGCATAATTTACATATTCGGCTGCGGACACAGCCACCTTATCGCCGGCGACGCGTTTTACCGCGCCGGAGGGCTTGCAAACGTCTGCGCCATGTTCGACACGGACCTTATGCTTCACAACGGCGCAGCCAAAAGCAGCGCGCTTGAGAGGATGGAGGGCATTGCAAAGCACATATATCGCCGCTACTCACCGGAGAAGCGGGACACGCTTTTTGTCGTCTCGACCTCGGGCATAAATCCCGTACCCATCGAAATGGCGTCTTACGGCCGAGAAAACGGCGTCTTCACGGTCGCCGTGTGCTCCTCCGCTTACTTCGGCAAAAAGTCCAGGCATTCGTCGGGCAAGCTTCTTCGCGACTGCGCCGACATGTACATAGACAACTGCGTACCCTCAGGTGACGCCGTGGTTCCGGTAGGCGGGATAAAAACCGGTGCCGTTTCCACCGCCGCAAGCAGCCTTATTATAAACAGCGTGCTTGCGGAGGCGGCTGCAATCGCTTCCGAAAAAGTAAAGCCGCCCATATACATGAGCGGCAACGTCGAAGGCGGCGCAGAGTACAACGAAGCGCTTATAGAGCGCTACACTCCGCGAATCAAACACCTGTAGAGCAGGGCTGTTTAAGGGGGAAAACTGCCGACGTTTTGGCGGCAAGGAATAATTAAAATACGCAAATTTGTTTTTTTTCGAAAGGTTTTTATTGATTTTTTTGAAGTCTCGGACACTTATATATGTCAATCCGGAAGATCCGGTGTTTTACAGAGCCGACGGAAGCGTGTGTTTCAGCTCCGCAATACAATCATGAGCCGGATTGACTGGAATAAAAGCGCAAAGGAAACGCAGGCTGCCGTTTCAAGCAAAATACATATAACGTGACCAAGTGAAAGGGGAATTATAAGATGAAAAAAGTTGTTTTCACGGCGCTTACATATTGTATTTTATCTTTGGCCAATGGTTGCCGTATCGTTATCGTTTTTGTTGGGTGGTAAAGGCGTTTGGCTTCTTAGGAAATAAGATTTTCCTCAGCAAACAGAGACAACCGGCAGTATATTATCGCGCGCGAAGACTCTCATATTAGAAGATTTGATCACGTATTAAAGCCTTTGGCGTTTTTAGTGCCTGGCTTTTATTGGTTCACCCCCTTGGTTAGGGCTGCCTGCATACTGCTTAGCAGGGATATAGAATATACCTTCGACTTAAAGAAAGGATTAAAAGAGTTATGAATAGAAAGATACCCGTATGGGCACTGTGCCTTGCAGCTATAATCTGTGCGTCATTGCTTGCACTGATGGCTTGTACAAACGCTGCTACAAACATTGAAGACAGCTCCCACGTAGATCCTGAAAGCTCTGAGACCTACAACAGCGACGAAAGTACGGACACTATCACAATTACTGTCGCTTACGGCGAACCCGAGGACGGTTCTTTCATATTTGAAGATATTGAAAGTGCAGGTCTTGAAACCGTTAAAATCTCGACAAACAAAGAAGTGAAGAACTTTAAATTTATAAGTGTGTTAATGGGTGAAAATACCGCCCCGACTGCAGGAAATACGCTGTATGAGTCAGACACGCTGACACCGTCCAAGCCGTTCTTCGCAAGAACCCATATAAACGAGGGATGGAGCAAAAGAGGTTTTTCCTTCGAAAACAACAACGGTGAAACCGAGTACTACCGCATTATCTTCAGCTCGTTAAACGGAGAGCTGAGCGCAGAAGCTATCCCGGGTCCTGCATCAAAAACACCGTAGTCGTTTATATTCCATAGTGTCGGTACATATTGATTTTTAGGTAAGTATATGAACAAAACAAAGGCCGGATTCCTAAAATTAAAAATCCTTCCCGTTATCATTATGTATGTTTTACTTCCCCGAAGTATTTCGTATATCAATATGTTTGCAACGCGCATTGTGCTTTGCATAGTGCTTTTTGCCCTCCTGACGGCGGCATATGTTTTTGTACGTGCGAAAATTGTTTGTAAATACGGTTTGAGCAAAAAAGCGGTATTATTTGACACTGTTTTAATGTTAAGCGGAACGGTTTCCTCCTGCATCTTCAGTTTTTACAGTCAATTATATTATCTTTTCTTTCTCACATCGGTACCTGTGTTTATAAATAATCAGAGGGTGTTGTGTAAAAAGCATACAGAAGAATCATAATGAAACACTGTAAAGCAACTAAGCTGACAAATTGCACCAAAAACTGATTTTAGTATTTCGTTCGGCTTAAAAATGTGAAAGGAAACCAAAATGAAAAAATTACTTGGTGTATTTTTGACCGCAGCCCTGCTCTTCGGCGTGCTTTCGGCGGCGGGGTGCAGTAATGAGGAGGCAGACGGCAGTTCTTCCTATTTTTCCGAGGATTCGTTTATCAAGCTTGGGGAAAACGCATATTCTTCGGAGTCGTCCGACGAAGCAACGGTTGCCGAGAGCGCGGCAGGCACTACGGACTGCGAAAGCGCAGAGAACATTTTGAGCCACAGCACATTAACGGATGGAGCAAACGGCATCATCGGTGAGGGCTATTCTTCCTGGCTTTACCGTGCCGGGCTGCGCATCTACGAAAAGGAAACCGTAGATAAATGGCTTGCCGGCACCTCGAACCAAAAGATACAAGTTCTCGGCAGGGAGGAAAGCGTCTATTCCGACAGTTACCTGGAAAAGGGTCGGTTCCTTATAAACAAATACAGGCTTTACACCCCCACGGTAAGCGGCATTTTACAAAAAAGCGAAGACAAAACCGTAAACATTTTTTGCCACGCAACTTTTACCGAGGTGGAATATCCAAGCTTTAATGTAGGCGAGGCAAGCGTAAGCGTTCATCTGTTTTATCTGGACGAAAGCTATGCGGGAGACAGAAAAGCTGTGGATAAAGAGACGCTTGAGGCCATCAATAAAGAGAAGGGTCAGCTTTACATAGAGGGCATAGACGACATGGCAAGCATAGACTTTGGGTTTGCGGGCGCCAAACGTCAAGGGCTTATAACGAGCGGCGAAAATCCTTGGCTGTTCTTTTATTACGAAGGGGTTCTTGCAGCGGTTAAAATACCGACCGGCTTTTATGAGACGGAAGATTTTGCAAAACTGAGTTTTTCCTTTAATTAGCCCGAGTATAGGCAGCTATCCTTACGCGAATGACTAAAGGTTGTTTAATAAACTATTGCGATAGAAAAAAGTTCAAGTACAAGTTGTTAACGAGTTAAAATGCATTATTACTTGAAAAGCACAACTTTACTTTAAAATTAGTATAAAAACAGGACGGGCTGTCGCCCGTCCTTACTTTTTTGGCATTGAGCTTTTAAAGCTCCACACTCCGCACTATTGACCTGCGTCCTTGTGTGACCTGTCGTCGATAACCTCAAGCCCCTCGGGAAGGCTTTCTCTTGCGCCGCTGATGTCGGAGCTGACGCTTACGGAAATAAGCTCGTACTCCTCTCCCTCGTAAAGCTTCATCTTTGCAAGGCTCCCGGCGGAGAAGAGATAGTCAACCGTCTGCCCCGAAGAGGTAACATAACGTTCATATTCATAGACGGAGGTACCGGCTTCGGTGCTTCCGCTTTCTATATACGTAAGCCCCTCGTACTCTAAGGTGTCGGGCGTAACGGCGTCTGCGTCGAAGAGAAACGCCGTTTTCATGCCCTCGTTTATAAAATACGCACCATCGGAATTAATAAAAACTTCCGTGCGTATGTCGTGCCCTTCGTATTCCACTATGCTTATAAACCCGTCGCCGCGGCAGGTTACGGTGGTAACCGGTACGGAAAGCCCGCCTATCTGCTTCTGCCGGGTTATTGTAAGCTTGTAAACTCCGCCTTCGATTATCTTGACGGTTCCCTTAAGAAGGCTTCCGTCCTCTGCGCTTTCCTCGCTTGGAAAGGCGGAAGTCTCGTCACCGTGTGAAAAATCGGCGCTTTGCTCCGCTATGGAAAGTGAGCTCTCCTCGAAGGCTTCCTTGCCGCCCTTTCCGAAAAGGAAGACAAAAAGCAAAATTGCAGCGGTTGCAATAAGCAATGCAGCAACCCCAAGCGACAGCCTTTTCATTTCGCATCGTCGTCGTCAAGCGAAAAGCCGGTTATATGCAGCTCCTCAAGCAGCTCCTCCACGCTCTTCACCTTGTACTTTTCACGCTTTTCTTCGGGTTTCTCTTCCTCGGGCACGTCCTCCGGTGCGCTTTCTACGGCAATTTCGGGCTCTGCCTCCGTTTTTGGCAGCAGGTACTCCTCTGCATCTTCGGCGGGCTTTTCGGCCTCTGCGGGCGAGAAAATCGAGCCAAACTCTTCGCCGACATCGCTTTCTTCGTTCTCAAGCGCTTTCAGACTTTCGGTGTAAAGATCCGTCACCTTTTCTTCCTTCGTCTTCGGCTCCTTAACCTTCGGTTCCTTAACCTTAGGCTCCTTGACCTTCGGCTCCTTCGCCTTAGGCTGCCGGCTTGCTTTGTGTCTTGCCCTGCGTTCGTCGTCGTCCTCAAGAATCATCGGCGTAAAGCCATAGTAAGAATCCGGGAAGGCAAAACCGCTGTCCTTCTCGTCCTCGTCGTCCAAAATCAAAATCTTCGGCGCTTCGCGCTTCGCCTCAACGCGCGCCTTTTCGGGAGCGTACACGTCCTCCTCTGCAGTTGCAAAGACAGAGGTTTTCTCTAGCTTCGGCTCCTCTACCGGCTGCTTCTTCTCTTTTTTGGGAGCCTTAAGCGTTTCTGCCGCTTTCTTTTTCTCTTTGGGGGGTATGGCCTCTTTCGCCGGCTTCTTGTCCTGCTTGGGAAGATCGAACACTTCCGTCTTCCCGGAGGATGCGGCAGAGGAAGGCTCAGCTTCCTTTTCCGGCTCCGCAGGCTGGCTGTACGCCTCCATAATCAGCTTGGAAAGGCTGCCAAGCGGCATAGCCACGTCGCTTTGCTTTATCACAACCGCGGGCAGTCCGGATGCGATGTTGTCGTTTATCTCGTTCCTTACCTTCCTGCTTTTGCCGCCTATAGAGTCAACATACCCGTCGTCTATCCTCAGCCCCAAAAAGCCGTTCTTGCTTCCGCCGAAGCTTTTAAGCGAAACTATCGCCTCCCTCGGTATAAAGCCCGCGCCGACACCCGCAACGGTGTGGTCGTAAATGCCCTTTTTAGTAAGCTTTACGGCCGTCTTGGGCGAGACAATACTGAATATGATCCCGGAGGTGGTGAAGGAGAAAAACATGGTGCACACGCCGCCGAGGACCATGTAAAAGGTCAGCATCCTGCCGCTTAACGCCGTTGTAAACGCGTCAATAAACGGGAAAAACATAAAAAGCAGGGAAATGCCAAGCATAACTGCGCTTATAACCGCATAAAGCGGGTACAGCTTTTGTCTTCTTTTGATAACAACGGGTAATTTCATAAACCTACCAAGGGCAAAAACGCCCGTTCCCTTCCTACTTTTTGTCCGGCAAGGCGTGCGTCCTGATGTATTTCAGGTACAGCTCCTTGCATGCCGTCTCCCAATGTATGCCGTCGCCGAGAACAAGCTCGTCGCGGATATTGCCGTTCTCATCCCTTGTAGCCTGCCCAAAGTTTAAGTAGTAAACCCCGTGCTCCTTCGCAAGCTGCAAAAGCATCATGTTGAAATTGTCCACCTTTTTCCCGTTGAACGTTTCCGTGTTGCGGGAAGCGCCCCAGGCCGCAATGCCGACGACAACTATCGTCGCCTTCGGAAAGCTTTCCTGCAGCCTGTCAAGCATCTTGTCGTAATAATCTATGTGCTCGCTGTTCGGCAGCAATGCCACGCCGTTGGTGCCAAGCATTATGTACATGGTTTTCGGGTCAAGCCGCTTCAGCATTTCAAAAGGAGTTATTATCTCCTCCGTCTTGTTGTATACTGGCTCCCCCGCATAATCGAGGAAGTCGTAAACGCCAAGTCCACCCCAGGCTACAACGTCGCAGCTTTTCAAAAAGCGCTCGTCAATCCCCATTCCGTAGGTAAGACTGTCCCCGCAGAAGACAATGTCGTCAAAATAGCTTTCCCCTGCGTCGGCCGTCTCTTTGAGATATGTACCCTCGTACTCCGCAAACTCCGCCGGCGAAAAGGTCATGTTGTCCGGCACGTCACCGTTTTGCGACGGTGTCGACGGAGGCGACGAAGGCTCTTCATATTCCGGCTCGCTCTCTATGACCACGTATGGGAACAGATACTCCAGCGTATCCGCGTTCACCCCTGCGGCCTGAGAAACGAAGTCTTCCGCCCCTTTGCCGTCTATTTTGCCGTCGGTATAGAAAAAGTAGTTGGCCGTGTGCACGGCAAACGACAGCGCAAGCGCGGTAACCGACAGCAGCAGTTTTTTAACAAAAGACATGTTGCTTGTGTGTTCCCCCTAAAGTCCGCCTACCTGAAAGAGGTAAGCTTTATCGGCGTGACGTTGTTGAAGACCGCAATTTCTTCCGGCTCTTCTACGCCCTCCTTATATATCTTAAGCGTGTATTCGTAGGTTTTATACATCTGCCCTTCGCCGTCTGTCGCTGCGCTTGCCTCCCCGTTTATATAAACGTTCCCGTCAAGCGGCAGATCTACGCCGGAAAAGCTTATGCGAAGGTATTTGTACCTCCCCTTATCCGCGCTTTCGACGTTTGCCGTTTCATAGATAACGCCGTTTGTGTCAGTAAGCTCAAAGCGAACCTTAAAGCCGGTCTCCTCATTGTCAAGCTTAGAGTTGTACTTTATGCCAAGCTCAAGCTCGCCGGCCGTCTTTGCGTAGGCTACGCCGGCAACCTGCACGCTGCCGTCGTAGTTCATAAAGGTCATCGGGTACACCTCGTAAACCTCAAAGCCCTCCGGGTCGCTCTTGTAAAGCTCGTTTGCGGCGTCGGAGAACACGGGCTTTTTGTACATCCCCGGCTCACAGTTGGAAAGAATCACCGCAAAAACCACGGCGTAAACAGCGGCAAGCAGGACGTATACGCAGCGCCTTATGATCTTTTTTCTTTTTGCCTTTTTTGGGGAAATATCCTCGTCGTCGGGGAAGTAGTTGCCCTCGTAATCCATAAACCGTCCCTTGTCTTAAAATAACATAATGCGCCGTAAAATGTGCCTTTGAGGAGAAAAATGTGGGAAAATACCGTTTTTAGTGCTTCCAAAGCGCCCAAATCATCCGAGTTTTACACATTTCCCACACACTTTTCCACATTTTCGCCCTCTCGAAAGCGCACTTTATGTAAACTTATTATTTCGCCCAGTAATTCCTGTCAAGCGCCCTTAGCTGTATCGCAAGGGAAATGTGCCCCTCGGTAATTATCTCGCTTTTGTCAAAATCCGCAGCCGTCCGCGCAAGCTTAAGTATTTTGTCGTAGCCTCTTGCGGACAAGCCCAATTTATCGTATGCATTTTTAAGCAGTTGTATTCCTTCTTTGGTTGTTCCGCAGAAAAGCTTTATGTGCTCCGCCCGCATCTGAGAGTTGAACATAAGCGGCCTTCCGCCGACGTTTATCCCCTCAAAGCGCTTTGCGGCAAAGCTCCTTGCCTCCGCAACGCGCTTCCTGATAACCTCGCTCTTTTCGGCGCTGCCCAGCGCGGAGAGGGTGGAAAACTCCAATGCCTGAACCTCTATCTGTATGTCTATCCTGTCCAAAAGCGGGCCGGATATTTTGTTTATGTAGGCAAGCCTTGCAGCCGGTGTACAGGTGCAGGGCTTTGTGGGGTGGCCGTAGTACCCGCATTTGCAGGGGTTCATCGCCGCCACAAGCATAAAATTGCTTGGGTAAGTAACGCGGCCGCCTACGCGCGTTATGGTCACCTGACCGTCCTCCAGCGGCTGACGAAGTATCTCCGTCGCGCTCTTGTCAAACTCCGGGAACTCGTCCAAAAACAAAACCCCGTTGTGCGCAAGCGATATTTCCCCGGGCATCGGCGTTTTCCCGCCGCCCGCAAGCCCTGCGGAGGAAATAGTGTGGTGCGGTGCGCGGAACGGGCGCGTTACGATAAGCGGCACGTTCTGCGGCAGCACGCCCGCAACGGAGTGTATCCTTGTGCACTCTATCGCGTCGTTAAGCGTAAGCCGCGGGAGTATCGACGGAAGGCGCTTTGCCAGCATGCTTTTGCCGGAACCGGGAGGCCCTATCATCAGCACGTTGTGGAAGCCCGCTGCCGCAATTTCCAGCGCAAGCTTAGCCTCCTCCTGCCCCTTGACGTCGCAGTAGTCAAGCGCGTCAAGCAGGGAAGCGGTCTGCAGCTCTTCAAGCGTAAGCTTCTTCGGCTCAAGCCTGCTTTCGCCCCTAAGGTGCGCCAAAAGCTGCGCCACGTCCTTGATGGGGTATACGTCAATCCCCTTCGCAATAGCCGCCTCCGCACCGTTTGCGTCCGGCACGTAAATTTCCTTAAACCCTGCGTCCCTCGCCGCCAAAGCCATCGACAAAGCGCCGCGAACGGGCCTAAGCTTGCCCGACAGGGAAAGCTCACCCACAAAGCACTTGCCTGCAAGGTTTAACCCTCCTGCCTGCTCCGGGCTTATGACGGAAAGCAGTATCGGCAGGTCAAACCCCGTCCCCTCCTTCTTCTTGGAAGCAGGCGCAAGGTTGACCGTAATCACCCCGTGCAGAACTCGAAGCCCCAGATTCCTGGCAGAGCTGCGAACCCGCCCCTCCGCCTCTCTGACCGAAGTGTCGGGCAGGCCTATAATGTCAAGCCTTTCCATTTTATTGGAGGCGCTTGCCGATTCAACCGTAACGACAAAGCCGTCTATGCCGTCAACAGCGGCGGAACACACAACGTTTACCATGAAGCCCTCCGGCGATACATACTAATTCACAAACTAATTATAACACATTTTGGCGTTTTTGCAATAGCTTTTTGCCGCAAAAGGGGGCACCGAAAACAAATTTGCCGAAAAAAGCTGAAAAAAACAGAAAATAAATGTTTACACGGCGTAAAAAAAGTGCTATAATGCAAGGGTAAAACAATTGGAGGTATTACTATGCAAAGAAAGAAACTTTCCATGGACGGCAACACCGCTGCGGCGCATGTATCGTATGCGTTTACAGAGGTTGCCGGTATTTATCCCATCACCCCCTCGTCCCCTATGGCAGAGTATACGGACAAATGGTCTGCCGAAGGGAGGAAGAACATATTCGGCCAGCAGGTCAAGGTCGTTGAGATGCAGTCGGAAGGCGGCGCAGCCGGTACTGTTCACGGCTCTTTGGCTGCCGGCGCTTTGACCACGACTTACACGGCATCTCAGGGTCTTCTCCTTATGATCCCCAATATGTACAAGATCGCGGGCGAGCTGTTACCGGGCGTTATTCACGTTTCGGCACGCTGCGTTGCTTCCCACGCTCTTAACATTTTCGGCGACCATTCGGACGTTATGGCCTGCCGTCAGACCGGCTTTACCATGCTCTGCTCCAACAACGTGCAGGAGGTTATGGATCTCGGTGCTGTGGCTCATCTTTCCGCTATAAAGTCAAGGGTTCCGGTTCTCCATTTCTTCGACGGCTTCAGGACCTCTCACGAGATTCAGAAGGTTGAGATTTGGGACTATGACGACCTTGCGGAGATGCTTGACTGGGACGCTGTTGAGGCATTTAGGCAGCGCGCTTTGAATCCGGAGCATCCCGTTCTTCGCGGCTCTGCTCAGAACCCCGACATATTCTTCCAGGCAAGGGAGGCATGCAACTCTTATTACGAGGCTGTGCCTGCCATTGTTCAGGAGTACATGGACAAGGTCAATGCCAAGATCGGCACAAATTACAAGCTGTTTAACTACTACGGCGCACCCGACGCCGAAAAGATAATTATCGCAATGGGTTCCGTCTGCGACACCGTTGAAGAGACCGTTGACTACTTCAACGCCAAGGGTGAGAAGCTCGGCCTTCTCAAGGTAAGGCTTTTCCGTCCCTTCTCCGCAAAGGCGTTTGTAGACGCTATTCCGAAGACCGTTAAGAAGATAGCTGTTCTTGACAGGACGAAGGAGCCCGGCTCCCTTGCAGAGCCGCTTTATCTTGACGTTGTAAGCGCACTTAAGGGCACTCAGCTCGAGAGCGCGCTTGTTCTCGGCGGCCGCTTCGGTCTCGGCTCTAAGGACACGACCCCTGCCTGCATCAAGGCCGTTTACGCAAACCTTGACGCAGAGAAGCCCATCAACGGCTTCACCGTCGGCATAGTGGACGACGTTACCAATCTCTCTCTTCCCATCGTCCCGATGGAAAGCACCACTCCCGAGGGGACCGTTTCCTGCAAGTTCTGGGGTCTCGGATCCGACGGTACCGTCGGCGCAAACAAGAACTCGATAAAGATAATAGGCGACCACACCGACAAGTACATTCAGGCTTATTTCGCTTACGACTCCAAGAAGTCCGGCGGTATCACCGTTTCGCACTTGAGGTTCGGCGACAAGCCCATTCGTTCCACCTATTACGTTTCACAGGCGGACTTTGTTGCCTGCCACAATCCTTCTTATATACATAAGTATGATATAACCGAGGATTTGAAGGACGGCGCAACCTTCCTTCTCAACTGCCAGTGGAACGCAGAGGAGCTGGAGGCAAACCTCCCCGAAAAGGCGAAGAGGGACATTGCAAGGAAGCACGTAAACTTCTACACGGTTGACGCCATATCCATAGCACGCAAGCTTGGCCTCGGCGGCAGGACCAACACGGTTCTTCAAAGCGCATTCTTCTCCCTTGCAAAGCTCATTCCCGCGGATGACGCAATTAAATACATGAAGGACGCCGCTTACAAGAGCTTTAAGAAGAAGGGCGACGACGTCGTTCAGATGAACTATGCGGCTATCGACGCAGGCGCGTCGGCTGCGGTTAAGATCGACGTTCCCGCTGCCTGGGCAGACGCTGCCGACGAAAAGGCTGCGGAGGTCGAGATCAACGCAAGGCCCGAGCTTGCCAAGTTCGTTAAGAACATACTTAACCCCGCAAACGCTCAGAAGGGCGATGCGCTTCCCGTTTCCACCTTCCTCGAAGGCGCAGACGGCGCGTTCCCGCAGGGTAGCTCCGCTTTTGAAAAGCGCGGCGTTGCGGTTGACGTTCCCACCTGGAATCCCGACAACTGTATACAGTGCAACTTCTGCTCGCTCGTTTGCCCGCATGCGGCTATAAGGCCCGTTGCGATGCCCGACGAAGAGGCAGAGAAGTATCCGGAGATGAAGAAGCTTGCAATGACCGGCGTTCCCGGCTACAAGTTCGGCATAACCGTTTCCACGCTTGACTGCGTCGGCTGCGGCTCCTGCGCGCAGATCTGCCGCGGCAAGAAGGGCGAGAAGGCGCTTACCATGGCTTCGGCAGAGTCTCAGCTTGGAGAACAGAAGTATTTTGAGCTCAGCTATAAATACTGTGACGACGAAAAGGTTCTTGCAAAGTTCTCTCCCGAGACTGTTAAGGGCAGCCAGTTCAAGCAGCCCCTGCTTGAGTTCTCCGGCGCATGCCCCGGCTGCGGCGAGACTCCTTATGCAAAGCTCGTTACACAGCTCTTCGGCGACAGGATGCTTATAGCAAACGCAACCGGCTGCTCCTCCATTTGGGGCGGTTCCGCACCTGCAACGCCTTACACCGTAAACAAGAACGGCAACGGCCCCGCTTGGGCGAACTCGCTGTTTGAAGACAATGCAGAGTACGGCCTCGGCATGGCTACCGCAATACGCACAAGGCGCGCTAAGCTCATTGAGACGGTAGAGCAGTTTGCAGACAAGGGATGCGAAAAGCTTTCCGCTGCTGCTAAGGCATGGCTCGATGCGAAGGACGACGGCAAGGCTTCCAAGCCCGCATCCGACGCGCTCATAGAGGCTATAAAGGCTGCTAAGGAAGCAAAGTGCAGCGAAGAGCTTGCACCGCTTTACGACAAGGCTCTTGCAATGGCCGACCTGTTCGTTAAGAAGTCCGTTTGGATCTTCGGCGGCGACGGTTGGGCATACGACATCGGCTTCGGCGGTCTCGACCACGCCATCGCTTCCGGCGAGGACATAAACATCTTCGTATTTGATACCGAGGTTTACTCCAACACCGGCGGCCAGGCTTCTAAGGCTACCCCGATAGGCTCTGTTGCACAGTTTGCCGCAAACGGCAAGGCGACGAAGAAGAAGGACCTTGCTGCGATAGCGATGTCCTACGGCTACGTTTACGTTGCACAGGTTGCCATGGGTGCCGATTACAATCAGTGCATCAAGGCGATAGCGGAGGCTGAAAGCTATCACGGCCCGTCTATCGTGATCGGCTATGCACCCTGCATCAACCACGGCATAAAGAAGGGCCTTGGCACCAGCATGCTGGAGACGAAGGCTGCAGTTGCAGCCGGCTACTGGCACACCTTCCGCTTCGACCCGCGTCGTGCGGCAGAGGGTGCAAATCCCTTCGTGCTTGACTCTAAGGAGCCTACGACGAACTATCAGGACTTCATAAAGACCGAGACTCGTTACAGCTCGCTCGGCATATCGTTCCCGGATAGGGCTGCGGTGCTCTTTGACAGTGCAGAGCAGTGCGCTAAGGAGAAATACGCTAAGCTGAAAAAGCTTGCAGAGTAATTGCTTTTTGCGGGCGAGCTTATTGATTTAAGCTCGCCCGGCTTTAATAAAGATATGGAGGTAGCACGGATATGCCGCAAAAGATGAACGGCAAGCAGAAGATGTACGATTTTGAGAAGATAGCGCTTGTCATAGCGTTTGTTCTTACCGTTGCCATTGTCCTGCTTGTTGTTTTCGCAACCAAAGGAACCGGAAGGACTCCGTCCCAAGGCTCGTCGGAGGTGGTGCATACCCCTGCGGACAAATCCGGCGACCCCGAAAGCGCGGACAGTACCGTCTCTGTTCCCGAACCCGAAATAGATATTGAGTTTACCACGGTTAAGCTTCAAAACACAGGGCTTGACGAGGGCGACCTTATACTTGTGAACCAGACGCACGAGTACAAAAAAGATGTCGAAGACAAGCTTGTAAACGTGTATTCCTACAACAGCGACCTTTCGGAGGCTTCGAACAATTGGTACGGTCTTACGGACGTCAGCCAAAAGCTTCGCAAAGAGGTTGTCGACGCGCTTAATGACATGTACAAGGATTATTATTCCGCACTTGCAAAGGCAGACGTAATAATCACAAAGACCTATGTCAGCTCTTCCGACCAGCAGGCGGAGTACGACCGTATATCGGCCGGCGCGGACGCCGAGGATAAGGCATACATGCAGGCCGGCGGATACAGCGAGCACCAGACAGGCCTTGCGTTTAATCTGCGCAACGGCGACGACAGCTGGTTTAACGACAACTGCTGGAGGTACGGCTTCATCCCGCGCTATCCCGCGGGCAAGGAGAGCATAACCTACGTAAAGGACGAGACCAACCACTACAGGTATGTGGGTGTTTCTCACGCCCTTTATATGAAGCTTAACAAGTTTGTGCTGGAGGAGTATCTCGGTCTTTTGGAGACAAAGACCTATACCTCAAGGCTGAAGCTTGACGACGGCACCTCTTCGAAGTACGAGGTGTATGCGGTCAAGGCCGCAAACGGTGCGGAAACGGAGGTTCCCGTACCGGCGGAAGGCTCCGGCTGGACGTATTCCGTCTCGGGCACAAATACCGGATATTTCATAGTAACCATATGCAAAGGCGACGGTGCGGGGGATACACCCGGCACGGGCGGCGGTTCTTCCGCCGACGAGGCAAGCACCGCCTCTTCTGCAGACAGTGGGGCCGTCGAGTAAGACGGTCCTTCGCTTTTAGTGAGGGGCGAAGAAGCGAGGGCTTCTGCCTTTGTCAGACGGCGTTTATGTATTCAAACGGCGAATATGCTTTCTCCTTCCCGGCAGAGCTTAGTGGGAAAGGAAGTGGCTTTTCGCATTTTTAAGCCCCAAAAGCTGCACGAACAAATGTTTTGTTCTTTTTTTACACCGTGTAGAAAATTAAGCCCTGTTTTTGTTGAAATCAACCAACGAAAATTGCCGATTTTTGAAGATTTTTGCAGTCCCCGGCTGTATATTCCCGCTCGTTTATAAACTATTAAAAATCACTTTGAAAATATTAAAAATCGGCACTTTGCATTTGCGGGCATTTATCGGCGCCAAAACACCGATTTTTGCGCCGTTAAGGCCTTGATTTTACCAAATCATCAAAACACTAAAATTATAATTTTCGGATTTAAAAAGCGAAAATTTTTTACAGCAAAATCACCATTGTGACTTTTACGCTTTTTTGCACTTAAAAATGACTTATTTGATAGATACCGGGCGCATATGTATAATATAAGTATGCTTGACAAATCCGATTTGAGATGCTATTATTACATTGTATGTTCAGACTGTATTTTCAATAAGTATGCACAGCAAGAACTTTTCAGGAGGAATGTTGAATGGCGAGAATCAATTCCAAGCCAAAAAGAGCATTTGTTTTGTTCCTGACGCTCGTTTTGTTTATAACGGGGTTTGGGACGGTCGGTAACACAAATGCTTACGCTGCCGATGATGAAGAAGCGGTAGAGCTGCCGGATTCCATGATAAGGACGGATCTGACCGACATGAAGGTTGAGTCTTCTTCCATCACTTATGCAGAGTATTTGGCGCTTCACGAGGGTGTTAAGGCAGCCGAAGAGGGCGACTTTATATTAGATTTGCTTAACAGGATAAACGAGGATGAGACAACCGCGTTTCACAAGATAGTGGACACCTTCAAGGACGACCGCGGGAACGAGAAGCAGAACGTGCTTATCCTCAGCGATGACGGCAGCATCACCTTTGACGTTGAAGTTGCGGAAAGTATGCTTTTCACGATGGAGATAGGCTACAATACCGGCAGCCTTTACATCTATGACTGTGAAAATTGCGGCAAGTACATCATCTCCCCGACAGAGGAGTTTGCCATAGGCGAGGCTGTTTGTCCCGACTGCGGCGAAGAGATGAACGCCACCTTTACCAAGAACTCCGCAATCGAAAAGAAGATAAGGATCGACGGCGTCATTCCTTTTAAGGAGGCGCGCTCGGTAGAGCTTCAGCGTTCCTGGGTTGACCGTTATGTCGAGACCGAGGTTCAGGAGGTCGACGGCGTACAGCAGGAGGTCACCGTTCTTGACATGCTTTCCAGCAGTAAGGATTACTACTCCACCGTCGGCAAGGATGACAGGTATTTCCAAAAGGACGGCAACGGCAACGAAAAGAAGCCCGAAAAGGTTCTTTATTCGGAGTGGCAGGAAACCATGGTTTACGACTCCACCGGTTACGCGTCGGAGCCTTTGCAGTTCTTCCTTGAAAAGGGCAAGCACACCATAACCCTTGACGCGATAAGGGAGCCTGCTGCGATTTCCTACATAGCTCTTAAATCCTACAAAGCACCCGTTTCTTATGAGGAGTACCTTAAGCAGCACGCGTCGGCAAGCGACGTTTCCGCAGATGCTGCCGTAAAGGTTCAGGCAGAGTATTCGACAAAGACTTCTCACAAGACCATATATCAGACCAGCGACAGAACCTCCTCTCTTTCGGAGCCGCAGGACGTTTCAAAAACCCTTCTCAATGAGATAGGCGGCGACAAGTGGCAGTACGTAGGTCAGTGGATCGAATGGGTCGTTGACGTTCCGGAGACGGGCTTTTATAAGATAGTTCCCCGTTCGATACAGGACTTCTACTCCGGCGTTTACGTTTCGAGAAAGATATACATAGACGGCGAGGTTCCGTTTGCAGAGGCGGCTCTCCTCCGCTTCAACTACACCGACGACTGGCAGACGGATACTCTTACCGACGGCGAGACTGATTTTAAATTCTTCCTTGAAAAGGGCGAGCATACCTTAAGGTTCGAGGTTGTTTTGGGTCAAATGGCCGAGATACTCAGCAGCGTTGAGAATTCCCTTAACAACATCAACTCTTATTACAGGAAGATACTTATGATAACCGGCCCCGACCCGGACGAGTACAGGGACTACGGCTTTGACCGTTCGCTTCCCGACGTTGTCAGGGGTCTCAGGAAGGAAGCCGCCAATCTGGAGGAGGTTTCCAACAGGCTTTCCGAGATAATCGGCTACAAGGGCGACCACTCCATAACGCTTGACAAGGTTGCGTACACCGTCGGCCAGATGGGCAACTTCCCCACAAAGATAGCAGCCCTTATGGACGACCTTAAGAGCCAGTCCGGTTCTCTCGGTACCTGGCTTACTCAGACGCAGAACCAGCCTCTTAACTTCGACTACATACTTTTGACCTCTCCCGAGGAGTCGAACCCGAAGGCGGAAGCGGGCTTCTTCAAGGAGCTTTGGACGGAGGTTAAGAAGTTCTTCTCCTCCTTCTTCACGGACTACAACAGCATAAGCAGCACCTCTAAGCTGAACAACGCGGCAGACGCCGACAGCGCCCACACCGTTGAGGCGTGGGTTACCACCGGCCGTGACCAGGCTGCAATACTCAGGAGCCTTGTGGACGACAGCTTCGCTACGAAGTACCCCGGCATAAACGTTAAGGTCAAGCTTGTCGCTGCGGGCACGCTGCTGCCGTCAACGCTGGCAGGCACAGGCCCGGACGTGGCTTTGGGCAACGCACAGACAGAGGCTATAAACTACGCAATACGTTCCGCCGTAAAGGCGCTTAATATCAAGAGCGACGAAAACGGCAACCCGATAAACGACAACGGTTTTGACTTTAATAATTTTGACCGTTATGCAGACGACCCCGTTTACGGCAACCCCACCTTCGGCTATTATACGAAGCTTGAAGACGGAAGCTTAGACTGGAACGTTGACACCTTTGAGGAGGTTAAGACCCGCTTTACAGAGCAGGCGATGGTTCCCCTCACGCTTTATGGCGAGACCTACGGCATACCGGAGAATATGTCCTGCTACATGATGTTCTACCGCAAGGACATACTTGCAGACCTTGACCTGGCGGTTCCGAACACCTGGGACGAGTTTTACGATATGATTTACACCCTCCAGTCCAACAAGCTGGAGATAGGCTTCCCGACCGGCGTTACCGGCTCTACCATCTGGATGTACCAGCAGGGAGAGACGATGTACGATATGGGCAACTACGACGCCTATATGGAAAAGTACGGCGACAAGCTTATAGAGCAGGGAAATGTCTACTACGACGATGAAGGCAACGCAATCCCGAAGACCGACGGCATGACGATAAACCTTGACAGCGACATCGCACTTGCCTGCTTCAAGGATGTGTGCCAGCTGTACACGATGTACGACTTCCCGGTTACCTACGACTTCGCCAACCGTTTCCGTTCCGGCGAAATGCCGATAGCCGTTCAGGACTACACCGCTTACAATCAGCTTATAGTGTTCGCGCCTGAGATTAACGGCATGTGGGAGTTCACCCCGCTGCCCGGCACTGCTGACGTCAACGGATACATAAACAACACCTCCGTCGGTACCGTTACCGCGATGATGATGATGCGTTCCGTTGAAGAGCGCGGCAATGAGTTTGCTTCCTATATATTTATGCAGTGGTGGTCGGATTCCGATTCTCAAAGCAGCTACGCAAACGAGATGGAAGCGCTTCTCGGCCCCTCCGCAAAGCAGAACACCGCAAATGTAGAGGCTCTGTACTCGATGCCCTGGTCTAAGAGCGAGCATGACCAGCTTTCGGCACAGTTCAAGAACATGACCTTTACTCCGGAGTTCCCCGGCGGTTACATTATAGCGCGTTACGCGCAGTTCGCCTTCCTCGGTGTCGTTAACAATCAGGACGAGCCCGTTGAAAAGCTTCAGTCCTACATCACGACGATAAATGCAGAGCTTTCGAGGAAACGCACGGAATTCGGCCTGCCAACGGTGGAAGAATTCCCGCTTGATGACTGAGCTGTTTTTCATTAAATTCAAGGAGAGATAATATGGATCAAAACGCCACTGTTTCCAATCAGCCGGTGCTGAGGAAAGACAAATCAAAGCTCCAGTGGACTTGGATAGAAATGAAAAAGTACAAAGTAGCTTACGCTATGATAGCTCCGTTCTTTCTTCTGTTCTTCACGTTCACTGTGGTTCCCGTGCTGTTGTCGGTTGTTCTCAGCTTTACGACCTTCAACATGCTGGAATTTCCGGATTTCATTTTCTTTGACAACTACATAAGGCTTTTCCTTGACGACGATATTTTCCTTATCGCTTTAAAGAACACCTTTGTATTTGCCTGCATAACAGGGCCTGTTTCCTACCTTTTGTCCCTGTTTATAGCGTGGTTTATAAACGAGCTGAAGCCGAAGCTTAGGGCTTTCGTAACGCTTATATTCTACGCGCCTTCCATTGCCGGCAACGTTTACCTGATATGGACGCTGCTCTTCTCGGGCGACTCTTACGGTCTTGTAAACTCCTGGCTTATGCGCTTCGGCATTACCGATTCGCCTATACTGTGGTTCCAGGATACGGATTACATCTTCCCGCTGGTTATTGTCGTTGCACTTTGGACCAGCCTTGGTACCTCGTTCCTCACCTTTATCGCAGGCTTCCAGGTTGTCGATAAGTCGCTTTACGAGGCCGGCGCGGTTGACGGCGTAAAGAACCGCTGGCAAGAGCTTTGGTATATCACGCTTCCTACCATGAAGCCGCAGCTGATGCTGGGCGCCATACTTGCAATAACCAACTCCTTCGGTTTCGGTGCGGTTATTACGGCGCTTGTCGGCTTCCCAAGCCCGGATTACTGCGTGCATACGATAATGCACCACCTTCAGGACTACGGCGGATCCCGTTTTGAGATGGGATACGCGTCGGCTATCGCAACGATACTGTTTATAATGATGGTCGGCGCAAACGCGTTGGTTACCAAGCTCCTGAGAAAGGTAGGTACCTGATAAGCCATGAACAAAATAAAGCAATATATTAGAAACAAAAAGGGCGACAAGCCGAAGCGATTGAACCGCTCTGCGGGCGGTGACGCGGGCATATTCGTGTTCCTTGCGATCTTCGGCGTTATCATGGTTTTCCCGATGGTTTACGCCATTTCACAGTCGCTTAAGCCTTTGGACGAGCTGTGGCGTTTCCCGCCGAGGGTTTTCGTTGAAAAGCCTACGGCAAAGAACTACACCGACCTGTTCCGTATGCTGGGTGACTCGTGGGTTCCTTTCTCCCGCTACATATTCAACACGGTGTTCATCTCCGTGGTAGGTACCGCAGGCAACGTGCTCTTCTCGGCTATGGCCGCGTATGCACTTGCAAAGATACCCTTCCCGGGCAGGAAGTTCTTCTTCAAGATGGTTGTTTACTCCCTGATGTTCAACGCGACCGTTACCAGCATAACGAACTTCATCACGATGTCCGTTTTCCACATGATAGACACGTACTGGGCGATAATCGTTCCTGCCTGGTGTACGACCTACGGTCTGTACCTGATGAAGCAGTTTATGGAGACTTCCGTTCCCGACTCGGTTCTGGAATCGGCGCGTCTTGAGGGTGCAAGCGAATCGCGCATCTTCTGGAAAATAGCGATGCCGATGGTTAAGCCTGCATGGATAACGCTTATAATCTTCGCGTTCAACTCTCTGTGGAACAGCGGTACAAGCACCTACATTTACAGCGAGCAGCTTAAGACCTTCAACTACGCGATAAGTCAGGTTGTTTCGGCAGGTATTGCAAGGGCAGGCGCTGCAGCGGCATCAACGGTTGTTACGATGATAGTACCGATAATAGTGTTCATCATAACACAAAGCAACGTTATTCAGACGATGTCAACGTCGGGCATGAAGGATTAAGGAGGACGGCATGAAAAAACGTTTAATTTGTTTTGCGGCATTGTCGTTCTGCCTGTGTATGCTTTTAGGCAATGTTTGCGCAAGCGCTGTTGTACCGTATACCTCGTACACCTACGACGTAAACGGCACAAATATAGAAAGCCCGCCTGCGTACGTGCCCTCTGCGGTCATTAACACAAGCACCGTTACCGAGAAGTTCAATCGCGGTGACAACGAGAATGCTTCCTCGCGCTACACCGCGTCGGATGCGTCGTTCAGCGGTATCATGGACTTCTGCACAGACAGCGACGGTTACATTTACATCACAGATTCCAACAACAACGCCATAAAGGTTCTTGACAAGAACGGTGCATTGGATCTTGTAATAAAGGGCTTCATAAACGATGAAGGCATACAGGATTCGCTGTCCGGTCCCCGCGGCATATACGTTACGGATACGGAGATATATGTTGCCGACACCAAGAATTCCAGGGTCGTTATTTTCGACAAGCGCGGTAATTTGAACTGCATCGTTCCGGAGCCGTCAAGCGACGTGTTCCCGGAGGCAAGCGTTTACACGCCTATAGCAGTTGCGGCGGACAAGGCAGGGCGTATTTACGTCGTGTCCTCCACCACCAACTACGGCGTTATATCGCTTAACAGGGACGGCTCGTTCAACAACTTCATAGGCCCGCAGAAGGTTTCCTACAACGCCTTCGATATGATTTGGCGTTCCTTCATGTCGGATGCCCAGAAGGCGAAGACGGCAAAGCTGGTTCCTACCGCATACAACAACCTTACAATCGACTCTGAGGGCATGATTTACGTCACTACGGACTCGATTGACACCGGCAAGCAGCAAAGCGCCATAACCAGCCGCTCCAAGTCTGCGGACTACGCTCCTGTTAAGAAGCTTAACCCCAACGGCAGCGACGTTATGAGCAGGAACGGCTTCTATCCTCCTTCCGGCGAAGTTATGGTTAACAACATACCAACCGCCGAAATTACTACTTCCGGTCCTTCGCAGATTGTTGACGTTGCCCTTGGCCCGTCCGGCATGTGGAGCATTATCGACAAGAAGAGAAGCCGCATATTCACCTATGACGCAAACGGCAACTTGCTTTTCGCCTTCGGTGATGTCGGCGACAAGGTCGGTCAGGTCAGCGCTGGCATGCTCTCCGCTATAGACTATCAGGGGACAAACATCCTCGTGCTTGACCAGGGCACCGATACGATAACCGTTTACAAAAGGACGGAATACGGCGACCTTATAGCATCCGCTCTTCAGAACACGCTGGACAATAACTACACCCAGTCTATAGAGTATTACAAAAGCATTCTTCAGCACAACAACAATTTCGACAGCGCTTATATAGGTATTGCACAGATTCTTTATCGCTCCGGCGATTACGAAGAATCCATGAAGTACTGCAAGCTCGCCTACGATACGGAAAATTATTCCGTTGCGTTTGCGGCTTTGCGTAAGCAGTGGGTTGAAAAGTACATCATACTTATCCCCATCGTTGTAATTGTTTTGATAATCCTTATAACAAGGTTCCTTAAATACGCAGCAAAGGTCAACAAGGCCGGCGTGAAGTACAAGGAAAAGAGGACTGTCAAAGAGGAGCTGCTGTACGCCTTCCACATTCTGACGCACCCCTTCGACGGCTTCTGGGATTTGAAGCATGAGAAGCGCGGCTCGATGAAAGGCGCAACAATTATCCTTGTGATAACGGTTCTCGCCTTCATCTATCAGACGATGGGTCGTGGGTACCTTTACAACCCGTATTACAACGGCATAAACTTCCTGATGACCATCCTGTCCGTTGTGCTTCCCGTTGCACTTTGGGTTATATCGAACTGGTGTCTTACAACCTTGTTCGAGGGCGAGGGCAGCCTTAGGGACGTTTACATCACGACCTGCTATTCGCTGCTTCCGCTTCCGCTGCTTATAATTCCCGCAACGATAGCGACAAACTTCACCATTCTTGACGAAATGTCCATAGTAAACCTCATTTCATCGTTTGCGTTCCTGTGGACGGGGCTTCTGCTCTTCTTCGGCATGATGGTTATTCACGACTACGGCATATTCAAGAACGTTGTCACCGTCCTCGGCACAATAGTCGGCATGGCGATAATAATGTTCATAGGGATACTGTTCAGCAGTCTTGTTCAAAAGATTTTCTCGTTTGGCTACAGCATTTATGTCGAGCTGTCGCTGCGATGAAGGGAGGGCTTAAGATGTTAAACAAAAAAGCATTTCGCTTTGCGGCTGTTCTTTTGGCCGTTATGCTCTGCGTGCCTTTCCTTTCACCTTTGAAGGCTTTGGCTGCCGACGATGACGAAGAATTTAACAAGTGGGATTCGCTGAGGGCTGCGTATGAAAAGACGCCTTACAACAGCGTTGAGGCGCGTATTTACGCAGAAGGCCCGGATCTTACGGAGGATTCGGAGGGCAAGGGCTTAATACGCTCTATGTTCCTTGTCACAATAAGTGACGAAGGCTACGCGCTTTATGCCGATATAAGCACAGGCGAGCTTGTTTGCTTAAAGCTTGCAAGGGATGAAAGCGGCAACTTTTACAAGCACCCTTCATATGAGGAAACGCCGATATTCAACCTCCGGGGTGAGGAAGCTTACATTATGGCCTACACCGGTTATTGGTCAACGAACCCTTATACCATAGGCGCAATAAATGCAAGCACTGATATAAAGGCGGAGATTTATTCTCAGATAAGCATAGAGTATCTGGAAAACGGCGAGACCAGGACTTATCACAGCTTTAAGGACGCTGCCATACTCAACCAGCTTAAGGTCAGCAACATCAAGAACGGCGCCAGGGTTGAGTACACCATCGGTAAAGAGGCCGTCAGGTACCTCGCACCGCGTTTCATCACGGCGGCGAAGTATGAGGCACTTGTAGCCGACGTAAGGTCCGGCCTTATGGGCGAGTACGGCGACGAAGAGTCTGCTATCTTCTACGCCGAAAAGTTTGAGTCTTACTACACAAAGATTTCCAGCTATTCGGAGGTTGATGCGGACTACATAAAGGACTCTATCGACAAATTCGGTGACTGTTATCAGACGGATATCAAGATAACGGCAAAGCGACTGGAGCTTATAGAAGAGTACCTTAAGAAGTACACCAACTACTCTTACGAGCAGCTTGAAGAAGACCATGACGAAACCGGCTATGTCGCGACCGACAAGGACCCTGCGGTGTTCAAGATGGCTATCGAGTACACGCTTGACAAGCACGGGCTTCTGATACGCGTTGCGGCGGGCAACATACGTTTTGACAGCGGCAACTTCCAGCTTTCAAACGTTTTCCTGCTTCCCTACGCCGGCGCAGGCAACACAAACAACACCGGCTATGCACTTTTCCCGGACGGCTCCGGTTCGATAGTGAACTTCTCAACCGCCAAGGGCAACAACTTCACGGCGTTTACCACGGCTTACGGTCAGGACTACTCCTACTCCACCATATCCGGCGCGAACTCCGAGGTTGCAAGGCTTCCGGTATTCGGTATGGTTGAGACCGAAACGAAGGTCGACGGCAGCGAGACGATGCACGGCTTCCTTGCATATGTCGAGGAGGGAGAATCGCTTGCGAACATCTACCTTAAGTCCTCCGGCTCAAGCCACATTTATCTGCAGACCTACACGGGCTTCAACCCGCGTCCGAAGGATACGTACAGCTTAAGCGGCGGTATTTCCGCCGGGGCTGACGCTATGTGGACGGTAGAGTCGAAGAGAAAATACACAAAGAACTACAAACTTAGGATATTCATCCTTGAAGAGCAGAATTCGTCTTATTCCGCAATGGCCGCCATGCTTCGCGACTATTTGGTCGAGAACGGCACCATTGACACGAATGAAAACTTCAAGTCGAAGGTTGAAAGCGGCGAAAAGGACATACCTTTGATACTTGAAACCCTCGGTGCGATAAAGTCTTCTAAGCGCGTTCTCGGTGTTCCGGTTTCAACTATGAAGGCTCTTACCTCTTTTGAGGACATAAAGACCTCCATTATAGACACGCTGAAAAAGCCTGCAGAGGGCATCGCTCCCGTAAACAACATCGTAATTAAGCTTACGGGCTGGATGGACGGCGGACTTACGCCAAGCGTCCCGACGGGCGTTGACGTTGAGAAGGCCGTCGGCGGCGAGAAGGGGTTTAAGGACCTCATCGCCTACTGCAAGGAAAACGGTGTTGAGCTTTACCCGGACTTTGACTTAACCTTCTCGCGCAAGGACGGCTGGTTTGACGGCTTCGACGCCGATGACGACTTGGCACGCACCATAGACGACCGCAAGGCCTATAAGAAGGACTACGACTCTGTGATGCAGGCATACGGCTACCTTACCGGCCAGGGCGTTATAAGCGCGAACAAGATGATGCGTCTGTATGACGACACGTATTCCGAGTACAAGGATTACGACGTCGGCGCAATAGGGCTTTCCAGCATTGGCGAGTACCTTAATTCAGACTTCAATCCCGACAACCCTCTTACCAGGGAAGACGCCAAGGTTCTTATCAACAGGATCCTTACGAAGGCGGAAGAGCAGAACGGCAAGATAATGCTTTCCGGCGGCAACGTCTTCACGGTTAAGTACGCGGACTACATACTTGACGTCCCGCTTGAGGATTCTAAGCTTAAGTACGCTTCCGCTTCGATCCCGTTCTTCAGCATGGTGCTTCACGGCTCTGTTGACTATGCGGGCACGGCGCTTAACCTCGCCGGGGATTATCAGAACTCTGTACTTAAGACTATCGAAAGCGGCGCTTCTCCCTACTTCGTTCTTGCGGTTCAGAACACCTCCGACCTTAAGAACGATTCGGAGTTTTCCAAGTACTATTCTGTAAGGTACAGCATTTGGCTTCAGGACATATACGACACTTACAACCTTTTGAATAATGCGCTTAAGGACGTAAGGGATTCTGTTATCGAAAGTCACGAGTTTATTGACAAGGACAACAAGGTTGCGAAGATTGTATACTCCAACGGTGTATCCTTTGTCGTGAACTACAATGACAGCGATTACACTTATTACGACAACGGGGCTGTAAACACCGTTAAAGCGCTTGACTTCCTTAAGTTTGACGCTGACGGCAAGCTCCTTAACAACAATTAGTGGGAGGTAGAGAGATGAAAAGCAAAAACGCGGCGGCTGCCGCTCCCACTGCACCTGCGGCGGCTGCTCCCGCTGCTCCCGCAGTAAAACCGGCTAAGCCCGCTAAGGTCAGAAGGCCAAGGTCTTTGGACAAGCGGAAGGCCAAAATGGGGTACGTTTTCGTGCTTCCGTTCATACTCGGCTTTTTCATGATTTACCTTCCGATGATTGTGGAATCCGTCAGGGTAAGCTTCAGCGAGATAAAGCCGAATATAACGGGCGTCGGCCCCTCCGTTATCTACGAAAACGTGGGATTTGCAAACTACTCGTATGCGCTGTTTGAGGATACGGAGTTTGTCAGGACTCTTCTTACAAACCTTCGCGGCTTGCTTTTGGATGTCCCCGCAATCGTAATATTCTCGCTCTTCCTTGCGATAATTCTTAACCAGAAGATGCGCGGCAGGGCAATATTCAGGGCGATATTCTTCATACCCGTTATCGTTTCCACCGGTATTATCGAGTATATCGATATGAGGAACATACTTTCGGAGACGATGGGCAGCACAAGCGTCGGCGGTGACACCGGGCAGGCTGTTCAAACGGGCACGCAGATAATCAACGCGATAGACGTGCAGAGGTTTTTCTCAAGCATGCAGGTCGGTCAAGGCCTTGTAAACTACGTAACCGGGCTTGTTAACGACGTTTACGATATTGTAAACCGCTCCGGCGTTCAGATGCTTATATTCCTCGCCGGATTGCAGTCGATTTCACCCGCTATTTACGAATCGGCGTACATGGAGGGCGCAACCTCCTGGGAAACCTTCTGGAAGATAACCTTCCCGATGATAAGCCCGATGATCCTTGTAAATGCGATTTACACGATTATCGACGCGTTTACGACCGAGACAAACGCCGTAATGCAGCGTATAACCGCTGTAAACGATGCAAGCATGACACACGCCATGGCGATGTCGTGGATCTACTTCTTGGTGGTTATCTTAATACTTGCTGTCGTCGCGGGCGTCATATCGGCGTACGTGTTCTATCAACGGAGAGACTAAGGAAGGGGGAGCGTTTTAATGGATACTTTCGAAAGACCGACATATGGCAGGAAGAAAGTCAAGTTTGATGACAGCGCTTCCAGGTGGACACGGTTCAGGTATAAATACCTCACCGCTTTCGCACTTAAAAAGTTTTTACTTGCGATATTCCGGTATGCATTTCTTATCGGCATCTCCTATGTAATACTTTTCCCGTATTATTCCAAGGTTTCGTCGTCGCTTATGTCCGGCGAGGATTTCGTCGACATAACGGTTAAGCTTGTACCGAAGTACGCAACGCTTGACACCTACAAGATAATCCTGAAGGAGACGGATTTCTACGCCGCTTTGAAGAATACGGCAATACTGTCGCTCTTCTGCGGGCTTATACAGATGATAATCTGCTCTCTCGTGGGCTACGGGTTCTCTAAGTTCAAGTTCAAGGGCAAGGGCTTCCTGTTTATGTGCGTTATTCTTACGCTTATAATACCGCACAAAACGCTGCAGTCCACCATGAAGCTGCACTTTCAGGACTTCAACATCTGGGGCATCCCCTTCGGCAACCTTATAACGCCTTCGTATCACATACCTATGGCGCTAATGTCCTTAGGCGGCATTGCTTACAGAAACGGTCTGTACATCTTCATGCTTCGCCAGTTCTATAAGGGCGTTCCGGACGAGCTGGAAGAGGCAGCATATGTTGACGGTGCAGGCGTTATGAAGACCTTCTGGAAGATAATCGTTCCGATGTCCGTTCCTATGATGGTCACGGTGTTTATCTTCTCCTTCTCCTGGCAGTGGACAGACAGGTTCTACACCAAGATGCTTTACAACAAGAATCAGTACGTGTTCTTCCAGGACATCCTGGATCAGATACCGAGGGCAGAATCGGCAGAAAAGCTGTTTACACAGTATTCCTCCGTTTCAAGTCAGTATCTTGCGGCAATGCAGAACGCCGTAGGCTTGCTGGTTCTTATCCCGCTTCTCATTGTCTTCCTCTTCGGTCAGAAGACCCTTGTACAGGGCATTGAAAGAACGGGTGTAACGGGCTGATTTTTCCCCCAAAAATCTTACGATTTTCGGGGGTACCCCGAAAGATTTTCCCCACCACTCACTACGTTCGCGGCGGGGACCCCATTAGGTCTAAAAGGTTGGCTCTTGAGAAAGCGCGGCTTTCTCAAGAGCCTTTTGTTATTATAGATTCCCGTTCGCTCGCGCCTGCGGTGTTTCCCCCAAAAAGCCTTACGGCTTTTCGGGGGTGCCCCTGATTTAGCTAATAGGTTGATAATTGAGAAAGCGCGGCTTTCTCAATTATCCTCAGTCATTATAGATTCCCGTTCACTCGCGTCTCGCGCCTTATCCCCTCCTACGTCGGAGATAAGGCACTCGCGGGAATCCAAGGAGAATTTTCCGCGGTACGTGCCCGCGGAAAATTCAAGTTTTATTGTATGCTCGCTGCGCTCGCATTTTTTTGGGAACGGCTTCGCCGTTATGCTCGCTGCGCTCGCGTTTTTGGGAACGGCTTCGCCGTCATGCTCGCTGCGCTTGCGGGAGAACCGGAGTAGAGTGTGGAGAGTGGAGTTAAAAGGGAAGAAGTCCGGGGCTTAGCCCGTTATATCATCAGCTTTCGCTGTTTGACTTGTTTTCGAGGTTTTAGCTATAAAATAGCAACAGCATATTTAAATTAAATTTCGTCCGCCGTAGGCGGACACCGCACTTCTTCACTCTTCACTATTACTTCATCACTTGCGACTTGCTCCGGCGCCTCATACGTGCGGCAAACCTAAATTTCGCAAATGCGCTGCCTGCGTTGCCAGCTCGGGTTTCAAAGGGCTGTGCCCTTTGGAAAAATAAAATCAATACCCCCAAAGGGCTGTGCCCTTTGAAAAATAAATCCAATACCCTATGCAGTATAAACGGTTTGCGTCTCCTCTGCCGACAGGCCGAAGCTGACGCTTATAGCCTCGTTGACCTGTGCCATAACGCCTTCGTCGAGATGTCCCATCTTTTCTTTAAGCCTGCGCTTGTCGATGGTGCGAATCTGCTCCAGCAGAATGACCGAGTCCTTCGCAAGCCCGGCGCTTGCCAACACCTCTATGTGCGTCGGCAGCCTTGTTTTTCCCGTCTGGCTGGTGATTGCGGCAGCTATGACAGTCGGGCTGTATTTGTTTCCAACGTCGTTCTGAACAATTAAAACCGGGCGTACACCGCCCTGTTCCGAGCCGACAACCGGGCTTAAGTCGGCGTAG
Source organism: uncultured Clostridia bacterium (assembly GCA_947628695.1). Lineage (GTDB taxonomy): Bacteria > Bacillota > Clostridia > Oscillospirales > CAG-382 > SIG636. Next base: position 29,926 of record CANRAV010000006.1, read on the forward strand.
AAGATATCGCCCCTCTTTATACTTTGTCCGTTTGTAACATTCATAATTTAACACGTCCCATCAACAGTTTATTCCACCGCTTCTATTTTTGCCAAAACGTGTGTGTTTATTCCCGTCACGCCACATTGCGGAAAAGTTTTTAAATTGTGCGTTTTTGCCCGGGTAAGAAAAACGCCGTGCCCGATACGGCACGGCGTTTAAAGCTTTTATTTTGTTTTAACTGCTGTCGGAAACCCGAGCTCAGCCGGCAATGGCCGATTCGTCTATGACCAGCTTCTTCTTGTCCGGGTCGGAGGGAACACTGTACATGTAATCCTGCATGATCCCCTCCACGATAGAGCGAAGCCCTCTCGCGCCCGTTTTAAGCTCGTAAGCGCGTTTTGCAATACGCTCAGCTGCTATATCGGTAAATTCCAATTCAACGCCGTCAAGGGCAAATAAGCGCTTGTACTGCTTGAACAGGGAGTTCTTCGGTTCCTTAAGAATGCGAACAAGCGCGGGCACGTCAAGCGGCGACAGGGAAGTGATGACCGGTATTCTGCCGACAAGCTCCGGAATAATGCCGTACTTGACAAGGTCATGCGGCGTTACAAGCTTAAGGATGTTCTCCTTGTCAAGCTTTGCGCTGCCAAGCGTGCTGTTGAAGCCGACAAGCTGCTTACCCATGCGCTTTTCGATAATGCCCTCAAGCCCGTCGAAGGCGCCCCCGCATATAAACAGGATGTTCTTCGTGTCGATTTGAATAAAATCCTGGTTAGGGTGCTTTCTTCCGCCCTGCGGAGGCACGTTGGAAACAGTGCCCTCTATGATCTTCAAAAGCGCCTGCTGAACGCCCTCGCCGGATACGTCGCGCGTTATAGAGCGGTTCTCGCTCCTGCGCGAGATCTTGTCGATCTCGTCGATGTATATGATCCCGTATTCGGCCTTTTTCACGTCATAATCGGCGGCCTGAATCAAGCGAAGCAGTATATTTTCGACGTCCTCGCCAACGTAGCCCGCTTCGGTAAGCGTCGTCGCGTCGGCTATTGCGAAGGGAACGTCCAAAAACTTTGCAAGCGTCTGCGCAAGCATGGTCTTGCCCACGCCGGTAGGACCGAGAAGCAGGACGTTGCTTTTGTCAAGCTCCGCCTCTTCCTCTTCCTTGCCGAGGTCCGCTATCGACTTCGGCTTCTTCTTTTGGCTTTCCTGCAGGGAAAGAACCCGCTTGTAGTGGTTGTAAACCGCAACGGCAAGCGTGCGCTTTGCGTCGTCCTGCCCTATGACGTATTTGTCAAGATGCTCCTTGATGTCAATAGGCCTCGGCATGGTCTTCATGTCAAAGCCCAAACCGCCGGACTTCTGCGCAGTACGCGTAACGTAGGTCTCGTTGAACGCATTGTATATGGTGAACGACGTGTTCAGGCAATCCTGGCAGACGTAGACATGCTGCTTTTCCAGGATAAGGTCGATAAGCGGTACCCCGGAGATGCCGCAAACCTCGCAGCAGCCCTCATCGGTGGTTACTATTCCGCCCGACCTGCCTTTTGATTTAGATTTATCCGCCATTTCTATCTCTTTTCCGGTTCGTTGTCAGTCTGCCCGTCTGCGGGATTGGAAATCTTTGACAGCTGGTCTCTGTTTTCCAAAACCTTGTCGATAAGCCCGTAGTCACGCGCCTGCTCTGCAGTGAGGAAGTTGTCCCTGTCGGTGTCTCTTTCGATCACGTCAAGCGGCTGCCCTGTAGCCTTGGAAAGCAAAGCGTTCAGCTTTTCCTTCGTCCTCTGCAGCCAGGCGGCGTGAATGCGCACATCGCTTGCCTGCCCGCGTGCACCGCCGAGAGGCTGATGTATCATTATCTCGCTGTTGGGAAGTGCAAAGCGCTTCCCCTTGGCGCCTGCTGCAAGGAGGAAGGCCCCCATGCTTGCAGCCATGCCGACGCAGGTTGTGGACACATCGCACTTGATAAAGTTCATGGTGTCATAGATGGCCATGCCTGCGGTGACGCTGCCCCCGGGGCTGTTTATATAAAGAAATATGTCCTTCTCCGGATCCTGCGCTTCAAGGTAAAGAAGCTGTGCCACAACGAGAGACGCCGTAGCGTCGTTGACCTCGTCAGACAGGATTATGATCCTGTCGTTAAGTAAGCGGGAAAATATGTCATACGACCGTTCACCGCGATCTGTCTGCTCTACAACCATCGGTACTAAAGCCATATTGTAAAAACCTCTTTTCAAATTATTTGCTTTCGGCGTTGTCCTTAATAAAGTCAACCGCCTTCCTGAGAACGATGTCGTCCGTAAGCGTGTTTGCGGAAAGGGTCTCTTTGACCTTTTCAATGTCGGTCTTATACCCCTCGGCAATCTTCGCGTACTCGGCCTCTATGTCCTCGTCCGTCGCAGTTATGCCCTCTGCCTTGACCACCTCGTTAAGCGCAAGCCTTATCTTTACCTGCCTCTCGGACTGGGCGCGGAAGCTTTCACGCAGCTGCTCTACCGTCTGACCGGTGTACTGCAGAAGCATGTTCAAATTCCCGCCCTGCATCTGCAGGCGATAATCGTACTCGTTCACGTTGGCGTCGATCTCCGCGTCTATCATCGGAGCGGGAATGTCAACCTCCGTGTTGGCGATAAGGTCGTCAAGCAAAGCCTCTTCATAGGCGTAGTCCGCCCTTTTCTGCTTTTTCTCTTCTATCTTTGCCTTGATATCCGCCTTGTATTCATCTACCGTGTCAAACTCCGACGCGTCCTTTACAAAGTCGTCGTCAAATTCCGGCAGCTCTGTCCTTTTTATCTCGTGAAGCGTAACCTTAAACACCGCGGCCTTGCCCTTGAGGTTCTCTGCGTGGTAGTCCTCCGGGAAGGTGACGTTTACGTCAAAGGTCTCGCCTGCGTTTTTGCCGACAATCTGCTCTTCAAACCCGGGTATAAAGCTGCCGGAGCCAAGCTTAAGCGGATACATCTTGTCGCTGCCGCCTTCAAAGGGAACGCCGTCTACAAAGCCTTCAAAGTCGATAACAGCCTCGTCACCCTCCTCGGCCGCACCTTCCGTAAGCGTGCTGACCCTTGCAAGCTTCTTCCTTGCGTCTTCTATCTCGGCGTTTATCTCGTCGTCGGTAACCGTAACCTCTTCCTTCTCTGCGGAAAGACCCTTGTACTTCTTGACGTTCACCTCCGGCTTTACGTAAACCTTTGCCTTGAGGAGGACGCCGTTTTCGTCAACGGTGTCAAGCTCCACCTCCGGCCTTGAAACCACGTCAATGGCAGCCTCTTCAACCGCCTTCTCGTAATACTCCGGGAAAAGTGCGTCAAGCGCGTCACTGTAAAAGAACGACTCGCCGTAAAGCTTTTCGATTATATGCTTCGGCGCCTTACCGCGCCTGAAGCCGGGAACGGTTATTTTGGAAACCTGCTTGCGGTAAACCTTCATAACCTCCTTGTCGAACTCTTCCTTCGGGATCTCAACCGTAAGCTCCTTTACGTTCTTTTCAAGATCCTTTACTTCTTTCAAACTCATCAAAAAAACCTCCGTGTAATTCCAGTAATCTCTCATTATTATTTTATACATTTTAAGGAAAAAGTCAACCGCAAAAATGAAATATCTCACCGTTTTGGTTCTATTTTAGGCAAAAAAATAATAATAGGTATTGAAAAGTCCGCGCATTTTGGGTATAATATATATCGGACTATAAGGGAAAGGTGGTAATGATGGCAAAATACAATGACTATGACACCTCCGGGGAGGAGATATTTCTTCGTCCTTCCTCCGCGGAGAGTAAGGCAGGGCCCTTGCCTTTACAGCCGGATATAAAGCCGGCTGCAGAGGAAGAGACTTCGGGCAGTGCGGCCACAGCTCCTGCAGCAGGGGCGGCTAACGGGGAACAAACATTGAACATAAATAAAAACAAAAGCTTTGAAGCTTCCGTAAACAGCTTTTCTTCGAAGGATACAGTGAAAGGGAAGAGGAAGAAGAAGCGCAGCCTTGGCGTGAACGGCTTTGTCCGTATGGTCGCCGTGTGCGTCTGTGTCGGCATTTTCGCCTTTTCGCTTTTCAAGATCGCGCAGAGGATGGTGGATCTTTCCGCTGCGGAAAAGGCCTACGAAAGCTTGAACGACCTTGACGGCAATTCGCTTGTTTCGCATCCGAAGCCTGTTCGTCACGTCCCCTCAAGTCTGGACCTGCTGTCCTATCTCGGCAGCGGCTACAGCGGGATAGAGCTGCTTGACCCCAATACGCAGAACTATTACGATACCCTGCGTGAGACGGTGCTTAACATCCAAAAGGACTATCCGGAGTGTATCGGTTACATCACCGTTTCCGGCACGAAGATAAGCTACCCGCTTATGAAGACAAGCAACAACGACTATTATCTGCGGCACCTTTATAACGGGGAGTACAGCAGGGCAGGCTCCATCTTTGCGGATTACCGCCTTTCGGACAATTTCGACGAGAACATGAACACCGTGATTTACGGTCACTGCATGACAAACGGCACCATGTTCCGCGGGATAAAGCTTTTCTTTGACGATGTTTACAGGTACTCACGCGCACAGGATATAGAGATAACAATTGTCACTGCGGACGGCGTGTATATTTACGAGTATTTTTCCGGTTATCGCTCCGAGGGCAGCAACTTTATAAGCATGTTCAGGGACGACGGACAAAACCTGTACTATTACAACTTCCTTAAAAACATAAGGGCGTTGAACACGATACCGAAAAACGTCGGATACAACGCAAATTCGCGGATAGTGACGCTTATCACCTGTACGAACCTCGCGTCTAAGCCGGACGAAAGGTACGTCCTTCACGGCATATTAAAGAACCACTTCACATTCTAAAGGGCAAAAAAATCAGCCCGGCGCAGCTTAAGCGCCGGGCTGTTTTCTGTTTACGTCAAGCCGCTGTCAGCATGTCGCAGTGAATGATGAAAACCGGATCCGAGCTGTCAAAAACGTAACAATACGTGAAATCGCCCGAGTAACCTTTGGTTTCCACTATATCGGCAAGCCTTCCGTTGTCAAGCAGATCAATTTTAGCCTTGCTGCATTCTTCCGCAGAACCGAACTTTATCTCTACCGTGTCTTTGTTCCAATAGCGGGTAAATATGCTTTCAACCGCCTCGTAGGAATAGGTTTCGAGATAAAGGCCGTTGTAGCTGTAGTAGCTGTACCTTCCGCCGTTGCAGCGAGGCGTCCTTTCGGGAAATTCGAAGGTGTGATCCTTTGCCAGCGTATCCCAGTCTACAAGGAAGTATTCATATTTTTTGACGTATTCACATCCGTCCTGCCAGAAATCATCGGGGTCGTCCCAGGTGGCGTCTACAAAATAGTAATCGCCCCCAAGTCCAACGTAATTCCAGGCATGATAGCCGCCTTCGCCCCAACCGCTGACCAAACCGCAGTCAAACCCAAGCCTTGTTGCAAGCACCTGGAAGGCCTTCGCATAGCCCGAGCATATGGCGGATCCCTCCACCAGGCAGCCGTAGGCGGAGGCGCTTCTGCACACTATATCCGGGTGGTTCCCGTAAGGGTCCTGTTCGTTCAGCAATGCGGCCTCGTGGTTGTACACGGTATGCTCTGCAATGTAGTCGTGGATGAACAAAAGCTTTTCATAGTCGCTGTTTTTCTGTTCAGCCAGCGAAACAATGTAGTTTACGTAATAATCGAAAGCCGACGTCACCTGCGAAAAGTCGATGCTGTCAAATCCGGTATATGTATTGGTTGCCTCGTCATACCAAAACCAAACCTGAACCGTGTAGTCGTTGTAGGTGTACCTGCTTATCCAATCCAGCCATATAATTTCCGGGTGGTTGTCTATGGCGATGAAGAGGATTTCAACCGCTCTTTCTCCGTCGATTCCGTCTATAGGCCCGTAGTCGAACTTCGACTCGCCCTGTTTAATCTTGTAAACAAAAAGGTCGTAAAGCTGTTTTTCGCGTGCGGTCAACCCGCCGGTGTTGTCAAACGCCGAGCCGACGACCGGCAGGCTCGCACCGTCGCCGGAAGTGCCTCCTCCGGGCTGCGAAAAGAATCCGTCAATAATGCCGGCGTCTAATTTCAGTATCTGTGACGCGTCGACGTTGTTCACCGCTCTGTCGCCGTTTGCGTCGGCTGCCATCAGCTGTTGGGCCGTAAGACCCATAATGCCCGCGTCGTACCGCAAAACCGTGGAGGCGTCCACGTTGTTGACGTTCCCGTCTCCGTTGACGTCGCCAAGCGTCGCACCGCTTGACGCAAACACCCCGAAGGTCAAAAGGCTTCCCGCTGTCAAAACCGCCGCAAGCACGGCCGAAAGGTTCTTAACAAATTTTTTCATTTCTTCTCCTCTGATGTGATTATTGCGTCGCAAAAAAGGCTTCCGAAAAACGCACCTTTCCCGAAAGCCTTTAAATTAAGCGCCGTTATGCCTCCAGCGACTCTATATACTTGATGACGTCGCCGACCGTCAAAAGATGCGGAAGCTCCGACTCGTCAAACTCTATGTTAAAGGTGTCCTCGCAAAGCACCACCAAATCCGCAAGCTCAAGCGAATTAAAGCCCAAGTCGTTCACAAAAGAAGCGTCCGGGGTAATATCCTTGGGGTCAATGCTCATTTCCTCTACAAGCAAATTCTTGAATTTCTCAAACATGGCTAATCACCGTAATCGGCGGCATATAAGTCACGCCGCATTCGTCCTTTCAGAATAGTTTGTTTTTAAAGCGACTGGCGCTTTATTTTCTGCGTGGTTGTCTTTTCGAAATCCGTCCTTCGTATCTCTATGTTCCTGACCTGCTTGAAGGAAGGAAGGCTGTTGTTCACGCCCATAACGGCCTCTTTTACCTTTGCCTGAAGCGATGCGTCGTCAAGCTCCAAAAGCTCGTCCTCCGGCAGTATAACGGCCGTTATTACAGGCTCGTCCAGCTCGTTGTTCCGCGCAAGGACAACGCAGTCCTTGACACAGTCAAGCCTAAGCAGGTATTCTTCAATTTCCTCCGGGTAAACGTTCTTGCCGTTTGCAAGAATTATAAGGTTCTTTTTCCTGCCCGTTATGTAAAGGAAACCGTCCTCGTCAAGGTATCCTATGTCACCGGTGCGGAAGAACCCGTCCGCGGTGAATACCTCCTTCGTTGCCTCCGGCGCGTTGTAATAGCCAAGCATAACGTTGGAACCCCTGACGGCTATCTCGCCGTGCTCGCCGGTCTTTGCCCGGGTCTCCTCGCCGTTTTCGGTCTTAAGTATCTTGACCTCGCAGCATTTAACAGGCAGGCCTATCGACTCGTACTTGACCCAGGTGTAGGGATTGACCGCCACAAGAGGCGAACACTCCGTTATACCGTAGCCCTGATATACGTTTATGCCGAATTCCTCAAATCTCTTAATAAGCTCGCAGTCAAGAGGCGCACCGCCGCATATTATGTTCTTCATGCGGCCGCCAAGCCCGTTTATTATCTCCGCAAAAACGGTGCGGCGCAGGTCGACCTTTACCTTCCTCAGCCCGCCCGTAAGCTTGACCGCAGCGGAAATCGTCTTCTCTTTGCCCTTTTTCTTAATCTCATCCGATATACGCTTGTACATCGTCTGCAGGAAAAGAGGAACAAGAACCATCGCAGTCGGCTTGAAGCGCTTAAGGTTCCTCATTACATACTTTATGCTGTTGTTTATGCATATAGTAGAGCCTATTACCAAAATCGAGATCTGTATCGTCGTCTCATAGGTGTGGTGCATGGGCAGCACCGAAAGGAACACATCCTCCGGGAAATACGGCGTCGTATTGCAGCAGCAGTGGCTGCAGGAAAGGATGTTGTGCTGGGAAAGCATAACGCCCTTGCTTGTGCCCGTGGTACCGCTTGTGTATATTATTGCGCAAAGCGCATCTACGTCATAATTTATGTTGTAAATGCCGAGATAGCCAATGGACAGCAGGTACTTGCCGTAATCCACAAGAGTGTAAAAGTTAAAGCTGCTCTTGTCTGCCATATTCTCATAGCTTCCCGTATACGGCTTGTAAGAGTCACTGTCAATGTCCACTATATACTTCGCTTTAAACCCGCCTATAGCGTCGCCGAGCTTCCTTTTGCACGCGGGAGTTAAAAACACAGCCACGCTTTCGGAGAGGTTTGCAAAGTTCACAATCTGCTCCGGCATAAGCTCCTTGTCAATGGGGACAATAACCGCGTTTGCGCAGATCGTGCCAATGTAAACCTGAAGCCACTCCGGGCAGCTTTCGGCAACAAGGGCAACCCTTTTGTTCCTAAGGCCAAGCGCGTAAAGCGCAGTTGCCAAATTTACGGTGTTTTCCGAAAACTGCTTAAAGGAAAGCTCGCGCACTTCGTCTTTGTTGACAATATATTTGTAAAACGGCTTGTCACCATTCTTGGCAACGTAAGCCAAAAGCTCGCGAAAGTTGTTAAATGACGGATATCGTTCTTTCGGGTATTTCTCTTTCAACGCACAAACCTCCACCTTTTTTAATTTTATTATAGCCGAATACTTAAAAATGTCAATACCCTGTATAAAAAAAGAGGCAAATGCAAAAAATCTTACGGGTGATGTTATGAACAATGAAAACTACAAAAAATATGCGGCAGACAGAGCAAAACGCTCTGCAAGCGCGCTTAACTGCACAAAAGCCTTTGCCGTCGGCGGGCTTATATGCTGCCTGGGGCAGGCGCTTTCGAATCTTTTTATAAGCCTCGGAGCAGGCGAAAAGGACGCCGGAACGCTCGTTTCGGTAAGCCTTATCTTCCTCGGCGGGCTGCTTACCGGCATCGGCGTGTTCGATAAAATCGGCAAATTCGCAGGTGCAGGCACTCTCGTGCCCATAACCGGCTTCGCCAACGCCATCGCCGCCCCCGCAATCGAAAACAAAACGGAAGGCTTCATCAACGGCGTGTGCACAAAGATGTTTGTAATAGCCGGGCCGGTCATTGTGTTCGGCACCCTCGCAAGCGCCGTTTACGGCGTAATATACTATGTTTTGACGCAGGTGGCCCAATGAGAGATATAATACGTTTTGAAAATATATACGTAAACGGAGGAAGCTCCGTCGTCGGCAAGACGGAGGCAAAGGGTCCGCTTGCAAGGTATTTTGACCTATGCGAAGAGGACGAGTACTTCGGCAAGGACAGCTGGGAGAAGGCAGAAAGCGAGATGACGCGCCGAACGCTTGAAAAGCTCTTTGCAAAGGCGCACATCTCCCCGGAAGACTTAGACCTCATCTGCGGCGGCGACCTGCTTAACCAATGCGTCGCAAGCAGCTTCGGCGTTAAAGAGTTCGGCGTTCCCTTCCTCGGGCTGTACGGCGCCTGCAGCACCTTTGCGGAAGCCGTTATCTGCGCTTCGATGTTTATTAAAGGCGGCGGCGCGGGAAGGGTGGCAGTGTGCGCAAGCTCGCACTTCTGCTCGGCAGAGAAGCAGTACCGCTTTCCGCTTGAATACGGCGGGCAGCGCACGCCGACCGCGCAGAACACCGTAACCGGCTGCGGGGCTTTGCTTCTTTCGGGGGAACCGTCGGACATACGCGTCGCCGACGCAATGACAGGGCGCATAGTCGACGCGGGCATAACGGACGCAAACAACATGGGTGCGGCAATGGCAAAGGCGGCGGCCGACACGCTGACGCGCTACTTTGAAAGCTCCGGCATGAAGCCTTCAGACTTTGACATAGTAGCAACCGGCGACCTCGGCAGGGAAGGGTACGAAATCTGCACCGAGCTTTTAAAGGACAGCCTTCCGGGTCTTACGGACAAGTACACCGACTGCGGCATGCTTATCTACGACCTCGAAAAGCAGGATGTGCACTGCGGAGGCTCCGGCTGCGGCTGCAGTGCAGTTGTCACCGCAGCGTATTTTCTTGACAAGCTCACAAAAGGCGACGCGTCGAACGTGCTCCTGCTGTCCACCGGCGCGCTTATGAACCCCAACACCGTTCTGCAGGGGCAAAGCATCTGCGGCATAGCGCACGCCGTGCATTTCGAAAGGGGGACAAAATAATGGATTATTTGAAAGCCTTCCTCGTCGGAGGAGCCTTCTGCCTTATAGCGCAGATTTTCATAGATAAAACGGCGGTGACAGGCGCAAGGATACTTGTTTCATACGTCGTCGCGGGCGTAGCCCTTACCGGTATCGGCGCCTACAAATACGTCGTCGACTTCGGCGGTGCCGGTGCAACCGTGCCGATAGTCGGCTTCGGCTATACGCTTGCCGAGGCGACAAAGGCAGCCGTTGACGAAAAAGGCCTGCTCGGCGCACTTACCGGCGGTCTTTCCGGCACCTCGGCCGGTATCGCCGCTGCCGTAGTCTTCGCCTTTATTTGGGCTCTTATCTTCAAAAGCCGGCAAAAGTAGACGCTTTTGATTTACAGCTCAAAATTCTCAAGATCTTTGATTATTTCCTTTTGCCGCTCGTAGAACAGCAGCTCGCGATTGTGCGCGAAGTATTCCTTGCTGCCGTAGCGGCCGATGAACCGAGCGCAGAATGCATTTATTGTAAGCTCCGTTACAAAGATCAAAATCTCCTGCCCGTCGGGGAAGGCCTCCTCACAGAATGCAAAGGCGTTGGAAAGGCTCTTTCCCGTGCTGTCGGCCTGCTTTTTAAGCTCCTTTGTGCGGCTGTCGAAGTCCGCCTTTAAAAGCGCAAATGCCTCGTTCCCGTCCTTCGGCCGTTCTTTAAGCAGCATGCTTCTCTGCTTGCCGAGAACGGCAACAGCACCGCGCAGCGCCGCCTCTGTTTCCGAATCCAGGCTAGACGCAGCCTTGCTTTTGCTAAGCCGCTGCTTTAGCGCCTTCGCCTGCTTTTCAAGCACCGCGGGCGCGTCTGCGTCGGGCTTGGCAAGGTCCGTGCGCGTGTCTCTGAGAGCAGTCATAAGCTCTTTAAGCATCAGCTCTTCCTTGCCCACGCCGCGCATGCCGTTTGTAACGCCGTCAAGTATCAGCCCGATAAGGCTGAGCCTTTCGTCAAACTTTGCGTTTTTAGCGCGGTCGACAATACTTTTAGGCGCAGTGCCCGCAAGTATCTTGTCCACCTGGTAGTCGGAGCGGTACTTGTTGAACAGGTCATAGTACACCGCAAAGTCCTTTGCGATTTTGCGGTTCTGCAGGTACTGGCCGGTAAGCTTTTCGTTTATGGGGATGTTGTGCTGTTCGTAAAGCCGCATCATGTCGGAAAGGTCAAGCCATCCGCGTGCGGTAACAAAGCTCTTGCCGTCGGCCGTCGTCTCTATCTTGTAAAAGTCGCCCTTTTTGATGTCCAGATACGTGGTAATTGCCGGGTGAACGCCCGCTTTATATGCGTACTCCTTCCACACCTCGTAATCGGGCTCCACGTCGATACGCTTTAAGCGGTCCCAGGTGACGATGTCGAACTCGCGCACAGAGTTGTTGTACTCCGGCGGGTTGCCCGCAGTTACGACGATCCACCCCGCAGGTACCCTGTGACGGCCGAAAACCTTGTACTGCAGGAACTGAAGCATCACGGGCGCAAGTGTCTCCGATACGCAGTTTATCTCGTCTAAGAAGAGAATCCCCTCTTTTACGTCGGTCTGCTCCATCATGTCGTAAACCGAGGCAATGATCTCGCTCATGGTGTATTCGCTTACGCTGTACTCCTTGCCGTCGTACACCTTGTGCTCGATAAACGGAAGCCCCAGTGCGCTTTGACGGGTGTGGTGGGTCATAGAGTAGCTTAAAAGCCCAACTCCAAGCTCGGCCGCGATCTGCTCCATTATCGCGGTCTTGCCTATGCCGGGAGGGCCCATAAGGAATACGGGACGCTGTTTTTCGATCGGAATTACATAATCTCCGAACTCATCCTTCGTAAAATATGCGGTTATGGCGTTTTTAATTTGATCTTTCGCTTCTTTGATGTTCATGTAAAATCTCCTTTAAATTTCATTCTTCTGCAGTACAAGCTTTATCGCCCAAGGGGGCACTTCCGGGTTGTTGTATTCGTCATCTATAAACACAAAAGCCGATTCATACTGCGGCTTCCTCTCGGGGAAGTCGCCGTATCCGTCTGTGAAATATATAAGCCCTTTAAGGTGCGTAAACTCGTGATTTTTCACCAGATCATCCACAAGCCGAAACACGGGTCGGAAGTCCGTTCCGCCGAGACCGCGAATTTTCATACTGTTCAGGTATTTGTCGAACTCCTCCTGGTTTGTGATCTTGACATGCTCCTGTATTTCCGCGTCGCACTGAATGATGTGCAGGTTTATCTTCGAAAAGAAGCTCTCGGTGCTTTTAAGCACGTTGTAGGTCTTCCGGATAAAGGTCTGCACAAGCTCTCCCGAGACAGAGCCGGACGTGTCGATGGCAACGACGAATTCGCGTATGCGGTTGACCTCCCGGTACTCCAGCGGCTCTACAAGCGGCATGTTTTTGTACAGCTGCAGCCCGTACGAGTAGAAGATATAGTCGAACTCGTCCGGGTCTATCTTCATAACCTCTCCGCGCACTGCAAACTTGCGCAAAAACGCAGTATAGTCGTACCTCTCGCGGTTTACCTCCTTCAGGTTCTGCATAAGGTTTCCGGCGTTTTCGCCCTGATTGCGTGAGAATGTCTCCAAGTCCTGCTCTATCTTCTCGGCAATCTCCGCCCAATCCTGCGACACTGCGTCGTATGAAGCGCCTTCTTCGTCTCCGTCTCCGCGTTCGCCTTCTCCGCCTGCCCGACCGGCAAGCGCCATGCGCTTTTCTGCCGGCATAAACCACACCTCGTGCTCGTCGGCATAGAATGACGCACGCATGGTTGCGGATTTAACCGGTGTGATTCCCGTGTCCAAAAGGTATCGGTATATCTTCTCCGCCGTCATAAGCTTAACCTTTTTCTGCAGCGCGTCAAGCTCTGCCTTTTGTTTTTGCCCGCGCAGGGCAGAGGTGCAGTACAAGCCAAGCTGCGATACGGTCGCCTCCACCGCAATGTCACAGGCCAAATCCCAAAGATGCCTGTCCACATTGGGCGCGACAAACATATGCCGGTAAATGCAGTGCAGCACTATGTGCAGATAGTCGCGCACCGGCCCTTCTTTTTCGTACTTAAAGCGGTCAAGCACATGCCTCGGGTTGTAAAACAGAAAATGCCCATCCGTCTGCAGGGTCTTCGTGTCCTCTTCGTCGGAGCGGACGTACACAAACCTGCTTAATGCCGCATCCAAAAACCTAAGCTTTGTAAGAAGCGTGTTCCTGCTGAGCTTCAATATGTCAAGCGCCAGCTTGTCCATCTTCTCCGCCCGCTCTTCGTCTATCGGCGTCTTTTCGTTTTCGTGCAAATTTCAATACTCCTTTTCGTCAGCATTTACTTCTTTTTCTTTGACTTTCCCGGAGAGGGAAGCTCTCCAAGCGAGAACTCCTTCCTCGTCTTGTTCGCCCTTTCACACCAAAAGCTTTTCAGCCTTCTTTTACCATTTTCAATAACTGCTCTTCGGTTATAATAGGCACGCCAAGCTTGGCGGCTTTTTCGGCCGTTGCGCTGAATTCATAATCGGATATAAGATAGTCCGTCCTTGCGCTTAAAGTGTCGCGCACTATGCCGCCGTGTTCTCTAATAAAATCCTTAAATTCATAAAGATACATTCTGTAACCGTTCACTATGATTAAATTTCCTGTTACAACGAATGTAAGCCCTTTAATGCCTTTTTGGTTCTTGACTTGCTCACGTCTTGCCGCTATTTTTTCGCGGTACTTCGCTGCACGCTTGGCGCGCTTTTCCGCGCGCTTTTCCTCCGGATCTTCAGCGTCAAGCGAGAACTCGTCAAGCCCTTTTGCTCCGAAGTGTTTATGCTGATAGTTTAAAAGCTCTGCCCGCATCTGCGCGTCTTCCGTGCTTTCAATAAACGTTTTCACTTCTTTTTCCGAAAGCGCTCCGATCTCAAGCAAAAGGTGCAGAAGCGCATTGTTGCCGACGGCACGCTTTACATATGTTTTGCTGTTGCGCTTGACAAAATCGCTGTTCTTTTTCTTCCAGGTCTCGGTATCGGGCACGTCGTCGTATATTGAGGCAAATCCCATAACGGCAAGTATTTTGTACGCGGCCGGTATGTTGTCAATGTCTCCTAAGTATACAATTCTTTGCAGATTTTTGCAATCGTGAAAGGCTTGATCACCGATTTTCTTTACGCTTCCCGGTATTGTTATGTCTGTCATGTTCCGACATTTCTTAAATGCTTTGGCACTGATACACGTTACACCGTCGGGTATAGTGACCTTTTTTGAATCTTTTTTCACGAAGTAGTACACAACTCCGTTTACCGTTACAAACCCCTGCTCGTCCTGTAAGCCGAAGCAGTCGTAAAAAGCACACGACCCCACAGCGGCGCTTTTCGGAATCTTTAAGTCTGTCAGACTTTCGCAGTATTCAAAAGCCTCCTTCCCAATGTTTGTTACACCTTCCGGTATTGTCACGCTTGTCAGGCTTCTGCAGCACAAAAATGCGCGCTCTCCAATACTTGTCACACCTTCCGGTATTGTCACACTTGTCAGGCTTTCGCAGTCTTCAAATGCGCGCTCTCCAATACTTGTCACACCTTCCGGTATTGTCACACTTGTCAGGCTTCTGCAGAATCTAAACGCACTATTCCCAATGTTTTTAACACTGTTCGGTATAGTCACGCTTGTCAGACTTTCGCAGCCCAAAAACGCTTGCTCTCCTATGCTTGTCACGCTGTCCGGTATTGTCACGCTTTCCAGGCTTTCGCAGTACCAAAACGCTTTCTTTCCTATGCTTGTCACGCTGTTGGGTATAGTCACGCTTGTCAGACTTTCGCAGTTCCAAAACGCACTCTCCCCAATACTTGTCACGCCTTCCGGTATTGTCACACTTTTCAGGTTTTTGCAGCCATGAAATGCAAACTCTCCAATGCTTGTCACACCGTCCGGTATTGTCATGCAGTCTATGTCTGTTTTTACGCAGTCAAACAATATCCCGTTTACTATAACAAACCCTTGTTCATCCTGTAAGGCAGTGCATCCCTTGAATGCGCCTGAGCCGATAGATGTCACGCTATCCGGTATTGTCACGCTTTCCAGGCTTCTGCAACCGGAAAATACACGCTCTGCAATGCTCGTCACACCTTCCGGTATTATCACGCTTTTCAGGCTTCCGCAGCCCCAAAACGCACTTTCTCCAATGCTTGTCACGCTGTCCGGCATTGTTACTCTTTTCAGCTTTTCGCAATCCTTGAATGCACAATCGCCAATGCTCGTCACACCTTCCGGTATTATCACGCTTTTCAGGCTTCCGCAGCCCCAAAACGCACTTTCTCCAATGCTTGTCACGCTGTCCGGCATTGTTACTCTTTTCAGCTTTTCGCAATCCTTGAATGCACAATCGCCAATGCTCGTCACGCCCTCCGGGATAACGACGTCACCGCCGTTGCCTTTGTAGTTATTTAAAACTCCGTTTTTGATTACAAATTCATCCATGCTGCCCACCCCTTATTTTAAATATTCACGCGCCAGGCGGTCGATGTCGGCCTGAGTAAAGTTATCCGGGTTCACACCCGCGGAATAGCAGGCGCGCTTAAACAGGGCTGTGTCGACGTAAGTCGCGCCGGAGGCCTTTATCTCTTTCGCCACGCGGGAAAGGTGCTCGTCTCTGATGCCGTTATATCCCTCTTCGTCAAGTGCACCAAGAATCCAGGGTTCAAAACACATAGTAAAAATCTCCTTTTCTTTTATTCAGCTGCGCAGCAGAATTTTGCTGCCGTTTTTGCCTTTTTCGATTTCAAGCTTTGACGGGATGGTTTCCGCCAAACGGGCGACGTGGGAGATTACGCCCACAACCACGTTAGAGTCGCCCCTGACCTCCTGAAGGACAGAGACCGCGTCGTCCACCGCGTTGTCGTCAAGCGAGCCAAAGCCCTCGTCAACGAACATCGCCTCCATGTGCACGCCTCCGCCGGCACGTACCACTGCGGAAAGGCCTATTGCAAGGCTGAGCGCAACCAAAAACTTTTCGCCGCCCGAAAGGGTGTTGACGCTTCTGCGCTGGTTTTGGTCCCTGTCGTAGACCTCAAGCTCAAGCCCCTTGTTGTGCGCACCGCCTGCCGCCTCGTCGGTGCGGTAAAGCCGGTACCTTCCGTTGTATATCGTCTTAAGCAGGTTGTTCGCCTGTGCGGTGACCTCGGAAAAGCGTGCGCCAAGCACGTACCTCTGCAGGCTTATGCCCGTGCCGCCGATGTGTTTTGCAAAGAGGCTGTTCGAATCAACGGTTTTTGCCTTGCTGTCGATTTCGCGCTTTTGTTCGGTAAGCTCTTCACGGTCTCTTCGCGTGTTCTCAAGCTTGATGTTTACGGTCATTCTATCGCTTAGCAGCTTGTCCTTTTCGTTTTTCGCATCCGAAACTGCTTTTTCTATCGCATCCATATCCGGCTTTTGGGCGTCTTTCAGCTCTGCCTGCTTATTTGCAAAGTCCTCATTCTTCAGCTTCAACTGTGTGCGGAATTCCGTGCACTTGTCACGAAGACCTCGGATTTCGTCCGCATCGCGGCGGTTTTGCAAAAACTCCGCCTCGTCCGCAAAGACGGAAGCGTCAAGCTCCGCAAGCCAGAGGGAAGCCTTCTCCTTCTCCGTTTGTTCCTTCGCTTCAAGCTCATTCTGCAGCCGATCTGCGTCGGCCTGCGCCGTGTGCAGTACGTTCTGCGCCTCCTGCAGCTTTTCTGCCGTCTCTTTATCCGCCTGTTCGAAGGCAGCGACTGCATCCTTTGCGGCTTTTATCTCTTTCTCCAAAGCGTCAAGCGTGTCTATGCCGGGCTGCTTCATCCCCTCGGCGCTTTCGTATTCCGCCTTCGCCGTCACGTATTCCGCCTCAGCCGACGCCCTTGCGTCCTCGGCCTGCTTCTTTGCCTTCTCGGCCTCGGAGCGCTCGCCGCGTGTCTTTACCTCTCGGTCGTTGGCGTCGTTTTCCGCCTTTGAAAGCCTGTCAAGCTCGCTGTCGGTGACGGCGCTCTCGGATGTCGGGGCGGGGGAGGGGTGATCGCAGCTTCCGCAAACGGGGCAGGGCTCGCCGCTTACAAGCTCCTTTGCAAGCTTCCCGCCAATGCCCTTAAGGTACGCGTTCATGCCCTCGCGGTAAGCACCGGAAGCTTTTTCCTTTTCGACGATTGCCAAAGTACAGGCATTGTCTGTCTTCTTAAACCTCTCCTCTGCGTCGCTTACTGCGCTTGCCCTTGCGTCAAGCGCCCGCTTTGCCGCGTTAAAGCGCTGCTGCTTTTCCGCAAGCGACAGGTACAGTGGCTTTGCGGCCTCAAGCCGCACTATGTGCGCCTTCTTCTCCTCGTAGGCGCGTCTGCCTTCGTCGTGCTTGTCCTTCGCAGCCTTTGCCGCTTTTTCAGCTTT
Source organism: uncultured Clostridia bacterium (assembly GCA_947628695.1). GTDB lineage: Bacteria > Bacillota > Clostridia > Oscillospirales > CAG-382 > SIG636. The sequence goes on from CANRAV010000006.1 coordinate 47,217, forward strand.
TTCTGCGGCTTCAAGCTTGATTTTGGCGTCCTCCGACTCAGTCTTTGCTTTATCCAGATTCTCCTCCGCCCGTTTGTACTCCTCGTATACGGGCTTAAGCTTTTCCGCCTTCTCCGCAAGACCTATGGCTTTTTCCGTCTTCTCGATGTCCGCTTCCTGTTCTTTCATTGCGGCAAGCTCTTCGCCAAGCCGATCAAGCTCGTCAAATTTCTCCTTTAAGCGAGAGGCGTTTTCTTTCAGCGTTGCCTGCTCTTCATGCTTCTTTTTGGCCTCCTCTTCAAGGCCTGTAAGCTCTTGCAGCGACTCTTCCATGCCGGCTATCTTCTGCTCAAGCTCATCAAGGTCGGCGCAGCCGTTGTCTTTAAGCTTTTCGTCGTAAGCCGCTTTTTTAGCCTTCAGCTCGTTTTCGTCTTCTTTGACCTTTTTTTGAATTATCTCCGTCGCCTTTTTCCAACGCTCGCCGTCGAAAAGCTTCGACAGTATCTCCTCTTTTTCGTCGGATTTCGAAGTAAGAAGCGTTTCAAACTTACCCTGCGGCAGGATTATTACCTGGCGGAACTGGTCGTACGACAGGCCGATTATCTCCTCCGCCTTTTCGTTTACCTTTGACTTTGTGGCGTTGGCAAACAGAGGCCTCCACTCGCCGCCTATTTGCTCCATGCACTGCTGTTCAATGCTTTCGTTGACGCGCTTGATGCTTAGCGTGCGCAGGAACTTGTACCGCTTGCCTGCCTCGTCGAAGACAAACTCCACCCTTGTCTCGTCGTCCTTCCCGGCAAGCTTGCAGCGCATGTCGCTTATCTCGCCGCGCGTGCCGCCGCTTGACTTGCCGTAAAGCGCAACGCTCATTGCGTCCAGAATGGTGGTCTTGCCTGCGCCTGTTTCGCCGCATATAAGGAAGACTCCGTTCTTCTCCAGCTGCGTAAAATCGATAAACTGCCTCTCTAAATAGGGGCCGAAGCACTTAAATTCTATACTTATAGGTTTCATTTGCTCTCCTCCGTCATAGCCATAGCTTCCCGGAACATCTCAAGCTGTTCCTCCGTGGGGATGTAGTTTCCGCACTTCTCGGCAAGGAACCTTTTCAAAATGTCCTCGTCGCTTGCGCTTTTAAGCTCCTCTGCGGTAAGCGTGCTCTCCCCCTCGCCTTCGTCCGCGCTTATGCCCGTTACCTCAAGCAGGTACGGGAAGCGCTTGCCAAGCTCTGCCTGCATGTCGCTGCCGGCAACGCGGTCTGTGACCTTTAAGCGCAGATAGTCGTCCTTAAGGTCGCTTCGCGCCATCAGCTCGTCAAACGTGCCCTCCGCCGTCTTCCTGTCGCGCAGCTGCTTAAAGGGCACGAAGGTGCAGGACATGCCCTCTGTGTCGACAAGCATCACGCCCTTTTCCTGGTTCTCCTCGCTGAACGAGTATTTCACCGGGCTTCCGGAATAGCGTGCGTTTCGCCCCACCTCCTGCGGCTTGTGTATGTGCCCCAAGGCGACATAGTCGAAGTCGCGCAGCACCTCCTTGCTTACAGCCGGCGCAAGTCCCTTCATCACCGCACGGTCGGACTCGGAAAGCGAAGCGCCTACAATGTACGCGTGGCTGACTACGATGTTGCATCTGCTTCGATCCATCGTCTCGCGTATGCGGTCAAACACCGCCATGTGTGCGTCCTGCAGTGTGCGTATGTCGTCCTTTGTCTCGGGGAAAAGCTCCGAAACCTCGTATTTGTTGAAGTGCGGCACGGGGTAAACGGCCACCCTTCCACCGTCAAGCAGCACCGGCTTTATGTCCCTTTCCAGGCGGCCTGCTATGTGAAGATCCACGCAGGAAAGCAGCTCCTTGTGTGCAGCAAGCCTCTCCGCCTGGTCGTGGTTGCCGGCTATGACAATAAACGGCACCTTAAGCTCGCCGCAAATTTTCTGCGCAGCGCTGTCGAAAAGCGCTATTGCGTCTGCGCCGACGTTGCCGCTGTCGTACACGTCGCCGGCGCAAAGCACCGCGCCGACGTTTTCTTTTTGTATCAGCTCATACAGCTGCTGCAGAAAAAAACGCTGGCAGTCCTCGTAGTTTCCCGTTCCGACGCGCATTCCGAAATGCCAGTCGGATGTGTGTACAATTTTCATATTTTACCTCCGTTAATCAAGCGTAAATTCGGCCATGGGGTCGTAATCCGGGTATGTATTCTGCTTGTACTCCAAAAGCATCGCCGCACATTCGGCGCAGCCGTTTTCGGACGCAAGCCGGATAAACTCCAAAATCTGCGCAGCCGTGAACCCGTGGAGAATATTCCGCACGGAAACGTCGTCCGCAAGTATCCGCCCGTACACCGTCCACCTGTCAAGCAGCGCAACGATGTGGTTCACCCTGCGGTCGTACTTTTCAATCGTGAACTTTCCAAGCGTAAACGTCTCGTCGCGTTCGATGCTGTGCCTGTTGGGCGTTGTCCTATCGTAATCAATGTCACAGCCTGTCAATTCAAAGCCTATACTGTTGTGAAAGTCCTCATCCCAAAACGTTATGCCGTGCTTTTCCGCGTGCATAAAGCGGAATACCGACACCTTCTGTCCTTCGTATCTGTCTTCCTTTACCTCCTCGGGTTTTATGACGGGTTCCCAAACCTGCTCAAACGGCTGCTTCAGCCTGCCTGCCATAAAGTACTGCTGCCAGGCTTCAACCTCTGCCGGCTCCATCTCCATCGGGTGCGCAACGCCTATCGGCTTGCTGCTTATCTTGTACTCCTCGCCGCTGCATGTTACGGGCTTCCCGTCCTTAAGCGTAAAGGTCTGCGTCCCCTGGTTCCACACGATAAGCGCGGCTGCGCGTTCAAGCACCGGGTTGCCGAGATACGCCTGCTTCCACTTTTCCGCGCCGTATGTATTTCCGCTGAGGAAGTCTGAAAACAGTTGGTCACACCTCGCCTTGACAACCTTTTTTACGTTTTTCTTCAAATCTGCTAAGTCGGCATCCGCCGCTGCAAGCTTTTCGGGGTCTGCGTCCTTTTTGGGAAGCGACTTAACGGTTTTTCCCGCCGTTTCGTCAAACAGCGTTATCTTAAGCTCGTTGTCAATAGAGGCGGAAACCGTCCTTCCTCCAAGGTCATAGGCCTTCTTTCCGTCCCCGTCAAGCCCGAAGTCTGCAAGCACCGTGTCGCGCATTGTTTCGGCGTCTGTTCCGCGCATCTTTGCATAAACGCGCAGCAAACCTACCTTGTCCATGTGCAGCATTGCAGTGCGCGTGTCGTTAAGCATAAGCCCGCCGCGGGCGGCCATAACGGCAAAGCAGCCATCAGGGTAGTAATCCTCCCATTTTCTCATCATTTTGATAAGCTCCGCAGCGCGCTTTTCGTCGGCGTATCTGCCAAGTGCCGCACCGCATTCTCTTTTGTCCATTTGACATGCAAGCATGCAAAGCAGCTTAAGCAGCCCTTCCTTGTCAAGCATCTCTGCAATTTTGTCAGCGTCGGCGTCTTTGTGAATTTCCACGTAACCATTTTTGTAATAGTAGATTGGCGTCATGTGTTTTACGGCGTATGCCTGCCTTGCATAGGCGGAAATTATGAATGCTGCAACTTCCTTCGGGCACTGCTTTCCCGTCTCCGAATATTTAAAGTCGGGGTTGTCGGCTAAAATCTTTTTCCAATCCATATCGCCGGAAAGAAGCGTGTTATATATACTGTCATTTATCGTTTTTTCGGCGACAAAAGCTTCAACAGGGTTATCGTAGGTCTCCGTCTCTTCTTTTTCCTCTTTCATATCAGCTATCGTCTCGCGCAGCAGCTCCGCACTTTTTTTGCATTTCTTTTCATCAAGTGCATCGGCCAGGGCCTGCAGCGTTTCCTTTTTTGCGCCGGGATGGCACAGGACAAAATCCACAGCCTGCTTGCCCGCCTTCTGCGCAAGCTTTTCCTGCGATTTCACCAGCTGAACAACGTCTTTTACTACGCCGTCAGTGTTTTTTTTCTTCAACCTCTCTTCCGCTTTTTCTTCCCACGCTTTTCCTGTTTGAAACAGCATAATGTGTGGACGAATGTCGTCCGTAATCTCAGTGCAGAGTCGCGCTATCTGCGGCGAAATCGGGCTGTCCAGGTTCATGCCGGCTAAAGAGATAGACAGCTCGCCGCAATCCTTAAACACGTCTTTTCCCAACCTTGGAAAACGATTAGTAAAATGTACATTTTTGAGTTTATAACAGTCCTCAAATGCATTATTTCCAATATATTCCACACTTTCGGGTATAGTTACGCTTTTCAGGCCTCCGCACCATAGAAACGCACCCTCCCCAATGCTTGTCACGCCTTCCGGTATTGTCACACTTTTCAGGTTTTTGCAGCCCCAAAACGCTTTCTCTCCAATGCTTGTCACGCCATCCGGTATAACAACGTCTCCGCCCTTGCCTTTATATTTTACCAGTACTCCGTTTTCGATTATAAAGTCGCTCATTTTTTTCCTCCATCATTGCTGCCGCGGCTTCCTTAAGCCTGCGGACGTATTCGCCTTTTAGTGTATCCGGCGCCGTTATTTGCATTTGGCGGCCAAATTGAAAAATCCACCCCCAAAAGGGCGGACTTACGCTAACGGGAACGACGCACTGACATTTATTGCCGTCAAGCCGGGTTATGTGGGCGTCTTCCCCAAAGCGGTCAAGAACCGCACCGACAAGGTTGTCGTCAAAAACTAATGTTGCATTTACTTCCGGGCCGGAAAACATCTTAAATGTCCTGCCCGCATAATCGGGAACCGAGTCCCGCTTTTTAACGGCTTCTTCGCTTATCTGCTCGCTCTCAATCTCCGTGCCCTCCATACGGTCAATGCGGTAAACGCTTGGCCCTTCACGGTCCGGGGATATTGCCGTAAGGTAATAGCGATCCTCTGCAAGCACAAGCGCCACAGGCTCCACCGTATAACGGCGCTTGTCGTGACGGTAGACCTTCTCCAACCGATCGTTGAGGTCAAAGTAGAAAAAGGAGACCTTGCGCCGCAGTGAAAGGGCCTCGTTCAGGGTGTTGACCGTGTAATACACCGCCTCGTTGCTGTACTTGCGGGTGTTGAAGTGCACCGCGTTTTGCTTAAGCATCTGCGCGCGGTTGCTGTCCCCAAGCGCGGCGATCTTCTCCGTAAGCTCCTCGGTCTTCTTCTCGGTCACAAACCGCGCCGCCTGAACCGCATCCATCAGGATGCGAAGCTCCGGCACGCTGAAGCTGCGATCCTCCACGTAATAGCCCTTTTGCCGGCTGCAGGTAACGGACATCACCTCGTAGCCCTGTTCGTTAAGCAGGGCAATGTCCTTCGCAAGCGTCCGCCTGTCGCAGGAGACGCCCTTTCCGTTAAGCCTTGAAATAATGTCTGCCGTACATAACGGGTGCTCCTCGTCGGAGTCGACGCGAAGCATCTCCAAAAGAAAAAGCAGCTTCATCTTCTGCAGCTTTGATTTTTCCATGCAGAACCCCCTTTTTTAGTTATTTTGCGTTTTTTGTCATTCCGATTTATTCAAATACGCATTTGTTATATTATAGCAAATTTCTCACAATTACGCAACACTAAACTGTCACAATTTCGCGACACTTGCGCTGCTTTGGCCGAAAATCGCCAAAATAAAAGCGGAGAGAGCGGAAGCACTTCCTCCGCCCTCTCCGGCACATTAAATTTTGTGTTTTACGCAAATATCAGCTTTCCTGTTCCTTGATGGCTGCCTGTGCGGCGGCGAGGCGAGCGATAGGCACACGGAAGGGAGAGCAGGAGACGTAGTCAAGCCCGATTTTGTGGCAGAACTCGACAGAGACGGGGTCGCCCCCGTGCTCGCCGCATATGCCGCAGTGCAGGTCGGGTCTTGTCTGCTTGCCAAGCGTGACAGCCATTTCCATAAGCTTGCCCACGCCGTTTTGGTCAAGCTTTGCGAAGGGGTCGTTTTCGTAAATCTTCGCCTCGTAGTACGCCGCAAGGAACTTCCCGGCGTCGTCGCGGCTGAAGCCGAAGGTCATCTGCGTAAGGTCGTTGGTGCCGAAGCAGAAGAACTCCGCCTCCTTGGCTATTTGGTCGGCCGTAAGGCAGGCGCGCGGTATCTCTATCATAGTGCCGACCTTGTAGCTTAGAGACGCACCTGCGGCGGCAATTTCCGCTTCCGCCGTTTCAACGACAACGTCCTTGACGTATTTAAGCTCCTTCACCTCGCCGGTAAGCGGTATCATTATCTCCGGCTCTATGCACCAGTCGGGGTGAAGCTTCTTTACGTTCAGCGCGGCCCGTATAACGGCCGAGGTCTGCATCTTTGCTATTTCCGGGTAGGTCACGGTAAGACGGCACCCGCGATGCCCCATCATCGGGTTGAACTCGTGCAGGAAGGCTATGATGTTCTTTATGTCTTCAACCGTCTTTCCCTTTGCCTTTGCAAGCGCCTTTATGTCCGCCTCTTCGGTAGGCACAAACTCGTGCAGAGGCGGGTCAAGGAAGCGTATGCAGACAGGCGTGCCTTCAAGCGCTTCGTAAAGCTTTTCAAAGTCGCTTTGCTGGTAGGGAAGTATCTTTGCAAGTGCGCTTTCCCGCTCCTCCGGCGTGTCGGAGCATATCATCTCGCGGAAGGCCGCAATCCTCTCCGGCTCGAAAAACATGTGCTCGGTTCTGCAAAGGCCTATGCCCTCTGCGCCAAGCTCGCGCGCTTTTTTGGCGTCTGCCGGCGTGTCGGCATTGGTGCGCACCTTAAGCCTGCGGAACTCGTCCGCCCACTTCATTATCCGTCCGAATTCGCCTGCGATTTCCGCGTCAACGGTGGGGATTATGCCGTCGTATATGTTGCCGGTTGCGCCGTCTATGGATATCCAGTCGCCCTCGGCAAAGGTCTTCCCTGCAAGGGTAAACCTCTTGTTCTTTTCATCCATCACAATTTCGCCGCAGCCGGAAACGCAGCAGGTCCCCATGCCGCGGGCAACAACCGCCGCATGCGAGGTCATGCCGCCGCGAACGGTCAAAATCCCCTGCGAAACCTTCATGCCCGTGATGTCCTCCGGCGAGGTCTCAAGGCGCACAAGTATAACCTTTTCTCCGCTTAAGTGCCAAGCCTCCGCGTCTTCTGCTGTGAACACAACCCTGCCGCAGGCAGCGCCGGGGGAGGCACCAAGCCCCTTGCCAATGGGCGCAGCCGTTTTGAGAACCTTCGGGTCGAACTGCGGGTGGAGAAGCGTGTCGAGATTTCTCGGGTCGATCATGGCAACGGCCTTTTTCCTGTCAATCATCCCTTCGTCCACAAGGTCGCAGGCGATTTTCAAAGCGGCCCTTGCCGTGCGCTTGCCGTTGCGCGTCTGAAGCATGAACAGCTTGCCGTGTTCTATGGTGAACTCCATGTCCTGCATGTCGCGGTAATGGTTCTCAAGGATCTCGCAAACGCGCGTGAACTCCGCAAACGCGGCGGGGAACTTACCCGCCATTTCGGCTATAGGCATGGGTGTGCGCACGCCGGCAACAACGTCCTCGCCCTGCGCGTTGGTAAGGAACTCGCCCATAAGCCCCTTTTCACCGGTCGCCGGGTCGCGCGTGAAGGCAACGCCCGTACCGCAGTCGTCGCCCATGTTGCCGAAGGCCATCATCTGCACGTTTACCGCCGTACCCCAGGAGTAGGGGATGTCGTTGTCTCTGCGGTAGACATTTGCGCGCGGGTTGTCCCAGGAGCGGAAAACCGCCTCCACCGCACCCATAAGCTGTTCCTTCGGGTCGGAAGGGAAGTCCTTGCCTATCTTGCTTTTGTATTCCGCCTTGAACTGCTCCGCCAGGGTTTTAAGGTCGTCGGCAGTGAGCTCTACGTCCTGCTTTACGCCCTTTTCGGCCTTCATGCGGTCGATAAGCTCTTCAAAATACTTCTTCCCGACCTCCATAACGACGTCGGAATACATCTGTATAAACCTGCGGTAGCAGTCGTAAGCCCAGCGGGCGTTGCCGGACTGCTTCGCCATAGTTTCCACAACCTCTTCGTTAAGTCCGAGGTTCAAAATGGTGTCCATCATACCGGGCATGGAGGCACGCGCACCGGAGCGAACCGACACAAGCAGGGGGTTGTCCTTGTCGCCGAACTTCTTGCCGGTGATCTCCTCCAGCTTGTCGATGTATTTCATTATCTCAGCCTGTATTTCCGCGTTTACCTTCCTGCCGTCTTCATAGTACTTGGTGCAGGCCTCGGTCGTCACGGTAAAGCCCTGCGGTACAGGAAGGCCTATCCTCGTCATCTCCGCAAGGTTTGCGCCCTTACCGCCCAAAAGCTCGCGCATTTTTCCGTTTCCTTCGCTGAACAGGTAAACATACTTCATTGCTGCCATCTTACTCCTCCTTTAAAACTCTTCCTGTTATCTATATATTGTCCGATTATTATAACATACAATAATTCAAAAAGCAAAAGAATTTTTAAAAATGTGCCTGTTATTTTCCATAAAATTATTCCCGCATTTTTGCGCATTTTAAACAAAGCATGCAAATAGAAGGTTGACAAAAGCGGAAAGCGGGTATATATTATTTATGTTAATACACTGGGAGGTTTTGGGCTTGAACGTTTTTTCGGCTTTCAAAAAGAGCAGCATTGATTTTATAGTTGTCGGGCTTGGCAACCCCGGCGCAAGGTACGAAAAGACAAGGCACAACGTGGGCTTTGCCGCCTTGGATTACATATGCGGGAAGCTTGGCTGTGTGCCGAGAAGGCTTAAATTTTCGGCACTGTACGAAAAGTGCTCGGTAGACGGCAAAAACGTGCTTTTTATGAAGCCGCAGACCTATATGAACAACAGCGGGGAAGCTGTCGGTGCAGCCGCAGCTTTTTACAAGGTGCCGCCTGAGAGGGTGATAGTCATAGCAGACGACGTTTCCTTGCCCTGCGGTGCTTTGAGGGTGCGCAAGAAGGGAAGTGCAGGCGGCCACAACGGGCTTAAGTCGATAAACAGTCACCTTAAAAGCGAGGAGTACCCGCGTATTAAAATAGGCGTTGGGGAAAAGCCGACACCGGAATACGACCTTGCGGACTGGGTTCTTTCCGCCCCGTCGGACGCGGATGCAAAGTGCATCTCTTCGCGGTTTGACGACGCTTTTAAGGCGGTAAAGCTTATAGTCGGCGGGGACATGGAACGGGCGATGAACGAGTGCAACAGGACGGCTGTATGAACGTAATTTTAGACTATGTGTGCAGGGATAAGGAGTTTTCCGCCTGCCTTGAAGGCCTGGAGTCGGGCGCATTCCCCGCGCTTATAAACGGCGTGTGCGACAGCGCCGTTCCGGCTTTTTCGGCGGCTGTATGCCGGCGCCTTTCAAAGAAGGCGCTTTTTGTCGTTCCCAACGAAAAAAGCGCGGGGCTTCTTAAGGACAGGCTTGAAGCATATATGGACAGGGTTCTTGTGTTCCCGGCGCGAAGCATAATGTTCGACACCGTCGAGACGGCCTCCCGCGAGTGGGAGCAAAGCCGCGTTGCGGTGCTGAACCGCCTTATAGAAGGTGACTGGGATGCACTTATCTGTGTTCCGGATGCGGCCATGCAGCTTACGCTTACGCCGGAGACGCTTATCGACTACAGCTTTACCTTAAAGCTTGGCGAGAATTACGACGTAAAGCAAATATGCGAAAAGCTTTCGGCCATGGGATATTCGCGCTCGGAGTTTGTGGAGGGAAGCGGTCAGTTTTCCGTCAGGGGCGGAATACTTGACATATACCCTTCGGGCGCGGAGCAGCCGGTGAGAATCGACTTTTTCGGCGACGAGGTCGACAAAATAGGGCATTTTGACGTCCTCTCTCAAAGATGTACCGACAGCGTAAAGGAAATTTCCGTGCTTCCCGCAGCTGAGAACGTGTACGACGGCGCGGCCGCACGCAGGGTACTTGGCTTTATAAACGAAAAGCTTTCCTCTGCAAAGGGCACGGACGCACAGGCCGTAAGCACGCTTCTTAAAGAGCGCGAGGCGATAGAAGGCACCGGTGACGTCATCTGCCCGGACAAATACCGCTCTCTTCTGTTTGAAAAAAGCGCTTCCGTGCTTGACTATATACCCGACGCCTTAGTCATAGTGACGGACAGCAGGCAGGTGTCCGAGCGCGCAAGGGCTTACTATTGGGAGATAAGCACCCAAACCGAAAGGCTTGTAGACAGAGGGCTTACGGATTTTGACACTGCGCGCTGCTGCCTTACCGACAACGAGTTTAAAATATCGTTCGGAAGAAAAAGCGTCGTGTTTGACGCCTTCCTTTCAAGCGGCGACACCGGGAGATACAAAAGCTACGCCAACATCGCCACAAAGCAAAGCAGTGCAGCCGGAATAAGCCTTCCCGTTCTGATTGACGACTTGGAGGCACTTACGGCTGCAGAGCAGTGCGTTTTGTACATCGCGGCAAACAGCGCCTCTGCAGCAAACACGCTTTCCGTTTTAGAGGACAAGGGCATCAAGTGCTTCCGCTTTGACGGGAGCCTCGTCAAAGGCAGCGTTGCCGTGACCGTACCGCTAAGGGGGATAATAGGCGGCTTCGAGCTGCCGTCCGTCTCCCTTTCCGTCATCGCGGAGGAGGCAGCGGCACCGAAGAAAATAAGCCGCAGGAAAATAAACGCAGAGTATCGTGGCGAGAGGATAACTTCCTACGCCGACCTTTCCGTCGGCGACTATGTGGTGCACATAAACCACGGCGTCGGCGTGTTCTGCGGGCTGCAGAACATGGTGTCGGACGGGGTTGCAAAGGACTTTATAAAGATTTCTTACGCAGGCGGTGATACGCTTTACGTACCCGCTTCAAGGCTTGACACCGTAAGCAAGTACGTCGGCAACACCGAAAAAATAAAGCTCAACCGCCTTGGCGGGACGGAGTGGTACAGGGCTAAGCAAAAGGCAAAAAATGCAGCCAAGGACATCGCGAAGGAGCTTTTAAAGCTTTACGGAGAAAGGCAGCGCGGCATTGCCGAGCCCTGCGCGCCCGACGACGAGCTGCAGGAGGAGTTCGAATCCATGTTCGAGTACCCCGAGACAGAGGGGCAGCTTATCGCCGCAAAGGAGATAAAAAGCGACATGGAAAAAAGCATCCCCATGGAGCGGCTTCTTTGCGGGGACGTGGGCTTCGGCAAGACCGAGGTCGCACTGCGTGCGGCGTTTAAGGCGGTAAATTCCGGCAAGCAGGCGGCGGTTTTGGTGCCGACCACCATACTTGCCTGGCAGCATTTTCAGACGATGAAGCACCGCTTCCGCGGCTTCCCTATAGAGGTGGGCATGCTTTCCAGCTTCAACGACAAAAAGCTGAACGAGGAAAACATAAGCAAGCTTAAGTCCGGCAGGCTCGACATTGTCGTCGGCACCCACAGGCTTCTGCAGAAGGACGTGGGCTTTAAGGATCTGGGGCTTCTCATTGTCGACGAGGAGCAGCGCTTCGGCGTAACCCACAAGGAAAGGCTTAAAACCCTTGCAAAAAGCGTGCACACGCTTACGCTTTCCGCAACTCCGATACCGAGGACGCTTAATATGGCACTAAGCGGCATAAGGGACATGTCCGTGCTGGAGGACGCCCCTACCGACAGGCTGCCCGTCCAAAGCTATGTGCTTGAATACGACAGCGAGATACTGTACAACGCCATAGAGAGGGAGCTGCGTCGCGGCGGGCAGGTGTTTTACCTTCACAACAATATCGAACAGCTCTATCCGATAGCAGAGGCACTTTCCCGCCGATTCCCGGACAGCACCGTTTCCGTCGGTCACGGCAAGATGGAAAAGGACAAGCTTTCCGAGGTGTGGGAATCCATGGTCAAGGGTGAAACCGACATACTTGTCTGCACCACGATAATCGAAACCGGCATAGACGTGCCGAACGCCAACACCCTTATCATAGAGGACGCCGACAAGATGGGGCTATCGCAGCTTCACCAGATACGCGGCCGCGTCGGGCGCTCCTCCAGAAGGGCCTACGCCTACTTCACCTACAGGCGCGGCAAGGTACTGCAGGAGGTCGCGGTAAAGCGCCTTCAGGCGATAAAGGAATACACGGAGTTTGGCAGCGGCTTCAAGATAGCCATGCGCGACCTTGAGATACGCGGTGCAGGCAACCTTCTCGGCGCAGAGCAGCACGGCCACATAGAAAGCGTGGGCTACGACCTGTATATAAAGCTGCTGCAGGAGGCGGTAAACGAGGAAAAGGGCGTTCCCACACCGCAAACCGAGGACTGTACGGTCGATATAAAAGTCAACGCGTTTATAGCAGAGGAATATATATCCTCTCCTGCGGTGAGAATAGACATATACAAAAAAATAGCCTTTGCTTCCGGAGAGGACGAGAAGGCCGACCTTTTGGACGAGCTGACTGACAGATTCGGCGATGTTCCCGCAGAGGTTACAAACCTCATCGAAATTTCCCTTGCAAGGCATAAAGCGGCATCCCTCGGGTTTACCTCCATCGAGCAGAAGGAAGGGCTTGTGTCGTTCTACTGCCCAAGGCCCGACATGCGCGCCTGCACCGCTTTAAGCGCTTCTGCGGACTTTCGCGGCAGGATAATGGTCTCTGCCGGTTCGCGTCCTCACATATCCTGCAGGCTTCGCGGCGGCTCCGGCGTGCTGCCCACGGTAACGCATCTTCTGGATATGTACGGTAATTTCTGCGAAAAGGTGTAGACAAATCGCTTTTTATATTGTATAATTGCACTTAGGACGGTGAATTTGTATGTTTAAAAGAATCGCTGCGGCGGCTCTTTCCCTCGGCTTCGCACTTTCTGCGCTTGCCTCCTGCTCTGCCGACAAAGGCGACAAGGTCATGGAGGTAGGGGACTTGTCTTTGGAAAGTGTGGATATTTCCGCCGAAGACGGGGCAAGGGTGTTTACACTCGGCGACAATTATATAAGCGAGGCTTTGTACGACTATCTCTATGTTTACTTTAAAGAGGCCGTGCTTGCTCAGGCTGCTTATTACAAGGCTTACGGCACTTCCATGACTGTAGACCCCAATATAGAGGTTGCCGATACGGAGGAGTTTTGGAACGCAGAGGTTGACGACCCCGGTAACGAAGAAATATCCGTTATGAAGGATTACGTTTGTAAAAACACCTACAACGTCGCAAAGGATATGCTTGCCACCGAAAAGGCCGCCTCCGACTACGGCTTTGTATATCCCGACGGTTACGGCGAAAATCTTGAAGCCGCAATATATGAGGATGTCGCAGCTAACGGCACCGAATACCTGGAGGACGTAAGCGAGATAGCGGACGACAGCGGCACGGTTTTCCCCTGGGTAAAGGCAAGGCGGCGCGTGTACCTTGCCGGCAGGGGCATTACCGAAGAGGACTGGGAGAGGGTTTTCTACCTGTATCACACCGTGTTTGCGGAGAATATAACCGATCATCTCGCTTCTATAGGCGTTATAAAGGCCGCACCGGACGAGGAAATAGAGAAGGAAGCGCGCGAATATCTTGAGTCGCAAATTGAAAGCTTTCTGAATGACAACGCCAAGGTCGATATATTGTACTATCAGTTTAAGGACGCCTCGGAAAGTTCGGAAAGCGCAGACAGCTCGGATACGTCGGACGACGTGTCGTCTGAAGACGCCTCTCCGGAGGAGTACAACAGGCGCCTTGAAGAAAGCTGCGGCGAGCTTGTCGAAAAGCTTAAGGACGACCCCGATGCCTTTAAGGAGGCAAGCGAGGACGCGGACGCTGCCGACGAGGACGCCATTGTCACCAAGGAAAGCCTTGAAGAGGTTCTCGGCAAGGGCGCTTCCGGTTACAAGTCCGGAGACGTAAAGCTTTTTAAGGTTGACGGCGGTATATACGTCATAACTTACAAAGAGCTTAAGGAAGAGGACTTCGGCAGGACGGCGGTTCCCACGGAGGAAGAGCTTAAGCAGTACAGAGAGCAAAGCCTGAGCAAGGCCTTGAACGAGCTTCTTATGAAGTACTACGACGTCGTTGCGGTCGACGAAAAGGTTATAGAGAAGTACGACAGACCCTGGGAGATAAAATAAGGCGGAGAGACATGAAAAGAACTTTTTGCTTATTGCTTGCGGCAGCAATGCTTATCCTTACCGCCTGCGGCGGAGAGGGCGAAATTGACGACCCAAAAGCAAAGCCGGTTGTTGACAATTCCGACACGGTCGTTATGTCTTACGAGGGAAACACTTTAAAATCCGGCATGTATGCCTTCATATTTTCGGCGCTTAAGACTAACTATCTGTACCTTCTCCAGCTTTACGGAGACAGCGATTTTGTCGAAGACACCGAGACCTTTTGGAACATGAAGGCAGAAGACGGGCAGACCTTTGCAAAGTCCGTCACGGACGACATAAACAACCACTGCAGGATGCTGCTTATATGCAAAAAGATGGCGGAGGAATACGGCGTTTCGCTTGACGTAAAGGCAGAGGAGGCAGTGACCGACGAGTACAACGACTATGTTTCTTCCTACGGCGGCGAGGAAGCGCTGGACGTGTTCTTGGCGCGCTACGGCATAGACACGGACGAGCTTACGGAATACCTGCGCATGAAGCAGACTATTTCGGTTTTGCAGACGAAGCTGTGCTCTGCCGGCGGTCTTTGTGAGGTAAAGGACGAGGACGTTTATTCGGAAATCGGTAAAAGATACGTAAAAGTAAAGCACATATACCTGCTGAACTCGAAGTACGAGGGCGACGCTTTGTCAAAGGCCGAAGAGCTTTTGGCTCAGATAGAAAGCGGAGAGAAGAAGTTTGACGACTTTGCAGAGCTTTCCGACGACAACGCCATGTCGGAGTACAAGGACGGCTTCCTTGTTGACCTTGACGAAACCGAGGAGAACTATGCCTCACTTGCAAAGGGGCTTGAGGTTGGGAAATGCGGCGTCTGCAAGGCGGAAAACGGCGCGCACCTTGTCACAAGGTGCGAGATGACGGAAGAGGACAAAAAGACAAAATTCGACACCGTTTGGGGCGAGCTTGCCGACAAAAGCTTTTCGGCGGTTTTGGAAAACCGCTACGGCCAGGTGGAGCTTAACGGCGACGAGCTTGGCAAATACGATATAATTACCGCAGACACACTGCAATAAAAAAGATAAGGACAGGTTTAAAAAATGACTGTTAAAGAGGTTTACGACAATATTATGAGGGATGCCGTATCGGTTTACTCTGCCGAGGGGCTTCTTCAAAAGCTTGAAAGCGGGAAAAAGCTTCGCATAAAGATGGGCGCGGATCCGAGCAGACCGGACCTTCACCTTGGGCATTCCGTGCCCTTGAGGAAGCTGAGGATGCTTCAGGATTTGGGACACGAGATAGTTTTTGTAATAGGCGACTTTACCGCTATGATAGGCGATCCCTCCGGAAGGAGCAAGACGAGGGTTCCTCTCACTTACGAGCAGACAAGGCAGAACAGCCTTTCTTACTACGAGCAGGTGTGCAAGATACTTGACAGGGAAAAGACGACCATAGTTTACAATTCGGAATGGCTTAAGTCCATGAATTTTGAGGATATACTCTCGCTTGCGGGGAAGTACACCGTTGCGAGGATACTTGAAAGGGACGATTTTGCAAAGCGCTATGCGGCAAAGCAGCCCATAGGCATGCACGAGATGTTCTATCCCCTTATGCAGGGCTATGACTCTGTCGCCCTGCATGCAGACGTCGAAATCGGCGGCAGCGACCAGACCTTCAATCTTCTTGTCGGCAGGGACCTGCAGAAGGATTACGGCCAGACCCCGCAGGAGGTTATAACCTTCCCGCTTCTTCCCGGCCTTGACGGCGTGGAGAAGATGAGCAAATCGCTTGACAATTACATAGGCATTGACGAAGCGCCGGAGATTATGTACGAAAAGTGCATGAAGGTGCCGGACACGCTTCTTCTGACCTATTTCAGGCTGACCTCCGACCTTGCGGAGGCAGACTTTGCAGAGCTTGTGGAAAAGGACATAATGGCGGCACACCGTCTTTATGCGGAAACAATTGTAAGGATGTATCACGGCGAGGCTGCCGTTGCCCCCGCGGCCGACAGGTATAAGAGCATCGCCGGCGGCGGCGTTCCCGACGAGATGGAGGAATACGCCTGCGCTGTCGGCACGAGGGTTGCGGACATCCTGCGTGAAAGCGGCCTTGCCCCCTCCGGCAGTGAAGCGAGGAGGCTTATGCAGGGCGGCGGCGTAAAGGTGAACGGTGTTCAGGAAAAGAACCCGAATGCCGTCTTCGAGTCCGCAGGTGAATACGTCGTAAGCAAGGGCAAAAACAAATTCATAAAGGTCAAAGCGGAGTAGTTTAAAAGCCGCTGCAAAGCGCCGTGCGCGCATCGCGGCGGCTTTCGCGCGCCTCTTGCGGCGAGACGTTTGGGGCTCTCTTATCGGCTTTTCGCGTCCTTTTGTGAAAAATGTATATTTGCGGGTTTTGAAGACGTCAAAATTCGACAGTTTTTGTTCTTGCATTTTGTCGGATAAGTGAGTATAATGTACTTATAATTGTATTTCTGTAATACTGGCGGCGTGTTTCCGTTTTGCCGCCGTGATACGTATCGGTGGTGCTTCTATGAAGGCTTTGGAAGAAAAAATAAAGCGCGAGGGGTGCCTTATGCCCGGCGATATTCTAAACGTCGGCAGCTTTTTGAACCAGCAGCTTGACTGCGCCTTTCTCTTTGAAATGGGCAAGGAGATAGGGCGGATTTTCGGCAAAGACGGCGTGAATAAGGTGCTTACCATAGAGGCGTCGGGTATTGCCGTTGCTGTCGCTGCGGGATACGCCCTCGGCGTGCCGGCCGTGTTTGCAAAAAAGCACCGCTCCGGCAACGTAAGCGGCGGTGTTTATAAAGCATCTATTCACTCCTACACTCACGGCAACGATTATGAGGCTGTCGTACCGAAGGACTTTTTGTGCGGTGATGACAGGGTTTTGATAGTCGACGATTTCCTTGCAAACGGCGCCGCACTGCGCGGGCTTATTGACATAGTCGGGCAGTCCGGCGCGTATCTTGTCGGCGCTGCCACGGCGATAGAAAAGGGCTTTCAGGGCGGCGGCGACGCACTCCGCGCGCTCGGCATACGCGTAGATTCGCTGGCCATAATCGACCGTTTTGAAGACGGCGGCGTTGTTTTCCGAAAAAGTGAAATGTAATTTAAAATTACATAAAAACAAAAACGGAGGATTATTATGAAAAAAATTCTGTCTGCCTTGCTTGTTTTGGTCATGCTCTTCTCTCTTGTTTCCCTTTCGGCCTGCAAGAGCGAGGAGGGCAATAAGGACGACATTAAGGTCGGTCTCATCTGCCTGCATGACGAAAACTCCACCTACGACAAAAACTTCATCGACGCGATGAAGCAGGCTCAAAAGGACCTCGGCCTCAAGGACGATCAGGTAATAATCGTTACCAACATCCCCGAGAAGAGCGAGTGCTACGAAGCCGCAGCTGACCTTGTTGACCGCGGATGCAACATCATCTTTGCGGACTCCTTCGGTCACGAGCCATTCATTCTCCAGGCTGCGAAGGAGTTTAAGGACGTTCAGTTCTGCCATGCAACCGGTACCATGGCTCACACCGAAAAGCTTTCCAACTTCCACAACGCCTTTGCTTCCATCTACGAGGGCCGCTTCCTTGCCGGTATCGCTGCCGGTATGAAGCTTAACGCGATGATCGAGGCCGGTGAATTCACCGCAGAAGAGGCTAAGATGGGTTATGTCGGCGCTTACACCTATGCAGAGGTTATATCCGGCTACACCTCCTTCTATCTCGGCGCCAAGTCCGTTTGCCCCTCCGTTACCATGGACGTTCAGTTCACCGGTTCCTGGTACGACGAGGCTAAGGAAAAGGAAGCTGCCATAAAGCTTATAGAGGGCGGCTGCAAGCTTATAAGCCAGCATGCTGACTCTATGGGTGCACCTACCGCCTGCGAGGACAGGGGCGTTCCCAATGTTTCCTACAACGGCTCCACCGTTTCCGCCTGCCCGAACACCTTTATCGTTTCCTCTCGCATTGACTGGGCTCCTTACTACAAGCTCGCCATTCAGGACGTTATTGACGGCAAGGAAATCCCGGCTGACTGGTGCGGCGGCATAAAGGAAGGCTCTGTTGTACTTACCGACGTGAATACGAAGGCCGCTGCAGAGGGCACGCAGGACGCGATAAACGAGGCTATAGATAAGTTCAAGGCCGGTACGCTTAACGTGTTTGACGCCGCCACCTTCACCGTTGACGGCAAGAAGCTTGACTCTTACAAGGCCGACGTCGACACCGACGATGCATTCACCCCCGACACCGAGGTTATCGAGAACGGCGTCTTCAGCGAGTCTAAGTTCCGTTCCGCTCCTTATTTCGACATAAGGATCGACGGCATAACTGCTCTTAACGAGGAGTTCTGATATTAAGGAAATATATAAGGCGGGACGCTTCAAAGTCCCGCCTTATAGTGTTTAATCACAAGGTGAAATGACGGGCTGCGTCCGATTTTTGCTGGGAAGTGTGAACAAGGAGGGCTTTTGTGAGCGAAAACAAAAAAACTGTTTTGGAATTGGCAAATATAACGAAAAGCTTCGGAAGCGTGGTTGCAAACGCAAATGTCTATTTGTCGCTTTATAAGGGAGAAATTCTTTCTATCCTCGGCGAAAACGGCAGCGGCAAGACCACGCTTATGAATATAATATCCGGTATTTACTATCCCGACAGCGGCAAGATTTACATAAACGGCGAAGAGGTTGTAATAAGCTCTCCGAAGGACGCTTTTAAGTACAAAATCGGCATGATCCACCAGCACTTCAAGCTTGTGGACGTGTTCTCTGCGACGGAGAATATCGTTCTCGGGCTGAACGAGGGCGCCGTTATCGACGCCAAAAAGGCAGAGAAGCGCGTGCGCGAGATAAGCACGGCTTACGGCTTTGAGATTGATCCAAAGAAAAAGGTTTACCAAATGTCTGTTTCGGAAAAGCAGACGGTAGAGATAATAAAGGTTTTATATCGCGGTGCCGACATATTGATTCTTGACGAGCCAACTGCGGTTCTCACCCCGCAGGAGACAAAGAAGCTTTTCAGGATCTTACGCAAAATGCGCGACGACGGCAAGTCTATCATAATAATAACACACAAGCTTCACGAGGTTATGGAGCTTTCGGACCGCGTTTCCGTGCTTTGTAAGGGCAAATACGTCGGCACGGTAAATACTTCGGAAACAAACGAGAACCTTCTTACCGAAATGATGGTCGGCAAAAAGGTGCATCTTGATATAAAAAGGGCTGTGCCCGTGAACCCTGTTCCGCGTCTTACGGTTAAGAATTTAAACTGCGTCAACAGGGAAGGCGTAAAGGTCTTAAGCGACGTCTCCTTTACCGCAAACTCCGGCGAAATACTTGGGATTGCGGGCATCGCAGGAAGCGGCCAAAGGGAGCTTTTGGAGGCGATAGCCGGCCTGCAGCGCGTTTCAAGCGGGGAGATACTGTACAACGACCCTCAAGCACACAAGACAGAAAACCTTCGCGACAAGACACCGGTGCAGATAAGGAACCTCGGCGTGCGCCTTTCGTTCGTGCCGGAGGACAGGCTGGGCATGGGTCTTGTCGGCAATATGGACATTGTCGACAACATGATGCTTCGCAGCTACGGGAAGGGGAGATCCATGTTCCTCCAACGCAAGCAGCCGAAGAACCTGGCAGTTGACGTGGTAAGGAATTTGGATGTTGTCACCCCGAATATAAATACCCCGGTGCGCAGACTTTCCGGCGGAAATGTGCAAAAGGTGCTTGTAGGGCGAGAAATTTCCTCTGCTCCGACCGTTTTGATGGCAGCATATCCAGTTAGGGGTCTTGACATAAACTCTTCGTACACGATTTACGACCTTCTCAATGCGCAGAAGGAAAACGGCGTTGCGGTTATTTTCGTTGGCGAGGATCTGGACGTGCTTGTAGAGCTTTGCGACCGCATACTCGTCATAGGTTCGGGGCACGTAACAGGCGTTGTAGACGGCAGAAACACCACAAAAGAAGAAATCGGCCTGCTCATGACAAAGGGAGCGAGTCATAAGACGGAAGGAGAAACCTTGCAATGAGCGTTAAAACATCTCCGGCAAAACAGCCGCTTTTCCATATAGTAAAGCGCGACGCCATGCCTTGGTGGAAATCATGGCTTGTGAGGATTGCGGCGGTTTTGGTGAGCCTTGTTGTGTGCGGTATAATCTCCGTAATTCTGACAAAGGAAAACCCCTTTAAGATATACGGCATGATGTTCGAGGGCTCTTTCGAAACAGAGCGCAGAAGGTGGATGCTTATCTACAGGACGGCCATACTTTTGGCGATAGCGCTTGCCATAACACCGGCGTTTAAAATGCGCTTTTGGAACATAGGTGCAGAGGGTCAGGTGCTTATCGGCGCGCTTGCTGCCGGCGCCTGCATGTTTAAGATAGGCGACAGTATGAACAACGCCTCTTTGATTGCGATTATGGCCGTTTCGGCGATTGCCGCCGGCATGGTGTGGGCACTGCTTCCCGCCGTGTGCAAGGCGTTTTGGAACACAAACGAAACGCTTTTCACCTTGATGATGAACTACATTGCGATACAGCTGATAGCCTACTTTTCATATGTTTGGAAGCCGAAGGGCACAGGTCAGCTGGGCGTTATTAACCAAAATACGCAGGCGGGCTGGCTGCCGGATATTGCGGGAAATAAATACCTCCTCACCGTTATAGTTGTCGCGGTGCTGACGGTGCTTATGTATGTTTACATGAAGTACACGAAGCAGTGGTACGAGATTTCCGTAGTCGGCGAAAGTGAAAACACCGCAAGATATGTCGGCATCAACATAAAGAAAGTAATAATCCGCACCCTTGCAATCTCCGGTGCGATAGCCGGCCTTGTCGGCTTTCTCATCGTTTCCGGCGCCGACCACACGGTGACGACGGATACTGCCGGCGGCAGGGGCTTTACGGCGATAATGGTTTCCTGGCTTGCAAAATTCAACCCTCTTTACATGGTTTTGACTTCGTTTATGCTTGTGTTCTTCGAACGCGGCGCAGCCGAGATAACCACGCAGATAAAAAGCCTAAACGAATCATTTGCCGATATAATAACCGGCATAATTATCTTCTTCATAATCGGCTGCGAGTTTTTTATCAATTACAAGATAGTTTTCCGCGGCTCAGGAAATAAAAATGCATAGGAGGCAAGAAAGCAAATGATAACAGCTTTTATTCAGCGCGCTGTGATTCAGGGCATACCGCTTTTGTTCGGCTCTACGGGCGAAATACTTACCGAAAAGTCGGGGCATTTGAACCTTGGCATTCCCGGCATAATGTACGCGGGCGCTATGGGCGGCGTTATAGGCGCGTTCATGTATGAAAACTCCTTTGCCAATAAGGCAGATATGAATGCGTTTCTCGCTGTTTCCATACCGATACTGACCTCGGTGTTCTGTTCTCTTATAATGGGGCTTATATACTGCTTCCTCACCGTTACGCTTCGCGCAAATCAAAACGTAACCGGTCTTGCGCTTACTACCTTCGGCGTGGGATTTGGCAACTTCTTCGGCGGTTCGCTTATTAAGCTGATGAATAGCGACGTTCCTTCGATAGCGCTGTCAAACACAAGCAACTTTTTCAGAACAAAGCTGCCCTTTGCCGATAAGCTCGGCTGGTTCGGGAAGGTCTTCCTGTCGTACAGCTTCCTCGCCTACACTGCAATAGTGATTGCCGTTGTTGCGGCTTTCGTGCTTAAGCGCACACGTGTCGGCCTTAACCTGCGCGCCGTGGGCGAAAGCCCCGCAACCGCAGACGCGGCCGGGATAAACGTCAACCGCTACAAGTACCTGTCCACCTGTATAGGCAGCGTTATCGCAGGGCTTGGCGGCCTGTATTACGTTATGGATTACGCCTCCGGCGTTTGGTCTAACGACGCCTTCGGCGACCGCGGCTGGCTTGCTATTGCGCTTGTCATCTTTGCAATTTGGAACCCGGATTTCGGCATAATCGGCTCTGTCCTTTTCGGCGGGCTGTACATCGTTTACAACTATATCCCCAACTCAAGCTTTGCCATGCAGGAGCTTATAAAAATGCTCCCCTATGTCGTAACGATAATTGTGCTTATAATAACAAGCATGCTTCGCCGGCGTGAAACACAGCCACCTGCAAGTCTCGGCCTTCCGTATTTCCGCGAAGACAGGTAAAGCCCCGGCAGGGGAGAAATGAATAACAAAAAAGTACGCCGTATAAACGCGGCGTACTTTTTTGCGTCAAAAGAACAGTTATTTAAGCTTGCTTTTCTTGCTTGGCTTTATCCCGAAGCATAAGAGCGTGACAATCTCGGCGGGAATGCCAATGATAAATATCAGCCAATAATTTCCCACGTGTGCGACGAGAAGCGTAAGGTATAAGGCAAGCAGCAGTGACCAAATAAGCAGGGAAATGATGTAAAAATTGCTGCTCTTTTTAAACCAAAGCGAATTAAAGACCAAAAGCACAACAAGGCAGACGGGCAGGCTGTCAACAAAAATAATCCAAAGCGCCTTACCAATAGCTGCCCAAACGGCAGTAAAGGCGACAGTTGCAAGAAGCAGAACACCTATAACCGATATAAGCGCTATAAGCATATGGTTGCGCATCGCCGTCTCCTTGCGCGTGGCTACTCGCTTGCCGGCTTCGTGCCGCACAAGAATATAGTCGACCGTTACGTCAAAAATGTCCGCAATGTTTTTAAGGACATATATGTCGGGCACGGATTCTCCGCGCTCCCACTTCGAAACCGATTTGTCGGAATAGCCCAGCTTCTCCGCAAGCTCTGCCTGTGTAAGCTTTGCGTTGGTACGCAGGGCGGTTATGTTTGCCGCAACGGCACATTTCAGTTCATCCATTGTCATTACCTCGAAAGGGGCTGTAAACGCGCTTAAAATAAGGATATTCTACTAATAGTAGAGTCACCTGAATTTCTCTATTTTTCCGTTCCGGAATAGTATATCTCAAAATCGTCTGCGGGGGTGGTGTTTTCCTCGCCGCTCGGATATAATATACATGAGCTTTGGGAAACACATATCGACATTGTCGCGTCGGCGTTGCCTGCATGGACAGTGCAACCGGGACGCAGACCATAAATATCTGAGACTAAAACTATAAAACAAGAGAGGCACAGATGAAGAAACTTATTATTTTTGGCGATTCTATACTTAAAGGCGTAACGTTTTCAAAAGAAAACGGAAGATATAGGCTTTGTATGCCCAATTACGACGAGCTTGGCAAAGAGGGCTTTGAAGTTAAAAACTACTCTAAGATGGGTGCGACTATCGATTACGGCGAGCGCGTACTTAAGGAAGAGCTGGTAGACAGCAACGGAGACGACTGTGTTGTGCTTTTCGAATACGGCGGCAACGACTGCGACTACCCGTGGAAGGCTATCTCAGAGAACCCGGACGACAGCCACACCTGCCGCACCGCACCGGGGATATTTGAAAGAACCTACAGAACCTGTGTTGAATACGCGCGTTCCGTCGGCGCGAAGGTGCTTATATCAAACCTTCCGCCTCTTGACAGCGAAAAATATATGGCCTGGATCAGCCGCGGCCTAAACTACGACGTGATTTTGAATTGGCTTGGCGATAAAAGCATGCTCTACCGCTGGCATGAGAACTACAACCGCCTTATAGAGCGCATTGCGGAAAAATTCAGCGCGTCTCTTGTCGACGTGCGCGGCGCATTTCTTACCGCACACAACTTCAAGTCGCTTATAAGCGAAGACGGCATACATCCGACGGAGGACGGACACATCCTCATAAACAGAACCGTCACTGACGCTGTCCTCGCAGCTGTATGACACATCCCCTAAATTATTTCAATATATAAACGCAATTTTTGCTTGCGTTTCGCGCGGCGTGTATTCCACGCTGCTGCGGTTTTACAGAATCGGCCCGGTTTCCTCCGGCCGGTTCTTTTTTATTTGCCTTCAACAAAGGCCACACTAACCCCGATGGCAAATAAGCGCATTTATTCTGTCCGAAAGCGCTGCAAACTGCCGCACGTCAAGCTCCTCGCCGCGCACCGTCGCACCGAAAAGCTCCGTTACGACGGATTTAATTTCCTCCTTCGGCAGCTCATTAATGGCCGACGAAAGGGAATTGACAAGCGTCTTTCTGCGCATGGCAAACGCGCCCCTCAATACGCGGAAGAAAAGCCCCTCGTTTTCGGGTTTAACCGGCTTTTCTGTATACGGCGTCAGCGTTATGACTGCGGAATCTACCTTCGGCTTCGGTGAAAAGTTTTCCGCCCCGACGGTAAACTGTCTCTTAACCGCCGCATAATAGCTTACAGCGGCGGTAACCGCACCGTATCCGGCCGCCCCCGCCTTTGCCGAAAGCCGCTCTGCCACCTCTTTCTGCACCATAACCGTTATCGACCGAAACCCGTACTCCCCTTCAAGAAGCATCATAAGTATCGGCGTCGTTATGTAGTAGGGAAGGTTTGCGCATACAACGCAGTCAAGCCCTGCAAACTCTTCCTTTATAAGAGAGCGCAGGTCGCACTTCATCACGTCTTCGTTGATAATCTTCACGTTTTCTGCGTCCGCAAAGCGCTCTTCAAGTATGGGGATAAGCTCACTGTCTATCTCTATCGCTGCGACCTTCGCCGCACGCAGGGCAAGCTGCTTTGTAAGTATGCCCATGCCGGGGCCTATTTCAATAACTCCGCAGCCCTTGTCCGCACCGCATACCTCCGCAATGCGTGCCGGAATGCGGTCGCTTGTCAAAAAATTCTGCCCAAGCGACTTTTTCTTGTAAAAGCCTTCAGCCATCAGCTGTCCTTGTCTATAATTGTCAAAAACTTAGCCCGGCCTCCTATGGCGAACTGACCGTGCATGATCTTGGGGTCAAAGTAAACGCAGTCGCCCTCTTCAAGGGTAACCGTCTTCTTGCCTATAGTGACGCCGATTTTGCCTTCAATCACAAAGTTGAACTCCTGCCCACCGTGGGAAACCAGTTCCGGCGGAGTGTCAGACGGGTCAATGGTTACAAGCATCGGCTCCTTGTTCCGGCCGATGTAGTTGTGCGCAAGCGCTTCAAAAGCGTAGCCCTCGTAGCGCTTAATGTCGATGCCCTGACCCTTACGCGTCACCGTATAGTCGTACATACGCGGCGCTTCGCCCGTTAAAATATCCGTCGCGTCGACGCCGAAAATAGAGGCAACGGCGTAAATAACGCTTATCGGTATGTCCTTTTTGCCCGTTTCGTAGTCCAGGTAAAGCGACACCGGAATGCCAAGCTTTTCCGCCACCTCGGTTGCGGAAAGCTCCAATATATCGCGAAGGTAATGTATACGGTCCGTGACCTGTTTAAGCTCTTCTTTGTGTTCGGTATACATATGCTTTTCTCCTTTTAAACAAGTTTCCTCAGCTGACGATTATATCATATTCACCGCTTGCAGTCAAGAAGTTTTCTTCCAAAACCGCCCTCGGCCTAAACGAAAAGGCAAAGGATGCATACTCTTCGTCGTCCATTTCTCGCAGCCTTTGGGGCGTAAAGTCCTCGATAAAGCCTTCTTTAAAATAGGCTATGTCGGAAAACTGCGCGCCCTTGTTGTAAGGGCAGCACCTTTGGCAAATGTCGCAGCCCCAAACAGTTTTGTTCGCCTTTAAGACTTCGCAATCTTCCTTTGTTTTTCTCTTCTTTTGGGAGATGAAGGACAGGCAGCGTTCCCTGGTATACCCGCCCTTAAGTGCGCCGGCAGGGCAGGCGTCGACGCAGGCCGTGCATTCCCCGCAGCCGCCGTCACAGTGGCAAATATCCTCTTCAAGCCGTGCAGTAAACAGCAGCTCCGCAATGAAGACAAAGCTGCCGTATACGGGGTTTATAAGCAGGCCGTTCTTTCCGATAAAGCCAAGTCCGGCAGTCGCCGCAGCGCCCTTTTCGTCAATGGGCGAGCTGTCCGCATACCCGTAAATTTCACCGCCCGTCTCGGCCATGAGCGTGGGAATAATCCGCTCAAACAGACCATTCGCGTACAGGTGATAGTCGCGGCAGCGCGCAAAAAGCCCAACGTTAAACCCGCCGCCTTCCTTCATGCCGGCGTGCCTGTAGGGTATCAGGAAAACGGCAGCGCTTTTAATGCCCGGCTTGCCGTTTAAAAGCCGTGGGTTTATAACCGTAAGCCTTTCGAAGTCAACGGTGGCAAATTCCGTTATCCCTTCGGCGTTTAAGAGCTTTTTTAAAACTTCCATCCTGTCCTCTCGGTTATTAAACAGGCGTGCCGCAAAACCCGTATGCGGCACGCCTTCATTTACGCCAAGTGTGTTAAAACTCAGATATAATGCCTGCGTCAAGCTGGAGTATGCGTGACGCGTCAATGTTGTTCACAGCGCCGTTGCCGTCAACGTCCGCTGCGGCAAATGCCGAGTCCTCAAGGTCTATAAGGCCGGAGTCGTACTGCAGCGTGAACGACGCGTCTATGTTGATCACGGCACCGTCCCCATTAGCGTCGCCAATCTCTGCGTTGCGCAGACTGCCGCATATAGCGCATCTGCCGTCGTCCGTACTTTCAAAGTAGTGACCCGTGCATTTCTCGGTCTTCCTGTACCAGGTCACCTCTTCGTCGCCTATTGTAGCCGTGCCGGTGTACGGGTAGTTGGTCTTTATGTAGTCGGTCGGCTGAATGCCGCTTGCAAGAATAACGGTCTCGGCGGCGTTCATAAGGTTTCCGCCTGCTTCCTTCGAGGTAAGCCCTGCGGCGGCGCCTGAGGACCTTACGTAAACGGTCTTAATGTTTTCCTGCGGTAAGATGTCGTCCTTCATATCTTCGCCGTAATTAATAAATGTGTAATTGTCAAGCTCTTTTATGCCGGCGCCTATTGTAAAGCTTTCAATAGAGAAGCATTCTTGAAAGTCTCCGTTAAATTCAGTCACACTGTCGGGTATAACAAGGCTTTCAAGCGCACTGCACCATGCAAACGCACCGTCTATGGATTTTAATCCTTCGTGCAGCGTTATGTTCTTAAGAGAAGAGCAGGCTGAAAACGCATCTTGACCAATGGAGATTACACCCTCCGGCACTTCAAAGCTTGTAAAGGTGCAGCCTGAAAAGGCACATTCGCCGACAGCGGTTACGCCCTTCGGTATAACGCTGCCGCTGCAGCCTGCCACCACGGTGTTTGTTTCTTCCTCTATAACGCAGTTGCCCTCGCCGCGGTAAACCTTGTTGTTTTTGTCAACGGTAATGGACTCCAGCTCTGCGTTGTAGTAGAAGGGGTTGCCGGCAATGGATACAACGCTTGCGGGTATGTTTATGCTTTTAATTCCCGTTTGGGATAAGGCCCCGTAAGAAATATCCGTTACATAGTCCGGTATAACGCTGTTTTTGCAGCCGGCTATAAGTGAATTGGTTTCCGTTTCTATAACGCAGTTGTCCTTGCTGTGGTATACCTTGTTTTCCTTGGAAACCGTCAGCGTTTCAAGAGCTCTACAGCCGGAGATAACGTCGTTAGAGAAATTTTTTACGCCTGCGGGCACGTTTAAGCTTTTAAGCGCCGTGCAGCCGGAAAAGGTGCCATACAGCTCTTCAATGCCGTCGGGGAGCGTAATGCTTGTGAGAGAGGTGCAATTGTAGAACGCACCCCACCCCATTTCGGTTACGCTGTCGGGAATTACAACATTTACAAGCGAGGAACAGTCGGAGAAAGCATAGCCTTCTATCTCTGTAACGCTGTTCGGGATGCTTATGCTTTTAAGGGAAGTACAGCCGCGGAAGGCAGACTGACCGATGTACGTCACCGTATTAGGTATGCTGACGTTTTCAATAGACGTGCAGTAGTGAAACGCGCTGCCTGCTATGCTTGTCACGCCTTCGGAAATAACAACGGACTTGATGTCCTCGGCGTATTCAAACCAAGCGGCACTCTGTATTGATCCGAAAAACAAGTCGTCCATCCAACCATTGCCGGAGACGGTAAGCTTGCCGTCGGAATCGAGGTTCCAGGTAAGATTGTCTCCCCAGGTGCCGCTTGCGGCTTCTGCCGACGCAGGGATCGACAAAGCGCAAAGCGCAAGGGAAAGAGTTAATAGAATTGCTGTTAACCGTTTCATTGCTTTTTTCCTCCTCCAAAACTTTTATTTTTTCGGTTAATAGTAAACAAAAAGGCGTGCCGCAAGCGAAAGCTGCAGCACGCCAAAAAACGCCTCTTAGTCGGAAACGTAGGGAATAAGCGCAACGTGCCTTGCGCGCTTAACCGCAATGGTAAGCTGCCTTTGGTGTTTTGCGCAGGTGCCGGTTACACGGCGGGGAAGAATCTTCGACCTTTCGGAAAGGTTCTTCCTAAGCTTAAGGGTGTCCTTATAATCTATATGCTCTATCTTATCGGCGCAGAAAGCGCAAACCTTCTTCCTCTTCTTGGGTCTGAAGGGCTTCTGAGCCGGGGATTGTGCCTGAGCATTAGCTTCGGTCTTTACCTCGGTCTTTACTTCGTTATCCAAAGCCTATACCTCCTTTTATAATCTGTTTTGAAAATTAGAATGGAAGCTCGTCGTCGGCCGAAAGCTCTTCAAAAGAACCCTCTGCCTTGGGAGAGCTGTAATTAGGCATCTCGTTGACAGGCGCATCGTGCACGGGAGCACCCGCATCCGACTTCTTGTCAACAAAGCTGCACTCGTCGGCAACTATCTCGTAAGAGATGCGCTTGCCGCCGTTCTGATCCGTCCACTGCCGGGTTTGAAGGGAACCGCATACCAAAATGGGACGCCCCTTGGTGAAAAAGCGCGTAACAAACTCTGCCGTCTGGCGCCAGGCCACAACGTCGAAAAAGTCACTTTGCGGCTGTTCACCGGCCTTCGTAAAGCGCCTTGTAACGCCTATCCTGAAGGAAGCAACCGGTACCCCGTTAGGTGTCTGTCTAAGCTCCGGGTCGGCAACAAGATGACCGACCATTATGACCTTGTTAAAACTTGCCATAACTCCTCCTGATGTGAACGTCTGCGTTTACTCTTCTACTCTTGTGATGAGCGAGCGAAGAATACCGTCGGTAATGTTAAAGTTCCTGTCAAGCTCCGCCGGGAAATCCGGGGCAGACTCGAACTTAACAAGTACGTAATAGCCTTCGGTCAAGTCGTTAATAGGGTAGGCAAGCCTTCTGTTGCCCCACTCGTTAACGGAATCGACCGCAGCGTTTGCCTCGATAAGTGCGCCAAACTTCTCGATAAGAGACCTTATGCCGTCTTCACCGAGAGAGCTGTCAACAATATAGAGACACTCGTACATCGCTTTCTTTTCCATCATTACACCTCCTTTTGGACTATGGCCCTGCCTTCCACAGAGCAAGGAGAAAACAGATTATGTTTTCCTACAAAGTATAAAATAACAAATTTTAATCGGTTTGTCAAGAGTTTTTTTACTGTTTATCTGCAGTGACCGTAGAATTTTGTGTTGCAGCAGCCCTTTCGGCAAGCATCTTGCGTATTTTCGCCTTCGGGTCGAGCAGCGGGGAGATGCTTTCGTCGTGGCTTAGGGTGTTTACGATCTTTGCAAGGAACTTCGAAAGGTCAACCTCTTCAAACCACGGCCTGTTACGTATCTCGTCCGGAACGTAGGAGAGGTTTGTGGAGTAAAGTCTGGTAAGCTTGCCTTCCTTATAAAGCCTGTCGAACTTAGAAACGCCCTCTGTAAAGAAAGCAAAGGTGCTTGCGACATAGGTCTTGTCTATCTTGTAGTGCGAAATACGGCGGATTATGTCAATAACCGACTCGCCGGAAGCAATCATGTCGTCGACTATCAAAACGCTTTTGCCCTTAAGAGGACTGCCGAGATACTTGTGCTCCACTATCGGGTTCTTGCCGTTCACAACGCGCGTATGGTCGCGCCTCTTGTAAAACATGCCCACGTCGACACCAAGCACGTTTGCGTAGAATATAGCCCTTTCCATTGCGCCCGTGTCGGGGCTTATAACCGTAAGCTTTTTATTGTCGTAAAAATTCTCTTCCATTATAAACTTCTTAAGCGTGGAATACGTCGCCATGCAGTTTTCGAAAGAGGTGTAGGGAATTGCGTTGTGTATGGTCGGGTCGTGGGCGTCAAAGGTAATTATCGTAGAAACGCCCATGCTTTCAAGCTCCTTAAGCGCCATTGCGCAGTCCATAGACTCCCTGCCCTTGCGCTTGTGCTGACGGGAGGCGTAAAGCAGCGGCATTACTACGGTGACCCTGTTTGCCTTGCCGCCTATGGCGCTTAAAACGCGCTTAAGATCCTGAAAATGCTCGTCCGGCCCCATGCGGTTGTCATATCCGAACATCTTGTAGGTGCAGCTGTAATTGCCCACATCCGTGATGACATAAATATCGCGCCCCCTGACGGATTCGGGAAGCTTAACCTTACCCTCGCCGTTAGAAAAGCGCACTTCATCAACAGGTATTATGTAGCTTTTTTCTTCGGCGCTTTCGCCCCTCATGGCAAGGATGTGCGCCTCTACCTTTTTGCCAAGCTCCATACAGTTCTTCATCACTATGATGCCGAGCCTGCCGTGATTCATTAGTTCAGACATAACCGTTTCCTCCCCGATTTTTTAATATTCCCAAAGCAAAAGCTTACACAAATATATTAACTCAAATCCTTCAAAAAGTATATAGTATTTTTTAACAAAAGCTTGCAGGAAATAATAATTTTTTTACAAAAACCTGCAAGAAATTGTGCCTATGTGTAATATAGCCGCATTTTCCCCAAAAGCGGCTTTTTTTAAAGGCAAAAACTTTGAAAAATCCTGTTGACAAAGGCGGATAATTGTGCTATTATGAAGCGAACATTAGTTCACACCCAATATATAGGAGGGGCGCCTCTCGGCGCGTGTTGCGAAATGGCTGAAAAGGAGAAGACCACGGACCCTAAGAAAGAGGCTTTACAGATAGCGCTTGCAAAGGTTGAAAAGAAGTACGGGAAGGGCTCTGTCATGCGCTTGGGCGAAAACGCCAGGATGGAGGTTTCAAGCGTTTCCACGGGCTCGCTTTCGCTTGATTTGGCTCTCGGCATAGGCGGCTTGCCCAAGGGCAGGATTGTGGAAATATACGGGCCGGAGTCGTCCGGTAAAACCACAGTTGCGCTTCACGCCATTGCAGAGGTGCAGAAGACCGGAGGCGAGGCTGCCTTTATTGATGCAGAGCACGCGTTAGACCCCGTGTATGCAAAGGCGCTTGGCGTTAATATAGACGATTTGCTTGTCTCCCAGCCGGACGACGGCGAGCAGGCACTTGAAATTGCGGAGGCGCTTATACGCTCCGGCGCGGTTGAAATTGTGGTGGTCGATTCCGTTGCGGCCCTTGTTCCGAAGAGCGAGATTGATAACGAGATGGGCTCTGCAAACGTCGGCGTTCAGGCGCGCCTTATGTCGCAGGCTTTAAGGAAGCTTTCCGGTGCGGTTGCAAAATCCAACTGCATAGTTATCTTTATAAACCAGCTCCGCCAGAAGATAGGCGTCTTTTACGGCAATCCGGAGACGACAACCGGCGGTACTGCGCTTAAGTTTTACGCCTCCGTCCGCATTGACATACGCAGGGCAGAGCAGCTTAAGTCCGGTTCCGACATAATAGGCAACCACACGAAGTGCAAGGTTGTAAAGAACAAAGTCGCACCTCCTTTCAGAACGGCGGAGTTTGACATTTTGTACGGCAAGGGCATCTCCAAGGAGAGCGAGATTATAGAGCTTGGCATACGCTACGGCGTCATTGACAAAAGCGGTTCCTGGCTTTCCTACAAGGGCGAAAGGCTTGGTCAGGGCAAGGACAAGGTGCGCGACCTTATAACCGAGGATAAGGCGCTTGCTGCCGAGCTGGAGGCTAAGATAAGGGAGAAGTGCAGCGGCGGCTTTGACGAAAGCCTGTATGAGGAGCCGGACGAGGAAGACTTTTACGGTGACGAATGATGGATGCCGTCTATACGGTAAAGCTGTTCAAGGCGGACGGTGAGGCGCTTGTCTCCGCCGTGGGGGAAGAGTACCGCATAACAATGGCGGACTATATGCAAAGCGGTATAGAGGACGGCGCGCCGGTGGAAGACGACGTTTTGGCTTTTCTTGAAGCCGCTGCCGAAAAGCTTGCCTGCATAAAGAAGGCTTTTGTGTACCTTTCCTACAGGGCGCTGCCCGTAAAAAAGCTTAAGCTTAAGCTTAAAAAGGCGGGCTTTGGCGGTGAGGCCGTTGAAAAGGCGGTAGAGCTCCTCTTAAAAAAAGGCTACCTTGACGACGAAAGCCTTTGCGCGGAATGGGCGGCGTTTTTGCACAAGAGCAAGCTTTACGGTGCTTCCCGCCTTAAGAAAGAGCTTTATGCAAAGGGCTTCAACTCGGACTGTATAGGCGGGGCACTTGATGGCTTGGTTTCCGATGCGGCTTACAGACCCGAGGAGGCTTTGAACGAGCTTATTTTAAAGAAGTTTCCGTCGCTGTCTCCCGAGGACAGGGAGGCACGCTCCAAGGCCGTGGCGTATCTATATCGCTTCGGCTACACGTATGACGAGATAAATAATGCAATTTCCAAACTGGGAAGGGACTGATTTTTTTGGCAATAAAGGTCGGCTTTGTATCTTTGGGCTGCCCGAAGAATTTGCTTGACACCGAAAATATGCTTCACATCCTGTCGGAGAACGGCTTTGAAATAGTCGCGGAGGATGTAGACGCCGACGTTATAATCATCAATACCTGCGCGTTTATCGAAAGCGCAAAGCAGGAAGCGATAGACAACATACTTGACGTAGCCTGGCTTAAGGAGAACCACACGCTGAAGGGCATTGTCGTTACCGGCTGTCTTGCCGAACGGTATAGGGAAGAGGTCCTTCAAAGGATGCCGGAGGTGGACTGTGTGCTCGGTACCGGCTCTGTAGCAAGCATTGTCGACGCGGTCAATGCCGCCTATAAGGGGGAGCGTTTTTCACGCTTTGACGACGTAGAAAAAGCGCCGTTTTTGAACAACCGCATTGTCACCACGCCGGAGCATTTTGCGTATCTTAAAATTGCGGACGGCTGCGACAACTGCTGTACATACTGCGTCATTCCGCAGATACGCGGCCGCTTCAGAAGCAGACCCATGGAGGAAATCGTTGAAGAGGCACGCGACCTTGCGGCCTTGGGCGCGAAGGAGATATGCCTTGTCGCGCAGGACACGACCCGTTACGGCGAGGATCTTTACGGCACCTATTGCCTTGACAGCCTTATTGCCTCCCTCTCCGAGGTTGAGGGGATAGAGTGGATACGTCTTATGTACTGCTACGCAGACAGGCTTACGGACGGGCTTATTGAGGAAATCGCCACGAACCCTAAGGTGGTCAAGTACATAGACCTTCCGCTGCAGCATATATCCGACAGTGTGCTTAAGCGCATGAACAGAAGAGATACGGAAAGCAGCATAAGGGCTGTGATAGAGAAGCTTCGCACAAAAATACCGGATATCTGCATCAGAACCACGTTTATAACGGGCTTCCCGGGCGAGACGGAAGAGGATTTTGAAAAGCTTAAAGACTTTATAAAGGAAACGCGTTTTGAAAGACTTGGCGTTTTCGAGTACTCGCGGGAGGAGAACACTCCGGCTTACGACATGCCGGATCAAATACCGGAAAAGCTAAAGCGCAAAAGGTACGACGCCCTTATGTCCGAGCAGCGCAGAATAAGCCGCGAAAACAACGAAAAATGCGTCGGCAAGACGTTCAAGGTGCTTTGCGAGGGTTACGACAAGGCGGCGGAGACGTACTACGGCCGCTCGTATGCGGACGCGCCGGATATCGACGGCAAGGTGTTTTTCTCTGCTCCCCGCAGGCTTAGGGACGGGGACATGGTAGACGTTGAGATTACAGAGGTTTTGGATTACGACCTTCGCGGAAGGGCGCTTTAGAAGGGGGATTTTTGTATGAAGCTTAAGGATATGGAGGCTCCCGCAAAGCTTACCGTTGTCAGGCTTGCTATGATACCGCTGTTTATGATCTTTACGGTTTACGGCTTCGGTATGGACGGCGGCGGCAAGTTTACCTGGCCGCGCATTATTGCTGCGTCGCTGTTTTTGCTTACCTGTATTGTCCACTTTATCGACAGCCGGCTTATGCGAGGGCGCGATATAACAAAGGGCTTTTGGGCTTTTCTTGACGTCGTTGCGGACCGCATGGTCATATTCAGTGCACTTTTTGCAATTTGCTTTTCCGGTTATGTCCTTCAGGAAGGCTTTTACAGGCATTTCTTCTTTTGGTCGACTGCGGTTATAGTGTTCAGAGAGTTTGTGGTTCTCGGCATCTGCCTTACTGAGTCGTCACTTAACGTGGACTATTTGTTTGAAGGCGGGGCAAAGCTGCAAAAGATTCTTCTGCGCGCTGCTTCGTTTTTACAGGGGCTTTGCGTAGTTGTCGTTATATTAGAGCCGATAATGTTTTCAGCAAGCATTTTCTGTAATTTCAGGCTGCTTAGCCTGATAGTGACGTCGCTTACCGTTGCAGCGTCCGTCGTTTCGTGCCTGTACGGCATAATAGCGTACAAAAACTACATAATCAAGCGAGAAAGCGGTTCGGGGGAATAAAAATTTATGAAGCTTTACAATACATTGACACAGCAAAAGGACGAGCTTGTCGTAAAGGACAACACCGTTCGCATGTACGCCTGCGGGCCGACGGTGTACAACTACTTTCACATAGGCAACGCAAGGGCGTTTGTTGTTTTCGATTTGCTTCGCAGGTATCTCGAATACAAGGGCTATAACGTCATTTTCGTACAGAATTTTACCGACGTTGACGACAAGCTTATAAAGCGTGCGCTTGAGGAGGGGACGGATGTTCCCACCCTTGCCGACAAGTATATAAAAGAGTACTTTGTTGATGCCGAGGGGCTTGGCATAAGGCCTGCAACCCATCACCCGCGCGCGACGGAGACGATAGGCGAGATCATCGCGATGGTTTCGGAGCTTATCGAAAAGGGTCACGCTTACGTTCGCGGCGGCGACGTGTATTTCGACACGGCAAGCTTTAAAGAGTACGGCAAGCTTTCGCACAGGGACATAAACTCGCTTGAAGCGGGCGCGAGGATAGACGTAAACGAGGACAAGAAAAGCTATTACGACTTCGCTTTGTGGAAGGCGCGCAAGGTTGATACGGAAATTGCCTGGGATTCACCCTGGGGCATGGGACGTCCCGGTTGGCACATAGAGTGCTCTGCCATGATAAGGAAGTTTTTGGGCAGTGAGATTGACATTCACGCAGGCGGGCAGGACCTCATCTTCCCGCACCATGAAAACGAGATTGCGCAGACCGAGTGTGCGGACTGCAGGCCGCTTGCTAAGATATGGCTTCACAACGGCTTCATAAACGTCGACAACAAGAAGATGTCAAAATCCCTCGGGAATTTCTTCACGGTGCGCGACGTGGCGCAGAAGTACGACTATCAGGTGCTTAGGTATTTCCTGATTTCCGCCCATTACAGGAGCCCGGTAAACTATTCCGCCGAGATATTGGAGCAGTCGAAGGCTGCTCTCGAAAGACTTCACAATTGCGAGGAGAACCTCGCTTTTCGCCTTAAGGGTGCGGTCGGCGACGGTGTGTCGCCTTCGGAAGAGGCGGCTCTTTCCGAAATAGATGCAAAGACTGCGGCAATGGAAGCGGCTCTTGACGACGACTTTAACACGGCCGATGCGCTTAGCTTTATCTTCGAAGCCGCAAAGGTGATAAATACCGCTCTTGCGGATGCTTCCGTTTCGAGAGCCTTTCTGCAAAGCGCAGGCGAAAAGTACCGCGCGCTGTTGACGCTGTTCGGGCTTGAAAAGCGGGCGGAGAACGCCGGTGACGAGGCGGAGATAGAGGCGCTTGTCGCCGAACGTGCCGAGGCAAAGAAGGCCAAGGATTACAAGCGGGCGGACGAGATACGTGCAAAGCTTGCAGACATGGGCATATTGATAGAGGACACTCCGCAGGGGCCTAAATGGAAAAGAGCGTAGATTTTAATAAATGCAGCGCCCTGGAGCTTGCCTACATGGGCGACGCGGTTATAGAGCTGCTCGCCCGCCGCAGGCTTATCGGCGACGGAGGCAGCAGGATATGCGACCTTAACGACAGGGCAAAGCAGTATGTCACGGCGGTCAGCCAAAGCATGGCTGTCGAACGCGTGCTCCCGCACCTGACGGAAAAGGAAGAGCAGATTTTCAGATACGGGCGCAACGCCAAGGGCGTACACATACCGAGAAGCGCATCTGCAATTGACTACAGGCGCGCCACCGGGCTGGAGTGCCTGTTCGGGTATCTGTATCTGACTGGCGACACCGATAGGGCAAAGGCTTTGTTTTGCCTTGCCTATGGCGAGGAGGATCAGCATGGCTGACAATTACAGCAAGCTTACCGAGAAGGAAAAGTCCATATTCAAGTATATCCGAAGCACCATAAAAAGCGAGGGCTATGCGCCGTCGGTTAGGGACATTTGCGCTGCTTTGGGTATAAAATCCACCTCAACCGTGCATTTATATATTAAACGGCTTGAAGAAAAGGGCTACATCGACAGGTGCGACGGAAAAAGCCGTGCAATAAGCGTCAACAGCCGCAATGCACCGGAAGAGCCGAAGATCGTTCGCGTACCGCTTTTGGGGCAGGTTCGGGCAGGCCTTCCGATCGCCGCAGTCGAGAATTACGAGGGGTATGTGGACTTTCCCGCTTCCATGGCCGGCAGCTCGCAGCTTTTTGCACTGCGCGTTATCGGTGAAAGCATGATAGAAGCCGGCATATTGGACGGGGACATTGTAATTGTCGAAAGCCGCAGATATGCCGAGGATGGGGAGATTGTGCTTGCCCTTATCGATGACAGCGCCACCGTCAAGTATTTCTACCGCGAAAGCAACAGAATAAGGCTTCAACCCGCAAATTCGGAGATGAAGCCGATTTACACCGACGACGTGACCATTTTGGGCAAGGTTATAGCCAACTTCAGGTTTTATTGATGTCTCGGGGCTCAGTGGCAAATTCTTGAAAAAAACTATTGACAAACCGTGTTTTATGTGATATTCTACTTTGGCGGCGAAAAGCCGAAATAGCCGATCCATTAGCTCAGCCGGTAGAGCACATGACTTTTAATCATGGTGTCCGGAGTTCGATTCTCCGATGGATCACCAGAAAATTCCCCGCCGTATGGCGGGGGATTTTCAATTTTACTCTGCCTCTTTGGGAATTTTAGTTTGCCTGAAATTTGCTATTGCATTATGAAAAAATGTATGATATAATCGTTTTGTGCTTTAATTTATTATCACGGTAAAGCACGGAGGAACAGATGGAAGATTTAATAAGCGTGCTTAAGCCGTCTGAAAGATTAAAGCTTAAGCTTAGGTGCCTGTATGAAAAGCAGGGCTACAGGAAATACGAAATGAGCAGGTTCGAGGAGTACGCGTTTTACCTTGAGAACCGGAACTTTTTGATAGACAAGTCGGTAATTACATTTACCGACCTTGACGGACGCCTTCTTGCACTTAAGCCGGATGTCACCCTTTCGATTGCAAAAAACTATCGCGGCGGGGAGCAGCGCGTGTATTATACGGAAAACGTCTACCGTCCCGACCGTGCCGGAAGGAGCTTTAAAGAGATAGAGCAAATGGGCTTGGAGCGCGTTGGAAGCCTGTCTCCCGACGACGAAAGCGAGGTTGTCTCTCTCGCCGCGCAAAGCATGCGCCTTGTTTCCGGGGACAGCATGCTTGAAGTAAGCCATTGCGGCTTTGTCGGCGGGCTTCTTGCCGCGGTTACGGACGACGCCCGTCTGAAAGCCGAGCTTGCGGCCCTCATATCCGAAAAGAACGGACAGGGCGTTGCAAGGCTGGCTGCGGAAAACGGCATAGCGGGCAAACAGGCAGATGCTTTGGAGGAGGCTGCGGCGCTTTCCGGCAGCTTTGCCGAGATAAAGGAAAGGGCAGGCTCCATATGCCTCTCCGACGAAGCGGAAAGGGCTTTGACAGAGCTTGAAGCCCTTGACAGCGCTGTAAGCAAGACCTCGGGTCTATGCGACGTGAGATATGACCTGTCTCTGCACGGTGCGGAGGACTATTACAACGGCGTCATCTTTTGCGGCTATGTTCGCGGGCTGCCGTTTCGCGTGCTGTCCGGCGGGCGGTACGACGCCCTGCTTTGCAAGCTGGGGAAGAACTGCGGCGCCTTGGGTTTTGCCTTGTATTTGGACGAGCTGCAGCTGTTGTACGGAGATGATGCAGCGGGGAGGGATGAGACGTGCTGACTGTCGCTTTACCGAAGGGACGGCTGGGCGATAAGGTTTACGCCCGTCTTGAGGCGGCCGGCTACATATGCCGCGACATGACAGACGAAAGCAGGAAGCTTGTCTTTGAAAACGAAGCTGCCGGCGTAAGGTACCTGCTTGTGAAGCCTACGGATGTGTGCGTTTACGTCGAACGCGGCGCTGCAGACGTCGGCATCGCGGGCAAGGACGTAATATGCGAGACTGAGGCCAAAGTGTACGAGCTGTTGGATTTGGGTATTGGAAAGTGCCGCATGGCTGTTGCGGCCAAGCGCGGATTCACGGACAACCCCGGACGGACGCTTCGCGTCGCAACGAAGTTTGTCAACATCGCAAACAAACACTATTCCGACCTTGGCAGAAACATAGACATAATACCGCTTCACGGCAGTATAGAGCTTGCACCGATAGTCGGGCTTTCCGACGTAATTGTCGATATAGTCGAAAGCGGCAGCACGCTTAGAGAAAACGACCTTGTAGTGATAGAGGAATTCATGCAGATTTCGGCGCGTTTTATCGCCAACGTTTCAAGCTACAAGTTCAAGGAAGCAGAGATAACAGGGATGGTAAGCGCTTTGAAAGAGGTAGAAAAATGATAAAAATTATGTATTCCTCCGAATGCACAAGGGAACAGCTTTTAAGCCGCACCGTGCCGGAGTCGGCAGAGGTGGACGAGGCCGTTCGCGGCATCATTGACACCGTAAGGGAGAAGGGCGACAGCGCACTTTTTGACTACGCGCTTCGTTTTGACAAGGCGCATTTGGAGAAGCTTGAAGTAAGCCGCGAGGAGATAGAAAGCGCACTTGCGGCCATCGACGCGGAGTTTTTGGAGATCCTTAAAGAGGCTAAACAGAACATTTGGGATTTCCATTCCCGTCAGAAGCGCGAGGGCTTCAGCTTTGAAAAGGAGGGCATAGTCCTCGGTCAGAGGATACTCCCCCTTGAAAGGGTCGGCATATATGTTCCCGGCGGTACAGCTTCCTACCCCAGCACTGTGCTTATGAACGCCATTCCCGCACGTATAGCGGGTGTAAAGGAAATAATAATGACAACGCCCCCGGCGGCAGACGGGAAAATTAAAAACGAGATACTTGCAGCGGCCTACGTCGCCGGTGTTGACAGAATATTCAAGGTTGGCGGTGCCGGTGCCGTAGCTGCGCTTGCATACGGAACAGAAAGCATCCCCGCAGTGGACAAGATAGTCGGCCCCGGCAACGTTTACGTTGCAACGGCAAAGAGATTTGTTTTTGGGAAGACGGCAATTGATATGGTCGCGGGTCCAAGCGAGATATTTGTTATAGCCGACGAAAGTGCAACTCCTGCTTTTTTGGCTGCAGACCTGCTTAGCCAGGCAGAGCACGACCGTTTGTCTTCCTCGGTACTTGCCACAAGCAGCCGCACCGTCGGGGAGGCCGTTGCGGCGGAGATAGAAAAGCAGCTTCCCGCGCTTGAGAGGGAAGAGATAGCGCGCGCAAGCATCGAAAATAACGGCAGGATAATAATAACCGAAAGCGAGGACGAGGCGGTGGAGCTTGCCAACGCCTACGCGCCGGAGCACCTGCAGCTTGCCGTAAAATACCCCTTTGCCATGCTTAAAGAGATAAAAAACGCCGGCAGCGTGTTCCTCGGCCACTACGCGCCGGAGCCTCTCGGAGACTATTTTGCAGGGCCCAACCACACGCTTCCTACAAGCGGAACCGCACGCTTTTCAAGCCCGCTTGGCGTAGACGACTTTGTAAAGCGTTCAAGCTTTATTTCCTACTCCGAGTCGGCACTTGAAAGCGTAAGCGGCAAAATAGCGGCATTTGCGGAGAGGGAGGGGCTTACTGCCCACGCGGCCAGCATAAAAATACGCTTCGGCGGCAAGGACGGTTCGGGAAAACAATGAGCGCCTATCTCTCAAAGCGGCTTTTGACTTTAAAGCCATACACTCCCGGTGAACAGCCGACGGATAAAAAATACATTAAGCTTAACACTAACGAGTCGCCCTTTCCGCCCTCACCGAAGGTTGCGGAGGCGATAAACAGAGAGGCCGTCGAAGACCTGCGCCTTTATTCCGACCCGGATTTGAAGGCCTTGACGGGGACGATTGCATCCACTCTCGGCGTCCCGCGTGAATGTGTTTTCTGCGGCAACGGAAGCGACGAGGTGCTGTGCTTTTCCTTCCTCGCCTGGGGAAGCGAAGGCGCTGCATACCCCGACATAAGCTACGGCTTTTATCCCGTTTTTGCGGGGCTTTGCGGCATTAAGTCTTCTGTTTTTCCGCTTTCTCCCGACTTTCAAATCAACCTTGAAGACTATGACGGCTTTAAGGGGCTTATCGTTTTTGCAAACCCCAACGCGCCGACGGGGCTGTTCGTAGAGGTAGAGAAAATAAGGACGCTTGCCGAAAACAACCCGCAAAGCGTCATCATCGTCGACGAGGCATATGTCGATTTCGGTGCAGAAAGCGCGCTTCCGCTTATTTTCGATTATAAAAATGTCGTGGTTGTTCGCACTTTTTCAAAGTCGCGCCAGCTTGCGGGAGCAAGGCTTGGCTTTGCGCTGGCCGACAGTGAGCTTATTAATGACCTAAATAGGGTAAAATTCAGCTTCAACCCCTATAACGTCAACCGACTGACGGCAATTGCAGGGGAGCAGGCCATGCTTGACGCGGATTATTTCGAGTCCTGCAGGGCGAAGATAATAAGCACGCGTGAGAGGCTTAAGTGTGAACTTTCGCGTCTCGGCTTTGCTTTTACAGACAGCACCGCGAATTTTGTGTTTGCTTCACATCCCGGGATAAGCGGGCGGAGGCTTTACGAAGCTCTTAAAGACAGGAGGATTCTTGTAAGGCATTTCCCGGCTGAACGCATAGATAACTACGTTCGCATAACGATA
Source organism: uncultured Clostridia bacterium (assembly GCA_947628695.1). Taxonomy (GTDB): domain Bacteria; phylum Bacillota; class Clostridia; order Oscillospirales; family CAG-382; genus SIG636. The sequence continues at coordinate 88,175 of CANRAV010000006.1, forward strand.
GGCACGGAGGCAGAGACGGATGTGCTTATAAGCGCTCTTAGTGATATTTTAAAGGAGGCGGGTTTGTGAGACGCGCTGAGATAAACAGAAAGACAACGGAAACCGATATAAAGCTGTCGCTTTGCCTTGACGGTGTGGGGAATTACAAAATAGACACAGGCTGCGGCTTTTTGGACCACATGCTGGAGCTGTTTTCAAAGCACTCCTGCTTCGACATGACGGTTTCATGCACCGGCGACACGAAGGTGGATTATCACCACACGACGGAAGACGTCGGCATCGCCCTTGGCAGTGCCTTTAAAACGGCAATAGGCGACGCGCGCGGTATAAAGCGCTACGGCAGCATGCTTCTGCCGATGGATGAGGCGCTTGTTCTTTGTGCTGTCGACGTGTCGGGAAGGGGCTTTCTCGTTTTCAACGTCGATATACCGACAGTGAAGGTAGGGGACTTCGATACGGAGCTTGTCGAGGAGTTCTTCGTCGCTTTCTGCCGCAATGCGGGAGTTACAGTAAACCTTCGCAGCTTAGACGGGCACAACAGCCACCACATAATAGAGGCAGCGTTTAAAGCTGCGGCAAGGGCGCTTCGCATTGCCGTTTCGGCGGACGAAACATGCCCGGACAAAATTCCAAGCACAAAGGGTTTACTGTAAATGTCAGACAATATAACCGCCGTGGTTGACTACGGCGTTGGAAATCTTTTCAGCCTGTCATCGTCGCTTAAGGCCGTCGGCGCAAATGCCGTAATTACAAGCGACAAGGAAGTAATTAAAGCCTCTGCAAGGGTCATACTGCCCGGCGTCGGCGCCTTTGCGGACGCCTATGCAAAGCTTTGCAAAGCGGGGCTTGACGCGCTGCTTTCTGACTGCGCCGGGGATGGGAAGCCCATACTCGGCATCTGTCTTGGGATGCAGCTTCTGTTTGAAAAAAGCTACGAGTACGGCTGTCACCGCGGCTTAGGCCTTATTCCCGGCGAGGTCGTTCCGCTTAAAGGGCGAATCGACGTCGGCCTTAAAGTGCCGCATATCGGCTGGAACAAGCTTAAATATAAGTCGGAAGAACCTGCTTTTAAGTACATTTCGGGCACAGCGTACGCCTACTATGTGCACAGCTATTTTGCGGAAACGGATGAGAGATACATAACCGCAGTCAGCGAATACGGCGTAAGCGTGACCGGTGCGGTACGCAACGGCAATGTTGTCGGCATGCAGTATCACCCGGAAAAAAGCGGCGACACCGGGCTGCTTATGCTTAAGGCTTTCTGCGAGGAGGTTTAAAAGACATGAAGGTTTTTCCCGCCATTGACCTTTCCGGCGGAAGGGTAGTTCGCCTGTATAAGGGCGATTACGAAAAGCTTACCGTTTACGGTGACGACGCCGTGGGTACTGCAAAGCGTTTTTACGCGGACGGCGCGCGGTACCTGCATATAGTAGACCTTGACGGCGCTAAAAGAGGAAGACCTTTAAATTCCGCACTTATCGAAGAAATTGCCGCGTCAACGGGCATGTTTTGCGAGGTTGGCGGCGGTATACGCACAATGGAAAGTATAGAGGCTTACCTAAATCACGGTGCGGGTCGTGTGATACTCGGCACTGCGGCGGTAAATGACCCGGCGCTGTTAAAAGAGGCGGTAAACAGGTACGGCGAAAGAATTGCCGTAGGGGTCGACGCAAAAAACGGCAAAGCAGCCGTTAACGGTTGGACCGAGACAACGGGCTTAAGCGGGCCGGAGTACTTAAGACACCTTCGCAATATCGGCGTAAAGCATGTCATATACACCGACATTTCAAAGGACGGCACTCTTACCGGCACCAATTTAAGGCTTTACAAAGAGCTTGCTGAAATAGAGGGACTTAAAATAACCGCAAGCGGCGGCGTGACGTATATCGATGAGATATTAAAGCTTCGGGAATACGGCATAGATTCGGTGATACTTGGGAAAGCCATCTATGAAGGCGTCCTGAACCTTCCGGAGGTTATTACTGCTCTTGGAGGAGTGCAATGATAACAAAGCGAATTATCCCCTGCCTTGACGTAAGGGACGGAAGGGTAGTTAAGGGGACAAATTTTGAAAACGTAAAAGACGTGGCAGATCCTGTGGAAATGGCTCGCTTTTACAACAAAAGCGGTGCAGACGAGCTTGTGTTTTACGATATAACCGCCACCTTCGACGGGCGACGGATTTTCACCGACGTGCTTAAGCGCGTGGCAGGCGAGGTTTTCATTCCGCTTACCGTCGGCGGCGGCATAAACGGCCTTGATGACTTTGACAGGGTGCTTAAATGCGGGGCCGACAAGGTCAGCGTGAACAGCGGTGCGGTTAAGAATCCAAGGCTTATAGAAGACGCAGCGAAGCTATACGGCGACCAATGCGTTGTGCTGTCCATGGATGTAAAGCGCGTCGGCGGGAAATTTCACGTTTTCACCCGAGGCGGAAGGGACGACATCGGGATAGACGCCATAGAGTGGGCAAAGGCCGGCGAAGAACGCGGCGCGGGCGAGCTTGTTGTAAACAGCATAGATACAGACGGCGTAAGACGGGGCTTTGACATAGAGATGCTTTCCGCTATAGCACAGGTTACAAGCGTGCCTATAATAGCCTCCGGCGGGGCGGGAAACATGCGGCATTTTGCAGAGCTGTTCAAGGCGCTGCCGAAGGTAGACGCGGGGCTTGCCGCCGGCATATTTCACAGCGGCGTCGTTACGATACCGTCGCTTAAACAGTATCTTTCGGAAAACGGCATAGAAATGCGGATGTAGGAGAATAAACATGCAGCTTAAATTTAACGAAAAAGGGCTGATTCCCGCCATAGTGCAGGACGCGTACACGCGCGAGGTGCTGACCTTGGCGTATATGAACGAGGAAAGCCTCGCTTTGACCCTGGCCGAGAAACGCACGGTGTTTTACAGCAGAAGCAGGCAGTGCATTTGGCGCAAGGGCGAGACGAGCGGCAATGTGCAGCGCGTGGTTTCTATTAAGGCGGACTGCGACGGTGACGCGCTTGTTATAGAGGTAGACAAGGCAGGCCCTGCCTGCCACACCGGTGCGGAAAGCTGCTTTAACAACCCGATTTTTGTAAGCGAAGAGATAAGGCCCTTCTGCATTGACGCGCTTTACAAGCTGCTTGTCGGCAGAAAAGAAAGCCCGAAAGAGGGAAGCTACACCAGCTATCTGTTTGACAAAGGCACCGACAAGATACTTAAAAAGGTCGGCGAAGAGTGCACCGAGGTTATAATAGCCGGCGCCAAGCACGACAGGGAGGAAACCGTTTTCGAGCTTGCGGATCTCGTATATCATTGCCTTGTGCTTATGGTCGATTCGGGCATAAGCCTTGAGGACGTAAGAAAAGAGCTTGCAAACCGTCACATCGTAGATGTAAAGGTTAAACAGGAGACTATGAAATGATGCAGTCATGCATACACACGCACACGGTCTTTTGCGACGGTAAAAGCACGATGGAGGAAATGGCGTCTGCTGCGAGAAACGCGGGGATAAAAACCCTCGGCTTTTCCGGGCACAGCTATGATTACACCGACGATTTCGGCATAAAAAGCGAGGACATGCCCGCCTACCGTGCCGAGGCGGAACGCGTAAGGCAGCTTTTCGGCGGAGAACCGGACGTACTTTGCGGCATAGAGCTTGATAACTTTACGCACGACGAATTCGACCTTTCGGGCATAGAATACGTGATATGCTCCGTCCACGGCGTATTTGACGCAGAGGGCAGGAAGCACGTTATAGACGGTTCACCGAAAAGACTGCTTCAGGCCGTAGACGAAGGCTTCGGAGGCAGCTTTAAACGCCTGTACACCGCATACTATGAACAGTACGTCAGTTTTATAAAGAACAAAAAGCCGGACATAGCCGGGCACTTTGACCTTATAACCAAGTACAACGAGAAGTTTTCGTTCTTCGACGACAGGGAGGAAGGCTACAAACAGCTTGCCTTGTCGGCGCTTGATGCCGTCCTTGATTTGGGTGTTGTGTTTGAGTTAAACACCGGCGCAATAGCGAGGGGACACAGAAGCCTGCCATATCCTGCGGATTTCTTACTTCAAAGGATCCTGCAAAGGAACGGCAAGGTTATTATAACAACGGATGCGCATTCGGCGGAAAAGCTTACCTATTGGGCGGCTGAAGCGGAGGATTACTTAAAAGCAATAGGCTTTAAAGAAGTTTACGAGCTTGGCAGAAACGGCTTTTACGGGCGCAAGCTTTAAAAAAGTGCAAAACAAAAATGCACCCCAAACAACCCCGGGGTGCATTTAAAAAAGACTGCATCACAACGGTTTTACCGCACATGACACAGTCTTGGTTTTCAGTTATTCGTTTTCGACCGGCACGTGCTTTTTGAAAAGCAGGGATATGCAATAGATGCCCGCGAGAGCAACTATGGAATACACTATTCTGCTTAACGGCTCTGCTTGACCGCCGAAGATCCACGCTACTACGTCGAATCGGAAAAGCCCTATTGAACCCCAGTTCAAAGCGCCTATTATAACCAAAGCAAGAGAAATTCTATCAAGCATGTTATCATCTCCTCTCTCGGCTATATTGTAAACAATAGCTGTTAAACTATTCACGCTGCACGCAAAAACCAAAAAATGAATTGACAAAACGGGGTAAATAATGTATCATCAATGCAGTAGCTTTTTACGGAGATAAAGAAAAGATGAGAATGCGTCCGAAAAAGAACAGGGAAGCAAGGCTTTTAAAAGTTGAAAACTTTTTTGCCGTTTGCGACGGTGAGAAGATAGACGTACAGCAAAGCTTTGGAGAAAAGCGCCCGCTGTGGCTGGAAATCGGCTGCGGGAAGGGCGCCTTTGCCGCAGCTATGTCCACCCGCCATCCGGAGGTGAACTATCTGGCCTTTGAAAGGGTCATTGACGTGATGCTTATGGCTATGGAGAGGGCTGCTGCGGAGGGCTGCGGAAATCTGCGCTTTTGCAGCTGCAATGCCGAAAACATCTGCACTCTTCTTGAGGGCGAAAAGCTTGACAGGGTTTTTATCAACTTCTGCGACCCGTGGCCGAAGAAGAGGAACGCCAAGCGCAGGCTTACGTCTCCTTTATTTTTGGAAAAGTACAAGTCGCTTTTGGCGCCCGGTGCGCGTATATATTTTAAGACCGACAACAGGGATTTATTCGACTATTCGGTAGAGCAGTTTGATTCCTGCGGCTATGTTGCCGAAAACGTCTGTTACGATTTGCACGCGTCTCCTCTCGCCGAAGACAACATACAGACGGAATACGAAAAGACTTTTTCCGAAAAAGGCTTTAAAATAAACTATCTTGAAGCCTATGTAAAAGAATAAAATTTGTGCCGGCGACGGAGTGTCACCGGCCTTTTTTATTGCCTGCAGTCCTCTCTGACAAACGGCTTTTCAACGGCTGTTTCGGTAAGCAGGCCGTACTTTTTCGGGTGCCTGTACGCGTTTCCGTGAACCTCGCTTTCGCGATATCTTCTAAGCATATCAAGGTCAAGCTCTGCAGTGTAGATCCCTTCGCCCTCGCCGGCCTGCAATATGCAGGTATCGCGTGAGGAAGGCAGCTCCGGCAGGTAAGCCACGCCGTCAAAAACGTTTGAGCCTCCGTTGCAGTCCGGAACTCCTATAGGATAATTGCAGGTCGCTATAGCAAGCATGTTTTCGTAAGCTCTTCCCCTAAGCTGCGACAAGCGGTTTATCTCCATGGGGCAGGCATTTGGTACAAGTATAAGCTCTGCACCTTTAAGCATAAGTATTCTGGCGCTTTCCGGGAACTCCCTGTCAAAGCATATCATGACCCCAACGTTAAGCGTGCCTTTTGCCGTGTCAAGCTTTGAAACATAAAAGTCGTCACCCGGGGCAAGGTTCCTTTCAACGTCGAAGTCGCAGGTGTGCACCTTTGAGTAGCAAAGCCTTTCTTCTCCGAACCTGTCAAACAAAAGCGCCGTGTTGCGCGGACCTTTGTGGCTGCTCTCAAGAAAGGTTACGCATATTGCCATATCAAGGCTTTTTGCAAGAAGCCCGAAGCTTTGCACAAAGTCGCTGCTTTTTTCTACGGCATCGTTTCTCCAAACGTCAAAAGGCCTTCCGTAAATGTCATAGCCGTTGCTGTACATCTCCGGGAAAAGCGCAATGTCCGCACCGGCCTCCTTTGCCAAGCGGCAGTACAGGTGCCCCTTCTTCTTGTTTTCTTCCGTAGAGCCGCAGGGCGATATCTGCAGCAAAGCTATTTTAATTTTCGACATATGTATAAACCTTTCCGTTTTATCGTTTATAAATTCCGCTAATTTCGGGATGTAAAACGAAGTAATTTTGTGAAATTTACATAAAAAATCTTCATTTTGCTATTGCAATTATACTTTTTAGGGTGTATAATAATGGCAGGTGCTGTGTTTGGCGCCAAAATTATGCAAAAGTGTACAAAGAGGGTTATTGTAATGCCGGAGCAAATTATAATTTACCGCCCTTCGGGCAGCGCAGGTATTCACGACTAAAACGTCTTTACATCCTGCATTAAAATGTAAAGGCGATGAGACTTGTGAAAAAAGTAAGCGATCATCTGAAGCCTTTAAGCACGGATGACGTAAATTTTGTACGTAGCATTATCGAGGAAAACGAGAAGTGCATTAATGTGACGGTATACAATACCTTAGGGCAGCTTTACTCGTATCTTGCCGAGGAAGCCGTAAGCGAGGTTTATCTTTTGGCTTGCCGGAAGGTGGATGTCCTCCGCAGGCACGAGTGCCCCAAGGCCTGGCTTATCGTCGCCGCAAGGCATGTGTCTCAAACGTTGATAAGGACACACAAGAACGACCTTTTAAACGTAGAGATTGAAGAGGCAGAAAACATAAAATCAAACGACGACGTTCCCGAAGACGCCGTATACAGGATTTGGCTTGAAGACAAGATACCGGAAAAGCTTATCGGTTCGCTGACAAAGAGGGAAAAGGAGGTTTATATCAAGCTTTATATCGAAGAGAAAACGCCGAAGCAGGCGGCAGAAGAGCTTGGTATAACGGCGAACGCGGTCAATAACGTACATAAAAATGTAAGAGACAAAATAAAATACGCGGTAAGTCAAAAAAATTTTTAGAAAAATTTATTGATTCTTTTACAATTTCACGCATTTAATATATGAGGGGTGAAAAAAGGTGAAGGATGTAGAAAAGCCAACCGAACTTTCCTGCGAAGATATCACGGCTATGCTGTCAAACGGCGAGATAGACTTGGTTTCCCTTGATACCTCAGTTTTAAAGAGATTGATGAATTACGAGATTGATTTGACATGCAAGGGAAATGCCGACAGGGAGCTGCTTTTTGAATGCGCAAACCTTTTATACGAGCGGGAAAAGGACTTGATGCGGCACGAGGATTTTATGTGCGCTGTGGATAAAAGCGCAAAGAAATACGCGCGTCGGGAAGTGAAGAGGTCTGTTGCTGACGGCAGGCCCGTGCTGAAGCGTGCGATTTTGATAGCCGTGGTTATATCTCTGCTTCTGGCCGGTTTTGTGCTTGTTTCCGGGGCGTCAAGCCTTGACGTGCACGGGTGCATAGCACTCTTGGCAAGTATCCTTAAATAAAAATATTCTGTCTTTTTAAGTCTTCTGCTGCAAAAGCTTATTGCGGCAGAAGACTTTTTTTACAGCGAGATGTTGTCAAGCGGTTCGAAAAAGGCACCAAGGAAGTTTTCGTTAAAATACTTAAGCTCCTCGCAGTCAAAGCTTTCCACTGCTTTCCACGTTGCCTTTTCCGCATAGGAGAATTCGGCGTTTCCGCTTAAAACCTCGCTTCTGCACTTGATATAGGCGCAAAGCTTGTCTGCAGCTTTGATAAGCCGCTTTTCGTCTTCCGTAGGCGCAAACACCTGCTTGAAGCTTGGAAGAAGCTCTTCCGGAAGAAGTGACAGTATTTTCTCCTCCGCGCACTTTTCAACTTTTGCGTAGGCGCTGCGTATATCTGTATTGTAGTATTTAACCGGCGTCGGCAGGTCACCCGTCATTATCTCCGTCGCGTCGTGGTACATAGCCTTAAGCGCAACTGCGTCTGCGTTGTAGTTCTTTCCGAAATGTGCGTTGCCGATAACGGCAAGCGCGTTGGCAAGCATTGCCGTTTCAAGTGAATGCTCTGAAAGGTTTTCCCTGTCCGAGCAGTGCATAAGCGACCACCTGTCTATATGTTTCATCCTGAACATAAGTGCAAAAAAACCGTAATTCATAAAAATACCTCCTTCAAATTTGATAATATCACAAAAATTCCTATAAGTAAACCAAAACTTTTAAAACCTATTGAAAAAGCAAAAATAAATGTTATAATCTATTTGTGGCGATTGGGGGTTGAGACATGAAGTTTACAAAAATGCAATCCTATGGGAACGATTATGTTTACGTTCCTCTGTTTGACGCGGAAATGGAAGACCCCTCTAAATGGGCGCGGTTCCTGTCGCACCGCCGTTTCGGCGTGGGCAGCGACGGGATGGTGCTTATCTGCCCGTCGGATAAGGCGGATTTCAGAATGCGCATCTTCAACCCGGACGGTTCGGAGGCGGAGATGTGCGGCAACGCACTTAGAAGCACCGGCATGCTTGTGTATGAAAAGGGCTACACGCGCCGTACCGTGTTCACCGTTGAGACTATAGGCGGTATAAAGACCGTATTTCTCGACCTTAAGGACGGTCACGTCTCCAACATAACCGCGGCAATAGGCGCCCCTGTGCTGGAGTACGGGAAGATCCCGGCTACGGTGTGCGACGCTGACGGGCATTGCCTTAACGTGCCCATAGAGGTTTTGGGGGAGACGGTTCACGTAAACGCCATATCTCTCGGCAATCCGCACTGCGTTGTCTTTGTGGACGACGCCTTCGGCTTTGACTTGCCGAAATACGGCCCCGCCGTGGAGTGCCACAAGGTGTTCCCGCGTAAAGCAAACGTCGAATTTGTCGAGGTTGTCGACTGCACGAATCTGCGCATGCGCACCTGGGAGCGCAACTGCGGCGAGACGCTTGCCTGCGCCACAGGCTGCAGCGCCGCAACCGTTTGCGGCTTTCTTACCGGCCGCTGCGGCAGCGAGACTACCGTTCACCAGCTTGGCGGCGACATAGGCATACGGTACGATACAAAAGAAAACTGCATATATATGACGGGAGCATCGCAAATAGTTTTTGACGGCGAGGCAGACCTTTACGCTTTTAAGGAGTTTGACAAATGAAGCTTTCTAAGCTGCTTGAAAAAATAACATATACATCCGACGGTTTGAACCCCGACACGGAGATAGAGGGGATTTGCTTTGACTCGCGCAAGGCGAAGGCTGGCGACCTTTTTGTGTGCATAAGCGGGTATCAAAGCGACGGGCACAAGTTCGCAAAAAACGCGTACAACAGCGGCGTTCGCGTGTTTGCAGTCGAGAAAATCGTGGATTTGCCGTCGGACGCTGCGCTTATATGCGTCGACAACACAAGGGAGTTTTTGGCTCTCGCCTCTGCTGCGTTTTTCGGTTACCCTGCGGAAAAGCTTACAACCGTCGCCATAACCGGCACAAAAGGGAAGACAAGCATAAGCTTTATGCTTAAAACGGTGCTTGAAAACGCCGGCATAAAAACCGGCCTTATAGGCACCACGGGCATATATTACGGCGACACCGTCATATCATCCGAAAACTCCACGCCGGAGTCGTATGACATTCACCGCTATTTCAGTGAAATGCTGAAGGAAGGCTGCAAAGCCGTGGTCATAGAGGCTACGTCGCAGGGCTTTAAGCTTTGCCGTACTGCGGGGATTAACTTTGACATCGGCATATACACCAACCTTTCGCCCGACCACATAGGCGGCAACGAACACGCCGATTTTGCCGAGTATTTAAACTGCAAAAAAATGCTTTTCAAGCAGTGCAAAACGGGCATAGCAAACGCAGACAGCGCCTATTTTGCCGCCATGACGGAGGGGGCTGTTTGCCCCGTAAAGACCTACGCCGTGGAAAAGGCTGCGGACTGCACCGCAGGTGATATACGTTACACGTCGGAAAACGGCAGCCTTTGCACAAAGTTCACCTGCAGCTGCGGCGGTGACAAGCTTGACATAAGTTTAAAAATACCCGGAAAATTCAGCGTTTACAACGCGCTTGCGGCCGTCCTTACCGCCCGCACGATGGGCATAGACTGCAAAACAATAGAGAAGTCGCTTGAGGAAACCTTTATAAGGGGTCGTATGGAAATCGTTCCGACAAACAACGGCAGCACGGTTATAATCGACTATGCGCACAACGAGCTTAGCGTCCAAAGTCTTTTTGAAGCGATAAAGGTATACAACCCCAAAAAAATAACCGTCGTCTTCGGCTGCGGCGGCAATCGGTCAAAGCTTCGCCGTTATGCAATGGGCGAGATAATAGGCAAAAATGCGGACCTTGCCGTGATCACCTCCGATAACCCGAGGTTTGAACGCCTTGAAATTATAATCGACGACATACTTGTCGGCATGAAAAAGACCGAAGGCAAATATGTAATTATCAACGACCGGCGAGAGGCGATAAAATACGCTGTAAAGAACGCCGTCGAGGGCGAGGTGGTTTTGATAGTCGGCAAGGGTCACCAGCTTTACGAGGAGATAGAAGGCATAAAATACAGCTTTGACGAGCGCGAAATCGTAAAATCTCTCGGTGTTTAAGCGCGCCTTCCGTAAATAAAAAAGCTGCGCCGGCGGTTGCATTGCCGACGGCGCTGTGCGCATTTTAAAGCTCTATATCTTCTGTCATTCCGTTTTCGACCATAGCTTTGATAAACCCGGCTTCGCTCAGAACGCGGCTTCTGCCCTTTTCGCTGTCTCTCCAGTTGCCGGCATCTATTATGCCGTAGGCAGGGCAGGCGTAAACCTCCATATTCCGCGGAAGAAGGGCCTTTGCAATAAGCATGCTCCTTCTCATGTGGTAAAGCGAGGTAATAAGAAGCAGCCTTTTAACCCTTGATATATAGCCAAACGCCCTGTGGATGGCGATATTGCCGCAAAGTACGTTTTCTATTGTCGTCTGCGCAAGGTTGTCAAGTACAATGTCTTCGTCCGGCACGCCGTTTTCCACGGCATACTGCCGCATGTATTCCGCTTCCGTCAGCCTGCCGTATTCCGTATCCCAGTACACTCCGCCGGACATAACAAGCTTGCCACATTTCCCGGCCTTGTATTGCTTTACGGCCTCCGGCGTCCTGTCTATATTCGGGTGCGAGGTGCCAAGCACAAGCGCCGCCTCGCAGTGCGGAAGCTCCGTATCCTCGCCCTTGGGGAAGATAAGGCTTTCAAGCACGTCATCCGGTGCGGTTTTTATATCAAGCTTCGACAAAAACATATATTTCACCTCGTATCTGATAATATCACAAAACAAACGTTTCGTCAATACATAATAGGGAGGAAAAGAAATGGACAGGGAAACTCTTAAAAGATACGCAAGGCTTGCCGTGGAGGTAGGCATAAACCCAAACAAAGGACAGAAGCTTGTCATCAACTGCCCTGTAGAATGTGCGGAATTCGGCAGACTGTGCGTCGAAGCCGGCTATTACGCAGGCTGCGGCGAGGTCATAATGCTTTGGAACGACGACGTCTGCACAAGGCTTAAATATCTGCACGCGGAAGAGAGTGTTTTTGAAAGCTATCCGGCCTGGCAGAAGGTGCTTCTTGACAGTTGTGCAAAGGAAGGCGCCGCAAGGCTTTCCATTCACGCGGAGGATCCCGAAAGCCTTAAAGGCGTTGACCCTGCAAGGATACGCAAGTCCCAAAAGGCCGCCGGCCTTGCCATTGCAGAGTACAGGGAACTGCAGATGAAAAACGCCTTCCCGTGGTGCGTTGTGTCCGTCCCTGTGAAGTCCTGGGCTGAAAAGGTGTTCCCAAATCTCGACGGCGACAAGGCGATGGAAAAGCTTTGGGCAGCGATACTTAAAACCGTACGCGCAGACAGGGAAGAGGACCCGGTGGAGCTGTGGAAGCAGCACATAGCAACGCTTTCCACCCGCAAGGAAAAGCTTAACAACCTAAGCTTTAAGTACTTAAAGTACAAAAATTCTCTCGGAACCGACCTTACGGTAGAGCTCCCGGAAAACCATTTTTGGGAAGCCGGCAGTGAAAAGGCAGGAACAGGGCAGATCTTTGTCCCCAATATCCCGACCGAAGAGATATTTACCGCACCTAAGCGCGACGGGGTAAACGGCGTAGTTTGCGCGTCCATGCCTCTTGTGCTTGACGGCAACATCGTGGAAAACATACGCTTTGTCATAAAGGACGGCAAAATAACAGAGGCGCATTCCGACACCTGCCTTGACGTCTTGAAGAATGCAATATCCGTTGACGGGGGCGCGTCCTTCCTCGGCGAGGTCGCCATAGTTCCGTACAAGTCACCGATATCCGATATGGGCATACTTTTCTATAACACGCTGTTCGACGAAAACGCCGCGTGCCACTTTGCCTTCGGCGATTCGTACCCCATGGTAAAGGGCGCTGCCGAAATGACGGAGGAAGAGCGCTTGAAGGCAGGGCTTAACTCCTCCCTTACGCATGTGGACTTTATGGTCGGTACAAAGGACCTTTCAATAGTGGGCGTAACGGCCGACGGAAGGGAAGTGCCTGTCCTTGCCGAAGGCGATTTCGTCCTGTAAACCGTTTAAAATTTGCCGAAAGCCGCAGCTTCTTTAGCCGCGGCTTTCCTTATGTGCTTAATACTTGTCGCTTAAGTCTCCAAGATCCACCCTCTCGGCGTCTTTATTATTGACGTTTCTTATCAAAAAACAGAGCCCGTACTTTTCAAGCGTGGACTTTTTTACTATGCCTCCCTCTTGCCATGACGTATTTTCGCCAACGTTCAGATGAACATAATAGGCCTTATCCAAATCCACCGTTGGCGTTTCATCTCCTCTGTCAGAGCCGATGATTGGAGACGAATAATATCCCAAGAACCCTTCATCCTTAAATAAATTGCCGTCCGCATCTAAATATCTTGGGGTTGTAATCGTTGTTTCTCCGTCTTTTATTATCTCATCGACCACTTTGTCCGGGAAGTGCTTGTAGCAGACCCAGACGTTTGGACGGTGTTCGGTTTCGTCTTCCGGTCCGGATACGTACTCCATTTTAATGTCTGCTAAGACAAATAAATAGTCGGGAAGCAGCTTCCCCTCCTCGTCAAACAGGCTGTCAAGGTCAATCGTATCAACCAATTGGCCGTGGTCGACCTCCTGCATGACATATATTTTATCCTTAGATATGCCGTGCGGGTCGTCGTAAGCGTGCACGTCCGTCACCGTATATTGCATTACGGCGTGCCTTTTTCCGTACGCACTGGAATCGCACAACACCGGCTCGCCGACTTTGTGGTAGTCGGAGTCTTCGACAACGATATCGGTTTCGTCACCGTATGAAACAACGTAGGACTCTGCGTGCGGGTCGCCTTCCTTATCGTCGGGAATCACAGCAGCATCGGCGTCCTGCAGGCGGTCTGCGCCAACGGCTTTCTTAACCCTTGAACAGGACGAAAGCAGCAAAGCCAAAACTAAAAAAACAAGTACTATTGTAAACAAAAACCTTTTCATTATAATGTACTCCTGTAATTATTCATTCGTATTCACTAAGGTCAACAGGCAGGTCAACTCTTTCTGCGTTATCCGTTGAAAGCACTGTTTCCAAACAAATCCCTTATTTAATCAGTAAACTTTTCTCTACAACAACACCCTGCTGCCAGGTTGTTTCCTGTCCCAAGCTTAGGGTAAAATATCCGTCCTCTTTGCTGCCGGTGTCGGTATACTCGCTCCAATAGTCGCCGCTAGGAACGGGCGGTATCCACGGGTTGCCGTCCCCGTCAAAATAATTACAGTCGATAAATTTCTCGTCTCCGACCGTTGTAATCTGTTCGACTTTTTTTGCAGGGAACGACTTGTAGCGCATACCGCTGTTATGCAGGTGTTCTGTTTCGTCTTCGGGTCCGGAAACATATTTGACCTTTACGTCAATCAAAACAAACAGATATTCCGGAAGCAGCTTTCCGCTTTCGCCGAGGCAGTCATCAACGCTCGGCGTGCCCCATTTACCGTTTAAATAATGCTGCTCCATAAGTATGTTCTCTTTGCCAATGCCGTTAAGGTCGCTGTATACGTGCACATCGGTCACCGTATATTGCAGTACCGGCTCCGGATCCTCGCCGCCTTTGACGTTGTAATCACATAAAAACGGCTCGCCGATTTTATGAAATTCGGAATCGTCAACCGAAATGTCCGTTTCGTCACCCATGGATACGATTTGAGATTCGGCATGCCGGTCGTCGCCGCTTTTGTCCTCCGGCAATATAGCCGCATCGGCGTTTTGCAGACGGTCTGCGCCAACGGCTTTCTTAACCCTTGAGCAGGACGAAAGCAGCAAAGCCGAAACTAAAAATAGAGAGAATATTGTAAGAAGAGACTTTCTCATTTTACACCTGCGTGTCGACACGTATCTTTATTTCCTCCGGATACCAGGAGATGACAAAGTACAAATCTTCCTCTGTGAAAAAGTCGGCGTCACAGTATTCGTCAATTTCCGGGGACGCATACGGTATGTACATGGTAACTTCCGTGTCCGGCCTTACCGCAAGCCCCATTGCGCCGTCAAGCTTTGGGTACATAACGTAAAACAACTCTTCATGAACCTGAATCTGCAAATTGTCTGTCACTATAGGGATGCCGATAAAAGGCACTCCTATTTGTTTTGTGTTGCCGTTGTTTCTAATAAGCACCTCCAAAACGTAGACGTATTTCGGCTCCCAATTTTTCGGGTTCAGCTCTTTAAGGTAATGCTCGCCCTTGCCGTTATCGCTTAAAAGTTGCGCGGTTGTTGTCACCTTCCCGCCCTTTACTACAAACTCGTAACCCTCGTTTTCTTCGTTTGCGGTTTGGCAAAAGTTTTTCCCTATGGGCACGGTGTCGCCCGTGTTGTACACCTTTATAATCACCTTGTCGCTGTCTCTGTTGAAGGTGTAAACCCTTGCGCACCAAGCGGCAACAAGCACGGCTGCAATTACGGCCGCAGCGACGCGCTTAAACGTTTTGGCTTTCATCCGTCTCGCCTCCTTCGCCGGAAATGCAGCCTGAAACCCTGCCGGACTCCAGCACATATATCTCGTCAGACAGCTCGCGCAAAATCTCCATATCGTGGCATGAAATCACAATAAGCGCACCGCGCGCTTTTTCCCTTTGCAGAAGGGCTTTTAAAAGGTCTACGCCCGCTGTGTCAAGCGAGTTTGTCGGCTCGTCCAGAATTATAATGTCCGGGCTTTCCATAACCGCAGCGGCTATTCCCAAGCGCTGCTTCATCCCCAGGGAATACTTGCGGTATTTCTTTTTGTCCCTCGGGTCAAGCCCGACAAGTAAAAGCGTTTCCGCAATTTTTGCGTCGTCCGCTTCTCCCTTTATGGAAGCAAGCATTTTAAGGTTCTTAAAGCCGGAGTAAGCGTCCAGAAAAGCGGGGTTTTCAATAAGTATGCCTATGCTTTCCGGGAAGGTTATGTCCTTGCCAAGCTCCTTCCCGTTTATAAGCACTTTGCCCTCGGTCGCGCGAATCAGGCCGGAAAGCAGCCGCATAAGCATTGTTTTTCCGGAGCCGTTTATCCCCTTAAATCCGACAATTTTCCCGGAAGTCATTTCAAGGCTTATGCCGTCTATAACGCGGCTGCCCTTAATATCCTTTACAAGATCAATACATTCAATCTTTGTCACGTCAATTCTCCTTATTTAAAATGTCGTACCTCTTAAATGCAATGTCGCCCGCAATCACGCAAAAGGCGATAAGAGAAGTCAAAATCACCGTGCCCGTAAGCGGGGATACGCCGTTTGGCATCAGGGCGTCGCAGCGTATGGGCATGGCGTAATTGCCTATCAAAAACGGGCTTACGCAGTATGCAGAGATGCCCAGAACAATAACCGTCACGCCAAAGCTTAACATCGGGCGCAGCCACAGGGACAGGAACATTTGCAGCTCACTTATTGCCACGGAGGTTAGAAGCGGCATACCTATAAGCGCCCCGGTTATGTGCGACGGATGACTTATGACAGCGGGATTGTCGAAATCTATTAAGCCGCCCGACGCCAGCTCTTCGTCAAGGAGAAAAACATGCGTGTACATGCCCTGCGATATTTCAAGGCTTATGGGCTTTTTTGTCACCACGCAGAATAAAAAGACAACAGCCGCACCGATACAGAAGAACATAAGCACGGTAAGCGCGTTCCACAGGCATTTTGAAAGCCACCAGCTGCGCCTCCCGCGGGAGCGCGTAAGTACGTTCTGCCCGTAGCCCGTCAGATCGTTAAACGGGTAGTAAAGCGTGGTGTAGAACAAATACAAATGCACCACAAGCCACATGGCAAGCATCTTCATGTTTTTTATTTTTAAAGCGCTGTCCACCGTAACCTTCGGAAATCCGCCGAATATGTAAAGCCAATAGTCCCCGAACGTGCCGACGGAATTTTCCCCGCTTAGTATAGACGCCTCTTTCAGGCTGAACGTAAGGCATATTACAAAAAAGCCGGAGAAAATAATTAAAAGCTTTTTCCATTCCCCGAAAAGAAAATTTCTGACGTCGTAATACGCAAGCCTAAAAAACTTCATTCTTTTGCCCCCTCCACACCGTAATGCCGAAGGTAACGGCAAACAGAACTATCGCCTTCGAAAGAACTATCCACCCGTTAGGTATGTTGTATATTGTCCCCGAGTGCAGGAAGTTCAGCGGCGAAAGCTCCCACTTATTTGAATATGTGTTCACAAAGTTCATGCCCAACATAAGCAAAAAAGGTGTAATCACAACCGCAACGCGGTTTTTAAACAAGAAGCCTGTCACAAGTGAAAGCGCCGCTATAAGCCCGCCGAAGACAAAGTTAAGCAGCATATAAAGCTCTACATAAACAAGCGGATGAGTGTAGAAAAGTCTTGACCACATCTGCGGGAATACGACGCCGTTGTATGCGTCGTACAAGACGTTCGGCGTCCTTGCGGGGACAAAGCACGCGACAGAGCAGAAGTTTACAAGCAGCGGTATCATCACCGCAAGCCCGCCGGCTGTGAAGACGGCCGCGTATTTTGCAAGGAAATACTTCGACTTTTTTGTCCTTGTAACAACGTTTTTCACATAGCCCTTTTTCATTTCCATATAGTAAGACCAGCCGTAAGGGAAGGCCGCAAACAGCGGAAGCAGCAGGAAAAACAGCGAGAAATATAACGACGAATAGTCGGCACCTATCCAATAGGTGTACAGTGTATCCGAAGGCAGCCAAGGGTTTTTAAAGCACACGCCTCCGTTTGCCTCCTTGTCGGCAAGAAGGTATTTGTAAATACTGTTGTACACGTTAATTTGGTTCATCGCACTCAAAACGGCTATAACAGATGCCGCGATAAGCGTGATTAAAAAATACTTGTTTTTCAAAGCCTTTGAAAGCTCTGTTCTTATAAGCGCTTTCATCTTTTGTTTTTCCTCCTTTGCACATGTAATTTTCCTGATATATATGTATATCCTTTTTTTAGCCGTTTTTGTTTAGACAATTTGCAAAAAATAATATAATTCGCAAATTGCAATAGCAAGTTGCAATAGTTAAGGAAAGATTCACAGATAGAAAGGATTTGCCTTAGAGAGAGGAG
>CANRAV010000007.1 GCA_947628695.1 uncultured Clostridia bacterium
CTCCTCTCTCTAAGGCAAATCCTTTCTATCTGTGAATCTTTCCTTAACTATTGCAACTTGCTATTGCAATTTGCGAAGATGAAAAAATATTCGCCCTTATCGCCGCAGAAAGCCGTTTTTGCTTCTTCCCACGGCCGGGATTATTTGGCAGCAGAGTTTAAAAAAGCGCGAAGAATGAAAAAATCCGCAGTAATTCTCCGTAAAATCGGCAAAAAATCTGCACGGATTTTATGGAAAAACAGAAAAAAGGATTGACAGTTTCAAAAAAATGTGTTAGTATGTGATGAACCCAAATGCAGGAAGCATGTGAAGGTTCAATAAAAGGATGACCGCGGCGGCCTCTTGTAAGGGAAATGTCGGGCGGCAGCGGCGCCTAAATCAATGGAGGGAATTTTATGAAATTTAAACCTGTTCGTTCATTGGCAGTGCTTATGGCAGTGCTGATGATTTTCATGGCACTCCCGGCAGTCCCCGCAAGCGCGGCGAATGTAAAAACAATAATCATTAAGGCGACAGGGCTTGAAGATCTGTACTTCTACAGCGGGGATGATAGTTTCTTCGACGCCTTTGATAATGATAGGCTTATATCTGCCGATTCACCGTCCGGCACTATTACGATAAACGGTGTAGTACTGACAGCTTCGAGTGATAACGGCAACGTGAAGTTTACAGCAACAAGTAACATTACTAAAAACATTAATCTAAGCATTGCCTTTAGAACAAAAACTAATTCGATGCAGTATAGTGTTGACAAAGCCGAAGAGTTAAGTGATGTTCTTGTGGATGTAATAGAAGATCAAGTGATTACTGGCTTCTACACGAGTTCTATTTTGATGACTTTTAAGGGCGGAACGCTTACAACGCCTTGGAGTAAAATTAGTGATGAGGAAATAACCATTTCCCTCTCTGTCCCTACTCCTGAGTATACCGTTACATGGACTCCTTCAAACTTTTGGGGACTTTACAACGATGAAGCGTGCCTGGGTGAGCAAAAACAGGTTTCCGGACACGTAACTGTAAAGCAGGGCGAGGCTTTTAAGTTTTATATTAAACCGACCAATTCAAGACAAATTCCTCTTGTTTCGGCAACGGCTGGTTCGAAGACAATAAGCGTAAATATAACAAAAGACCAGGAATGTTCCACCGGCGTTTATGCATATCAAATTGACAGTGCAAGTATAGACAATAACATCGTTTTGACTGTCGATTTAGTAGACCCTGTTTCCGTTACGTTCAACACACCTGCCGGCGCGACAGTATCGGGCAATACTACGATACCTTATGGCAGCAGAAACGCATACACATTTACGGTTGCAGCAAAAGCAGGTTTTGCGATTGATAGCGTGACCGCTAAGTATAACGGCGAAGATATAGGAGTTACAGCACCGGGAGGCAGCAATGAAGGTCAGTATTCTATCACTGCTCCCGAAGGCACTGGCTTTGTAGGTTCCCTTGAGATTACTGTCACAGTTTCAGCGCTTACTTACAAGGTAGAATTGAATGTTGGCATGTGTGAAGATGCAGACGCTTATACCGTTGTTTTCCAGTCGCATGACGAAGTCGGCTACAATGGAATGTTCACCTTCACGGTAGAAGCAAAACCCGGCTACAAAGCCCCCAAGGTTTCTATTGTTGATGGAAACGGCGAAACAGCTGACGCAACCCTCAGCGGCCCGTCAAACGGCAACACGTATACAATCAGAGACATAAAAGAAAACATAAAGATAAAGGTTGAACCCGGCTATAAGATTACATACCGTGTTGATGTTCCACAAGCGCCGACGAGTTACAGCATTGATGTTACACGCAACGACAGTGCGCAGTTTGTAAACGGCGGAGACGTTCCTTACGGAACCGTACTTACAGTAAAGGTTACTGTAAAAGAAGAGTACAGCCAGTCCATAGGCAGCTTGCAGCTTTCTGTGAACGGCGTTCCGCAGGTTGCTTCTTCTTCTGAATGGAATACCCGCACCTATACAGTAACTGTTGAAGCGGCTGTAAACATTACCGTTTCCGATCTCCCTGTCAACAAGTACACTGTAACAATCCCGACGGACACCACGGAATACACCATGGGCGGCCAAACCTCCGGCATATTCGATTATGGCTACGACTTCAGGTTCACAATGACGTTAAAGCCGGGCTATAAAGTAGAGGGCGATGTTAACGAACTGTTTGGCGAGGAAATAAAGAGCAAAAGCGGAAACGTTAAGATCTCCTTGTCCGACGACGGTAGCATTATAACCGTTGCGGTAACAGACTTAAATTCCGACCTCAACTTCGCGGTACAGCAGGGCAAGATCGTGAAGAAGACCTTCACGGTAAATAAGCCGAGGGGCGAAGGCTACACGTTCACGTTTACCAGCCCCACAGACGGGCAGTCTGTAGAGGTTGAGTACGGCGGCGAGATAACATTTACTGTTGAAGCTAATACAAACGATGGCTATAAGATTGAAAGCGTTTCCTACACCATGGGCGGCAGCAATGCAACAACTTTGAGCCCCACCTCCGGAAACTCTTATAAAATTCCCAATGTAACCGGCGCGGTTGTAATCACCGTAACGACATCCCAGTCGTTTACAGTTACAGTACCCGTAGGCAACACCGGTTACACAGTGACCGGGAACGGCACCTTCACTGTTGCGGCAGAAACCGGAACGGTACAATTTACGGTTAAACTCGCGGACGGCTATAAGCTAAACAAACAATACAGCTTTAGAGATCCTCCCAGCGCAAATAGCATAGTAAAACTCAATGGCGACGGCGACGACAAATGCTCAATCACGGTTCAGCAAGATGCTGACGGCAAGTCCGCAACCTACACCATCAGCAATGTCACCGGCGACGTCACCGTATCAATAGTTGACGAAGCTTTTGCGGGAGAGAAGTACAGCGTAACCGACAGCACTCAGGCAAACAAAGACGGTTACACAATTTCCTACAGTGATGGAAGCGAAGGCGAGAACATCAGCTACGGCTCGACCTTGACTATCAGCGTAAAAGCAAAAGACGGCTATGAAGTTTCCCACGTTAGGTACACGATGGGCGGCGGAAAACCCGTTGAAGTGAATGATGCAAGGTGCTTCATTTCAAGCGTTGAAGGCGATATTAAGCTTGAAGTAGACTGCACTGTAACAGAGTACACAGTTGTTTATAATTTCCCGAGCGTTACAGTTTGTGGTATACAGTTCGATCATACATACATTTCTAAGACTTACAAAATGACCGACAATGACCATGCAAGCAGATTTACCGGCGAAGGTTCAAACTTTGCGATTGTCCTTGAAGACTTTACGACTCTTAATTCTGATACTTCTTTCGATGGTTGCACTTTAAATAGTTGGAGCAATGGACAGTCAAAAGTAAGTAATGTTCTTGTTGGTGACAGTAGACGGTTTGAAGTAACTGCCGATTGGAGCGTAAACTTCACAACATCCGCCACCGATGATGGCGCAACTGATACTGCGTTTGGTGTAAAAGAAGAAAAAGTAACAGTGCAGAATAACGGCGATAAAGTAAAAGCCACTTGCACCGGCTCACTTACCACCAATTTGAAAGGTGATCTGGAAAAGTTGGTTGACGGTCATTTCACTGTTGAGAGATGCGGACTTGTATTTGCTGCAGCAGAAAGGAACTTGACTACCGAAACTTTAAATACTTACAGGGATAAAGTGAGGGGTCTTCAAAGTTCCGACTGGCTTGACGAAGGAAGAAGCGATGTATATTGCTTCACTTACGATGCTTCAAATCAGGGTATGAAGCTTGGCGACAAATTCAAGATGAATGTAAATAGTTCCGCTTCTGGCGCTACGCGCTTCGGTGCTGTGTTCTTCCTTGTTAGATTTAATGATGGCACGCGTGAAGTGTTCTTTGGCAACATTCAGGATTGCTCGCTCGAAGTCAAAGCATAAGGGAAAGAATGATATACGTAGAAGGAGAAAAATGAAATGAAAAAGTCTTATATTAAACCCGATATGGAAGTTGTTCTTTTCCAGACAAGCGAAAGCGTAATGGACTTTGAGGTTTCCGGTGACGACCCTTTTGATTCGGGTCGAAGCGGCTTTAGCCTCCAGCAGTATCTGAACGATCTTC
This sequence comes from uncultured Clostridia bacterium, assembly GCA_947628695.1. Taxonomy (GTDB): domain Bacteria; phylum Bacillota; class Clostridia; order Oscillospirales; family CAG-382; genus SIG636. Next base: position 4,093 of record CANRAV010000007.1, read on the forward strand.
CGGACGGGACGATACTTGACGAAGACGGCTACGAAAAACGCTAAATCCCCAATGGGTTAACAATTTGCCCTCCGCTTATTAAAGCGGAGGGCAATGCTTTTTTCTGCGCCGTGAAAGCCGCGCAAAGCGCGAGAGAAGCAAGAGGGAAGCGAGAGGGAAGCAAGTGACTTGAACTGCGGTTGAACTGCGAAACCCCGCGCCGTGCAGGGAAGAGAAACCTCCGGGCGTGTACCGCAAACCACGGGCGGGGAAGTGCAGGGCTGCACCCCCGGCAGGGAAGTGCAGCGCCAAACCCCGGCGGTACCGCATTCCATACGTGCGCGCGTCCTCCGCATTTACGAAGCGTAACCTGCGCTGCCAAATTGGGTTTCCAAAGGGCATTGCCCTTTGGACTGAAAATCCCCCGAAGGGACCGAGTCCCTTCGTAAAAAAAGGACGGGCGAAAAGCCCGTCCAAAAAACCAAAAACCTAAATCCCCAAATAGCTGCGAAGAGCGGACATCTCGGCAAGCGAGGCGTCGTCCTCCGCGCCGCTAAGCTTCAACTCTTTCTTGTACTGCCAAAGCTTCCCCTTGAACAGCCCGTGGAACCACCTGCGCACCTGCATAACCAGCATCAAATACGGGTGCTTCTTCAAAACGGGGTATATGTTCTTCAGCCGCTCGTAGGGAAGGAACAGCCGCGACATTATATACCCGCGCCCGCCGCGCTTCGCCTCCCCGACCGCCACGCGGTTCTCCAGCGTGCCGTATACGCCGCCCCTTGTGATGTAGTCAAGGAACCGCTCCGCCTCCGCGTCCGGCTCTATGCCTCCGAGGAAGAAGTCCGCAAGCGCGAACGCCGCTTTAGCAAAGTAAAGTAATCCCGCTTCCGAAATCATCGCCCCGCACTCCTCCGGCATGCCCGTGCAGCCGGGGAAGACAGCCCGCCGCCACAGCCACAGGTCCAAAAACGGGCGTATGCCGCAGCCGCCGCTTTCGAAGTGCTCGGCGCAGTGCGCGATGTGCAAAAGCAAAAACATCGGCGCGTCAAGCGCATGCTCCGCGCCGCCGCTTACCGGCGAGGCGTGCTGCCATACGGTGCCAAGCAGCTCCCCCGCGCGCGTGTCCCGCGTGCGGTCGAGAAGGCTGTGGTGCAGCTCTAAGTACACGCCGCTGTCCGTGCGGAAGGTCTCGTCGTGGCTTGTGCGCTCTACAAACTTAAAGCCGAGGCGCTTTTTTATTATGCCCCTCGCCGCCGCGAAGTCCTCCGCGCGCACCAGCACGTCTATGTCGTGGCAGGTGCGCATCCACGCCTCCGGGTACAGGCGGCAAAGCACCGCGCCCTTCAATGGCAGGAACGGCAGCCGCGCCGACTCGAACTCCGCGCACATGCGGCCGTACTCGTACTGCCGCTGCGCCGCACGATATATCGCCGCAAGCTTCACTTTTCGGCACCTTTCGACAAAAACGGGCATTTTTCCCATCTCTTCGAGCGCCTCTATAACCAGGTGACCGAGGTCGTGCCGCAGGGCAAGCGCGAACGCGCGCTTGACGCCCTCCGCGTCGCCTGTGTCGAAGTCTTCCCCGTCCGCAAGCACATAGCGAAGGATGTCCGCAAGCAGCTTTGCCGTGCCGTCCATGCAGCTGACCCCCCTTTCGATTGCCGCGATATGCGGCCTACCTGAATATTATACACGTTTTCGCGCAAAATGCAACAGCTTTTGTGTAAAAAAAGCGCACCCCGCGAAGGGGTGCGCCTGGCTGCGACTTCTTCAGCCCTGCAGGCTGTTCATAGAGCCGACAAACAGCGGTATGCCGTTTTCGGTGTCGACCAGCATGTACAGGAACGGCCGGTTCAGATTGACAACCTTCGGCTCTGCCGAGTCAATTAATCCAACGCCCGTCGCCGCCGCGGCTTTGGTGCCGTGCTCGTTGACGATTATCTTCGTCTTGTGAATAACCGGCCCGATGCACAGGTTGCCGTCGGCGCTGCCGACGCCGCTAAGCTCCGCCGCTTTCGCGTCGAAGGCGCGCTCCATGCCCATAGCCGCCAGCTCGTCCGAAAGCTCTGCGTCGTACTCCGCCTCAAACCGCGGCATGATGACGGTGGGTTCCCACTGCAGCGGCTGCTTCAGCTGCGCCGCAAGCTCCGCAGCGTCCAGCGACGCCGCCAGCTCCTCCGGCGTGACGCCCTCGTCGGGCAGCAGCGCCGCGAAGGCGTAGCGGCCGCCCTTGTAGCGCTTTACGAAGCCTACGGCGTTCGTGAACTTGAGGTATTCGGCTTCCTCTGTCGACATGAAGGTCGCGGCCTGACTGCTGCCGTCTGCCGCCGTGAAGCGGCCTTCATATATGCGATCTGCGACGAAGGGATCTTCCCACTCCGCGTCAAACGCCAGCGCGTTGATCAGGTACATCACGGCGTTGTCCGGTATCTCTTGCAACAGCGTCGGGATTAGGCCGTTCGTTTTTTCGTTCACAAATTCGTTGATCTCCTGCACCGTGCTGTCGTCAAACGGCGCCTTGCGCACCGACGCGTCGTAGTAGTCCGCGACGTTTTGCAGGAAGCCGTCGTCGGGCACGAAGAGGTCGCTGTCGCGGAAATACACCGCGTTCGCTATGCCAAGCGTGCCGTCCTGCGGGAGGTGCTGCATGTAGCTGTAGATGCTGCTGTTCAGCTCGCCTATCGGCAGGCCGAGGACGTTTTCCATCTCCGCAAGCGTCTCGCCGTCCGCGCCGTTCGCCGTCATGGCCAGCGCAATCTGCACCGACAGGGGCGACACGAGGGTGTTCTCCCCGTCCTCGGCGCAGGCGTTGAACAGGCGCAGCGCGAAGTCCGCCGTCGCCGCGCTCCAGGCCGAAAGGTCGTCGGCTACCGGCTTCGGCGCCGGCATTACGCCCGCCAACAGGTCGACCGACTCCCCGGGTGTCGCGTGGTCGACGTCGGCGGCAGTGCCGTTTTCGTAGCTTTCGGGCACCGGCGTCTCTCGCGCGGGCCGGTAGGCCGCCGTCACCACCGCCGCCAGCATAAGCGGCACACACAGCGCGGCCGCTATCCTGCGCCGACGCGTTATTGTTCTCTTTTTCTCTTCACTGCGGCGGAAAATCTCCGCCTTGCACTCTTCCAATGTTCTCATAATAACTGTCTGCCTTCCTCTCCAAGTATTGAACGAAGCTCCTTTTTCGCGCGATAAAGAAGGTTGTCCACCTGCTTGCGGCTTCTCTTCATCACCTTCGCCGCCTCGTCGTACGTCATTTCCTCTATGTAGACGAGGTGCACCGCCGTCGCCATTTCCGGCGGCAGCTTTGCCACCGCAAGGTTCACTGCCTTTTTGCGCTCGCCTTGCAGGACGGCGTCCGCGGGCTCGCCGTCTTCGCTTGCAAGCTCTACCGCGTCGGAAAAGCCGACCGTTTCGGCGTGCTTTTGCCGCTTTAAGTAGTCAAGCGCACGGCTCCTGCCGATCATGAACAGGTAGGTTTTAAGTGACACCTTGAAGTTGTACCTGTGCCTGTGTACGCAAAGGTCGGAGAAGGCGTCTATCGCGATGTCCTCGGCGATGTTCACGTCGCGGACGTAGCGGCAGATGAAAAACACAAGGCTGCGGAAGTATTCCTTCATTATCTCGTCAAAGGCGCTCTCGTCGCCGTCAAGGAAACGGCGGAAGCTACTTGCACCGTTGTCCATGGCTGTTGCCTCCTGACTGTCGTTCTGCTTATTATACGACAAAACCGTTTGCGGTTCCTTATATTTTTTAAAAAAAGCGGCTGCTCTTTTCGGAAGCAGCCGCCTTGCGCGCTATTTTACAACGCAGTCGCGTTTTATGTCGACCGGTCCGTAGATCATGTCGTCGCTCATAAGCTCCAGCAGTGCCTCCGGCCCCTCGGCCTCTATGTACTCTATCTCCGGGCGGTAGAGGGGTATGGCGTTGTAAAGCACAAGGCGATCCCCGCCCTCAAGTGTAAGCGGTTCTGCCCCCTCGTCGAACACGTCGGTAAGAACCGCGCAAAGCTTCGTCTCCTCGGAGAAGGGAGCGCCGAAGTCGATGTCGTGATACATGCCGACCCAGCTTCGGTGGCTGTAGGCGAGACGCGCCAGGTTGCGAAGCATGCCGACAGGCCAGCTGCGGCGCAGTGCTTCCCCTGCGGGGACTTGGCTGCGCGGGAGGCGAAGCGCAAATTCCGCACGGTTGAGGCTGCCGTATCTCGGTGGAACGGGCATCCTGTACGCACCCGCGCCGACGGTGACAAGAGTGAAGAAGTCCCTTCCTTCGTCCGGGGATATGACAAGCAGGTCGACGTTAAGCCCGTGCGCGCCGTCGTCCCGCAGTACCTCCGTTATCTTGCCCAGGCTGTCGGAAATCATGTGTATGTATGCGGACATATCGTTTTCGGAATAGACGGGCGGTGTCTCCGCCTTTGCTTCCGGCTGCTTCTTTTTGCCAAACAGTGCCATAAGCTTCCTCCCTCTTCGTTTCGGCGTTTTTGCCTTTCAAGCTGCTTCTATCGCATTTTAGCACAAATATTGAGAAATGTCAAATTTCGACTCACACTGCGTTTGAGGAGGAATGAATGGCGCGTACTACATCAGAAGCGCTTCATACGTGCGGCAAGGCCTGCACATCGCTAAGACGAGGCCTGCGCTGCCAAGCACGGGTTTCCAAAGGGCAATGCCCTTTGAAAAAAACAAGGACGGGCGAAAAGCCCGTCCTCAAAAACAAAAGCACTATTCGTCTTCCGCGTCCGCAAGCCCGCTGTCTATGCGAAGCACGGATGCCGCGTCCACGCTGTCGACCTTGCCGTCGCCGTTTACGTCGGCTTTTTGCAGCTGCTCCGGCGTAAGGTTCGAAATAGCAGCATCAAAGCGCAAAATCTGTGCTGCGTCCACACTGTTCACCTTCCCGTCGCCGTTTACGTCGCCGGGTATGGGCTTCCTTTTAAGCCCCAGTGCGCGCGCTATCGCGGCGGCGTCCGCGTCCGCTATCGCCTCTAAATTAGAGACTATCCAGCTTGCGCCGTCCACGGTGTCGTGGAACTCGTGCTCGATAAGGATCGGTGGGATCCCGTACCTTGCGGGGATACGAAGCTCGCCGAAGTTCCAGTTGACCGTGTCCCAGGCGTATATCGCGGGTTGAACGGCGCGGTTGCTTTTTATGGGGCAGACGCTGTTAAGCTCCTTTACGACCGAAAGCGCCACTTCTTTTGAAAGCGCAAGGCTTGGGTGGTAGAAGACGCAGGCGCCTCTTCCGCCGCCGGCGTTGGTATGCAGGGCGACGTAAAGGTCGCACTTAAGGTCTCTTGCCTCCTCCGGCCTGCCGGTATAGCTGCGGTCGTCGCAGTAAACGGAGGTAAGCACCGGTTCTGCGCCCTCGTATTGGGAAAGCGCCTTCGCAAAAAGCGGTGCAAGCTTATCCATCTGCTGCTTTTCCGTGTACCCGCCGCCTATGACATACGGCTTGTAGTGGTTTGCGGGCGAGATGAATATGCGGTATTTTTTATTCGTTCCCGTCGTTTCCGTCATGCTTGTCGACCTCCTCCTCTTCTCCCTTGTTTTCAACCTCTTTTTTAAGCTTTTTGGCTGCCTTAAGCAAAAACGCCGGCAGAGGCACGCCGGCCTCGTTCAGGTTTTCGAGAATGCTTATGCACTCGTTTACGGAAAACCAGGATATTATAAGAAGCACAAAAATCGGGCGATAGCACGACCCGCCTTTTGCCGATTCGCAAAAGTAGCCTATTATAAAATCAACGCCCGCCGAGGCAACTATCGCAAGGCCGTAGCTAAGCTTTTTCACAAGCCCCTTCAGCCCCTCGCGTGAGGACAGCGTACCTGTCTGCCAGCTTTTTGCAAGGCCGGTGATATAGTCCGCGCACATAAGCACGCACATTACGCAAAACGGCACCGCCACCCTGTTTGCGGTGCTGCCCAGCACCGCAAGTGCCGTAGATAAAGACATCTTTGCCCAGGTATTATTCATAAACGTTCACCGACTTCCGCGCACTTTAAGGTTTTCGGGCATTACCATTGTATGCGGAAAGTCGGCCGTTTGTTTGTGCCTTTTCTGTATTTCCGTAGAGTTTTTCACGCCTTCCACCTCCTGCCGAAGCAGTATCCGTGCTTTATGTCAAACTCCCACACCTCGCCGTTCTTTGCAGCGGCGTAGTCGTCGCCGTAGTAACCGGAAAGCCCGGTAAAGGCTATAGACACGTCTCCGCTTGAGGCAAGCGTCAGGAAGACGTTGGAAACCACGTTCTTCCCGCACACAAAGTTCACCGCCTGCACGTTTTCTGCGCTTATGTCGGTTTTGTCGTTAAGCGCCACAACTCCGACAGCACTCGTCACGGTAACGCGCCTGCGCGCGTATATGTTTTCAAGTGCGTCAATGTCATCCTTTGTGCACGCTTCGTCCTTCCTGCAGTAGCTTTCCAAAAGGCTGTCCGTCTGCTGCTTGCTGTAAACCTCGCTTTTTCCGTAGGTCTCGGACTTAGAGTACACCTCTTTTTTGGTGTACACCTCCGATTTGTTGTATACTTCATCCTTTGTGTAGCCCTCGGCAGGCATGCGCTTGTCGATAAGCGCAAGAAGCTGCCTGTAAGCGTCGCTGCCGACGGTGCGGCCGCTTGCCGCCTCGTCATCTATGTTTAGCCTGCAGGGAATAACGGCAGCGGTGCTTGTCATAATATCTGCGGACAAAACGCCGACTTTTACATATGATGTATTGTAAAGAACAGGCATGGCGCACTCGCCGTTCTCTATCGTCTCGTAAAAGGCGCTGCCGTCGGAAGTGACGAAAACTGCCGTCTTCGTGCTTTTTTCGCTCCACTCGCCGTCAAATTCAAAGCTGAACCTGACGTCGGCGTTCCCGCCGACCAGCGTCACGTCTTCGGCAGGTGCAGCCACCTTGTTCTTTACGGTTACTTTAACTGTTTTCATTGTTTTCCTCCTTTTCAAGGCATAAAAAAGCATACTGCGGCGAACCGCAGTATGCTTTTTAGCTGTTCAATTTCCCTCTTACATTTACTATTATAACACACAAACCCCGAAAAGTCAATACCGCAGGTATATTTTTTGCCCAAAGGGCACACAGCCCGCCCAAAACCCGAGCCGTAAGCGCAGGCAGCGCTTTTGTCGTATTTTTTGGCCGAGCCCCGGCTCGGCCGAGTTTTTTATGAAGGGACTCGGTCCCTTCATGGCTCTCTAAATAAGGCTTTTTTAACAACATAGCTTTTTAGAGCCAAAGGGTTGGCACCCTTTGGAATCCCAAGCCGCCAACGCAGGCTGCGCCGCAGCAATGTTTAGGTTTGTCGCACGTATAAACGCAGGTGAAAATGTGCCAACGCTTCCCAAACACAAAAAGCCGCTGCACAAGTTTTGCTTGCGCGGCGGTTTACTCTTGACAAAATTCGCTGAAAGTGTATAATAAGTTTTGGGCGTTTGCCATAGCGGCGGCGCCCGGGCGTTTGCCATAACGGTAGGCGGTTGGCCCCCTCTTTCTCGCTTTCTGAGCGAGGGAAAGGAGGGATGAGCATGTTCTTTGATACATACGAGTCAATATTCGTGTTTATAAGCGCGATATGCGATCTTATAGGCTTGATTGTTTTGATTATCAATGTCATCAATACACGCAAAAAATGACCGCCACTGGTCTCAAGCAGTGACGGTCGCCTACTTTTTTAAGTAGGTAAAAATCGTCAATGGGGCCAACCGCTTATCGGCGGCGCCCTTTCTATTTGTTATTATATACCCGTCCGCGCAATTTGTCAAGCGTTTTTACAAAAATGCCTCGTCCCAAAACCGCGAGCGAAGCGAGCATACAATCGATAACGAATTTTCCGCGGGCACGTACCGCGGAAAATTCTCCTTGGATTCCCGCGAGTGCCTTATCTCCGACGTAGGAGGGGATAAGGCGCGAGGCGCGAGCGAACGGGAATCTATAATGACTGAAGGCTCTTGAGAAAGCCGCGCTTTCTCAAGAGCCTACCTTTTAGTCTTAACCGGGGTCCCCGTAAAGCCGCAAGGCTTTATGGGGAAAGTTAATGGGGGTACCCCCGAAAATCGTCAGATTTTTGGGGGAAAATTAGTAAGCGACTCCCTGTGCCTTCATAGCTTCCGCAACCTTTAAGAAGCCGGCTATGTTTGCGCCTGCAACAAGGTTGCCGGGGCAGCCGTACTCAACGGACGCGTCGTAAGCTGCCTTGTAGATGCCCTGCATGATGCCGTGAAGCTTCTCGTCAACCTCGTCAAAGCTCCAGGAAAGCCTGATGGAGTTCTGGCTCATCTCAAGGCCGCTGGTGGCAACGCCGCCTGCGTTTGCTGCCTTTGCGGGGCCGAAGGCAACGCCTGCAGCCTGGAACGCCTCAACTGCCTCGGGAGTGCTGGGCATGTTGGCGCCCTCTGCAACGTACTTTACGCCGTTTGCGATAAGCGCCTTTGCGCTTTCGCCGTCAAGCTCGTTCTGCGTAGCGCAGGGGAGTGCGATGTCGCAGGGGATCGTCCAAATGCCCTTGCAGCCTTCGTGGAACTCCGCACCCGCAACCCTTGCGGCGTATTCCTTTATCCTCGCACGCTCAACCTCTTTTATCTGCTTCATAACGTCAAGGTCAATGCCGTTTTCGTCCACAACATATCCGGAGGAGTCGCACATTGCAACGACCTTACCGCCAAGCTGTGTTGCTTTCTGGCAGGCGTAAATTGCAACGTTGCCAGAGCCGGAGATAACAACGCGCTTGCCCTCGAAGCTGTCGCCCGCAGCCTTAAGCATCTCGTTTGTGAAATAGCAAAGGCCAAAGCCCGTCGCCTCCGTCCTTGCAAGAGAGCCGCCGTAGGGGATGCCCTTGCCGGTGAGAACGCCGGTAAACTCGTTGCGAAGCCTCTTGTACTGGCCAAACATAAAGCCTATCTCTCTGCCTCCGACGCCTATATCGCCCGCAGGAACGTCGGTATCTGCGCCGATGTGCTTGCTAAGCTCTGTCATAAAGCTTTGGCAGAAGCGCATAATTTCGTTGTCGCTCTTGCCCTTGGGGTCAAAGTCCGAGCCGCCCTTGCCGCCGCCCATGGGAAGACCGGTAAGAGAGTTCTTAAATATCTGCTCAAACCCTAAAAACTTCATAATAGAGGCGTTTACGGAAGGGTGGAACCTTAAGCCGCCCTTGTACGGCCCTATTGCAGAGTTGTACTGCACCCTGTAGCCGCGGTTGACCTGAACGTTGCCGTTGTCATCCATCCAGCTTACACGGAACTGTATAAACCTTTCGGGCTCTACAAGCCGCTCCAAAATGCCTGCTTTTACCAAATCGGGACGCTTCTCGATAACGGGCTCAAGTGATTCAAGCACTTCCTTGACAGCCTGGAGGAACTCCTTCTCGCCGCTGCTTCTCTTCTCAACATCGGCATAAACCTTTTTCAAATACTCGCTTTTAAACATTTTTTACTCCTTATGTTTATATAAAACGTTGTTTAATTGTTCAAATAGGGCGCGGGGTTGCAGAACACCCCGTCCTTTATAACGGAAAAATGAAGGTGCGCACCGGTTACCTTGCCCGTGTTCCCTATAAGGGCAATAAGCTGCCCCTTGCGCACGTACTGCCCCTCTTCAACAAGAAGCTCGCTGCAGTGCCCGTACAGGGTGGAAAGCTCCTTCGTGTGGTCGATAACAACCGCGTTGCCGTAGGCGCCCTTCCGGCCGGCAAAGCTCACTATCCCGTCCTGTGCAGCACATATCGGGTCACCGTAGCAGCCGCCGTAGTTGGCGTAATCTATGCCGTTGTGAAGCTCCGTACTGCCCCAAAGCGACCTGTAGCCGTAGGGCGACGTAATAATCCCGTTGTAGGGAAGCAAAAAGCCCTCGTTTGCGGAAAGGAGCGTCTCCCCGCTGTCGGTACCGCAAAGCTGTTCCTCTGCGACGGGCTCAAGTATAACCGCGGCTGCGGTAAGCTCTTTTCCCGTAAGCTCGCCGTTCAGATAAGTAAGCTCGTAAGCGTTCTGTGAAAGCCCGTCCGATCCTTCCGCAACGGTCATGCTCTCGCCTGCGGGCAAAAGGTCGGTAAAGCTTGTCTCAACGGGTCTTGCAATGACCTCGCTGCACACCTCGCTCTTCTTTGTGCCGACGCGCAAATCCACGTCAAGCGTTCCGCCCTCTGCGTCCTCTACGCGGAAGACCACGGTGCTGCCGCTTACGCCGAGAAGAGATGCAAGCCCTTCGCTGTCGACAAGGTCTGCCTCCCGGTACTCGCCCTCCACGGTGCGTATTTCGTTTTCAAACCGGCTGTCGCCGGCGGGCACGCCGTAAGCCGCCGCAAGCCCCTGCAGCGCTGTGTCAAGCCCGCTTAAAACCGCGCTTCCGTCACTGCACACAGCCACGAACGCGCCGTCTATGTATAAACCGCTGCCGTAAACGGCCTCTTCGGTAGAAACGCACGAAACGTCCTCGCTTAAAGGCGCCGACCCGTCTTTTTCAAGAGCGGGGTGAATAAGCGTTTGCGCAGCGACACAGTAAACCGTCATCACTGCAAACAGGCGCCAAAGCCACCGAAGGCTGTGCGGCTTGTTTGCCTCAGACAAAAAAACATCTCCCGATAAAATTTGTTTAAATTTTACAACATAAAGATGAATATTTTTCGTTGATAAAACAAATTTTTTGTGTTATTTATTACACTACTGCATTAAAACGCATTTCACTGTTTCAAAGGGGAATAAAAATGCGCAAATATGTATTTTTTTCTGAAAAAGCGTTGCGTTTAAGCGGCAAAAGTATTATAATAAACGCAAAGAGAGCTATGAAAACAGGAGGCTTTTTACATGAATATTACAATCACACGCACTTCTTCGCCAAAGAGCAAGCCCAACCCGGAGGAGCTTGGTTTCGGCAAGTATTTTACGGATCACATGTTCTTGATGAATTACGACAGGGAGCACGGCTGGCACGATGCGCGCATCGTCCCCTTTGAGAACCTGTCGCTTTCCCCGGCCTGCGCCGTGTTCCACTACGCGCAGGAGATGTTTGAGGGTCTTAAGGCGTACAAGGGCGCGAACGGCAAGAACCTTCTCTTCCGTCCGCAGAAGAATATAGAGCGCATGAGCAACACCAACGAAAGGCTTTGCATCCCGCCTGTCGACCCGGATTTTGCCTTGGAGGCGATAAAGGCGCTTGTAAACGTCGACGTAGACTGGATTCCGGAAGGAGAGGGGAAGTCCCTTTACATCCGCCCGTTTATCATCGCGACCGACCCCTTCCTCGGCGTTCACCCCTCGGCAACCTATCTTTTCTGCATAATTCTGTCACCTGTCGGCGCCTACTATGCGGAGGGAATCAACCCCGTGAAGATTTACGTCGAGGACGAGTATGTACGTGCCGTAAAGGGCGGCATGGGCTTTGCCAAGACCGGCGGCAACTACGCCGCGTCTCTCCGCGCACAGCAGAAGGCGGAGGAATACGGCTATTCGCAGGTTCTTTGGCTTGACGGCATAGAGCACAAATACGTCGACGAGGTCGGGGCTATGAACGTGTTCTTCCTCATAGACGGCGAGCTTATCACTCCCAAGCTTGAGGGCAACATCCTCCCCGGCGTTACGAGGGACTCTGTTATAGAGCTTGCAAAGAGCTTCGGCGTTCGCGTGTCGGAAAGGCGCCTTGCGATAGCGGAGGTGTTCGACGCCGCAAGGAACGGCAAGCTTGACGAGGCGTTCGGCAGCGGAACTGCAGCCGTCATCTCCCCGATAGGCGAGCTTAACATGGACGGCGAGAAGGTCGTAATCAACGGCGGCAAGATCGGCGCGCTTTCTCAGCGCCTGTACGACACCCTCACCGGCATACAGTGGGGCAAGGTCTCCGACCCCTTCGGCTGGAGCGTAACCGTCTGAACGACCGGTGAGAACAGCGCAGAACGCGGAATAATATTAGGCATTTAAAGAAGAAGGCAACGTGACGACGCGTCGTCCCGTTGCCGCTTCTTTATTACAGCTTTTAGATTCAAAGGGCACAGCCCGCCCAAATCCCGAGCTGGCAGCGCAGGTTACGTCGGTGCCGTGTTTAGGTCAGACACACGTATAAAGCCTTTCATCGATAGTATCGCGCCACACTTTCCGCCACAAACCGCGAGCTTTAGCGAGCATATAATCAATAACGAATTTTCCGCGGGCACGTACCGCGGAAAATTCTCCTTGGATTCCCGCGAGTGCCTACCTCACCCCCTGCGGGGTGGGGTAGGCGCGAGGCGCGAGCGAACGGGAATCTATAATGACCGAGGATACTTGAGAAAGCTGTGCTTTCTCAAGTATCAACCTATTAGCCTATTCGGGGTCCCCGTTACGAACGTATGTGAGTAATGGGGAAGTCTTTATCGGCGTTTCAACTCCGATGTCGGCGATGACCTCGGCGACGGCGCTTATAACGACGGCGTCAAGCTCTTCACTGTAGGTGCAGTTGACCTCTGTTTTCGTGACCTCGCCGCCTGCCTCGCTTTCCAAAAAAGCGTCAAACGCCGCCCGTGCCTCGCGCTCCGCTTCCTCTTCGGAAAGCCTCGTCGGGCTTACGGTGTACTCCCTGTAGGTGACGCTTTCCTTCACTATCGGCGTTTTCAGCCCGAAAACCGTCACGGGCTTTGTGCTTGTCTCGGCGTCGCTTTTTTCAAAAGGCGAAAGCTCGCTTAAAAACAGGTGCACCGGTCTGCCAAGCACGGTAAACGAGGTCTTCGTCTCGCTTTTCCCGGTATATGACTTCTTTTCGGAGTCAAGCGGTATAACCGCCGTGAACTCGCGGTAAACGGTGGCCGCAACGCTTCCGCAGGCGTGGTGTATGTAGTACTCGCCGTATGCGCCCTGCATAATGCCGGATATAAGAACGTCGCCCTTGTCGACGGTGTCGCCGTCTTTTACAACGGGAACTCCTTCCGTGGCGCTTATGCCGCGTATTATGCCCGGTTCTGCGGCGACGACGTCGTATGCACCGGTTTTCTCCTCCGGCCTTTCCGGCCTCGAACGGACGCGCAGCCTGACGACGGCTACAGTGCCCTGTATGTTAAGCGCAATGTCCGAAAACTGCGGGTTGTCGACAAGGAACCGAAGCTCTGTGTTGTAAACGTCGATGTCGCCGATAGGCTTCCCGCATTTTACGCCGAGGGAAGCCAGCGCGCGCTCTGCGGCCGGTGCGTCGTACTCGCCGTTGCAGTCTATGCGCACGTCCCAAAGAACCCGCGTAGAGCCGAAGACTATAAGCATAGCAAGCGCCGCACCCACAAGCAGCCCGACCCTTGCCCTGTATCTGTAGGCAAAAAACGGGATGCCGTGCCTTTCCGTCACCTCAAAGTCGGCGGAAAGTGCTTTAAGCCTTGCCGTCACGGCGTCGGCGCGGAATACCGAGCAGCTTATGACATACCCGTCCTCCGTGACCGACGGACTGCCTATGTTAAACCCCTCGGATTTAAGCGTGTTAAGCGCGCCAAGCGCGCCGCTTCCGTGCAGCCTTACCGTGACGTATCCCGCAAGAAAGCTTATTATCTTAAACAAGGTGCCCTTTCCCCCTTATTTACAGAAAGTCAAGCCCGTCCAAGTTCCCGTTTATAAGCGCCTTATCCATGGACAGCAGTGCAACCCTGAGAGACTTCCCGCGCACTCTAAGCTTCTGTCCGCAGCATAGAAGCACAATCTGCGCGTCGCTGTACTCCGCAAGCGTCACGGCGCCGTCGATAAGCAGCTCGCGCCTTCCGTGCAGCTCGTAAAACGGAGAAGTAAAAGCGTTTTCAAACATTGCCTCACCCCGCATAAAGTGTATGCCGTGCGGGTTCTTAAAATTACGCAAAGCGCGTATTATCTTCGCGGTGGTGTTTATGAAAAAGCCAAGTTTTGCGGGTGTGCTTTCGCTTTGCTCTGCGGTTTTGTTCGTTTTTTGCCTTGCCGAAAGCACAAAGGTCGCGGCGGCAAGCGCCTTTTATTTAAAGCTTTGCGCGGTGCGCGTTGTGCCCGCGCTCTTCGTTTTTTCCGTGCTTTGCGGGGTTATCTGTTCGTCACCCGTCTTTTCTCGGCTTTGCTCGCTTCCGCTTTTCGGCGCAGAGGCGGCGGTGCTTACAATGGGGCTGCTCGGCGGCTTCCCGCTCGGCGCCTCTGCGGCGCTGACGCTTTACGAAAACGGCTCCGTCACCAAAAGACAGGCGGAATACCTCTGCGCCTTTTCCAACAACCCCTCGCTGTCGTTTACCGTAAGCTACGCCGGCGGCGTGCTGGGCAGCAGAAGGACGGGGCTTCTCCTCGCCGCACTCACCGCCGCAAGCGCAGCTTTATGCGCCCTCCTGCTTCGGTACATCCTTCTGAAAGGGGACGAGAGAAGCTTTAAAGGCGTTTCCCCGCAGATAAGGCCTAAAAGCTTTTCCGCAGTCCTGTCTTCAAGCTGCGTATCGATGCTTACGGTCTGCGGCTGCATAGTGTTCTTCGGCAGCATAAGCGCGCTCTTCCCTGACTGCATCAAGGGCTTTTTCGAGCTCTCCGGCGGGATAAGCGGTGTAAAAAGCCCCGTCTTCGCGGCCGTGCTTTTGGGCTTTTCCGGCCTCTCCGTGATGCTTCAGGTCTACGCGGTCTGCGACGGGAGGCTTTCCGTAAAGCCCTTTTTGCTTTCAAAGCTTCTTCAAAGCGCACTGATGGGTGCAGCGGCGTATTTTATATTTGACTAATCGCGTAAAAGGTTGTATAATAATGTAAACTGTAATTTCGGAGCATACCATGGCAAAAAAACAAGATATGACAATCGGCAGCCCCACAAAGGCGCTTCTGCTTTTCGCCGTACCCATCTTTTTGGGTCAGCTTTTCCAACAGCTTTACAATGTGACCGACACAAAGGTCATAGGCGTCAAGCTCGGCGACACGGGCCTTGCCGCAATATCCTCGGTAGGCTCCGTTTACAGCATACTTATAGGCATCGCAAACGGGCTTAACAACGGCTGCGCCATCGTCGCCGCACGGATGTACGGCTCTAAAAACGGCGCGCTCCTTCGGCGCACGGTTGCGCACATGCTTGTTATAAACTTCTCGGCTACGGCGATTTTCATGCTTATAGGCCTTGTGTTTATCAACCCGCTTATGCACCTTATGAAGGTGCCGCAGACCATCTTTGCGGACGCAAGGGTTTACCTTATGTTCATCCTCTGCGGCATGGCGGCGACTATCGCCTACAACATGTGCGCGGCAATCCTGCGCGCAGTGGGGGACAGCCGAACCCCGCTTCTATTCCTCGTGGGCTGCAGCGTGCTCAACGCGCTGCTCGACGTGCTGCTTGTCATAGTCTTCCCCTTCGGCATTGCCGGCGCGGCGGCGGCAACCATAGCGTCGCAGACGGTGTCGGCGCTCCTCTGTCTTGTTTACATAATGCGGAAACGCCCGGAGCTGCACATAAGCCGCAAGGACTTTGTGTTTGACATGGAGCTTACCAAAGAGCTTCTCGGCATGGGCTTTTCCATGGGGATAATAACGTCCCTCGTGTCGTTCGGCAGCGCGGCAGTGGCGAGAGCCAACAACATGCTCAGCGGCTCCGGCCTCGGTGACGATGTCATAACGGCAAACGGCGCCGCCCGCAGGATAGACGGGCTTATAATGATGCCGCTTTCAACGCTCGGCACGGCACTTTCCACCTTTGTAAGCCAAAACCTCGGCGCCGGCCTTATCGACCGCATACGGAAGGCAATCCGCAGCGCGCTGGGCATAGGCTGCGTCTGGGCGGCTATGGGTGTGTGCGTTATCTACGCCTTCGGCGGTGCGCTTGTACGCCTGATAACCGACACCGACAGTGCCGACACGGTGAAGTACGCCGTCCTGTACATGCGCATAAATGCGCCGTTCCTGTTCATGCTGCTGCTTCTTTTGGTGTTCCGCAGCGTGCTGCAGGGGCTTGGCAAAAAGGCCGTTCCGATGGCAACGGCGGCGGCAGAGCTCGTTTTAAAGTTCTTCGCGGCTTCCGTCCTCGTCCCCGCCTTCGGCTTTGTCGGCATCTGCGTTGCAGAGCCTATAATCTGGACTTTAACCGCAGCAGCTGTTGCAGTGGTTTACATAATTAACATAAAAAAGCTTTCGAAAAACAGTATAAAGGTATAGGAGGAAAAAAGCATGAAAATTAAGGACATTCCGTACAGGCACGTCGATTTTGACAAGGTCAGCGCCGAGCTTAAGGAGATAATAGCCGGCGTAAAGGGCGCGAAAAGCGCAGACGAGGTTCTTGAATGGCGCAGCAAATACCTTTCCTTGATAAGGGACGTAACCACGCAGAGCGCGCTTTCCTACATACGCTATTCCTGCAACACCGCCGATGAGTTTTACCTTAAGGAAAAGGACTATTACGACGAGATAGAACCGCCGCTTTTAGTGCTGGAAAACGAATACGGCAGTGCGCTTTTGGTATCCCCCTTCAGGGCGGAGCTTGAAAAGCGCTTAAACCCGCTTCTCTTCCGCTATCTGGAGGTAAGGGCAGCCGCCTCCGACCCGAAGATAGTTGACGACATGGTGGAGGAAAACAAGATAGTTTCGGAATACTCAAAGCTTATGGCGGACATGGAGTTTGAGTTTCGCGGTGAAAAGATGAGCCGTGCCGCGCTTGCGGGCTACTTCAAAAGCGATGACAGGCAGACGCGTAAGGAAGCCTACGAGGTGATGGGGAACGAGCTCAACCGCCACAAGGAAGCGCTTGACGGTATATTCGACCGGCTTGTCAAGGTGCGCACCCGCATGGCGCGGAAGCTTGGCTACGAGAACTTCGTGGAGCTTGGCTACAACCGCATGGAGCGCGTAAGCTACGGAAAGAAGGAGGTCGAGGCCTTCCGCAAGAACGTTAAGGAGTACATCGTCCCCGTCGTAGCAAAGCTGCGCACCGAAAACGCCGCAGAGCTTGGCATAGACCGCTACATGCTTTACGACGATGGCGTTATAATAAAGGGCGGCGACCCGCGTCCCCTTGGCGGGAAGGCGGAGATCTTCGCCGCTGCAAGGCAGATGTACCACGAAATGGGCAAGGAAACCGGCGACTTCATCGACCTGATGCTTGAAAACGACGCCTTCGATGTAGACGCGCGCAAAAACAAATGGGGCGGCGGCTACTGCTCTGACCTGCCGCTTTACAAGCAGCCCTTCATACTCGCCAACTTCAACGGCACCGCGGGCGACGTGGACGTCGTCACGCACGAGGCAGGGCACGCGCTTAACGCCTACCTTACGGCGGACAACGCGCATTCTCTTGAGATAGGCTGCGGCGGCATGGAGACGGCGGAGACGCACTCCATGAGCATGGAGTTTTTCGCCTGGAAGTACATAGACAAGTTCTTCGGTGAAAACGCCGACAAGTACAGGTACATGCACGGGCTTGACGCGCTTTCCTTCATCCCCTACGGCACTATTGTCGACTACTTCCAGCACAAGGTGTACGAAAACCCGGATATGACGCCTGCCGAACGGTGCGAGACCTGGAAGGCGCTTGAGGCGGAGTACCGCCCCTATATCTCCACGGAGGGCATACCCTTCCTTGAAGAGGGAAGACGCTGGCAGTACCAGATGCACATTTACGAGTCGCCGTTTTACTACATAGACTACTGCCTTGCGCAGACTGCCGCCTTCGGGTTCCTGCTTGCCTCCCTTGAGGACTACGACGACGCCTTTGCAAAGTATATAAGGCTTTCAAAACAGGGTGGCGAGCGCGAGTACGAAGCCCTGCTTACCGAGGCCGGCATCGCCTCGCCGTTTAAAGACGGTGCCTTGAAGGAGCTTGCGGAGAGGGTGTCTGCCAAGCTTGCCGAGATTAAGGCAAGGATATAGCCGGTTTTATTTATTTTTATGGCCGAGCTCACGCTCGGCCTTGTTTTTTTTTACGGAGGGACTCGGTCCCTCCGTGGCTCTCTAAATAAGGCTTATAGGACAACATAGCTTTTTAGAGCCAAAGGGTTGGCACCCTTTGGAATCCCGAGCCGCCAACGCAGGCCGCGCCGCAGAGAGGTTTAGGTTTGTCGCACGTATGGAGCGTGGGATAAACATAAAAATTGCCGCGCAAGTTCTGCTTGCACGGCGGTTTTTAATATTGACAAAATTCGCTAAAAGCGTATAATATTTTCGAAGGGCGTTATAGCCATAACGGTAGGCGGTTGGCTCCTCCTTTCTCGCTCTCTAAGCGAGGGGAAGGAGGGATGCCGATGTTTTTTGATTCATTTGAATCGATCTTCGTGTTTATTAGCACGATATGCGACCTTATACAATTGGTTGTTACGATCGTAAAAATGCGCAAAAAATGACCGCCACTGGTTTCAGGCAGTGACGGTCGCCTGCTCTTTTGAGTAGGTAAAGTTACCAGATGGAGCCAACCGCTTATCGGCAACGCCCTTCACTGTTTGTATTATATACCCGTCCGCGCAATTTGTCAAGCTTTTTAACAAAAATTCCCCGCCCAAAAACGCGAGCGAACGGGAATCTACAATAACCGCGGATAATTGAGAAAGCCGCGCTTTCTCAATTATCAACCTATCAGCCCATTCGGAGTCCCCGAAAAATCGTAAGATTTTTTGGGGAAACAAATCGGGGTCCCCGAAAAGCCGTAAGGCTTTTTGGGGAAAAAACATCTTCCCGCCGGGCCGTGGCCCGTGAACGAAACCCTGCTCTCAAGCAAGGGTGGTGACCTCTCCCGATCTTTGTGCTCCCAACGTCCGCAGCGTGCGGTGACAAAAGCAGCGCACGCGCGGGAGGTCTGCATTCCCGCACCGGGAATACGGTCTCCGCTTCGTAAATGTGGGTTTTTACACAGGACAACACGCACCAAGCAGGAAAACCTCAGGTCGGTGAAAAAGGCGCCGAACGCGAAAAAACAAATTTAGAATTCTAAGGAAGTTACCGTCGGCTTACACCTCCGCTAACTACTTATTTAATTAATTTTTTTCGCTCGTGACGAACAAAAGCCTTGCAGTACTAAGTACAGCCGGCGGCTTTTGTTCGCCCCGTCTGCATCCTTTTTCTCTCGACCTGTCAGCCGGTGAAAAAGGCGCCGTCTGCTCCTGTTTCACTCAGCCTGTTTATAATATATGCGAAGAAAGCGGCGTTTATTCGTCGTCCTCGCTGTCTTCGTCGTCGTCACCCTCAAGCTCGTCAAGGTCCAAGTCGCCGAAGACCTCGTCCTCAAAGGCCGCCGCAACGTCCTCGAACTCGTCGTCATCGTCAATGGTGACGTAGACGTTCTCGCCGTTCTCGTCGCGCTCCTTCTTGAGAATCACATACTCGCACTCGTCGCTGTCGATAGGCATAAAAGCCATGTACTCAAAACCGCCGATCTCCAGCCTGCCGATGATCTCGAAAGGGCTTTCCTTCCCGTCCTCGTCGATAAGGAAGCAGGTCTCCCCGTCAAGCTCTTCAAAGTTTTCAGCCATATTGTCTGCCATTTGAAACCGCACGGCCGGCAAAGCGTGCCGTGCCCTCCCTTCGTTGGTCTACAAGTCAATTGTAGCAAACAGACGGCGGAATGTCAATAGCTTTTTCTCCATTTTAATGCGGCAGGAAGCTTCTTTTGTCGCGTAAATCCGACACCTGCGTGCTTTTTGCCAAAAACAAACGTTCGCGTTGCGTTAAAAGCAACAAAAAAAGGCAAATTTTTTTGTTAAAAATATGCAAAACCCCTTGAAAAACTTATGCAAAACGATTATAATGGTAAAAGTTAAGTTATGTTTAATGTGCAAAATGATATGTGCAAATTGAATAGCAATGGATGGATGATTTTTTTATGAAACTTTTTCAAAGCATAATTCACCAAATGAAGGACTCGGTAGACCGCGTTATAGGCGTAATTGACGACGGCGGTACTATCATCGCGTGCAGCCAGCTTACCAAGATTGGCGAGTCGCACAAGGCCGCGCTGGAGGAGATTGCGTACTCCTTTGACAGCGTCGTTTACGACGGGTACACCTACAAGCCCATAGGCACCCACTCTCATATAGAGTACATCGCTTTTGCGGAGGGGACGGATAAGGCGGCGTTCAGCACCGTGTCTCTTGTAGCCATAGCGCTTGCCAACATCAAGACTCTTTATGACGAGAAGTATGACAAGACAAGCTTTATTAAAAAAATCATACAGGACAATATACTGCCCGGCGATATCTATATAAAAAGCAAGGAGCTTCGCTTTGACAACGACATAAACCGTGTCGTTTTCCTCGTTCACTTTATCAACAGGGGAGAGGCTGTTCCCTTCGACATCATACAAAACATGTTTCCCGACAAGAACAAGGACTATGTGCTCAGCGTCGGGGAAAGTGACATTGTCCTTGTGAAGGAGCTTAAGAACACCCCGGCTGCAAGGATAAGTGAGGTGTCGGAGGGCATTGCGAAAAGCATTGTCGACACCGCGCAGACGGAGTTTTTGACAAGTGTTGTAGTTGGCATAGGCACCGTTGTTTCCAACATAAAGGACCTTGCGCGCTCTTACAAGGACGCGCAGATTGCGATAAGCGTCGGCAGCATTTTCGAGCCGGAGAAGACCACGGTAAATTACGAAAGCTTAGGCATAGGCAGGCTTATATATCAGCTTCCCGCAACGCTTTGCGAGATGTTCCTGCAGGAGGTGTTCAAGCGCGGCTCGCTTGAGGCGCTTGACAGGGAGACACTTGTGACCATACAGGCCTTCTTTGACAACAACCTTAACGTTTCCGAGACGTCAAGGAAGCTGTTTGTTCACAGGAACACGCTTGTTTACAGGCTTGAAAAGATAAAGAAGCTCACCGGGCTTGACCTTAGGGAGTTTGAGCACGCCATAACCTTTAAGGTGGCGCTTATGGTTCAGAAGTATGTACAGTCGAGGCCGCAAAGCTATTGACGGCACCTCTCGGCGAAGGGAATTGTAAATGATAGAATTTCAGGATGTTTCAATGGTTTATCCCAACGGCACCGCTGCCTTGAGCGGGATAAATCTGAAAATAGAGGACGGCGAGTTTGTCTTTATAGTGGGCAAATCCGGCGCCGGCAAGACGACGCTTACAAAGCTGCTTCTGCGTGAGGAGAAGGTCACCGACGGCAAGCTTCGGGTGGACGATTTCCGTCTGGAGAAGATGCCGAAGAGGAAGATACCGCACCTGCGCCGCACTATGGGCGTCGTTTTTCAGGATTTCCGGCTTTTTCCGAACAAAACGGTTTACGAGAACGTTGCGTTTGCAATGCGCGTCATAGGGGAGAAGAGCTCTGTTATAAAGCAGCGCGTGCCGTACTTTTTGAACCTTGTCGAGCTTACCGACAAGGCCGGCAGCTTCCCTACGGAGCTTTCCGGTGGGGAGCAGCAGCGCGTTGCCTTTGCCCGCGCGATAGCCAACAACCCGAAGATGGTCATCGCGGACGAGCCGACCGGCAACGTAGACCCGGAGATGAGCAGGGACCTTATGGACCTGCTTATACGAATAAACAAGCTTGGCAAAACGGTTATAGTGATAACGCACGACCACTATCTTGTGGAGCAGTTCAAAAAGCGCACCGTGACCCTTGACGAGGGGCGCATAGTGGGCGACAGGAACGGAGGTGTGGCTGTTGAAGCTTAGGAACATACCGCACCTTTTGGGTCAGGGCTTTGTAAGCTTCTGGCGCAACGGCGTTATGACAACGGCGGCGATACTTGTGCTTATCTGCTGCATGCTGGTTCTCGGCTCGTTTTACGCCGTTGTAGACAACCTCGGCGCCTTTATAGACAACGAGATAGACTCGCTTAAGACCGTAAGCGCCTATGTCGACGCTTCCGCAAGCAGCGAGGACGTGGAGGGCATAGAGGCACAGCTTAAAGCTCTCGCCGCGGAGGAAGGCTCCAACGTCATAAGCTTCGAGCACGTCACGAAGGACGAGGTGCTTAAGCAGATGATGGAAAGCAGTGACGAGCTGCGCGAGGTGCTTGAAAAGTACACCTCGGAGAACAACCCCCTACCCGAGACCTTCTATATAAAGTTTGAAAGCTTTGACGGGGTTCAAACGCTCCTTCGCAACTTAGAGGGCATCTTCGGCGCCGGCAACATAAAAAGCCAGGTTGTCACCTACGAAAGCCTTAAGGATTTGCGGTCTACGGCCGCGATGGTCGGCCTTTGGCTTATGGTGATACTGCTTATAGTGGCGGTGCTTGTGATAATGAACACGGTGAAGCTTACCGTTTACGCACGCCGCAAGGAGATTGCCATAATGCGCTACATCGGCGCGACAAGTGTCTTCGTCGTCGCCCCCTTTATCGTGGAGGGCGTCCTTATAGGCCTTGTCGCAACGGTTATATCCTGCGGGCTGCAGTTT
Organism: uncultured Clostridia bacterium; assembly: GCA_947628695.1. GTDB lineage: Bacteria > Bacillota > Clostridia > Oscillospirales > CAG-382 > SIG636. The sequence continues at coordinate 26,319 of CANRAV010000007.1, forward strand.
TTGCTTTACAACAACGTTATAACCGACCTTATAAACGACTATGCGGCGCTTAAGATAAACCTTGTGCCCGCAATGGACTACGTCCCCTTGATACCGCTGGCGTTTCTCGCCATAGGGCTTTTTGCGGGCGTTGTGGCAAGTGCCATTTCCGTAAAGAAGCATTTGGACGTTTAGGAAGCCTTTGGAGGCATTGTATGTTTAAAAAGCTTGCGCTTTTTGCGCTTTGCGTCTGCCTGTGTGTGCCGGCCTTCTGCGGGCTGCGGCAAGGCGCCGATATGAACGTTGCGGCAGACACCACCATAAACGAGGACAGGCAGCACCTTGCGGATTTGCAGAACAGGCTTAACAGCCTTAAAAGCAACCGTGCGGAGCTGGAAAAGCAGAGGGAGGAGGCAAATGCCGCCGCCCAGACCCTGCTGCAGGAAAAAACTCAGCTTGAAAAGGAATACACCGTAATATCACAGCAGGTTTCCACAATTTCCGAGATAATAACAAGCTATAATACCATAATAGAAGAGACCGAGAAGGAAGGGGCCGAGATGGAGAAGACCCTTGACAAGCAGCTTGACGATTTCGGCACCGTGCTTGTGGAGCTGTACAAGAACGGCGACGACAGCAAGCTTGAAATCTTCCTCCGGTCGGACAGCTACTATGCCTACATCTCCTACGTCGAGTATATGGAGCAGATACTTAAAAGCAGCGACACGATGATAGAGGACATAAAGCAGACCATAGAGGGCATAGACAAGCGCAAGCAGGAGCACGAGGACGCCAAGGTCAAGCTTGAGGAAAAGAACGAAGAGCTTGAGGAGGCGAAGAAGGAGCTTGCCGCCAAGGACAAAGAGCTTGACAAAAAGCTTGGCGAACAGCGCGACAAGATAGAGCTTAGCGAAAAGGAGAGGGAGCAGGCAAAGCAGGACGAGGATCAGGTGCTTAAGGACATTGCAGAGCTTCAGCAGCAGATAAAGGATAAGCTTGCGGCGACCTACTCCGGCGCGTTCTCCTGGCCGTTTGCTTCCAATGTGGCTTACAGCATAACATCCCGCTTCGGCAACAGGACGGACGGTCCCTTTGTCGACTTCGAGCATCACAACGGCATCGACCTTGCCTGCGCAAGGGGCACCGCGATACGCGCGGTGGACAGCGGCATTGTCACCTATGCGGGGTACAGGGGCTCGTTCGGCAACGTCGTGTTTGTAGAGCATGACGGCGGCATCACCACCATCTACGCACACTGTGACAGCGTGCTTGTCACATCCGGCACAAGGGTTATGAAGGATCAGGTAATTGCAAGGGTAGGGGCAACCGGGCAGGCCTCCGGGTATCACCTGCATTTCGCTGTTCAAAAGGGCGGTGCCTATGTCAATCCGGAGCAGTACCTTCCCTCCTACTATCTGCAGTAAAGACGGCACGGGGTTTTACCGATGGACGACAACAACAATATAAACATTGAAGAAACCGAGCAGGGCAGCGAAAAGGAAGAACGCAGCTTCAGGCTTATAAGGCTTAGGAACGCAGTTGCATTTGGCCTGGTCTGCTGCTTCGCCTTCGGGCTTGTGCTGTTTATTCTGACAAGCGAGGGGTATATCCGCCTCGGGCGTGAGTCTTCCGGTGTCACGGATGCTCCCGCATCTGCGGTGGATGAACGCTTTTCGGAGGTGTACGACCTTCTCGAAAAGCAATATGTGGGCGACCTTGACGAAGAAAGCCAGCTTACGGAGGCGCTTAAGGCCTACGTAAAGGCGCTTGGCGACCCTTATACGGAGTATCTGGAGATGTCCGAAGCGGAGGAGTTCATAGACGGCAGCTACGGGCAGAAGTACGGCATAGGCGTGCGCGTTTTCGAGTCGACCGATCCCCCCGGTATTTACGTCAAATACGCCTACCCCGGCGCACCTGCCGAAAAGGCGGGGATACTTTCCGGCGACGTGATAGTTTCCGTTGACGGCGTCTCCGTCACCCACGAAAACTACGAAAAATCCGTCGACGCGGTCGCGGGCGAGGAAGGCACAACGGTAAAGCTTTCCGTAAAACGCGGGGAAGAGACTAAAGAGTTCTCCGTCGTTCGCGGCAGCTTTAACGCAAGCCCTATAGAATACCGGCTTCTCAACTGCGAGGGCGACATAGCCTATCTGCGCATAGACGGCGTTTCAAGCAACTCCTCGGCGGAGTTTAAGGCGGCCCTTGAGGCGCTTAAAGCGCTTGGTGCAAAGGCCTACGTCTTCGACGTCAGGGACGACGGCGGCGGCTACCTTGACGAGGTTACGTCGATGCTTGACCTGCTTCTTCCTGAGGGGCCGATAGTGCACTACACCCACAAGGGCGAGGAGGACGAGCGCGTCGTTATGTCGGACGCCGATGTTTTAATTGATGCCCCTATGGCGGTGCTTATCAACAAAAACACGGCCTCTGCGGCAGAGCTTTTTGCGGCCGCACTCAGGGACTACAAGCTTGCCGTTCTCGTAGGGAAGACTACCTACGGAAAGGGCGTTATCCAAACCCTTTACGAGCTTAAGAACGGCGACGTCCTTAAAATAACCACCGGCAGATACGACCCGCCCTATGGCGAGAATTACCAGGGCGTCGGCGTAAACCCGGACGTAGAGGTCTCTCTGCCGAGCGGGGAAAGCTTCTACCTGCTTAAGGAATCGGAGGATACGCAGCTTCAGGCCGCGATAAGCGAGCTGCAAAATAAGCTGCAGGGCAAACAGTAAACATCTTATTAAAATAAACAAGAGGTATCTACACTATGGCAAAACAGGTTTTTGTATCCCAGGAAGGCTTTGAAAAGATGCAGGCGGAGTTTGAGTATCTCAAAACCGTCAAACGCGAAGAGGTTAAGGCTGCCATCAAAAAGGCAAGAGAGTACGGCGACCTTTCCGAGAACAGCGAATACGACGAGGCTAAGAACGAGCAGGTAGAGGTTGAAACCCGCATTGCCGAGCTTGAGGAAAGCCTTAAACACGTGGTCATAATAGACGACAAAAACATAAAAACGGACGTTGTCAGCTTCGGCAGCAGGGTAAAGGTCGCAAGCGGCGACACGGAGACGGAGTACACGATAGTCGGCTCTACCGAAAGCGACCCCTTCACGGGCAAAATATCCGACGAATCCCCCATAGGGAAGGGGCTTCTTGGCATGCGCCTTGGCGAGGAGAAGGTTATAGAGACCCCTCGCGGCAACGTTACGGTACAGGTTATAGGAATTTCGAGATAACAAACAGGAGTAATACATGGATGATATACAGATAAACCGGGACAGCGAAGAGCAGTCCATGAGCGAGCAGATGCTTCTCCGCCGTGAGAAGCTTAAGGCGCTTAAGGAGGCGGGCAAGGACCCGTACACTATAGTTCGCTACGACCGCACCGCTCTCGCCGCCGATGTAAAGGCGCGCTTTGAAGAGCTTGACGGCAAGGACGTTTCCGTCGCCGGCAGGATTATGAGCAGGCGCGACATGGGCAAGGCGAACTTCGTCGACCTGCTTGACGGCAGCGGAAGAATACAGCTTTACGTCAAGATAGACGACGTGGGCGAGGACTGCTTTGCGGAGTTTAAGACCTGGGACATAGGCGACATAATCGGCGTAAAGGGCTTTGTCTTCCGCACCCGCAGGGGCGAGATAAGCATTCACGCAAAGGAGCTTTGCCTTCTCACCAAGTCACTGAATCCCCTGCCGGAAAAGTGGCACGGGCTTACCAATACCGACACGCGCTACCGTCAGCGTTACGTTGACCTTATAGTCAATCCGGACGTGAAGGACACGTTTATAAAGCGCTCTAAGATAATAAGCTCCATACGCCGCTACCTTGACGGGCAGGGCTTTGTGGAGGTGGAAACGCCCATGCTTGTTTCCAACGCCGGCGGTGCAGCCGCAAGGCCGTTTGAAACGCATTTCAATGCGCTTGGCGTCGACCTTAAGCTGCGCATATCGCTGGAGCTTTACCTGAAAAGGCTTATTGTCGGCGGGATAGAGAAGGTGTACGAGATAGGCCGCGTTTTCCGCAACGAGGGGCTTGACACCCGCCACAATCCGGAGTTTACGCTTATGGAGCTTTACCAGGCGTACACGGACTATCACGGCATGATGGACCTTACGGAGAACCTCTACCGTCACGTTGCAAACGAGGTTCTCGGAACCACCGTAATAAGCTACGGCGGGGTGGAAATGGACCTTGGCAAGCCGTTTGAACGCATAACGATGGTTGACGCGGTCAAGAAGTACGCAGGCGTAGACTTCTCGGAGATAAAGACTTTGGACGAAGCGCGCGCTGCGGCAAAGGAAAAGGGCGTGGAGTTTGAAGAGCGCCATTCAAAGGGCGACATTTTGAATCTGTTCTTCGAGGAGTTTGCAGAGCATCACCTCGTGCAGCCTACGTTTGTGACGGATCACCCGGTGGAAATCTCCCCGCTTACCAAGAAGAAGCCCGACAACCCCGACTACGTCGAGAGGTTCGAGTTCTTCATGAACGGCTGGGAGATGGCAAACGCGTATTCCGAGCTTAACGACCCCATCGACCAGCGCGAGCGCTTCGCCGCACAGGAGGAGCAGTTCGCCAAGGGCGACATGGAGGCAAACCACACGGACGAGGACTTCCTCAACGCCCTTGAGATAGGCATGCCCCCTACGGGCGGCATAGGCTTCGGCATCGACAGAATGTGCATGCTGCTTACCGACTCCTCCGCCATCCGCGACGTCCTGCTGTTCCCGACAATGAAGCCGCTGGACTGAAAACCCTAGTATTTATGCGGGTTTCAGGCTCTTAAAATCCAAGTTGACAACAAATTGACAACAATTTTTCGTGCTTTTGCGAAGGATTGTGACGCAGTATGAATTGTTGTAAGGTCGAGACACCGTATAGCGCCTACCAAGTATGAGAACACTTTTTGAAATTTTCAAAGGGTGTTCTCTTTTTTTGCAGGATAATCTTCTCTGTCATATGTCAAATCAAATGCACCGGAAAGGAAATTTTATCAAATAAAGACCGAATAAGCGGCACATACTTGTTGACATTTCAACAAGTATGCGCTATAATAAACTATCATGTTGAAGCTTCAACAAGCGAAGTGGAATCGTCGTGGAGAGATGCTTTGAAGCTTTTACCGTTTTTAAAGGAAAGTGGCACGGCGCTTACAAAAGAGCGGCTCCCTTTCTACCGCCGCTTGACGTTTATATCGGCTGCCCTTGAGGTCATTGACAGCCGATCCACATAAAATAATAACCGATAAAGGAGAGTTTTACATGAGATGTGCAATCTACGGCGCCGGTTCGCTTGGTACGGTTCTCGGCGCGTATCTGACAAAGGGCGGTCAGAGCGTAGAATTGATTAACCGCAACAAAGCGCATATCGCGGCGCTTCGGGAAAACGGCGCGCATATTGTCGGAACCGTGAATTTTACGGTCCCGGTAACGGCGTTGCTGCCCGAGGAAATGAGGGGCGAGTACGATATAATTTTTTTGATGACGAAGCAGCTTCACAACCGCGAAGTCGTGACCTTCTTAAAGCCGATGCTCTCAGGTAACGGTGTGATTGTCACGATGCAGAACGGAATTCCCGAGCCGGAGATCGCCGAGATTGTGGGCAAGGAACACACCGTCGGCTGCGTGGTGGAATGGGGAGCAACCCTTTCCGCACCGGGAGAAAGCACTCTGACAAGCGCTCCGGACAGCCTCTCCTTCCACATGGGAGGTATGGAAGGCGTCCCGGACGAGGCGCTGCGCGCCGTAAAAGAGATTTTGGAGATCATGTGTCCCGTGCATTATGAAGAAAATCTGATAGGTGCAAGGTGGTCAAAGCTGCTGATAAACGCCACGTTCTCCGGACTCGGTACGGTGGTGGGCGGTTTGTTCGGCGACGTCAGCGAAGACAAGGACGCGCGCAAGGTTGCGGTTCGCTGCATGAAGGAATGTATCGACGTGGGACATGCCGCTGGTGCAGCGTTTACGCCGGTGCAGGGCAAGGACATCACCAAGCTGTTTTACTACAAAAGCGCGCCCAAGAGACTGTTTGCGGAGCTTCTGCTCCCAATTGCCATGAAAAAGCACCGCGAGATAGAGCCTTCCATGCTGCAGGATCTGCGGCACGGGAAGCCCTGCGAGATCGACGCAATCAACGGCGTTGTGTGCAAGTGGGGTAAAAAATGCGGCGTGCCGACGCCTATCAATGACCGCATCGTGGAAATTGTCGGCAGGCAGCAAGCGGGAGAAATGCCCCTTGCGAAAGAAAACATCCGTCTTTTTGACGACTTATTATAAGGAGAGGGATTATGGACAAAAAACTGGAACCCTTGTTCACCCCGTGGAAAATCGGCAGCTGCGAGATCAAAAACCGCATCGTGCTGACCTCTATGGGCGGAACCGACCTGTTCGGCTGGATGGAGAAAAACCATTTTGACAAGGAGGGAGCGAACTTTCTTATGGAGGTCGCCCAAAACAACGTCGGCCTCGTTTTGCCCGGCTGTCAGCCGATTTATAACCCAATGCTCGGTCAGTGGCTGCATAAAAACAAGAAAATGTACCGTGATTTGGCTGAATGGATGCCTCGGTTCCACAAAACCGGCGCCAAGCTGTTCGTGCAGCTGACCGCAGGCTTCGGCCGTTCCTTCACCGTCAGCGAGATGATGGAAACGCTGTATACAAATAAGGTGCTGCGCGTACTCTCCAAGCCCATTATGAACCTGGATAAGATCACCGCTACCGCAAGTCCGTCGCCAAACCGTTGGTCGGACAAGGTCCCCTCCAGAGAAATGACAAGGGGAGAAATCGAAGAGTTTATCACCGCCTTCGGGAAAAGCGCAAAAATGCTTAAAGACGCCGGAGTGGACGGCGTGGAGGTTCACGCAGTGCATGAAGGGTATCTCCTCGACCAGTTCACCTTGAAATACGTAAACCACCGCACCGACGAATACGGCGGCAGCCTCGAAAATCGTTATCGCTTTGCAGTAGAGATCGTTAAAGAAATCAAAAACACCTGCGGAAAAGATTTCCCCGTTTCACTGCGCTACAGCGTGGTATCCAAAACCAAAGGCTTCCGTCGGGGTGCGCTGCCCGGTGAAGAGTATACCGAGGTCGGGCGCGATATGGCGGAATCGGAAATCGCCGCGAAATACCTGCAGGACGCCGGATACGATATGCTCAACTGCGACAACGGCACATACGACGCCTGGTATTGGGCGCATCCGCCAATCTATATGCCCGAAAACTGCAACCTTGCGGACGTAGAACACATCAAGCAGTTTGTGGATATCCCCGTTGTCTGCGCTGGTCGACTTGATCCTGCGGTCGCCGCCGAATCCATCGCTGCAGGCAGGCTTGACGGCGCGGGCTTTGCACGTCAGTTCCTTGCAGACCGCGCCTGGGTCACCAAGCTAATGGAAGGCCGTCCCGAGGACATTCGCCCCTGCATCCTCTGCCACAACGGCTGCTTTAATATGTGCCACTATAAAGGCGTTCCCAACGATCAGGACCTTTTTGACAGTCTCGGGCTCGGCCGCTGCGCCGTCAATGCCGAGACGCTGCAGACCGGCAAGCACTACATAAAGAAAACCGCAAAACCCAAAAAGGTCGCCGTCATCGGCGGTGGCATCGGCGGCATGGAGACCGCGCGGGTGTTGAAGCTTCGCGGGCACGAACCGGTCATCTATGAAAAGAGCGGCGAGCTGGGAGGTGCCTTTATCGCCGCCGGCGCCGAGTCCTACAAGGGCAAGCTGCGCGACCTTCTCGCCTGGTACCGCAGGCAGATGGAACAGCTCGGCATAGAGGTGCATCTGAACAATGAAATCCGTGATTTAGGACAATTTGCGGGGCAGGAGATCATTGTTGCCACCGGTGCAAGTGCGCGCATTCTCAAAAATGTGCCGGGGTATGAAAAAACGGTGGAGGCATGTGACTACCTAGCAGGCACACCGGTTGGGGATACCGTAGCCGTCATCGGCGGCGGCCTTACAGGATGTGAGATCGCATACGAGCTTGCCCTGCGGGGCAAGAAGCCTGTCATTGTCGAGAAGAAAGACGACCTCATCAGTCAAAAAGGCGTCTGCCTTGCCAATAGCTCTTATCTGCGCGAATGGTTCGCTCTGCACAAGGTGCCCGTGTATTTGGAGACCACCCTCAAAGAGGTTAAGGACGGATCCGTCGTCTGCACCGGCAAGGACGGAAAAGACTTTGAAGTTATTTGCGATTCGGTCATAAGCTGCGTGGGATATGTGCCCGCACCGCTTGCGGCAAAGGGTAAAAAAGTACGCCTGGTAGGCGATTGCAGACAGGTTGGAAACCTGCGCACGGTCATTTGGCGCGCTTATGAAGCGGCAATGGCCATTTAACGGGGAGGGAAAATCATGCAGTTAAACGAAGAATTACAGGCCGTTCTCGACGGCAAAAAGGGCTGCGCCCGGCAAAAGGTGCTTAAAACCATGATGCGCTACGGGGAGCTGTTCGGTGCGGAAAGTATGGTCCGCGTATCCGGGCAGTATAACCATTTGGTCACTTCCTTCGGGTTGAAGGCTCTCGCGCCGGTATACAACCTGCTGGATCAGCTTATTGCGGAAGCGGCCGTCTCCGAGCAAAAGTTTTCGGCCGATCCGCGTCCGCTCGATCCCAATGTTCCAAGCTCCTTCCTGCAAAACATAATCTTCAATCATTTCATGTATTCCAGGCAGGACGAGTACGAGAAGCAGCTGGAAAAGCTCGGACTCTTAAACAAAGACGCCTTCACCTGTACCTGCTATATGGACGAGGTTGGCAACGTGCCCAAACAGGGCGAGATACTCTCCTGGTCGGAATCCTCGGCGGTTGTCTACGCCAATTCCGTTTTGGGCGCACGCTGCAACCGCAACTCCGGCATTATTGATCTGATGGGTTCGATACTCGGTTATGTGCCTTGTTTCGGCCTGCTCACCGACGAAGGACGAAAGGCGACTTGGATCGTGGAGATTCGCACCTCCAAAAAGCCGGAAGCGCAGCTGCTCGGCTCCGCCGTCGGCATGAAGGTTATGGAGGACGTACCCTACATCGTCGGCCTTGATAAGTGGCTCGGCACACTCGACGAGGATGCAAAAACCTATCTCAAGGATTTCGGCGCCGCCACTGCCTCCAACGGTGCGGTGGGACTGTACCACGTAGAGGGAATCACCCCCGAAGCCGTCCGTCAGGGCAGGGGACTTCTCACCGAGAACGCCAAAACCTACGTCATCGACGACGCCGAGCTTGAACGCGTTTACAAGAGCTATCCCATCATATGGAAAAAGAAGGACGCCACCCCCAAGCTCTGCTTCATGGGCTGCCCTCACATGAGCTTCAACCAGCTTATCACCTGGACAAAGAATGTAGAGCAGGGGCTGAAGGAAAACGGCAGGAATAAGGTCGTTATCCCCACCGTTTTCACCGCCGCGCCGGACGTTATCAAGCGGTTTGAACAGACCGAATACGCCTCTCGCCTAAAGGCAGTCGGCGTTGTCCTTTCTTACATCTGTCCGCTTATGTATATGAACAATCCGCTAAGCGAAAAGATACCGGTCATTACCTCCAGCAATAAGCTGCGTACCTATACCAGCGCCAGATATTATACCGATGACGAAATACTTGCACAAATTACGGGAGGTGCGTTGAAATGAAAAAATATAAAGGGAGGGTCGTTGCCCCGGGTACAATAACGGCCGAGGCGTTAGTCAGCCACGGCGGTCTCAATACCCTGGCGTCATTCCAAAAGGCGCTGCAATTCGGCGATAAAAAAGCCACCTGCGGCGATCAGAACAACCCCGATCTTTACGGCAAACAGATGGCCGGCAAGGCGCTCTGTCTGCCCCGCACCATCGGCTCCACCACAGGCGGTCTGGTGCTTTACTGCGCCTGCTCCATGCACCGCCAGCCGGCTTGTATGCTGTTTTCCGAGCCTATCGATTCCCTCGCGGCGGCGGGCGCAGTGCTTGCCGACGTATGGCTGGAGGATGTCACCATGCCGGTCGTCGACTCTCTCGGCGATGAGTTCCTTTCCTATGTCAAGGACGGTATGAAAATAACCGTCAGGGAAGACGGAACGGTAGAAGTGGAATAAAGAGCTTCGAAGCTCTCATACCAAGGGAAAACGGTCGGGACAGCAAATTAGCTTCGGTGAGGAGAACCATGTTATTTCACACCTTTGATTCTCACGAAAAAAGAAGAGAATACGGCGGCACCGGGTTTATGGAAATGCAATTCTGCAAGCTGCCTGCCGGGACGAAAATAAAGCGCATTGTTTCGGCAAACAGAATACAAAATTGGCAGCTTGACTCGTTGTATATTTGCGCCGATGACGTCGATGTTTTTTCGCGGGAATACGGCGGCGTTTTCACCTGCGGAGCCTATAATGGCTTGAAAAGCGGAGCCGTCGATATATTCGGCATCAATTATTACGCGCCGGAACATGTAGACCCTATTATCGAAAAAATTCGCAAAGAAAAGCCTGTGGATTACGAGCCGCTGACCCGCTGGTTGAATAAGGCGAAAGAATATAACGGATTTTACATTTTGGGGATTTGATAAACTGTACGGCCGGGACACCGTATAGCGCCTACCAAGTAGCCGAGACACCGTATAGCGCCTGTCAAGTATGAGAACACTTTTTGAAATTTTCAAAGAGTGTTCTCTTTTTTTGCAGGATAATCTTCACTGTCATATGTCAAAAACCCCGTTCGATTTTCGGTATGGTACGCAGCCGTTTGGGCAGCAAAAGGGACGGCTGCGCCGGCACGGCATTCTTTAAGTGTTTTTTCACAACCTCACTTTAACTATTTTATCGATCAAAACCTCATTTCGTATGGCTCGTATTCATTAAAGCATTTGTTGACCGAATTGCTTTTTCAATGGATAAAAAACACTTCGCCAACAATCCAATCGCCGATATTTTTCTTTAATCCGTGGTATTGTTTTTGCAGCGGCCGCTGAAAAAACAAATTTTTTTTGGACAAAAGCGACTTTAAAACTATTAAATAAGCGGATTTTCGCCCTGAACATAATGCCGATCACGGTACAGACGCGAAGAAGCCGGCACTAACTTGACGCCGATCGGCGCCGGTGACCGGGATGCTGCGTTTGTTCGCAAGGCTGAGGATGCGGCTCTGCGAACGGTGTTTTTTACGCACGGAAACATACAATTCATGCAAAATGACTTTTCATCAAAGGAAGGCAATGGTAAAATACAGAGTCAATTGGATTTTGTCCGCAGATTGCAGATTGTGTATCCGGCGGGCAAGACCGAAGAAAGCACTGCAAACAGAAAGGATGATTTTGATGAAACACACGATCAAGGGAACCTGGCGCTCCGTATCGGCGCTGATCCTTTCGGCGGCGATCCTTCTGCCGACTCTGACTGCCTGCAAGGGCAACGAAAGCGGAACTAACAGCGAGAGCGTTCCGGAGAGCGTGCAGGCGTCCTATGTCACTTGGACCGAGTCCGGCGAATACACCACCTCTCTGACGGCCAACGGTGTGGATCTCTCCGACGTTACGGCGGCAGACGTGGCCGTCACCGTCCCGGATCCGTCGGGCAATTTATCCGACGGGCAGGAGGAAAGGCAGTCCTGTCCGGTGAAAAAGGTCGAGAAAAAGGACAATGCGCTGGAGATCACCTTCACCGATGAAAATGCGGCCAAGAAAACGGCCACTAACTATACTTTGACGATTGAGAAAAAGGATCTCTTCACGCCGATAATGGTGGACTATCCCGCCCCGTCTGTAACGGTGGAGGGTTCCGGCGTCCTCCTTAGCGAGGAGAACCCTGCGATCACCCTGACGCTTGGCAGCGGGATCTTTGCCAAAGAGGTGACGGAGGATCAGATCACCCTGGCAGGCTCTTTCTCCGGCATGGATGTGTCGGAGGTCACCTCGCAGAGCAACCGTCTGACACTGCAGCTAAAAGGCAAAACCGAAATGCCGGAGGGTCAAAATATATACGTGGACGGCATCGTCATCGTCAGCCCGTCGGCCATGGAAAACGAGCGGGTTGCTGCCTTGGTGCGGGTTCCGATCCAACAGAGCCTTATCACCTTTGACAGCGCCAAAATGACCGTGAACGGCAGCACTGTCACCGCCCCGCTGACGGTTCTCGGCGAAGCGGATCTTGACAGCATCACCGAGTCGGATCTGACCTTCCTCGAAGAAGAGGAGGAAGAGCGTCCTGCCATTACGGTGAAGAGTGTGGAGAAGGCAGATGAAACCACCTTGACGGTCACCGTGGATGTGGAGGGCGCGACCGACAGGAACTCGGCTGCCAAAGCGCTTGACGGCCGGACAGCGCAGCTGAAGGGCTCCACCTTCCTTGCAAACTTCCATCCGGCAAGCATCTATCCCACCTTTGATTACGTAGAGCAAGACGGCGACAATCTGACTCTCCGTCTGCTGATAGACGCACAAAACGGCACCTTTGCCGACGGGCTTTCCGCCGGGCAGGTGCGCTTTGACGAGGACTTTGCCGACGCAAAGGTCGTATCCCTGGAGAGGGAAAATGACACTTCCGCAGTGCTGACGCTGTCTGTTCCTACCAACGGTCAGACGATGGAGAAATTCAACTACGGCGGCGCTGTGATTTTGGATCCCGGCGCTATGATCAACCCCTGGGGCGATATGACCGATGAAGCGACGGAATACGCCCGTCAATACTCCGAAGAGAGCTTAGGCAGATTGAGCCTTAAAACGTACGAAGGCATAGCACGCGGCCTTGGCATCACCAACGGCGTGCTCATCGGCGCAACGGCGGCCTTCGGCATCACCATGTTGGCGCTGGAAATGTCCGGCGCGGTGAAGACCGCCAACATGCAGCTGCGGGATATCAACGAGCAGATCAACAAAAATCTGGACGATACCTTTGACATCCTCAAGCAAAACGCCTCTCTCATCGACGACGTCGAGAACATCTTACTGCAAAAGAGCATCAGCGATTTCAATTTGAAGCTGTCCATGCTCAACACCTACAGCAAAAAGTTCCAGCATTACCTGAATCCCGGCATGCTTGCGCTGCTGGGCTATGACGGGTTGGAAGCCATCGAGGAGACCGATTCCATAGAAGCCAAGGTGCAAAAGTTAAAGCACATCAAGGAAGTTATCCAGGCCGTGTTTGAGGCCGAGGACAGCAGGGACGACGACATCGCCCACGCGTTCCGCGATTTCTTCAACACCTACACCACCATGCGGAACTACTATAACGACGTCTGCGCACTGCTGAAGGCCACAGGCGACACAAACCCCATCAACGCCTACTCGAAGCTGCTGTCACGTACCACCAACTTCGATCATCCAGACCTTTAAGGAAACCGAGCAGCGCACAGCCCAGCTTAAAGAAGCGGTGCAGGATGAGTACCACCGGCTGTGCGGCCTCAAGGGTGCGGCACTCGACACCGTCGTAAACGAGCTGAACATCCGTGTAAGCGATCTGGAGCAGAGCATCAGCCTTTGCAGTCAATATTTCAGCGACAGTACCGTCGCCGACCTGGGCGTCGAGATGCCGAAGGAGATCGAACTGAACGGAACGACTACCCAGTTCAGCTATGACTTTTCCGTGGCGTTGGCCGACGCATGCCGCCATAAAGAAGCCGGTTACGAGAGCTACCAGAAGGACTTCAACAAACTGCAAAAGCAATTTGCCCTTGTGTGCAATCTGCTGCTGCTGGAAGACGGCGCCGATCCCCTGACTGCGCTTGATCAGGCTTACGCCAATGTCGACAACTTCTCCACCTCGTCTTATATGCTGAAAAAGGCATACCGCGCCAATCTGATTAATGTGTTGGACGAAGCACTTGACCTCATGCGCTGGTACGATTTGGCAAGCTACAAATTCAAGCTGGACGAAGACGGCAAGCTGGTCACCGCGACGGACACAGACGGCGAAACTGTCTACCTTGTAAACCAGTACACCATCGACACCACCCTGGACGACCTGGGTCGGGAGGCGAAGATGCGGCTGGTAGACGTAGCATATACCTACGATATTATGGGCAATCTCACAAGCATCGATAAGGAATCGGGCGTGGACAACGAAACCCTCATCAAGAATTCCGAGGAATACAAAAGGTATTACGACATCTTTAAGGATCTCCAAACGCCCGGTATGGCGGAGAAGATGGCCATGTCCGCCTTGATGCAGAACTACCCGGAGATAGTGAACCAAAACTTCCACTACAATCTGGTAGAAGTCGATACTTCCAAATATTCCAACAAGATTTTCGCCGAGCAGAATGTTCACTACGAGATCGAAAATATGCACGCCAGCGATAAATACTCGTGCAACGTCACGCTCAAATATACCGATCCCAACAGCCATTGGGGCACACGTACCTACTATCCTTTGGTGGCGTATGTGCAGGATCCGGGCTCCGAGCTGCGGCACATCATCGAGGCGGCAAAGCCGTATTGCTACTCTCTGCACACCACGGTCAGCCTTGTGGACAACTGCTACAGCAATGACGACGTCTTCCGTGCCTACACCAATTTCACGGATCTGGAGGTGTCGGAGTTCTTAAACCGCGTGGAGGACAGCGGCCGCACCCTGCTGGAGGAGCTGGAAAACGCCGGTATCCCCATCAGCGAGGAGTATGCCAACGCCTCGCGGGAGCGCGGAACCGACGGCGGCAAGGTAGACAGCAATAACCTCTACGGTATCGCTTTAAGCCACAGTACCGTCAAGAAATACGACGCGGCAAAGGTGAGAAACTCCTGGAACACGTACACGGATGTCTACTATTGGGACGCCAAGGACCGGGAGGATAAGCTGGAAAACGTGTATGTATGGCGCGGCCTTTGCAACGAAGCGAAGAACAAGGTCGCCATATTGATCCCGTAAGGAAGCGGCAGCTGACAATTTACCGACAGCTGTGTATATAGAAATATGAATCGCAAGTGCTGACAGGAATTGCGGTTTCCGTCAGCACTTCGCTTTGCCCGTACCTACGGAGCCGATGAGGAGGAATGATTGTGAAGTGCAGAAGCCGAAAAACAAAATTACTGTCTGTCCTGCTGGCCGCGGTGCTGCTTCTTGGCGCCGTGTCCGGCTGCGGCGGCGAGCCCGTGGACAAAGGCAACGGAAGCCGTACAATGCTTATCTATCTTTGCGGCTCCAATCTTGAGAGCACCTTCGGTGCGGCGACGAAGAACATCGCAGAGATGCTCTCCGTCCCGCTGCCCGAAAACGTCAACGTGATGATTGAGACCGGCGGTTCCAAAAAATGGAGGGACTACGGCATCCCCGGCGACAAGCTCTGCCGCTACGCCGTTCGCGATGGCGGACTGGTGCTGCTGCAGGAGCTGGAGCGCTCCAACATGAGCTTTGAGAGCACCTTTTCCGATTTTCTCGAATACGGCATGGAGGAGTTCCCCGCAGACAATACCGCTGTAATCCTCTGGGACCACGGAGGCGGCTGCGTCAACGGACTTATCCGCGACGAGAATTATCCCGCCGGTTCCCTTGGCATCGACGAAATCCGGTCGGCTCTCACCAAAGCGGAGGAGCACCACCCGGATACACATGTGGATCTTTTGGGCATGGACGCCTGCCTGATGGCGAACTTTGAGACGGCTTACGCCCTGCGGGACTGCGCCGACTACCTGCTGGCCTCCGAGGAGATTGAGCCAACCGGCGGCTGGGACTATCAGTCGCTGTTCGGCGCCCTTTCCGAAAACAAAACGGCGGAGGAGCTTGGCAAAGCGACCTGCGACGGCTTTCAGGAGAAATACGCCGATTCCGACAATTACGCAACGCTTTCCCTCATCGACCTCTCCAAAATCGAAGCGGTAAGCGATGCTTTCGAACACGCGATGGAAACGTTGACGGCGAACAAAGAAGTCACCGCTGCGGAGATACGGCAAGTCTCCGAAAGCGCCTACTACGCCCGTAGATGCGGCGCAAACTCCGAATACACCGGTTACTCCAACCTCATTGATATGATGGACTTTGCCGCGTATTACGACAATTTGACCGATGGCAATGCGCTTACCTCCGCCATCAAGCGCTGCATTACCTACAGCACCGTGAAGGAAAGCGACCCGTTCCACGACGGATTGTCCTTCTTCTATCCCCTAATTTACGGCGACAGGACCTTCAAAGCGTATTATGACCGGATTTGTCCCGTCCCCGGGTACAAATCCTACCTGAAGCAGGTCTTCGAGGATATGCCCGACAACACCGTCAAAATCAGTGACGCCTTCATCACCGCCAACGGTGCGCTACAGGTGGATCTGACTGACGGCTCTCTGCCGTATCTCCTGGACAAACAATATATGCTTTATGAGATTCTGGAGTATGACGAAACGGAAGAAACCCCAGAGACCGCATCAAGCTCTTCAAGATGTTCGGCACAGATAATGACGTGGAAACCTCAAACGAAGGCAGGACGTACCGCAGCAATTTTCGCGGCACGACGCCCACCCTCAACGGCGTGGAGCTGTACTACAATTATGTGGGCAGGGACCACGACAACTACCTGTTCGAGACACCGGTCTGTGTCAACGGCACGCCGACCTATCTCCGCTTTTCCTTTGTCTTTGACGAGACGGAGTTCAACAACGGTCACTATGAGATAATCGGGTACTGGAACGGTATCGATCCGGAGACTGGGATGCCGGACAAAGGCTTCCGTGCTCTCAAGCCCGACGACGACGTGGGGGTTTATGTCATCGAAGGCAGCCCCGCCGATTACGATGACGTCGACGGCGACGACGAGCCGGAGAAGGTGCCGAAGCGCGAAGACGGCTATCAAATCACCGAAGAGCCCCTTAAAGGCAAGTATTATCTGTATATGTTCGATTTCACCGACATTTACGGTCGGTCATCCGAAGAGCTTGTCTGCGCCATTTTCCGCATGACAAAAACGTATGACGAACTGAAAAACAACCCCCTACCCGACGGCGAATTCGCCGCAGAGGTCATCGCGATTTGGAGGGAAAGCTGAAGCCCCATATTGCTTCACGCGCAGGGGCGCGCCTTCCGTAATTACCGCTTCTCCGAATGTGTTCTTTGCAGACCGGCCATCCGGCCGCTTTGCTTTGACACCTTCGGAGTTTTTGTTTTTCTGTCGGTTTTTCTCGAAATTTATTGCTTTTTACGCGGTTTTATGGTAAAATAAAATGATAAATTCCCCAAACAGGGTGTTGTAAAATGTATGAAATTGCCATCTGCGACGACGACGCAGTCTTTCTCTCCGACTTTGAGAAACAGCTGAAGCAAGAGCTGGACCGTCGGAGTCTTTCCTACCGGATCACCTGTTTTTCCTCCGCCGAAGCGCTGCTTAGCGCCATTGACGCCGGAGACAGCTTCAGCCTGCTCTTTTTGGATATTCTGTTCGAGGAGGAAAAGGGGATTCGGCTGGCAAGAACCCTTCGCGAGCGCTCCAGCCGGGCAGAGGTCGTATTCGTCACCGGCAGTCCGGACTTTGCCGTGGAAAGCTACGACGTTTTCCCGCTGCATTACCTGCCCAAGCCCGTAGATGACGAAAAACTAAGCGCTGCCTTGGATCGGTTCCTGGAGCGCCGGGCGCCTCGGTCGATCCTGATCTCCAACCACAGCGGGATCATTCGGGTGCTGCTGTCGGAGGTGCTGTACCTGGAAATTTACGGTCACGAGATCATCCTCCACAAGGCGGACGGCACAAAAGAGACCTGCACCGGAACCATGAAGGAGATGGAGGAACAGTTCCCCTCCGGGCTTTTTGTGCGGCCACACAGGAGTTATTTGGTCAATATGGACTACATTTCCAAGATCGGCCGCTTCCAGATCACCCTTTCTTCCGGCGACAAAATCCCCATCAGCCGGAACCTTTATCAGAAAACTCAGCACCTCTTCATTGAGTTCGCCGTGGGGAAAACGGCCGGCAGGTAAGGGGGCACAGCGATGAAAAAACGGAAGCTTGTAATCTTCGGGGTCATTTTTGCCCTGCTTTGTCTTGCGGTATTTCTCTTTTTCCGCCCCTTCACCCGGGTGGTCAACACCACGCGGGGCACGGTGACCTTCCGGTCGGCGGAGTTTACCCCCGACCAAGGCAAGCCGGTTTCGGTGAACCCATACAATTCCGACAACAATCCGGTTCGCACCGACGGCGTTTACACCTTCCACGGCACGGTTTCCGGCTGGGGTACGGCAGACACCCTGCTGCTGAGCCTTGGAAGCTGCGAGATGACGCTGCAAATCAACGGTAAAGCGGTCTTCTCCGGAGGCGGCGACAGGTCGGATACAGCTGCCGGGATGAGCCAGATCACCGTGCCACTGCCTGCCGACATAGATTCGGCGGAGCTTACGCTGGAGTGCCGATATTTTGAAGAAGGCGGTGTGTGGGTCTATCCGCCCGTCCTGTCCCTCCAATCCCCGCTGAACGCGCAGGCGGACACCATGGGTTACGCCAACATGTACGCCATCCCCGCCGGCGTTTTTGCCCTGACGTTCCTACTCCTGTGCGGGCTGTACCTTTTCAGCTTTTTGCAGGACAAGGCCGAGCACAGCCTGACGCTGCTCATCGCGGCAGCGGCCATTGAGTTTGTGTTCCATCTCGTAGTCGCCAACGGCTATTTCGCCCTGCCTGCCGGTCTCAACGACTTTCTGCAGCCGTTCTTGCTGAATTTGCAGCGGTTCCTGGTACCTCTGCTCATCAACGTGTATGTCGTTTGGAATCGGAAACGACCCTTCTTCAAATATTTCGGTGTCGTCAATCTGGTGACCGCAGGGGCGCTGCTGGTGGTCTACGTCATCTCCGCCGTTGCCGACCGCTTCCTCTCGAACATGGTCGACACTATTTTCCTGAAGTTTTTCCAAACCGGCTCCTACTTTAACGTCATCCTCCACTGGCTCATCTACTATCTGATTTTCACCTGCGCCGTTGCGTCGCTGGTGTCTATGATCTCTCGGTTCGTGCGTCTCCGGACAAAAGCACAGGCCATGGAGCTCCAAAGCAGCCTGATGCTTAAGCAATACGAGTCGATCAACCGCGGAATTCGCGGCACCTACGCCATTCGCCACGAATGGAAGAACAACATCATGGCCATGCGGCTGCTCTGCTCCGGGAAAAAGTACAGAGAGCTGGAGGAATACCTGCGCAGCCTGAGCGACCGGTCGGAGAAAATGACGCCGCTCTTCTTCTCCAAAAATATCGTCTTCAACGTGCTGCTCCAGAACGCCGCCGCACGGGCGGAGGAGGCGGGGATCCGCTTCAGTGCCACTGCCAACGTGCCGGAGGAGGTGGGCATCGAGACAGGCGACCTCTGCTCCCTGCTGATGAATATGCTCGATAACGCCATCGAAGCCAGCCTGCGGCTGCCGGAAGCACAGCGATCCGTCACCCTTTCCGCCGGGCTTATCAACAAGGGCTTTTTGACGGTCACCTGCGTCAACCGCTGCGACCGCAGCACCGCCATCCGGCCGGATGGAACCATCGATACGGACAAGGAGAATAGGCTGACCCACGGCTTCGGCCTGACGCAAATGCGCGAGGTGGCCGAGAAATATCACAGCCTGCTTAACATCACCTGCTGTGACGGTGTCTTCACCGTCAGCACGGCTCTGCAGCAGAATAGCGGCATGAATAGCGATTTGAACTAATACGGCAAAAGCCGCCGCATACGTATACTACCCGCGGATGGGATGCTTCCCAACCGCGGGTGGATTTATATACTGCGTAAAACGGCGCTGAATCGAAAAACCATGGCACAAAAGCGGTTTAAAAGATAGACGGAACAGTTCCCTCCAATTGCGCATCAGTTGAGAAGCTTACGAAATCATTTTGTGAAAATTAAAAACGGCAATTTTCGGATTCATAGCCCAATAATGTTGACTTTTCGCCTTGCATGATGTATAATTTAAAATGGAAGTGTGCAATGATGACGATAAAGTGTTCAATGGCACAAATGCAAAAAGCAAATCTGTTACCGCCCGAACAAAGTAAAATGCCCACGGAAAATTATTCAAGTACACCGCTGAACACAAGATGATAGTGACAGATGCCTTGTATTACGAATATAGGAATGCAGGCAAAAAGAAGGTTTGAAGAAATATTAACGAGGCTGAACTGCCGGGAACTGTATTCCCGACAATGAATCCGCTGGACTGATAGCCGGTATCCATGCAGGCTTGCGGGCTTTGCACAAAAAACAGTACACAGGAAAGGGGATGCGTGCCGTATGGCGACCACTCTTACGAAGGCAGATATCCTTGCGATTGAACGCGGGGACTGTAATTTCCTGAATAATAAAGGTGCTAAATACTACAATGACGGAAATTACAGTCATGCCATCGAATATTACCGTTTGGCGGCAGCTATGGGATGCGTTCATTCTATCTCCAATCTGGGATACTGTTATATGTACGCCAGAAGTATCGAAAAAAACATGTCGCTTGCAATGGCATATTTTACAATTGCCGCAAAGATGAATAACGTTGACGCACAGTATAAGCTTGGAAACATTTATGAAAAAGGTGCGTACGGTGTAGAAAAGAATGAAGAATTGGCAATCTATTATTATACTTTAGCCATACGTACAATTAACGAATCATATGAAGAGGATCCGGAACGATATCCGAGCTTGTATTTGTGCGTCGCCCAAGCGCATATGCCCGGAGGCATGATGATAAGCGATTTGAAAACTGCCTATAGATTTTTACAGATTGCCCGTCGTGGGTATGAGATCGAAAAGGCGGAAGGGATTCAATATCATATCGAAGCACTTGAAGAGACTCTGCGGCTTTTGGAAGCTCCGTGCTTTGACAGCATCCGGGAAGAAATGGCTGAGGAAGAGGACGGTTAAGCCGCAGAAGTTTGCAATTTGTCACATCGGATTCCCGACGGTGAAGCTCTTGGAGTGATGATTTGAAAGGGAGAAGAGGCTCATGACAAATATTTCACAATTGCAAGTGGTGTTGACCCCTGTATTTCGGGATTATGGGATCTCCCGCGCCGTGCTGTTTGGCTCGGTGGCGAAAAAAACGGCGACCGACAAGAGCGATTTGGATTTGCTGGTGACAAGCAATTTGCACGGTCTGCGCTTTGTCGGATTTATGGAGGCCGTTCGCAGAGCAGTACAGATGCCGGTAGATATTTTGGATGTTTCGCATATTGAACAAGGCTCCAAAATACAGCGGGAAATCGAGAAAACCGGGGTGATTCTTTATGAGAAATGAGATCATTATTGGGAAGATGATCGCCCATTGCGATAAACTGATTCAGTACTGTGACGGCTATTCCTATGGGACATTCTCGAAAGACACAAAATTAGTAGAGGCCTGCGTATTCAATCTCAGCCAGCTTGGCGAACTTTGTCATGCGATAGATGATGATTTTGCAGCTGCACACCCGGATATTCCTTGGGCGGAAATGTACGGGCTGCGCAACCGCATAGTACACGACTATGAAGGCGTCAATCTTAAGCTAGTTTGGGAAATCATCAGTGAGGATATTCCGGAACTAAAAAAGCGGCTGCAGAATTTGTAAATCGTAAGTTTACCGGCGCATCTTGTGTTGCGATCGGATGCTTGCATCAAAAAGTCCAAAGGTGATTTCACCGCGAAAAGCATGATCGCTTGACTACTGAAAAGAATTGCCGCTTACCGTTTTATTAAGGGAGATAAAAAATGACCGAGCTTATTAAAGATCATCTTTCTTATACGTTGGAGGGCAATGTTGCTCATTTTATTTTGGATGAAGAAAAGCGCCCTTTTTGGTCAAAGGCCTTGAATGCTTATTTGACCGAGAATCATGTCGATCTCCAAATGCGTCAAAGGTATGAAGAACAGCGCGTCGGAATGACAAAAAACGCAATTCTCAGACGTTTTGTCGATTTTGTCTCTTCTGTACACGGCGTAAAGGTCGATCTTGCCAGCGGGCCGTCCGGATATTTTGCTCCTTTTCTCGATTCGCTTTCCGAAGAGGACACATTGATTGTGACTGACGCCTGCCCGGCTGTTGTATCTGCGCTTTCTTCGGTTTGCGACAAAAGCAATTTCTATGTATTTGATGTTGACCTGGATAAAGAACTGCCATTCAAGGATGAATGCCTTGATATTGTGACGGGGAATCTGTTAAATAACGTGGACAACTACGCTTTGCTTGTGCGCGAGGTGTATCGGTGCTTAAAACACGGAGGAAAATTTGCCTTAATTGAAATGTTCTTTGAACACGGCTGCAAAACATATTCACACCTCAAGGAAGAGGGGCGAATATGGGCATCCTTTGAATCCTTTGCGGAGTACTTAGAAAAGGTCGGTTTCACCTACATCGGCGGCGATGTTATCGGTACAAGAAAGGGCAAAATTTCCGAGGGCGATTTGTACCCGCTGGACGAAAACGACCGCTGGAGCAATCGAACGCTGTATTTTCAAAAACCGTAAGATTTACAGCCGGCACCGGTGAAGGGCAATCCCTTTCGCGGTGCCTGTTTTGCAAAAAAGATAAGCCTTCGGTGAGAAAAAAGAAGAGAATTATTGATATGACAAAATGTATTATCTGCGGAAAAGAAAATTCAAAACTGCTGTGCGAAAATTGCAGGAAAAAGACAGACTTGGAAGAGCTTTTCGGGAAGATGCTTGCGTACAAGCCGTTAAGCGGCGAAAACGCAATTTGGGACGAGATCAGCGGGAAGCTTTCAAATCCCCTCCATTTCAAATACCTTATTTTTGCTCTTAGTTCGGAAATGGAGACGCCGAGGAAGGAATACTGGCGCGTTATCGCGCTTTGCGGATTTTGGCCGAACCTTTACAAAGAATTCCGTCCGTGGTTTCGCAGGGTTTACAGCGCCGTTGCAGACATTCCCGGACTGTCGGAGTCGGAAAGAAACCGCCTTCACGGGGTTGCTTTGGGGGCGTATTACATGGACTACGACTACGAAGAAGCGGAGGAGGTTGCCGCAAAGCTGCGTGCTTCAAGCAAGCTCTCCTGGTACGAATATTATAACCTTGTAAGCTTCTATACCACCACCCGAAGATATGACCTTGCGGATAAAGTTATAGACGAATGCATCGTCAACTGCGGAGACTACGCATATGCAGTGCAGACAATGAAAGAGCTTTCCGCAAAAAACGCAAAGCAGCGGGAAAAGTCTCTGACGGGGAAAAAAGAGTACATACCTTGCCCGAGAGAAAACGGGGACGAAGTGCGTGAAAAATACTTCAACTTTTTGGTCTCTATCGGCGTCTTGGAAACAGCTCCGACGCTTATTAAACACCCAAAAACAGTTATCCCTCGCGGGATGTATCCCGAGCCGACGGAAACAGGGAATGCCGACTTTGACCGTTTTGTTGCGTTTGACGTCGAAACCACGGGCTTGAGTCCGATAACCGACTCTATTATCGAGATCGGCGCAATTAAGGTCATAGGAAACAGAATCGTAGAATCCGAAAAGTTCACCTTTGAAGAGCTTGTTCATCCCTTGGACAACAAGAAGCTTTCAAAAACGATCGAAGACATTACTGGAATTACAAACGAAGAGGTCAGCGGTGCGAGATGCATCTGGGAGGTTCTTCCGGATTTCATGAATTTTTGCGAGGATTATGTGCTGCTTGGGTTTAACTGCATGGCCTTCGACAGCCGCTTTATGATACGCGCAGGACGCTACAGCAATATCGTCATCAAAAACAAGTATTTTGACGTCATGCTTTTTGCGGACTTGTTTAAGGAGAGACTTGGAATCTACGCAAGGAAGGTTTCTTTGCGAAAGCTTGCCGACAGGCTTGGCGTAACAAATCCCCGTGCGCATAGGGCTTTGGCCGACGCAATAACAACCGCAAAGGTGTTTTTGAAGCTGAAAGAGCTTTAACACCTCTGCTTAAGAATGGCTATATGTCAACAGCTGGGGTCGGGTGTTCTTCACCCGACCCCAACATTTATATTACCTCTTTAATCTTACATAGTAAAAAGCGAATGAAGCCAAACGGTTTCATTCGCTAATTTTTTTGAAAGAACGTGTAAAACGTGGGGCTGACTCTTCCGAAGTTGCGTAGAACATAAACTTCTACGCATGACAAATAAAATGCTTTTCTGTTAAATTCTACCACAATTTTTTCATTCCGTCAATGGGTTCAAGCATAATTTCGACAATAATTAAACATTTTTTCACTCTTGGCTCCTTTCGTTGGGAGTTGAAAAAGAGAAAAATGGACTTTTTAGGGGTCTTAAGACGTGGTCAAGCCGATTCAGATGTTATTCGTTGCTGCATCGCATCCTTGTATTATCATATTAGTGAGGCTTTACAGCCTCAAAATATATGGGTTTAAAGGAGTCTTTATCATGCCGAAAAGAGGGGCAAACATTCACAAGAGGAAAGATGGGCGTTGGGAAGCCCGATACAAAAAGGGGCGCACGCCGGAAGGAAAACTTATTTACGGTTCCGTGTACGGTCATTCATACAAAGAAGCGAAGGAGAAACTGCTGTATGCTTTGTCTCAATATAAAAACGAAAGGTTGACAAAGACACATGAACACACCTTTAAGAAAATCCTCCTAATGTGGCTGGAGAACAACCGCATCCGATGCAAGGGATCCACATGCAGCAAGTATCAGTACATGATTGAAAGGCACATTATTCCGCAGCTCGGCAACGTAAAAATGAGTGCTTTAAACGCAACGACGGTCAACACATTTTTAATAAATAAACTCACTTGCGGCCGGTTGGACAAACGCGGAGGTCTCGCTCCGTCTTATGTGCGAAGCCTTATGCTGATTATAAACGGTGCAATAAAGTTTGCCGTTTCAGAGGAATTGTGTGCGCCAATGAAAACACAAATATCGAGGCCTACAGCGCAAAAACACGAATTGCCTATTCTAAGCCGAGATGCACAGAGAAGGCTGGAGTCCCGGCTGTTTGCCGAGCCGAGCCCGACGGGCATTGGCGTTTTGCTCTCTCTACATACCGGTATTCGCATTGGGGAAGTTTGCGCACTGACATGGAACGACGTGGATCTCGGCAACCGTATCATTCATATTCGCCATACAATTTCTCGAATTAAAAATCCGAATGATTCAGGGACTGAAAAATCAATTTTAATTGTCGATACTCCGAAAACAAAAGCGTCCACCCGTGACATTCCGATTTCATCGGCGTTGTATCCTGTTTTGAGTGAGTGGGCATTTAAAATCCCAAATCACTATGTTGTATCCGACAGTACCGAGTTTCTCAGTCCCAGAACCTACGAGTACCGTTATCATCGGATACTGCACGAGTGCGGAATTGAATCAATCAATTATCATGCATTACGGCATACCTTTGCTACCCGATGTATTGAGGCCGGCGTGGATGTAAAATCGCTTAGCGAGATTCTCGGCCATGCAAATGTGGGAATTACGCTCGGAACTTATGTGCATTCCTCGATGGATCTGAAACGTACACAGCTTGAAAAGCTGGCGTCTTTTACAGTTTAGTCCAAAGCTATATAGTGGTCAAATTTGTGGTCGTATAGTCGTGGAGAAATTGTGAAATAAACGTTATTTGCAATTATTGCGTAGAAGTTTATGTTCTACGCAAACAACTGCACCGGGAGCAGGCAATTCTTTGTGTTTCTGCTGCAATGACAGAGGTGCGAGAAGGACGTAGCAAATCTACCGGTAATTGATAGATAAACGAAGCAAATAAAGCGGAGGTGGGGTGTATTTGATCGAGTTTAGGCCAAAGCTTAGGGATGGCCGCTTAGTTGTCAGAGTAAAGCTGTCCCCTTATGATGTGATCAACGGCACCGAGCTTGATATTATCTCCGGCTCTTACATCCGAGGCTTTTTGAAAGCAAGGCAAATCAAACGAAATGTGATTGAATATACAGGCCCGGTTGGAATTCCATTGGTCAGCCGTATGAAGAAACCCATTTCTCAATATGACTTTTTCTTTATCATGGAGCAGATTGTTGACGCAGCGCAAAAACTGCAGCGTTCCAACCTTCTTCCCGGGAAAGTGACTTGGGATATTCGCAATGTTTATATCAATGAGGCAACCAAAGAACTGCAGTTTATATACGTGCCGATTACATCGGCTCAGATAAATTCAAATATCATAGCATTTATAGAGTCTATAGTTTATGCAGCGATTCCGTTGCCGAATCAGAATCCGGATTATATTTCACAGTTTTTGTATTTCATTAATTCGCTGCCAAGATTCAATGCGGATGCAATCGAGAAATATATTGCCAAGGTTGATAGAAAAGTTGTAAACACAATCAAACAGCATGCCTCCGTTTCAAGTGGATTTATGACCGACAAGCCAAAAGATTATTATGCGCATCTTGACGAGAAAAAGGGAGAGGGCAATGATAATGAACCGGCGGATTATATTGACGATGATGCACCGACGGATCTTCTTGATGAAGAAAAAACAGGCCTTCTCGACGAAGATGCGCCAACAGGGCATCTTGATGAAGGAGAAGAAACAGGATTGCTGAGTGATGAAGAGGGGACAGCTCTTCTTGATGAAAGCGGAACAGATATTCAATACCCCACGCTTTGCCGTGTTTTAACCGGGGAAACAATTGTTATCAACAAGCCGGTTTTCCGCATTGGAAAAGAACACAGCTATGTTGACTTTTTTGTCAGCAACAATAATGCAGTCAGCAGAAGCCACGCAGATATCATAACCAGAGGACAGAGATATTTCGTTATTGATCTGAACTCGAAGAACAGAACCTTCATTAACAATCAAGCACTTCCCGTACAGCAAGAAGTGGAAATCTTTAACGGAGATCGATTAAAATTGGCGAACGAAGAGTTTGTGTTCAGTATATAGAAGGGGACAGTCTTATGAGCAAATTGTGCCGAAATTGTAATACGGTGTTGGACGACACGGATACATTCTGTTTTCACTGTGGGACGCCTGTGGACACTTCCAATGACGGGGAAACAAGCCTTTTGACAGATGATAATGAAGAAACGGGGCTCCTAAACAGCACCGATAAAGATACCTCTTTACTTGACGAGGAAACGAGGGAGTTGAACCCCGAGGATATGCCAAGATACACGCCGCAGTATGCTCCTTCGCAGCCGTCATTTGGTCAAAACACGCCTAATTCACCGCAGAGATTGAGCGAGAAGGATTTTTATGAAAAATTCGTCTCGAAAAAGATAAAAGGGTGGACTACGGCTATCGGCGTGCTTTCGCTTGTTTCAGGCGGAATTAATCTGCCGCTCTTATTTCTCGGCAATTTGCTTTCGATTATAGACATTGCTTTTTATGTTTCAATGGGCATTTTGATATTAACAACAAAAAAATGGGGACTGCCGCTTGCGGTCACTATATACAGCGGGGTCTTTTCCGTTATCACCGTTGCGATCAGCGGTATTCCCAGTGGAATTGCAGTATTGATAGTTGGAATTTTCGCAACAATCTATCTTAAAAAAGCAAACGATGCATACAAACTGTATTGCGAATCCGGGGTACTCCCCCAGAAGCCTGTTGAGTGAGGAGGAGCAAAAGATGCGGTTTTTAGCAACTGCGGACACCGACATCGGGATCAGTAAAGGCACAAATCAAGACAGCGTTTTAATAAAACATGCCGCATACGATGACGGCGAGACACTAATGGCCATCGTATGCGATGGGATGGGCGGACTCTCTAAAGGTGAGCTTGCCAGCGCAACCGTAATTCGGGCGTTTTCCAAGTGGTTTGAAGAAGACCTCCCTTATGAGCTCGATGATGTAAACATGGAGGTCATCGGCGGGAAATGGTCGCTGATGCTGAAGGATCTGAATGCAAAGATTGCTGAATACGGAAAGCAAATAAATGAAAGCTTAGGTACCACATTCTCCGGTATCCTTTTTGCCGGTGATCAATACGTTATTGTCCATGTAGGGGATTCACGCGTTTATCAAATTGGGTCTTCCATGCGTCAACTCACTACGGATCAAACCTTCATTGCCAGGGAAATCAGCCGTGGTACTATGACGCTGGAGCAGGCGAAAACAGACAAACGCCGCAATCTCCTTTTGCAATGTGTAGGTGCGTCTGAGGTTGTCACTCCGCAGGTGTTGTGCGGAAAGGCGGAAAAAGGCGCATACATGCTCTGCTCGGACGGATTTCGCCATGAAATTAGCGATGAAGAAATGTATGAATCGCTCAACCCGATAAACTTAATGAACAAACAGGCGATGCATAATAATACGAAATATCTGATCGAGCAGGCAAAGTCGCGTAAAGAAAAGGATAACATCTCCGTTATCCTGATCAAAGCGGAGTGAGGTAAGACGACATGACGGAAATCGGCACCGTAATTGACGGCAAGTATGAGATACTGAAAGAAATCGGCCGCGGCGGTATGTCTATCGTCTATCTCGCCATGGATAAGCGGCTCAATAAGCAGTGGGCGGTTAAGGAAATACGCAAAAAGGGCAGCGGTAAGAATGACGAAGTTGTTGTCAACAGCCTGCTTGCGGAAGCCAACTTAATGAAGAGGCTGGATCATCCCGCTTTGCCGAGGATTGTCGATATTATTGATAATGGCGTAACGATCTATGTAGTCATGGACTACATAGAGGGCGAATCCCTCGATAAGATCCTTAACGAGTACGGTGCGCAGCCTGAAGAAACGGTCATTACTTGGGCAAAGCAGCTTTGTGATGCGCTCTCCTATCTGCACTCACAAAAGCCACCGATTATTTATCGCGACATGAAGCCGGCCAACGTCATGCTCAAGCCGGAAGGCAATATTAAAATTATTGATTTCGGCATTGCACGTGAGTACAAGGAGCAAAACCTTGCCGATACCACGGTGCTTGGTACTAAGGGCTATGCACCTCCGGAACAGTACAGCGGTCAGACAGATCCGCGTTCCGACATTTTCGCCCTTGGTATGACGATGCATCATCTGCTTACCGGAATTGATCCGAGGAACGGCGACGCCTACTCATCTGTTCGTCAGTGGAACCCGGAGCTTTCGGAAGGTATTGAGGCAATCATTGATAAATGCGTTCAGCCGGCGGCAGAAAACCGATACCAAAGCTGCGCAGATCTGCTGTATGACCTTGAACATCCCGAATTGATTACCGGAGGGTTCAAGAAAAAGCAGAAAAGAAAACTGGGTGCCTTTATTACCGCAGCGGTTTTGAGCGCCTTGATGTTAATCTCCGGGCTTGTCTGCCGAGGGCTGGCTGCCATGATTAACACAAATAACTATGAGGCGTATATCGCATCCCAAAACAATATAGAAAACTATAAACTGGCTATCGAGCTGTATCCGAACGATCCGAGGGCATACGATAGGATTTTGGATACATTTGACAACAGCATCAACACAAGGTCGGATTCCGATGCGGAGAAGCTGCTTACATCGGAGGAGTTAAAGCAGTTTGAAGCACTTTACGACCCAAGCGATGACGCGAAGTACAGCAGCGATTATCAGGGCTTTTCGGAGCTCAACTATCGCATCGGGAAAATGTGCTTTACCTATTACGACAGGACTCTTTCGCAGAACGAAAATTTCAGCGCGAGAATCAATAAGGCGTATATCTATCTGAATCAAAACCACACCTTTATTCAGAATTCACAGGTGGCGCAGTCATCCGGTAACATGCAGCTTTCCGAGTGCTACTTTCAAATTTGCGACTTCTATAAAAAGTATATCTTCAGCCAAACGGCGGACACGGCCTCTGCAGAGGATTTCGCAAGCTTTTTCGGTTCATTGGATGACTTGCTTGACGGTGTAGAGAGCAATTCATCCGCTACTGCCTATGATAAGCTGGAGCTGTACAACAACATATTCATGCTTCTGTATGACAGAAGAGCGGATATGGTTTCCGCAGGCGTCAGCCGGGACATTGTGCTGGAGCTGTTTGACAGGGTCTACAGCAGCGCTGAAGAAATTGATGCCTCCCAGCGGACACTGTGGACTGTCCTTAAGGCTGAAATGCAGGATAATTACGCAACCTACAAGGCTGCGATTCAAAGGGCCTATACCAATGCGGAGGGAAGGGGTTAATCATGGCAGACGTATTATCAATTGTTTCGCTTGTCTCCTTCATCATTGCAGGTATCAGCCTTGCCGTTGCAGTGTTCCTCTGGTTTAGCTTTAAAATCCCAACGGTTATCGGAGATCTGACCGGAAAAACAGCCAAAAAATCCATTGCAAAGATGCGCAAAAGCAACGAGGCTTCCGGGAACAAATCTTACCGTCCAAGCGCAGCTAATGTGAATCGCGGCAAGATTACGGATTCCATCCCGGATTCGGCAAAGCCGAATTCGCAGGCAGCCGCTTCCACTCCTTTTGATAAAGGTCAAACGGGAATCCTCGATGAAAACAAAGCATCCGGGAACTGTGCAGAGCCTACCGCAGCGCTTGATGACAGCGCAACCGAGCTTCTTTCGGGCAGTGAAGAAACCGAGCTGCTTCCACAGGAAGCGCAGGCAAAGCGCAGGGCTGCAATTAAGAAATTGAGAATGCTTGATGAAGTCATTTATATCCACACCGATGAGGTGATTTAGCACAAGTCATTATAAAACAAGCACATTATACTGCAAATTTTAGTTGTGCAAACGGTGCGGTAGAATATGAAATGAGGAATTCGCAATGGGATATGGAGCGTATTTATCGATAAAACGGCGAAAGAAAATGAAATTTGCCTTTATTGGCTCGCTCTCTTTGATGTCGCTGTCAATTGCCTTCATGCCGATAGCCAGCGAGTACCGTGGAGACAGCATGCTGCCCACCATACTAACGGGAACGGCATTTTGGGTGGGGTTAATAGGTACGGTATTGATTGCGATATGGATCAATCGACGCCGAAAGAAAAGCACGCGTTTCAATGAATTGTATCCAAACGCGAAACAGCTTGGCGTTGTCCGTTTTTTTCAGAACAAGCCGGCGACGGTTGTGGACATTGCAATGTTTGCGGCTCTTTTGGGTTTGATAATTACCAAATTGACTGTAGATCGGATTATCATCCCATTTGTATTTTTAGCTTTATTTGTTTTTCTGTTTGGTATGCACTGTATGCTAAACGGAGTTTGCTATAAATATCTAAACTATAGGACAGGGAGAGGTAAAGAATTATGAGACACGGAAAAAACAATGCTTTAAATAGTGCGTTAGCTGTGTTGCTTTCAGTCATGATGGTGGTTGCAATGCTGCCGACAGGCGTATTTACTGCCTTGGCAGCAACAGAAAACCATGAGGGTGTTTTCACATTCACTGTGACCGAGAAAGAGGAAGGCAACCCTGTTGTGGGCGCAGCAGTTCGTTTGTACAACGAAGAAGGCGAGGATTGGACGCAGGAGACGGGCGAAGACGGCGTTGCCGAATTTTCCGAGTTCACGGGCAAGGGACTTGCCGGAACCATATCCGGGAATTTCAGTTATGAGGTTACTGCGGACGGATATGAAAAGGCTTCCGGTACCGTTGACGGAAGCGATGACCAATGGATCGGGAATATTGCCGTTGAACTGAATGCGCTGACTGTCGAGCAGAAGACGGTTACCGTTGTCGTATCCGGCGGAGAAGCAACAGTTGAGCTTGACGGCGAAGAAACAAATTCGAAGACAGTCAATGTCGGCGACTCTGTTAAAGTGAAGATTACTCCGGAAGCGGGCTCTTATATTAAGAACCTAACGGTAGGGGGAACAGAGGAAACCGTTGATCACGGCCAGCCGTTTGAAAAAGATATCAATATCGACGAGGATACCGATATCAATGTAACAATCCAAAAGGAATATACCGTTTCAATCGTCCGGAACGGAGAGGGCACTGTTACCGTCAGCAAGGCCGACGGTTCCACTGTGTCCGATCAGGCAAAAGTTGATGCCGGGGAAGTGCTTACGATCAATGTAGCGCCAAAAGATGACAGTTATCAAATTGACTCGGTGAAAATCAATTCCGATGAGATGCTGACTGACGACAACAAGACGTCATACAAAGGCACCGTCACGGTGAATGACGATGTGAAAATTGAGGTTGTCTTTGTTGCGGTGTTCAGCGTCACCGTGACGGTTGACGGCTCCGGGGATGCAAGCGTCATGCTCGACGGGGAGGTTATCGGTGGAGCCGGTGGATCTGTAACGGTCAAAACGGGAACGAAAATCGATGTGGAAGCGACGCCGCATGAACACTATCGGGTTATTGACGTTATCGTTAACGGCGTTCCCAAAGAAGATGTATCCGGGAAAAATGACTCCGACTACAAAATCGAAGGGCTTGAGGTAAATCAGACTTATGAAATTACGGTTACCTTTGCCCTGAACGTATACACTGTTACGGCTGATGAAGCGAAGAACGGGACTGTAACGGTTGAAGAGCCTGCTCAGGTCGAATGGGGCAAGGATAAAAAGGTCTATGTATCTCCGGCAGACGGATATACGATCGATAAGATTACCGTTGATTCCGAACCTGTCGAAGCTGTCTCCGGTGATGACGGAGGATTCTATTTTATCGTTGCAAACATTCAGTCCGATAAGAATGTAATAGTCACCTTCAAGGAAAAAGCAAAAGCAACGGACGCCGATTTTACAATAGACGAACGTAATATTTTGCGTTCGGAAGTGGGGGCCGACTCTGCGCTTTATGTCATAAAGCAAGACACCTCCGTTACCTTCTCCACAGATAAGGCGGGAATCAAACTCATTGATGACAAGGGGCTTGTAATAGGCGGAAGCGAGAACGAAAAGTCTGTCTCTGTTTCCGAAGCGAAAACTATTGATAAAATACAACTGTATTATAAGGCCGATGAAGAGCTATATGAGGATTGGCATGATGTGCAAACTGTGAAGAAGGAGGTTTTTGTTGACACAGAGGCTCCTACTGTACAGTTTGATGCTGTTAAACCGGATATGAACGCCAACGGATACCACCATACGGATATTGAGGTAACCGTAAAGGCCACGGATGCTCCGGAGAAAAAATATTCCGGTATTCAAAAGTTAGAATATTTAATTAGCGACGACGGCAAGGATGGCTCTTGGAATACACTGTATGAGTATTCCGAGGACAGTGAAATTGAGAATGTCATTACAAGCACAGTCGACATTGATGCGACGGAGCATAATTCCCGTGATGTAATACTGAAAATCAAGGCGACAGACCTTGCGGGAAATACCAAAGAACTTCAAAAAGAATTCCACATCAACAGCACCGTTCCTTTAGTTAAGCTTGAACTGGACGGCGTATCGAACGTGAATGCCGAGACCGGATATTTCACCACAGATCGCGTGCTTACCATTACTATTACAGACCGCGACGATACTTTTGACAGGAACGCCGTTGCAGACGGGCTTAAAATTACCGCAGACGGAAACGCGGTCGAAGTGAAACCCGAGGATATTGATTGGGGCGGCAATGATCAAGAGCATACCGGGACGTATGTGTTCTCCAAAGACGCTCACTACAAATGGAGCTTTTCCTACACAAATAAAGCAGGTGTGGAAAATAAAGATATTACATGCGCGAATCCCGAAGATGCAAGCTTTTACGATTTTACAATCGACCATGAAGGCCCCCGGGAATTGAGTATTGAATACAGCCCAAGTATCACTGATGTTTCGTTCGGTGACCTGAGCTATGGGTTCTACAATTCCGATGTGACAGTAACAATAAAAGCAATCGATAAAACTGCGGGAATTAAAGAGTTTGAATACTTTTGCAAGGAACAGGGAAGCGGCGAGACAATTTTTCACAAAACCGTCAATGCCAATGATCCGAATTTCAAGGTAAACGGTGATGAAACAAGCTATACATTCACTATTCCTGCTGAATTCCGCGGTTCGGTAAGCTTCTCTGCGACCGATAAGGCAGGGCAGACAAATTCCTATGACGATCCCAAAATCATTGTTGTTGATAACGTTGCGCCAAAAGTAACTGTTAGCTATGATAACAATGAAGTCGAAAACGAAAAATACTACAAAGGCAAGAGAACTGCTACAATTGAAATTGATGAAGCGAATTTCTTCGGCACCGATGAATACGGACAGGCCGATTTCAATGATTTGATTTCAGGCAAGGAGAATACTTACCTTGAAATAACCGACGGCTTCCATACATATAAGCTGTGCCCGGAATTTAAGGAAACGTCCGACGGGAAGTATGTAGCCACAGTTAGCTTCGACGAAGACGCCGATTACACATTGACCGTCAAGTACACGGATAGATCGGGCAATGAAGCGGTTATCGGCGAATATCAGGAGGAATTCACGGTTGATACGACCGCCCCGACTATCGAAGTATCTTTTGATAATAACAAAGCAGCAAATGAAAAATATTTTGCTGCGGATCGGAAAGCAACAATTAAGGTAACAGAGCACAATTTTGACCCCGCTGCTTTTACCGCCGGTATCGTGTGCCCCGACTCTCCGACGACCGATTTTGATGCTTATCTGCAAAATACTTCAAGCTGGCATAGCGACGGCGATGTCTACACGGCGGTAATTACGTTTAAAGACGACGGGCACTACACCTTCAATCCTTCCTGCCGCGACAAGGCCGGTAACGATAACACCGCGGTTGATTACGGAGAATCTGTTTCGACTGAGGAGTTTGTATTGGATAAGGCTGCCCCGGATCAGGAAAGCCTTAAGATTTCCTATTCCGAATCGGTTTTGGATACCGTTTTGGAGACAATCTCCTTTGGATTCTATAAAGCCCCGGTAACCGTTACAATCGAAGCAGCGGATCAAACCTCCGGAATTGATTACTTTACTTATACCTATGCAGTAAGCGATGGCGTGAGCGCAAAGAATCAGGGAAAAGAGAGCGTGGTTATCGCACATTCCGAAATAATTACTTCCGGGAATTCCGCCAGTGCAACCTTCCAAATCCCCGCACAGTTCCGCGGCACTGTTTCTTTTGCCGCAACCGACATGGCAGGGAACAGCGGAGATAAGGCTGACAGTAAGGTCGTTGTCGTTGACGATATCGCACCCGGCATTACGGTGTCTTTTGACAACAACGATGTAAGAAACGGGAAATATTACGCCAAGGATAGGACCGCAACAATCACTATCGATGAAGCGAACTTCTTTGGCGATGCCGACAGAGAGTACCTTGCAATCTCCGTGACCAAACGGCTTTTGAGCGGCTCGAAGTCGGAGACAACGACAAAGCTGTATCCCGAGTTTACCAAAAAAGGCGATACATACACAGCTGAAATCGAGTTTAATGAGAATGCCGAGTATAAGCTTGAAATCGAGTATACAGACCGTTCCGGCAACGTCGGGACCGTTGCAGAGTATCAGAAGGAATTCGTTATCAATAAGGAGTCTCCGAAGCTTTCGATCTCCTATGATAACATGTCTGTACAGAACGAAACCTATTACAGGGCGGACCGTGTTGCAACGGTTCAAATTGTAGAAAGCACATTCCGCGCAAGCGAAGTTGAGTTCACTATTTCCGCGACGGATGTGACGGGCAAGGCTGTCGATTTAAGCAGTAAGGCGTATGAGACCTATTTGAAGGATCAGAGCAGCTGGACAATGTCCGGGGATAATGTATGGACGGCTCAGATCACGCTGGATATCGAAGGCAGCTACGAGCTGAACCTCAAATATGAAAACCTCGCCGGAACGCCTCAGGAAAAGGAGGTAACCGATTCCTTCTGCATTGATAAGAGCAAGCCGGACAACCTTAAAATCTCCTACAAGCCGGATTTTGTCGGCGTACTGTTGGAGACCCTGACCTTCGGGTTCTACAAGGCGCCTGTGGAAGTAACACTTGAGGCCACAGACGGTTATGCCGGGGTGGATTACTTTGTGTACTCCTATAAGGTTCAGGAGAACGCAAGCAAAAAGAATGCAGGGAAGACAGCTGTCAAGACGGTTGAAGGTCAGTTGTCCCGCAAAGGCAGCAAAGCTTCTGTGACATTTGATATTCCGTCGCAGTTCCGTGGATTTGTTTCCTTTGATGTGTTTGATAAATCGGGAAATAAAAACAGCTTAGCCGATGCAAATGCAGTTGTTGTCGACGATCTCCCGCCTCAAATTACCGTGACATACGACAACAACGATGCGTCCTACGAGAAATATTACAACAAAGACAGGGTCGCAACTATCACAGCCGAAGAGGCCAACTTCTTCTATGAGGATTTGACGAAGGACAACCTTTTGGTGATTACCGTCGATAAGACTACGGATGCAGGCGTGCATACCGCGGAAAAGGTAATGCCTGCATTTACCAAGAACGGCGATGTGTACACAGGCACCGTCGAGTTTAGGGAGAATGCCGATTACAAATTTACAATTGAATACACCGATCGTTCCGGCAACGCTGCGGTAATCAAGGAATACCAGACCGAATTTACCGTTGATAAAACAGCGCCGACGGTCAAAGTTACCTACGACAACAACAGCAGCAAAAACGGCGATCAGTTTAAGGAAGACCGCACGGCAACCATTGTAATTACGGAACACA
Source organism: uncultured Clostridia bacterium (assembly GCA_947628695.1). Lineage (GTDB taxonomy): Bacteria > Bacillota > Clostridia > Oscillospirales > CAG-382 > SIG636. Next base: position 62,614 of record CANRAV010000007.1, read on the forward strand.
ACTTCAAGCCTTCCGATATTGTCGCAAAAGTAACCGCTAACGGAACGGAAGTTACGGATTATGCTTCCTATCTGAAAAACGCCGACAGCTGGACGACCGATGGGGATGTCCACACGGCCAAGATTGAGTATACAGACGAAGCGCACTATGAATTCAGCATTGGCTATTCCGACATGGCCGGTATAAAAAATGCGCCTGTTGACTATGCCGATTCGGCTGCACCGGAAAAATTCACTCTTGACAAGAGCGCTCCGACACAATTGGAAATCACGATCGACGGCAAGTCTGTATTGGAAAGCAAAGGCATCGCGTTTGATACGTTCTACGACAAAGCGGTGACTGTGAAATTTGCCGCAAACTGTGATATCAGCGGATTGGAGTCCTTGAAGTACCAGAAGGTTCCTTCCGTATCCGAATACGATGTGAACGGTCAGTGGATTGATTATAACACCGAAACAGGTGTTGTTGTCACACCAAGCGAAAAGTTCATCATCTATTTCAGGGCGGAAGACAGAGCGGGAAACTTCACAATTGTCAACTCGACCGGTATCGTCGTCGACGATAAGATGCCGGAGGGTACCGGTGAAAAGAATGCGCCTGAGATTGACATTTTCCCGGCTGAACCGAATGCTAACGGCTTCCATAACGGGAATGTTAAGGTGGATTTGCATGTCATCGATCCGAAGTACACCGGGCAGAGCGCAAGCGCAGCAGGGCATTATTCCGGACTTAATGAAATCACCTACCGTATTTACACGACGGATATGGGCGCGGATGTTCAGGAAACAGGCACTTTGCTTGAGCTTGGAGCTCAAACGAATGGCGCCGTGTTTGACGGCGACCGCTTGGTCAGCTCGTGGTCCGGAAGCATTACGATTGACGCGGCTGTGTTTAACAGCAATAACACGATCGTTGAAATTACGGCCACCGACAACGCCGGCAATACAAGGGTTACCGCGACCAAGGCCGGAGACATTCAAATCGATGTGACCGCTCCGGAAATCAATGTTAGCTACAACAATAACACAGCCGACAGCAATTTTTTCTTTAATGAAGACAGAACGGCTACAGTTGTTGTGACGGAGCGCAACTTTGCCCCGGAGGATGTCAAGGTGACAATCACTAACACTGACGGCGTGATCCCTTCACTGTCCGAGTGGAGGCAAATCTCTGCCGGAACCGGGAACGGAGACGGCACCGCTTGGGAAGCAACCGTCACATACAGCGCAGACGGTGATTACACGTTTGACATTACCTATACAGACCTCGCCGACAATCTTATGAGCGGGGTAGGCTACGGGGAAAGTGTTGTGCCGACCGAGTTTACGATCGATAAAACACTGCCGACAATCTCGGTAAGCTACAGCAACAATGATGCGGCGAACGAAAAATACTTCAAAGCACCCCGAACGGCTACGGTTACAATCAACGAACATAACTTTGATGTGAACCGCGTGACGTTTACAAGAACAGCAGCTCTGGACGGAGCGGCGATTGATCTGCCAAATGAATCCTGGGAGCATAACGGCGATGTGCATACGGCAACCATCCCGTACACGGCTGACGGCGATTACACATTTGATGTTACAATGACGGATCTCGCAGGCAACCGGAGCGAGGCTGCAAACTACGGGGACTCTGTTGCGGCGAATGACTTTACGGTTGATCAAACCCGTGACAACGGCGGTGCATCCGTTATAGGCGGCGTTGAGGACGGACAAGCTTATTCCGGCAATGTGGTTCCGTCGATCAACTTCACGGATGTCAACTACAGCAATTATGAAATTCACCTTTATCGTACCAGAAAAGATCAGATTCATGTCGATGTTACTGATGAGAAGAATATTCGCTCCCTGATTACAGAGAGCGAGCAGAACATCAGCGGTGAACTTAATATCTTCGCCAAGAACACAAGTGGAAAATATAGTGTCGAGGACGACGGTATCTACACGCTGGAGATCACTGCCTACGATATGGCCGGCAACGAACATCCCGAGACTGTAACCTTCACTGTAAACCGTTTCGGCTCCGTGTATGTGTATGACGCCTATCTGATTTCCTTGATTCAGGAAGGCGGCGCTTATGTGCAGGGACTTACCGGTGATCTGATTATTACAGAGTATAACGCCACCAGACTTGTCAATGACTCCCTGAACATTGAAATTACGCTTGACGGCCGTCCCATTGAGGCCAAGTATGTCGCTGACCCTGTTCCGAACGCAAATGTCGATGTTGGGCAAAGCGGATGGTTCCAGTATCAGTATACCGTAAGCAAAGATAACTTCAAAGCCGACGGTATGTACCGCATAACCCTCTCCTCCGAAGATGAGGCAGCCAATACGCCTGAAAGCAATCCGAACAACTCAACGGACAAAGACGGAAATGCAATAGTCGATACGATGCAGTTCCGCGTTGACAGTACAGCTCCGGAAATAACAAGCATCGTCGGTCTGGAGAACAGGATCATCAATGGGCAAAAAGTAGACGTTCGATATTCTGTATATGATGCGATTGGCTTGAAGTCCATCACAGTGTATTTGAACGGCAAGGCTCAAGATCCGATTACCGAGTTCGACGATATAAACAACTACTCCGGCACATTTACGGTAAGCGAAAGCTCCGACGCACAAAAGGTTCGCATACTCGTCGAGGATAAGGCCGGAAACACCATTGACACCGATGATTTCGGCAAGGAAGACGCTGACGGAAACGTTATCGTGCCGATGCCTGCTTACTCCTTTAACAGCACCGTAACGGTATCTACGAACTTCTTCGTTCGTTGGTATGCGAATAAGCCTCTGTTCTGGGGTTCAATCGGCGGTACTGTCGGCATGGCAGCAGTCATTTGGATTCTCATCGTTCTGATTAAAAAGAAAAAGAAGAAGAGCAGTGAGAAAAAATAATATTACATAACTCTTCGGATATTCCCGTGCAGGCTTGTCCTGCACGGGAGCCCGAAAGTCTATTCATCAGAATCCGGATTATGCATTCGTGCTTAGTTCGGCTTGTAATGAATAGCGCCGGCAAATTGATAGGAAGTGATAAAAATGAACACTTTAATTGAAAAGGAAGTCGTAAGCGAAATGACCTGCGGTTCTAATTTTGCCTATGTGCTGACCGATAACGCTTCCTTCCTTACGACGGAATACAAGGTCTTACAGAGCAAAACAAGCAATTGCTTTGTGCGCTGTATGAAGATGCTTTATAACGGAAAAATTCAGCTTTATTACCTGACGGGAACGTATAAGCCGTTATCTTCTCTATTTTCAACCTTGGATGCGGAAAGGTTTATCACTATTACCGCCAATCTCCTATCTGATATTATCGAGGTAAAGAGCAACGGGTTTCTGTCCTGCCAAAATATAGATATTTCGTTTGAGCACATTTTCGTTGACCCGGCGACATATAAGGTGAGCCTGATTTATTTGCCGTTGAGCCGGCACATGTTTGACGATACTGCGTATTTCGATAACGAGCTGCGTACAAGCCTAATTAAGTTGATTTCCGGGCTGAGCAACTTATCCTCGCCTAAAACGATCCGGCTATCATCCGATTTGTCAAACGGTGCATTGTCGCTGGAAGATTTGTATAACAGGTTGAAGGGCAACCGTCCTGACCCCCGACTTAATGTCGAATCCCGCCCTGCGAGTTCTCCTGCTTCAAATGTTCGGATTGTTTCTCTTAACGCTCCTGCACGTGTGGAGATCAACATCACAAAGGACGAGTTTATACTTGGGAAAAAGGCCGATAAGGTGGACGGCGTGCTTTCCTTTAATGACAAAATCAGCCGCGTGCATTGCAAAATCAACCGAAACGGCGACCGGTTCACTATAACGGATCTACATAGTGCCAACGGAACCTATGTAAATCATGTTCGCCTTCAGCCTGATGTGGCACAGCCCATAAAAAACGGTGATTTAATCCGTTTGGCCAATAGTGATTTTCAGATTGTTATGTGATAGGAGGGGCGATAAATGCCAAGGCCAAGGATAATTATAGCAGATACCGATGTCAGCTATATATACCCTCTGCAGCTTAAATTTGTGGAGGAATTCTTTGAGGAAATTGATCTTGAGCTGATTAGCGAAAAAGAATATTTTAATTTTCTGTTCTCATCGCCTCAAAAAGCAGATGTGTTAGTAGTATCAGAGGAGTTGTATGATGCGTCGCTGCAGCGACATAATATCGGTAGCGTTTTCTTAATGACAGAGCAGTATGAAGAAGATCGAACCGGTGATTTGAAAGCAAATCGTATTTTCAAATATACTAGCATCAAAGAAATTTTCAACGAGATTATCGGGAAAAGCGAAGTACTTCAAATTAGGGAAAAAACAAAAAAAGAATGCCAGATTATCGTAATTGATTCTGCGTGTGGAGGTACCGGCAAGACAACGTTGGCGCTTGGCATAAGTCTTAGTCTTACAAAAAATTATAAAAGGGTTCTCTATATCAATGCAGGCCGCCTGCAATCATTTCAGAGAGTATTAAACAACCAAACTCCGATAACAGCCGCAAATGTATATTCAAAGTTGGCAAGTCCGGATGAGAGTATCTATGAAAATATAAAGCACGTTATTCGCAATGAGCATTTTAGTTACCTTCCACCGTTTAAAACAGCAATTATCTCCTTGGGGTTGCCATACTCGATTTATGGAAAAATTGCTCTATCCGCAAAAAAAGCAAGTGATTACGATTATATTATCGTAGATGTTGACACGTCTTTTGATGACGACAAAGCAAATTTACTCAGTATCGCGGATAAAGTTATCATAGTGACCAAACAAAATGAGGCCGCGCTATTCGCCACTAATGTCCTCATTTCAAATATTAATGGAGTAAATAGCGAAAAATACAGTTTTGTTTGCAACGATTTTGATAAGAATAGAGAAAATGCAATCATATCTCCAAATTTGCCGTTGAAATTTTCCGTTAACGAGTATGTTGAGCACATGGATCATTATGATAGTTTACGGTGCGAAGATTATTCGAAAAACGCCGGAATACAGCGCACAGCGTTTTTGGTAATGTAGGAGGTCCGCTATGGCAAAAGAAACGGCAATTGTTATATTTAATATTCTCAAGCGGAATGTTTCTGTGGATTTAGAAATCCCGTTAGATATTACTGCGAATGAGTTGGTTATCGCACTTAACACTGCATACAGACTGGGCATTGATACAAGTGACATAAAAAACTGCTATCTGAAAGCAGAAAATCCTATTATTTTACTCCGTGGAAACAAAACCTTGGCTGAGTTCGGGCTGAGAAACGGAAGCAGTATCAATTATACAGAATAGGAGAATTACCATGGATAGCAGATATAAGATCATAGTTTCCAGTAATAATATTTATAAAGAAATTGAACTTTCTTCCGATGCTAAGGAAATAAAGCTTGGTACTAGCATGGATTGTGATGTTCGCCTTCGCAAATCTCTGTTTTTCGATCAAATTGAATTGATATTCTCTAAGTTGGATTCTGGTTGGTCCGTACTATGCTCGGATAACCTCTACCTTACGGTTGGCGATGTTCGGAAATTAATGACGAAAAATCTTGTCCACGGTGATTCACTGACTGTAAAGTATCAAAACTCTGATAATGAAGTATTCTCCTTTGATTTTTTAATTGACTTTGATAACGGCCAAACAAAGTATGAAAGAATTATTGACCTTACTGGGATCAGCTCTTTCACAATTGGTTCTGCGAAAACATCAAATATTGAAATTAGCAGCGCATATGTTAATGGAGATGATATAGAAATCGCGCGAATAGACACATCTCTGTTGCTGCGCATAAGGCATTCGAACTATGGTGTTTATCATAACGGAAACAAGATTGAAGGTCAAATTGAGATCAAAAGCGGCGATTTCTTTTCAATTTCCGACTATTTCTTCTACTTCAAGAATGAATTTTTGTGGACTGAAATAAGGGATGATATGAGCGTCAATTCCCTAAATTATAAGGACATGCCAACGCCTCATGCCTATCCGATGTTTAGCCGTAACACCCGAATAAAAACTGTTGTTAATGATGAAAAAATAGAAATTCTTGACCCCCCAGCTAAGCCACAAAAGCCAAAAAACAATATATTTATGAGGCTGCTTCCCTCGTTCGGCATGCTCATCGCGGCCGGAGTTATGGCATTCTTTGGCGGCATGATGATCATTATGTCTGCAATTTCAGGCATAATGTCGATCTTTACCGCTATCATGAGCATTAGAGAGAGCAATAAAGACTACAAGGAAAGTTCTGCCGAGAGAATCGAAAAATATAACGCATATGTATCGAAAAAAAGAGCAGAAATTCAAGCATATCGTGCACAAGAACACGAAGAGTTAGATGAACTCTATATTCCCCAAGATGTGGAAAGAAGCCGTCTTGCAGCATTTTCACCGGATTTGTTTGATCGTTCTCCGGAAGATGAAGACTTTCTTTGCGTTCGTTTGGGAAGTGGTGATGTTGAGTCTAAAAGAGAAATCTCTTACAAAAAGCAGGAGAAACTCGATGTAGATGATGAATTGCAGCAAATCCCAGAGGAAATTTGCAATGAATTCAAAAATGTGCATGGTGCGCCTATTGTGTGTGATTTCAAAGAAATCAGCGCAATGGGTATTGTTGGTGCGACCGGATTTAGATTTGAATTTCTTAAAAATATTGTCATTGACATTGCTGCAAGACAATTTTTCTCTGATGTAAAAATGGTCCTTGCAGCCAAAACTGAAAACAAAGATCAAATACAATGGCTTAGACTTTTGCCTCATGTTTTTAACGATGATATTAAAGTTAGAAACATTGTATGTGACGACGAAAGCAAAAATTTAGTATTTGAGTATCTCTATAAAGAGCTGACTATAAGAGAGCAGAACAAGACTTACGATGATAATATCGTCATCTTCTTCTACGATGAGTGTGGATTTAAGAGCCATCCGATTTCAAAGTTCATAAATAAAGCCAAAGATCTCGGAGTCACATTCGTCTTTTTTGGGGACAGCGCGGCAGACATCCCACAGGGTTGTGGTTATATTGTGTCAGTATCTGATAATCAGAATGCGACTTTAATTAATACACAGAACAAAGGGCAATCTTCACCGTTTATCTATCAGACAATAAGCAATGAACAAGCAGAGAATATTGTTAAACTCTTGGCACCGGTTTACACCGAAGAAATTTCGCTGGAAGGAACATTAACTAAGAACATTACCCTGTTTGAACTTCTCAATATTATCGCCGTTGATGACATCGATCTACAATGCAGGTGGGCAACGTCTCAGGTTACTAAGTCCATGGCTGCACCACTCGGAGTCTCTAAGACAGGCGTGGTTTCATTGGATCTACATGACAAGGCCCATGGCCCGCACGGACTTGTCGCGGGTACAACAGGCTCTGGCAAATCTGAGATTCTGCAGACATATATTCTTGCGATGTCGACCCTGTATCATCCCTACGAAGTAGCATTTGTAATAATCGACTTTAAAGGCGGCGGAATGGTAAATCAGTTCAAGGAACTCCCGCATCTTCTTGGAGCGATTACCAATATCGATGGCAAGGAAATAAGCCGCTCTCTTAAATCTATTAAGGCGGAATTGCAAAAGCGCCAGAGGCTATTTGCGGAAGTCGATGTAAACCATATAGATAAATACATAGGCAAATTCAAATCCGGCGAAGCGAAAACCCCGTTGCCTCACTTAATCATTATTGTTGATGAGTTTGCAGAATTAAAGGCAGAGCAACCCGAATTTATGAAGGAGCTTATTTCTGCGGCTCGAATTGGCCGTAGCTTGGGCGTTCATCTTATTCTTGCGACGCAGAAACCCTCTGGTCAGGTCAATGAACAGATTTGGAGCAACTCTCGGTTTAAGCTCTGCCTAAAGGTTCAGAGTCAAGAAGACAGCAATGAAGTAATCAAGTCTCCCCTGGCTGCAGAAATAAAAGAACCTGGACGCGCGTATTTGCAGGTGGGCAACAATGAAATCTTCGAGCTATTCCAGTCTGCATATAGCGGAGCATCAGAAAAAGCAGATGATAGCAAAGTAAAAGAGTTTGCGATATATTCCTTGACGGATTCTGGCAGAAGAGTGCCCGTCTATGTTCAGAAGAAGCAGCAGACCGGCGATGGTAGTTCTACTCAGCTTGATGCGATTGTGAGATATATTTCTTCTTACTGTGAGAAAAAACAGATTCAAAAACTTCCTAACATTTGCTTGCCCTCACTTAGCGATCGCATTGCTTTTCCCAATGCGGAACAGATAGAACAAACTTCGTTCAATATCATTGCAGAAATTGGTGTATATGATGACCCGGATAATCAGTATCAAGGTCAGTATACTGTCGATCTGACGAATCAAAATGTTATGATTATCGGTTCGTCTCAGTCCGGAAAAACGAATTTACTTCAAAACATCATCAGAAGTATTTCAACGAAGTACACTCCAAAGGAAGTCAACATCTACATAATTGACTTTGCATCAATGGTTCTTAAAACATATGAAAAGCTAAATCATGTAGGTGGCGTCGTAACATCCTCCGAGGACGAAAAACTGAAAAATCTCATAAAGTTACTCAAAACTGAGATTGAAACGAGGAAAGAAAGACTTCTTTCAGTCGGCGTAAGCTCGTTTGCCGCATACAGAGAAGCAGGGCGGGATGATCTTCCACAAATCGTTATATTAATTGATAACCTAACGGCATTAAAAGAATTGTATTTCCAGGATGATGATGAATTATTGAATTTGTGCCGTGAGGGATTAAGTGTCGGCATTAGCATAGTTATTGCTAACGCACAAACAGCAGGCATTGGATATAAGTATCTCTCCAATTTTTCATGCAGAATTGCAATGTTTTGTAACGATTCAGGAGAGTATAGTGCACTGTTTGATCATTGCAGTGAACGAATCGAAGACATCCACGGACGCTGCATTGTCGAAATTGATAAAGTTCATTTGGACTGTCAAACGTATCTTGCCTTTGAAGGTGAAAAGGAAATCGATAGAGTCAAGGCGATTAAGGAGTATATAGCTAAAACAAATGCTAAAAACGCGAAAATGTTCGCTAATATCATTCCTGTTATTCCCGATACACTTACCCTCGATTTTGTGGCAAACACATATACCCCATATATGCAGGCCAAGCATTCAATTGCTATCGGCTTAGACTATGGTTCTGTAAGCCCGTGCATCCTCGATTTGTCCGCGATTGGCGTACTTGCTATATCCGGAAGAGAAGGCTCCGGGAAAAATAACATTGTTAAATACATCACCTGCCTTTTGGATCAGGTGCATCCGGAAACTTCTGAGGTATATATTGTCGATGGGGTCGGACGCAAGCTCGCGGCTCTTAAAGGAAAATCAAATGTTGTTTCTTACGATATTCTCCCAGATAAAGGTATTGAGTACATAAAATCTATCGAGCAAAAATTGCAAAGGAGATATTCTGCCCTTGCAGAAGGCGACGAGAAAATACTTGAAAATTCAAAGCTTATTCTTCTTGTCCTCAATAGTGGAGATGCTGTAGAAGCAATTTCTAATGATCCTGTTGCTCTCAATGCGTACAAAAACATCACAGGTAAATATAAGAACATGAATGTTTGTATTCTGCTGGGTGGCTTTGAAAATGCGAATATCCCATATTCAGCCCCCGAAATCGTCAAAAAAGTGCGTGATTCAAAGCACTTCTTGTTCTTTGATGATCTGTCTAATATGAAGATCATAGATATGCCGCTTTCAGTTATGAGAAACTACAAGAAGCCAATTGAAATCGGTGACTGCTACTATATTCGTGATAACGAATGCCAGAAGGTAAAGACGCCTTTGTGTGTACTGTAATTGTGCTGCCGTCTTATGGATAAGAGATAATTATCACGCTCTCAAGAGGAGGGATTTGTATGCTAAAAACAGAGATAGAAAGTGAAATTAGCAGGCTGCAAAAACAGCTGCAGGGCTATCGTTCAAAAAAGAAAAAGGCTGAAAGTGAACAGCAAGAGATGGACACAGTCATATCCAAAATACGGCAGAAAACCGCGGAAATCGAAGGCGGTTTGCAAGAGACCCTCAAAACTATTGAAATACGCCTTAGCAAGTTAAACCCTAAAAGCAAGTTCAAAGTCAAATATTTGGAAAAAGTAAAGGGGTTCCTTCAAAACTCCAGTTCATCTTCTGCGGTGGAGAACACTCGTGAAGCAGAAAGAAAAGCAAAGAAAAAACATCTTGAGTTAGAGGATACAATTTCTGGCTACAACAGCAAAATCCGCAGTTTGGAACAAGAAATTGAAAAGCTAAATAATCAGCTCAAGCAGCTGGGAGTGTAATCGATATGGCTAGTAAAGAAATTCAAATAACAGAATATGAATTAGAGAATTGTAATGGCAATCTTACAAAGCTCTCCTCCATCTGGACTTTGACTCCACAGGTTTCTTCGTGCATGGTAGCAAAAAGCAAAGGAAAATCAGCTGATGGTATAAAAGACAGCCTTGACTTAACAAAACAACTGTCAAAATCCTTACAAGCCCTCTTGGATAATTCTATAAGCTTTTTCGCATCCATGGGAATTGCTTTTCAAGAATCGGATGAGGCTGCGGCACAACATATTGATACCATAACAAAGTAACCAAACTACGGAGGTAAACTAAAATTGTACGGATATAATTTGATTGTGGATGATGACGAGTTGAATTTAGCTGGAAAGTGTTTTAAGTCTTTTTCCGACACTTTGGAATCAGTTTTTGATCAGTATAAGCTAATCTTAGACAATGTCAGTACAAACGCGGTTCCCTACGGCGAGGTTCATGACGCGCTCGTCCTTTATTCTGATTATGTTGTCAAGGTTCAAAAAATATCAGATCAGATTGGAGACAAATTTTCTAAACTGATAAGCAATTTTATTTCCGAAATTGAGAATGCAGATGACTACCTATACGACACAGGCATCTCAAACATGACGAGGGATTTTTCTGATGATGAGTATGAGCACCTTCGTAGTTGTTTAAAAGACCCATGGTGTTCGCTTACAGATTCCATCGGCGATTGGTTTTATAGCAAAGCAATTAAAATCGTTGAATTCTTCAAATGGGATAGCGTTAAAGCGTATTTACAAAGCTGTCATCGTCTTTTACTTGATTATAACGATGAAATTGCTCAGGGTCTGAAAATTCTCTTTGAGTGTGTATACGCTGTAGACAAAAAGTATGGCACCAGCATCGCAGGTGGAGTCAGTAACGACGATAACTATACAGGCCATTTTGCGTATGTTGTACTTACGTTGTGCGATTTGAGAAATATGCTCGACGAAATGACATTCATAATAGATCCCATCAACGGTTCATTTACTGCGAAGGTTATTGAGGCGCGTTTGGGAAACGCATATAAGGAACTCCTTAAAGATTTTGAGAATGCAATTGCAATCCCAGAAGTTGGATCAAAACCGACAATAGAAGAAATCTCTAATTTTGCTTCGCAGCCTTGGGGCAATCTATATTTTAGTAATTTTTTCCAAGCTTCCACTAAGTTTGTTTATGATATGGGTGGGTGGGAAGCCTTTCAGATGATCGTTTTCAATATGTTCGATATTTCTAAAACCGTCTTATTCGAAGAAAGTAACTATGAGGACTATTTGGCTAAAAAACAGTTGCTTTCTGTCTTGGAAGACATGACGAATGAATACAAGTATTCGGAAAGCGACGAGCAGGAAGCCGTTGACGATTGCAAGACATTTCTTAAATATGTGAAGAAATTTGGAAAGAAAATATACAAGTACATGAACGAGCATACGCTTGATAACGGAAAGCTTATTCTTGATGGGAGAACGATTAATGCACGTCAATATAGAGAGTTTCTTGAAAGTTTGGGTGGTGCTGAAACGATATTGAAGTGCGGTGATGATTCTATTGAGTATATTAGCAGGTTGTTTACTGACTATTCTAAAGGTCTGGAAATACTGGATTCTTTTGAAAATAACTACACAGGCAATGAAAAAATTTTGAGTAGCGTCAGCAATGTCAGAAGGCTATATAACAAAGAATTTTGTGCCTTGGTTGAAGAAGGCCTAAAGATAGTTATTGATAATGGATTGGATGTTGCTTTGAAAAAATTGGGCGATGCTGTCCCGGTCATTGGTGTAGTTAATGCAATTGATGAGGGACTTGGGACAGTTGGAAAAATAACCGGATTAGGTAGCGATGCAAAAAGTATGATTGATGCGCTTGCATACTTCAATCTTCAAACTTCAAGTGAAACAGCATATAAGAATGCTTTGGAGAAGGTTCAAAATGCCGATCCGAGCAGCGAGGGCTATGATGCTTTAGTTGAGGATCTTAATAATTGCTTTGAATTGAATAAAAAGAATACGATCGAAATGTTTAAAGCGATGGCAACGGCTTCAAACGGCACGAAAAAAGCGTATTATAAGTATTGCGCAAAGCAGGCCGAAAACCTTACCATGAGAGATACCGCTTGTCCAGATATTCTCTCTTATGACGAGTTTGTTGCCTTGGAGACCGCATAAAATCGAAAAGAAAGGAAACTGAAAATGAATACAATGAGTCCAGTTCTTGTTGCTGTTAAAGGAGCTTGCTGAAACATGTCCAGAGGTATTAGATTACCTGTTTTCAGATTATTCAAAAGGGTTAGAAATCCTTGATAATATCTCCGAGATATGTGATCGTTCTGGAAGTTCCGAGATAAGTTCAGCAATTGAAAAACTCCGTTTGGATTATAACAATAAATGGAGTGGTCTACTAAGAAAAAACGGAGACTTTGGTGCCGATATGATATCTAAGCTGAGCGAGTAAGGCATTAAAGAATGGATCAAAGACAAAATTGGAGATACATCTGTTTTGATGAGCATACTGGATATTGCAGGCATGGAAGCAAAGGTTGATGCAAGCCATAAACTTATTGCATTAAGAAAAGTAGCTGATGAACTGCAGGATGCATACGAGGATGTTATCGAAAAGATCAGATCAGGCAACTACACAGAGGCAGATATCAACAGTGCAGAAAATCTGTTTAACATGTTGAAGGAGACTACAAAATCTGTGTATAAGACTTACAGAGATATGTGTGACGATCTCACGAAAAAATTGGATAAATGATCAAATCGAAAACCTTGAGCAAATGACGATGAGAAGTTATAGCCCATATATATGAGGCTTATCTAGGATATTAAAATAGCAGAACGGAGGGTGATTTATATGAGCGTCACTTCTTTAGAAAGTCAAGTGCGATCATATGAGCAGAAAATAACTACTGCTGAGTCGCAAATAAGAAAATGTGAGAGGAATTATGAGTCGCTACGGACATTCAAGGGTGTAGTCGAACGGTCCCAAGAAGACTTCAGTTCCGTAAACAGAAAAAAACAAGGTATTTTGGCGGAGGTTGATGCTGTAAAAAAGGACAGCCTTACAGCACAAAGATATTCCGCAGGCATGAGTAAGGTGCTTAGCGGTATCGGCTCCAAAATTGTAGCAATCGCCTATGCAGGATTTCTGTATCTCATCAAAAATAAGTTAAACAGCTATGTGAATGCTGTTTCTTCCTATGAAAATCAGATAGCGAACTATAACCGAAACATAACTAACCTGAACAAGCAAATTGAAACCGAAAAGGCGGAAGAACTTGCAAAGGCGGAAGGAGGACAAGCATGACTAAAGATATTATTTATAATGAGAATGAGCTGTCAATTGCGGCAAACAGCATCGTTACTTATGCTGACTTCCTTACACGCTGCATAGCCGACTATACTTCTATTCTGAAAGATATTCAGGCCAAAGGAATAAAAGACAACATGATTACATCTAAGCTTTCAGAGTTAACATCCTCTTTGGCACCGTATGCAACTGCCATCTACGACGATGGAAAAGAAATATCATCTAATGTCAACAAGAGTATTTCGGATGTGGCTACGGCGGATAATTTCCAATTCCCTGGTGATGTTACATCGACAATTGCTTCTTTGCTCGCCAAATTCTTATAAGGAGGGATTGCTTTGTCTACTCAAATTACTGTTGATCTAAAAGAACTACAGCTTGCAGAAAGCAGGTTGTCAACGCTACAGAAAAGTACAGCGAATAGAAAACTGACAATTAATATATCTCAATCAAGGGGCTCGGTTGCCGACGAACTTCGTAATGCCGCAACTCAATTAAATGAAATTGGTGTGCAACTTGCGTTACTTATAAATAAGACAGAAACCGCTGTGAAAAATGCCTGGGTTTCCTTCGAGAATGCGGATAGCGAATTGGCTAAGCATTTTGACATTACGGAGGAGTAAAAATGAAGAAGAATCGTCAAAGGCTACTTTTACTTATTCTTACGATAATCATCACGATAGGAGTGTGTGGATGCGATATGAATAATAACTCTACCGCCAGAAATGAATCCGGAAACAACACAAGCAATGTGTCAGAAAATGTCGAACTAAACAACAGGCAGCTACAAATTCTTGAAGCCCAGGGATTGCCTCAAAATTTCAGGGAACTTTCGTCTTCTCAAAAGAAAGCAATCGTATCTATTGAGGAATTGTTATCGAGTGCCGAATCGAAATATGGCATGGATTTTTGTTATGCTGGCTATGTTGAAGCAAGTACCTTGGAATCTGAAAAAGTAATTGCGTACCCTGCTGGCGGAACCGAGTCTACTGACAGTTTTTTAATTTTAAGATCCTCAGATGGTACCATCACCGATGAATATATGAATGTCGCTTTAAGGGGAGAATATTCTGAACTGATTTTGATGCTTGCAAAAGATGCTTTATCTTCTGAAAATACAAAAGTCTTTGTAGAGGTTACAAATACAGCATTGACCTCTATTCCAGATGATATTGATCAGCTTGTTGGCAATGTTGAAGGAACTTCTGTGATCTTTGTTGACGGATCCGACGTTTCAGAAGAGCAGTTTGAATTTTTTGTTTCTTCTATTAAGCAAGCCCTTGAGGAAAAACAACTGTACGGCACAGCGCAAATCATTCTTTTGAATGCAGATACCATTAAGTATTTAACTCAATATAATTACACTGATTATCTTGATCCTGAGTGCTATACAGACAGAGAAAGTATAAGTATAAAGAAATAACATCCATTTAAGAAAGGGGCGAACTGCATGACTTTAACCGATAATGAATTATGTATGATCGAGCAACTATGCTACTTAAATAAAGATGTGGCCGAGGCCGCAGGAATTAGCGGCTTCACTGGTGTTAAAGCTGAAGCCGGTCATAAGGGTATGTCCATTGCTGAGATATTAGAGCCGTTTGATGAGAACGCTTTGAACAAACTTGAAGCACTTGGGGATAAAGAATTGGATGGAGCTTGTGCCAGCGGTAAAGAATGGGCAGAGATTATTCGCTATTTGAAGTCCAGCGAACGAATTAGTAGTCTGGCACTATCCGAGACAATGGTGAATTCAAATGGAACCACACTGGCTCTTTGTTTTACTGAATCGGCAAATTCAGATAGTGCTATCGTCGCTTTCAAGGGAACGTCAGGCGGTGATGAGTGGATTGATAATGTTGAGGGGTTGAACACCTCTGATACACAATGTCAAAAAGAAGCTTTAGATTTCATTGAGAGCCTGAGATTCTCAGATATAACAGTAACTGGTCACTCAAAGGGCGGCAACAAGGCTATGTATGTTGCCATAACCTCTGACAAGGTTACTCGTTGCGTAGCCTATGATGGGTAAGGATTCTCGCAGCAGTTCATCGATAAATACTGGGCGGAAATTCAAGCACGCGGCAATAACATTACAAACTACTCCCTCTCTACCGATTATGTGCATGCGCTTATGTTTCCTGTTCCTAATTCAAATCAGGTGTACTGCAAAGGGTATGGCGTAGATAATATCAAACAACACCATAGTCCAGATTCCTTTTTTGTAACAGATGAAAACGGAAACTTAATCCTAGACGAGAACGGAAATCCCATTGTGATTTCAATCTCCGAAGATGAGTCCATTATGATGCTCCACGATTTCACCACCTTTGTTATAAATAATGCAGATGAAAATGACAAGGTAATCATTGTTGACTATGTATCGCAGCTTTTAGCAATGGCTTTTGGCGGCGGAGACATGTCAACTGACGAGATGATTGATTTCCTTCTTTCAGATCCGGAAACACTCGCACTAATAGTCGCTTACTTGATTAAATACATGGAGGTTAGTGATCTATCAGCGGAGGATATTGATAAATTACTTAAAACATTAGGCTTGGATTCTTTGGATGAGATGTTTACGGTTAATGTCAAGGGAGTTGATATTGTCGGTTTATCTTGCCTGCTAGACTATATAAAAAAACAGTTAACAGACAATGATGATGACTGGATCATCGCAAATGTATTGTTACCTCTTCTGAAAAAATGGAAATTCGATGATCTTGACATTGATATTACTGATTTCTGGAATAAGGTTAATAGCAAAGTTAAGAAAATAAACACCTCTGGAGGAACTTCAAATGCAAAAGCAAAAACAGGTTCTATTAGAGATTTCTCACTAACTGTTTACAATGCTCTTATGGGTGCAATCAGGAAAATTGAGAATATGTCCTTTTCTTCGGTATCATCGTGGGCAAGTTATTCATCAGAGGAGTGGTACTCTTCTCTATTTGTGTCAACAGCTATAAAAGGTTTTTCCGCCTATTTTAATAAGTTGACTCAGACAAACTCCAAATGTAAGACCAAAATTGAGACGATATTTTCTAATGTATCCCAGGCGGATACAAACGGTGGAAACAGGATAAAGCAGACTACATCTGCGCTTCAAACGTTAAAGGTAAACTTGAATGATTGTGCCAATGGCATTGGCTAATAACATTGCTCCAATCCGGTATAACCGGACGGAGATATATTTTATGTGAGGATCTCAAAATGGCAAACTAAATCAAAATCACTCCGGATCGGATGCACGAGAGAGCAAACCAGTATCGCACAGAGTCAGACACTGTTAACGGTGTTATCGGTAAAATGTACTCATCGCTTCATCAGCTGAAGGGCAAATGTGAAGTCTTAGCGAGCAAATCCTAAGCGATCTGCTATTAGGAACTGAAATCCGGCTTCATGAACGCTGAAAAAACGTCTGTAAAATCGCAGCTGCTTTTGACTTTATTGTAAAGAGTGTTAAGGGTACCGATCTCAATATAGTGAACCGGTTCATAGGTTAATTGAAGTATATATTCGGTTCATCCGATTATATAAAAAATTCGGAAAGGAGGACATATCAATGGCAAATCAGATTAGAATTACCCCGGACCAGATGCGTGAGAGAGCAAATCAGTATCGCGCCGAGGCAGACACCGTAAACGGCGTAATCGGCAAGATGGACTCACTGCTTCAGCAACTGCAGGGCGAATGGGAAGGCTCCGCGAGCGAATCATATGCGGCTCGCTATCAGGAACTGAAGCCCGGATTCATGAAAGCTGAAGAACTAATCCGCGAAATTGCAGCTGCTCTTGACTCTACTGCGAAGATCGTTGAGGAGACTGATACCGACATCGCCAATCAGTTCAGGGGCTAACAGCTTCTTTGTCTAACGACCCCTTGACAGGAGTTGAGGGGCCGTTAGTTCAAAGGCAAATGTTTTTACTTGAAAATGAACTGGACTTTTACAAAGGTGATCATATGACAGAGCAATAATTATCGATTTTGCCTACATAGGTGTGCTGATGGGTGATATAGAAGACCTTAGCAAGTATGTAGAAATGATTTTAATACACAAAGTATATATGCGCGTAAGTTTACCGACAAGCAAGTTATGGATGAGATAAGGGTAAAGTAAAACAACAGAAAATGAGTGTGGATTATGAATAGAAGTGATTTGGTGGCGGCATTTCAGGACTCGGTTGCCTTTTCAGAATCTGATATTTTGAGAGAGAAAACGGCACAGGCGGCTGCATCATCAAAAGTATATTTGGAGGGCTTTCAGGCACACAGCCATCCCGAAGGTCACAAGGCAGCAATTACGGTCGAAGAGGACACGACCTTTTCAGCTGCAAGGAGACACTTCTCAGCGGGGCAAACTGCTGTGCTGAATTTTGCGAATCCCGTAACGCCGGGAGGCGGAGCGCAGAACGGTGCTATGGCTCAGGAAGAATGCCTTTGCCGCAGCAGCAACCTTTATGTTTGCTTGACATCCTCGCCTTTTTTGGACTACTATCAATACAACCGCTCGCTGCATAATCACTTTTATTCCGACCGTATTATTTACACCAAAGGGGTTACGGTATTCAAAACCGATGACGAAATCCCGGTACTGCTGCCTGAACAGGACCGGTTTCAGGTTGATGTAATCACCTGTGCTGCGCCGTATATTGCAGGGGAAAAATATACCAATAAAACTGTGTTGAAATCCATTTTCAAAAGCAGGATCAAAAACATTTTTGAAGTAGCTGCGGAAAATGGCATTACAACGCTGATTCTCGGCGCGTTCGGGTGCGGTGCTTTTAAAAACCCGCCGGAGTTGGTCGCTTCCGCTTTTCAAGAAGTGATTGCGGAAAATAAATACGAGAAACAGTTTGATCAAATTGTGTTTGCAATCAAGAAATCGGAAGACAATGCGAATTACCGTGCATTTTTTAATACATTCTGCATGCTGATAGAGAACTGCCCTTGCTACATTTTGCATGAAATTCCACTGCCAAGCGGTAACAGCATTGCAGGGACAAGTGTACGTTTCGATTGTGCTCCTATCAACACCGCGTTGGATACTGTGAAAAAATGGGTTGCCGAGGGGATAGGATATCCGGCGGGACAATCTGCATCTCATGTGACACCCGATGAGAAAGAAAATTATTTGCGGTACGCCTCGTTCTTAAAATGGCAACTTCAAAATCCGTTTTACAAGAAACAGTTTTCCGTTCTCGGCGACTCAATAAGCACGCTGGATGGATATAACCCCAAAGGATACAATCTGTTCTATACCGGAGATACCTGCAACAGAACAAAAGTCCGCGATATGCAGGACACCTGGTGGGGCAAGGTCATCGACTTTTTCGGCGGTGAGCTGCTGGTCAACAACTCATGGTCGGGCAGCCGCGTTACAAAACTGCCGAACCGGGATACGCTTTTCCCTTCCGGATGCAGTGATGAACGGACCGGCGGACTTCATATCGGAGGAGTTATGCCGGATGTCATTATCGTTTATCTCGGAACGAACGACTGGGCATACGGTGTGAAGGCCGATGATGGCGGTATCCGGCGGGAGTATTATCAAGACGAGAAAACAGGATTGATGTATGAACGCTATCCGTGCGAGGACGTTTCGATTTTTTCGTTCGCATACGAGCGGATGCTGAATAAAATCAAACAAAACTATCCGAACGCCGAGGTTTTCTGCTGCACGCTGAATGAAACCTATATGTCCTCGAATCCGTCATTCTCTTTTCCGCATTCTTATGCAGGGACACATATTGAACGGTTTAATGAGGTGATTCGCAAAAAGGTAGAGTCGGCCGGTTACAAGCTGATTGAACTGTACAACAACCACGTTCCATACGATACGGTGGACGGCACTCATCCTACGGCGGCCGGTATGGATACTCTTGCAACGCTTGTGCTGCGCGGGATGTGCGATAGCGAGGGCGCAACTTTCCTCGACTGCGAGGGAGAACACGAATACACTAGCGATTTTGTGAAAGTCTGCCGCAAATGCGCACTCAAACAGGACTGCAGTTTTACTCCGCCTTTAGTTAAAGCTGTTAACAAGCCGTCAATAAAGATTCAAGACGACGCTCAAAATCAACCACCGAAAAAGGGATTCTTTTCACGCATATTGAAAAAGAAATAAAATGGAGATTGAATAGTGACTCACTCCGCTGAGCGGCAGCTTGCGGTGTTTGAACGGTAACAAAAGAGCTCTTCACACCAACCGAAGACGTTACCGGGCTTTTTAATGCTTCTGCAGTATCTCTGCAGAAGCACATGCGACATGCATTAAACAGAAAAGTGCTTAACACGGTAAGCGTAAAGCAATGAAGTCTTCGGGCAAAGAATGCCTTTTAAAAAGCTCATAGCAGACGGCAATATGAATTCCCGGCTTAAGACAGAACCCCCGGGGAAGATGACATTGACATAGTCGGAGAGCTTATTTTTCTGGCGAGCTTTGTATTCCTCAATTTTTTGTCTGAACCGGAAAAGGCCATTGAGGCGAACAGTTTCCACATCGACGCGCCAACAAAGACGGTGCTTGTTAGCTTGAAAAATTTAATGATAAAATATGTGTCAAGCTTGTCTGTCTTAGTTTTGCGCACCGCGGTCTTACCAAAGCGGCTGTCAATACAATAAGCAAACAGCGCCGGGGGCAGTGATGCTTCCCGGCGCTGTTTGCTTCGGCGCTTGAATATGTAATTTTCCCGAGCGCTATTCGGTTTTATAGCCCATTTCGTGCAGTATGCGGAGGGCCTCGTCCTTGTCAATTGCACCTTCCGCAAACGCCTTTTGAATTCCCGGGCCGAATGTGATAGTAGGCATACCTGTACTGCTGCTGTGGGCGGCAAGCGCGTTCGGAGTCCAGCCGTGATTGCACCAAAGATGTTGGTTGTTGCACATGTCGTAAATGGCCTCTATCAGTGTGTTAAGCTGATATTTGCCGGACAGCATCACGCCCATAGCAGTCAAATCTTCAAAAAAGCTGTCTGTCAGGTCGTTTGCTTCGTCATATCCGACGCTGTTTTTCCGCTTTATCCCGTCAATCAGATACTGCGCGGCTGTGACGCTTTTCAGCTTCGTCTCTAATTCTTCCGCCTTTTTCGGGTTACCCTTGTGTCCCTCGACTTCCCCTCGCAGCCATTTCAGCTCATGCTCGTCAAATTCGTCGATATATGAAAACTCCCGCAGATATTTGCCGTTATAAGGGCATTTGCGTGTCTCGCCGAAAAAGCTTGTATATTCGGGGCACGTGGATTTCAGGTTGTTCAAAAGCTTCAGCAACCTACGTTCTTCATCCGTTTCGGGCATGGAGGTAAACGACAGCAGATCCTTCGGCACATAAAACGGCTTGCCGACGGATAATTCATGCACCTTGTACACATCGCGGAATTTGTTGTAGCCGGAGCTGACGAGGTCGCGAAGCACGACGGTGCGCATTTTGTCCAGTCGGGGTTCATCGCAATATATCTCGTCAATTTCAAAGACGTAGAACGGCAGATTTTCCCTGCGCATAATCGCAAGGGACGCGTACATATCCCGGCGGTGTAGTTTGACTGTTTCCGTTTTGGAGGACAGCTCCTGATAAATGCTCCACGCATCCTCGGCGAAAACGGTGCCGTAAAGGTTGGCGCAGGCTGGAAAAAATTTGCGCAGAAAATCAATCTGCTCCCTTTTCAGTCCCGCCTTGTCATAAAGACGGGCGAGGGTTTTTTCGGATAAAGGCTTTGGGTACGCCATAACCGTCACTCCTATAATCATTTTCGCGTATATATAAAGCCAAGCTTTTGGCGCTGTTTTCGCACCCGACCACAGACGCTGCTCGCCGCTTGCCTGTATATTATAGCATAATTTAAGAACAAAATCAACAGAATTGGTGAAAAATGCGGTTTACCGGCATAAAGCCTCTGCTTTCGCTTATACATTGTTGTGCTAAGTTTGCCGACGTTGACTTTTGGAGTTGATTGTGGTAGAATTACAGGCGGGCAATGAAAGCATCCGGAGAGATGCTTTTAAAATAAACAACAGGAGGGTAAAGACATGAGAAAATGCATTCGCTGTGGGGCGGAAATGGAGGAAGACTTCAAGTTCACCGGCGGCTACGGCAACGTTATCCGCAAGAAGGGTCTGACCGGCAAGGCAGTTTACCCGAAGGCGGCCGTTTGCCCTCAGTGCGGCGAGATTTCCATTTACGTAGACGAAGAGCAGCTTCAAAAACTTATCGATTAGTCCCGGCTTCGCTGCCCCATTAGAGGGAAACGCTTTCCCGTCAACCGACGGGCATTAAGGCAGGAGGGCTAAAAGGACAAAACGAATGAAAAAATACATACTCCCGGCGGCGCTGCTTGCCGTATTCGAGGCGGTTGCCGTCACACTTTGGCTGACAAAAGACAACCTGTTCTACCTGTTCAATTTCAGCTATATCGGCGCGTCGCTTGCCTTGGGCGTCCTTCTGTTCACGCGTGGGTACAGGCACGCGCGCCGTGTGGCACAGCTGCTTGTCGGCGGCTATATGCTCGTTTACCTCGGCCTTATATGCCGCGAGAACATGCAGACAGAGGGGTTTTGGTACTACCTCTTTACGGGCGTTTTCGAGGCGGCGACGATACATTATGCCGTTGCAAAGCTCTTCGGCCCACTTCTTTTCGGGCGGGGCTGGTGCGGCTACGCCTGCTGGACTGCGGCGGTGTTGGATTTTCTGCCCTACAAGCAGCCTAAGCGGCCGAGGAGGAAGCTTGGGTTTATACGCTACATTGTGCTTGCGCTGTCCCTTGTATTCGTCGCGTCGCTGTTTTTGGCACATGTCGGCAATATGGAGCGCATCATGTTCTTCGCGTTCATCGTCGGGAATGTGCTGTATTACGCCGTGGGCATTGCGCTTGCTTTCTGGTTTAAGGACAACCGCGCTTTCTGCAAGTACGTCTGCCCGGTCGCAGTGCTTATGAAGCCCGCAAGCCGCTTCTCGCTGCTTCGGATAAGGTGCGACAAGGAAAAGTGCGTCTCCTGCGGGAAGTGCAAAAGCGTTTGCCCCATGGATGTGGACGTAACCGACAATTCGCGGAGCAGGGCGAACGGGACGGAATGCATCCTCTGCCTGGAGTGCGTGAAGAACTGCCCCAAAAAGGCGCTGTAAAGTTTTGTACTGTTGACAAAATCACCACACCTTGGAGTGAGAGGTGACGATTAAAAATGTTCCACAAAATTAAGGCGGTTTCACCGCTTCCCGGTTATATGCTCAGCGTGCGGTTTTGCGATGGATGTACGAAGCAGTACAACGTGGCTGCGCTTTTTGACAAGTACCCGGCTTTTGCGCCGTTTAAGGCCTATGCCGTCGCCATGACAGGCGGGACAAATTTCAAATGCCCCCACTGCGGCAAGTACGATCGTTGCTCCTTAGCGAAGGATGAGAAGATAGACGAGCTGACCAAAAGTGCCTGAAGCCCGCAAGGGCGCAGCAAGAAAACGGCATTTCCGCAGCCACTGTAAGCCGTCGACAATTCGCATTAAAAAAGCTCCCGCCGCTTGAATAATGCCCATTACTTTGGGAGATGGAAAAATGAAAAAATGGAACGTATAAGGGTTAAATCGCTCCTGGGTTTGTCAAGTAAAGTGTGTAATTAATTTCCAGCATTTTGTGTTTGGAGTAGGATATTTTCGGCAGGAGTGAGGG
>CANRAV010000008.1 GCA_947628695.1 uncultured Clostridia bacterium
GCCTCCGCAGAGCTTTCCGCTATGATAACCCTCGGCCTTGTGTTGTTTTCCATATAATCCTCCATGTATTCGCTGCCCGCGAAGTGACAGCTTTATTTTTTGTCTTAATCTGTCGCCGGAATTGTTTTCCTGCACTTCGTATACCAAATTTTACCATATGTAGTGGTAGATGTCAATATGTTTTCGCCAAAAAATGTCAGAATCGTGCGCCGTTTTTCGACAACATATAGTGCTAAAATGACAAAAAACGTAAAAATGCATCGAAATATGGTAGGCATCGCCAAACTCGAACGGCACGCTGTAAAACGTGCAATTCCCCAAAATATGGTAGGCGTCGCCAAAAACGAACGCCACACAGCGAGAGACGCAATTCCCATTAAGCCTTGCTTTTTTCGGAGAGCGACGCGTGTAGAACGGAGTGTGGAATTGGGAGTGTAGAGTTGGGAGCGAGGCATAGAAGCAAAAATGAAGCGCCCCGCGTGGGACGTTGCATGTTAAGTATGAGGAGCGGAGGATGGGGAACGGGGCGTGAAGTGTGTAGAGCGTGGTTGGGGAGCGACGCGTGAGAAGCAAAAAACGCATCGAAATATGGTGGGCGCCTCCAAACTTGAACGACACATGGCGAGAAGCGCAATTCCCAAAAATATGGTAGGTGCCGCCAAAAACGAACGCCGCACAGCGAGAAGCGCAATTCCCATAAAGCCTTGCTTTTTTCGGCGAACGACGCAATTTCCAAAATCCCGCTTTTTCAGAGGGAGACGTCCGCTTTTCCCGTCACTCACTTCGTTCGTGACGGAAAAAAGGGGGGAGGTGGAGTGCCGCGTGTTGGATGTGGGGAGAACAGGGCGTGAGGAGCAGAGCGTGGAGTTTTGAGCGGAGAACATAGAAGCAAAACGAAGCACCGCGCGCTGAGCGTCGCGTGGGGAGTGGAGCGTGAACTGCGAAGCGCGGGGAGAGAAAAAAGTAAAAACACATCGAGATATGGTAGGTGCATCCGAACTCGAACGACACTTAGCGACAAGCGCAATCCCACAAAATATGGTAGGCGCCGCCAAAAACGAACGACACCTGGCGAGAAGCGCAATTACCAAAAAAGCCCTGCGATTTTCAGGGAGCGATGCAATTTCCAAAAGCCTACTTTTTCAGAGGGAAGCGGCTATTTTCCCCTTCACTCACTTCGTTCGTGACGGAAAAAGGGGGGGAAAGTGGAGTGCCGCGTGTTGGATGTGGGGAGAACAGGGCGCGAGGAGCAGAGCGTGGAGTTTTGAGCGGAGAACATAGAAGCAAAACGAAGCACCGCGCGCTGAGCGTCGCGTGTTAGGTGTGGAGTTAGGAGTGAGTGGCCAAAACGAAGCGCCGCGCGCGGAGTGTGAAGAGTGGAGCGGAGCGCGTGAGGCGAGGAAAACGGAGAATGGGGAACGGGGTGTGAAGTGCGAAAATGGGGCGTGAGGTATGAAGTGTGGGAAGGTGAAAACGAAGATCCGTGCACTGAGCGGCGCGTGCGAGCGCGGGGCGTGAAATGAAAAGCGGGCACCGTCAAACTCAAACTACACACGGCGAATGACGCAATTTCCAAAAGCCCTGAGATTTTTCATGGAAGGCGCTGCTTTTACCATTCGCTCGCTATGTTCGCGGCGGAAGCCCCAAATAGGTTAAAAGGTTGGCTGCCCGGAAAGCACGGCTTTCCGGGCAGCCCTTCTTATATTATTGATTTTCGGTTTGCTTGCAGGCGGGGAGGTGGCTGCTTCATGTTCGCTCCGTTCGCGGAGTGGGAGGACGGATGCGTCTTTGTTGACGCAGTCGCGGTTTAGGGGGTACCGTCAATATCTGCTTCCCTTACGGCCTTAGAGAACAACCGAGCCGCGTGATCGCGTCTTTTGCGGTTTAGGGTGGCTCCCCCATTGCTTGCTGCTCTCGCTGCTCTCGTGGGCGGGGGCTGATGCGTCTTTATTGATGCGCTCACGGTTTTGGCGGCTCCGCCGCGTGCTTTCTGCTCTCGTGAGCGGGAGAAGGATGTATCTGCCTTGCCGCATCAGCGGAGGCAGTGAACAGCTCCGACGTTGTGCTTGCGCCTCTCGCGAGCGGGAATTGACGTCCGTCAGCTCTTCTTGTTGTAGACGCTCAAGGTTTCGCCGTCTTCGGTCTTGGTTCCGGCGTAGGTGTAGTTTTCCTGCACATACGGCGTCGCCTCGATGCCCTCGCCGAAAATGAGGGTATTGGGATATAGTTCAAACGAATTGTAATACCCTCCGAAGACTCCTCGACCCTCTTGCAATTCATTTGCGACAACAAGGGATTTTACTGTAAGCGTGTCGAGCTTAAAATTGAAAAGCTGTGACGTTATACCGCCGGGAAACGCTAAAAACCTATAAGTTACACTCTCGGGAATCACTACACTTATAAGCGAATTACAATTTAAAAACGCACCGTCTGCTATTAGTTTTGTACCATCTTTTATTTTATAGTCGCCGCTTAGGTTTTCGCTTGCTCTAATGAGGTAAATTCCCATATACAGTACGCCGTTCTCCCAATTCTTTTGGTCGGCATAAAACGGCGTGTCTTCAAATGCATGGTGGCCGATGTATTCGACATTTGACGGCAACGTTATGTCTTTAAGAGAGGTGCAGCCGGAGAATGCGCCACATCCTATGTAAGTCACGCCATCCGGAATGACAATGGTTTCAAGAGACTCGCAGCCTCTGAAAGCCGGAGTCATAGAAGAATACGACGGAGCACCACCGCTTTCAGCGCCCCATATGCTCGTGATGTCCGACGGAAGAACGACGCTTTTAAGCGAAGAGCAGTCGCAAAAAAGTCCCTCGCTTAACTCCTTGACTCCGTTTCCTAACTTCGCACTTTCAAGAGAAGTGCAGCCGTCAAAGGCGAAGTCTCTCAGCTCCGTAACGCTGTCCGGAACGACTATGTCTTTAAGAGCGGTGCAGTCTTTAAAGGCGCTTTTCCCAATGCAAGAAATACCGTCGGGAAAGGTAATTGCACTTAAAGACGAACAGCCGCTAAACGCATTATCACTTATTCCCACCAGCCCGTCTGGAAGGTGAATGCTTGTTATGTCGCTGTTCTCGAAGGCCGATGCCCCTATTGCTTTTACATAAGACGGAATTTGTGCGTCACTGAAGCCGAAAACTACGCTGCCTGTTTCTTTGTTAATAAGGCAGTTGCCCTCAAAGCAATACGTAGTGTTTTCGGGGCTGATGTCGATGCTTTTCAGAGATGGGCAATCTGCAAAAACAGACAGCCCATGGCCATTATACCAGCCGCTCTCGTATCCGCTTTCAATTTTGGAAAGTCCCTTGCCTATGCTTACACTTTCAAGCGAGGTGCAGCCGTCAAATACCCCGTAGCCCATTTGTGTGACACTGTCGGGTATATCGACGTTTTTTAAGGACTTGCACTCGCTGAAGGTGTTTGCGGCAATGGTTTTTACTCCGTTCGGTATAACCACGCTTTCAAGGGATCCGCAGCCTTGAAATGCCCCGTCTATATTCTCCAGCGTGGAGGGCAGCACCACATGCTTTAAATTGGGAAAGCCTTGAAACATGTTGTAATCAAAGGGGATTCGCGTAGCGTCTGCCCACGTTTCCACATGGAACGAAAGAAGATGCGTTATCCCTTCCGATATTACAACTGTCGTTACCTTGTCGAACTTGCCGTCCAAGCCCTTAAGCTTCGAATTTATCCACTCTGCGCCGCCTGTTGGGGGAAGGTCTTTGAACATTTCAAGATTTTTCCAATAGTCTTCGTTGTCTATAAACGGCATCTCGCCTTGACCGGAGAAGACGAGCTTGCCTTCGGCGTCCAGCGCCCAGTTGAAGTTCTCGATTTTTCCGCTTGCTACCAACGGGACGGGGTCGTCGGCGGAGGACTCGCTCGGCTGCACGGAGCTTCCGGTTTCGCTGCTCTCGGGAACGGAGGATGTGACGCCTGCGTCTTCCGAAGAAGGGTCTCCTGCGCTCTCTTCCGCACCGCCGCTGCTCTGTTCGAGGTTTTCGGACGTTGAAACAGCACCGCTTTCTGCATGGTCCGACGTGTTGTCATCCAAGTGCATGAGGGCTTCTTTCAACTGCTCGCATGCGGACAGACAGAGGGTTCCGACAAGTAAGGTCAAAATCAGGAGTATCGCCGCAAGTCTTTTCATAAACACTCTTTCTCCTTTGTTAAGCAATCAAATATACTGTTTTAATACATTGTATTATAAATGTTTACAAAAATCAAGAGCTTTTATGAAAAACAAGAGCGTTTTTCTCAAGCTTTGCAGCATTTCGGAAAGCGCTCCAT
Source organism: uncultured Clostridia bacterium (assembly GCA_947628695.1). Taxonomy (GTDB): domain Bacteria; phylum Bacillota; class Clostridia; order Oscillospirales; family CAG-382; genus SIG636. The sequence goes on from CANRAV010000008.1 coordinate 4,297, forward strand.
GGGTGCGGGGGTGCATGGCGGAGGCGAAGCCTGCGTTGCCGGCGCGGGATTTTGGCGGGGGTAGAGAGTGGAGTGTGGAGTTTTGGTGCAGAAAGCGCCTCATGCGTGCGAACAGCCTAAACATTGCTAAGGCACAACTTGCGTTGCCGGTGCCGGATTTGGGCTGGGGTAGAGAGTGGGGTGTGGAGTTTGATTGAAGTGAAGAGGTAAGAAGTAAGAGTGAACAAGTGCGGATGAAAAAGCTTCCGCTTTTTCCTTTTTATATGTATAACTGCACGTTTAACCGAATTTTGACTTTTTCTACTTGACAAGGCCATGCCGCTGTTGTATACTTATTGTGAATATTTTTGATTTTCTGATTCGTATAATGCAATATTCTACGAGAGGTAAATCGATAACGGGAGACCATGAAAATGGACGAGGTGTGTTCTGAGATTCCAAAGGCAGAGACCAATTTGGAAAAGGGCCATACCTACAAAGAAAATATGAAACGTTATAAAAAAGCGCTATCTTCCGGCTTTTATTTCGAAAAAAATTCAATATTCAATAAAAAGGCACCTGTGAGATCATTCTGCTATCTTGAATAAACAGGAGGTAAAAACATGAAAATGTGGAAACGAGTTCTTGCGGCGGCACTTTGCGTCCTTTTAGGCGTGTCCTGCCTGCCGGATCTTTCGACGTTTGCCGTCGGCTATGTGCAGGCCAAGATTGAAGAGATCACGGCCGTCGCCGGTGTGCCCGGCGTTGATGCGGATGCCGAACCGGATGCCGGCTCTGACGTGGTGTATGACGCGTTGCTGTCCAAAGAGCCGAAGGCGGAGCCTGAGCCAAAAGATTGGACGGGATACACCCCCATTTCCACGGCGCAGCAGCTCAGCGACATCCGCAACGATTTGGGTGGTAAATATTATTTGACCTGTGACATCGTATTTACTGAGGCGGATTTTGCTGAGAATGGGGATTTCTATAACGACGGCGCCGGATGGATTCCGCTGGGTGATTCGAGACATCCGTTCTTTGGAGCCTTTGACGGCGACGGATATACGATTCAAAATTTGTTTGCCCATGTGGCGAAACTTGATACTGATGTTTATGCCGGATTGTTTGGTTATGTTCAAAATAGCATCATTCGAAATCTCGGCCTTGTAGATAGCGATATTACTGCTACTGCTCAGTCTTCCTATTACAATGCCTATGCCGGCGGGATCGCGGGATATGTTGACGGCGGAACCTTCAGCAAATGCTACAACACAGGCAGCGTATCCGCAACCTCTACCAAAAGCTATGCCTCTGCCTATGCCGGCGGGATCGCGGGACATGTTTACTCTGCAACCATCAGCGAATGCTACAACACGGGCAGCGTGTCCGCAAGTGGCTCTTTCACTTCCTCTGCCGGCGGGATCGCGGGATATGTTGACGGCGGAACCATCAGCGAATGCTACAACACGGGCAGCGTGTCCGCAAGTGGCTATTTCGATGCCTCTGCCTATGCCGGCGGGATCGCGGGAGACGGCGGAACCATCAGCGAATGCTACAACACGGGCAGCGTGTCCGCAACTTCTTCCAATGCCTCTGCCTATGCCGGCGGGATCGCGGGATATGTTTGCTTTGCAACCATCAGCAAATGCTACAACACGGGCAGCGTGTCCGCAACCTCTTCCGAAGGCTATGGCTATGACTCTGCCTGTGCCGGCGGGATCGTGGGGTACTCTTCCTCTGCGAACATCAGCGAATGCTACAACACGGGCAGCGTGTCCGCAACATCTTCCGAACGCCATGCCTATGCCGGCGGGATTGTGGGAGACATTTGCTCTGGATCCGTCAGCGAATGCTACAACACGGGCAGCGTGTCTGCAAACTCTTCCTCTTCCGAAAACTATGCCTATGCCGGCGGGATCGTGGGATGTGTTTACTCTGCAACCATCAGCGAATGCTACAACACGGGCAGCGTGTCCGCAAGTGGCTATCACGGTTCCTATGCCGGCGGTATCGTGGGATACATTTCCTCTAGATCCGTCAGCAAATGCTATTATCTGGACAACTGCGCCAAAGGCGTGGGCTACGGAACGGGTTCTGCGGTAAAATGCACATTAGAACAAATGAAGAATCCGGCGACATTCGTCGGCTTTGATTTCGGCTCGGTCTGGACAATGGCGGGCAAGGAAGAATATCCTTTCCCGGAATTGCAAAAGGTTGAGATGATCTTCCGTCGGGAGATAGCGTCTGTGGAAATTGCCACGCAGCCCAAGACAAGCTACATCGAGGGACAGCCCTTCGACGACAGCACCATGACGTTGAAGGTGACATATTACGGCTTTTTCACTGAAAACGACTTTTCCACTGAAATTATCACCCAAGGATGGAGCATCAACGGCTATAAACCGGATACCGTCGGTTCACAAACCGTAACCGTGACGTATCAGAATTTCACCGTTCAAATCAAGGTTACGGTTGCGAAAAAACAGCTGGTTCACATTGCCGTGACGCAGCAGCCGAGTCAGACGGAATATGTCGTTGGCGACTCTTTCAACGACAAAGGCATGGAACTGACGCTGTATTACGACAACGAAACGCAGACCGTCGTAGATTCCGGCTGGGATCTGCCGGATTACGATTTTTCCGAGCCCGGACAAATAGAAGTAAAAATCACCTATCAAGGGAAGCAGACCGCGCTGACCGTCACCGTCCGTCCCGCAGCGCCCGGCGAAGAGGAACCGTCCGACGACCCGTCCGGCGAAGAGCACGTTCACAAATTCGGTGCAGAGTGGAAAACCGACGCGGAGCGGCATTGGCACGAGTGCAGCGTCTGCGGCGAAAGAAATCAAAACTTTTACCACGTCTACGACGACGAGCACGACACAGTTTGTAACATCTGTGGATATGTGAAGGGGGCAAGTGCCCTCCTCGGCGACGCCAACGACGACGGAGCTGTGAACAACATCGACGCGTCCCTCGTCTTGCAGTACGACGCAGGCGTCACAACCTTTGAAGACGAAGCCCTCGTCGCAGCCGACGTAAACGCCGACGGTGCCGTCAACAACATCGACGCTTCCCGCATCCTCCAGTTCGACGCCGGCGTCATCTCCGGGCTTTAGGATTTTTCTGCCGAGGGGCATTGCCCTTTGCGGTGCGGAGGTTCACAAAGGTGCCCACCTGACGAATAGCCTTGTTTTAAAAAATGCCGACGGAAGCGGAAACGCCCCGTCGGTATTTTAATTTTAACAAAGAATTGCAAAAGTGCGGCATGCGTGCAGGCGGAAACCTCGGCGCGGTACAATAGATGGAAGGCTTAAACGTGCGACAAGCCTATACACGGCAGAGGCGCGGCCTGCGTTGGCGGCTCGGGATTCCAAAGGGTGCCAACCCTTTGGGTCTAAAAAGCCTTGTTGTTCTATAAACTTAACCCAAAACAGCCATGAAGGGACCGAGTCCCTTCATATACAAATACAAAGGACGGGCCGGGGCCCGTCCATAATAAAATTACCCTAAAAACGTAAACTCAGAGGTGTCGGGGGAGTAGATCTGCACGCTGCCGCCAAGCTGTTTTACGGTGATCTCAAGGCTTATGGAGAAGCTTTTGGCAAGCGCGCTTTCCGGCACGGAGTAGGCGGGGTAGTAGGGAGCGGTGTCGTGCAGCGTAAAGGAGGCGGTGACCTTAAAGCCTTGAAGGCTTCCGTCGCTGGCTATGACGTAGCTGTACTCGGCCTCTCTGCATTCCGTCTTCTCTCTCGCGGGCTTGCGCAGTGCGCAGAAGCCGTAGAGGTTGTCTGCAAGGGAAGGCAGTGCTTCCGCAGCGGAGGCGGTGTAGACGTACTTTTTGCCGTCCGTCTCGGCCGTGCGCAGGCCGGTTATGCCGGCTTCGTCGGGGAGCGGAACGGGGAGGCAGAAGTAGGCGGAAAGCATGTCTGCGCTGTCCATGGGGATGTAGTAGCTTCCGCCGGAGCCGGCGCTGTAGTAGGCGCCAGCCTTGTAGTAGATGTCGGAGGTCGTGCCCTCGCCGTCCTTAACCTGCGTGACCCTGCCGGACAGGGCGACGGGGGAGGAGCACTTGTACGCGGCGGAGCCCTGTATGAAGACAAGCGGCTCGTCCGCGCCTTCCTCGCGCATGTCGAAGGCGAAGGCGCAAAGCCGCGTGTCTGCGGCGTTGTAGGCCTGCACGGCAGTGCGGACGTCTCCGCTTAGGGTATAGCTTTGCCCGCCTTCGCCGCCGCAGGCGGAAAGAGGGAGCAGAGAAAGGCAAAGAAACAGGCAAAAAAGCCGCTTTACCATTGTATCGTATCTCCTGCCACAAGCTTGTCCGCAAGGGACATAAGCGTTTCAAGATCCTCGTAGTCCATCACGTACTCGACCCTGCCGTCGACGCTGCAATAGCCCTTCATGCTGCTGATTCTGCCGAAGCTGAAATGCGTCGTCTTGCCGCCGCTTGTGACGCTGAGCGAGAATATCTCCTTCGGCTTTTCGCCCTCGTACTCGCCAAGCGAGGTGCAGACAAGCAGCCCCCTGTAAAAGCCCTGGCAGTTTTTAAGGTCGGCTTCCTTCCCGTCAAGCCTTGCGCCGGACGCGATGCCGTCATCGCCCACGGAGACGGTGATTTTGTGGGTTTCGCCGCCGTGCGTAAACTCTATCGATTCGATCTTGTCAAAGTACTGCGTGTAAAGGTAGGCGTCGACATAGTCGGCCATGGTGTAGCCGCCGTAGATAAAGTCCGCGCCCTTTACAAGGCCTATGCCTATCTTCTTCTTGTCGCTGCCGTCTTTGTTCGCCTTTTCGGAGTAGACGTAATAGTCGCCGTCGCTGTTCGGGCGGCTGAAATACACGGTGCAGCGAGTCTTGCCGTCGTAAAGCCAGGAGTAGCTTACGAGCGGGTCGTCCAGCCCGTACTTTTTGAGGTTTTCCTCCGTCATGTCGGCTTCAACAACGTTTTCGCTTGCAAGCGCGCAAAGCGTGTTGTACAGGTCGCCGATGTTGCCGTAGTTGGGAAGCCCGTAGCCGAACACGTCCGAAACAAACCTCTCGGGCGCGGTTATCTTCCAGGAGTAGTTTATCGGGTGGTTCTTCTTCTCCACGTCGCTCATAAGCTCCGCCTTGAGAAGGTCGCCGCCGATGTTCAAGGTCACGTCGTCAATCTTCGTGAACACGTCGGTAAGCTGTTCAAGCGGGGTGCCGAAGTTGGCGACCAAGAACTGCTCCTTGGGGATCAAGAGGTAGTTGGAAATGCTGTTTGGCAGGATGTACACAATGTCCTTGCCGGGGCAAAGCGCGTAAAAGCCGCTGCCGTCGGTAAGCATCTTGCCGATGCGGATGAAATAGGCGTTGTCGTCGTTGTCCATCAGGATGACCGTTGCCTTTGCGTTTTCGTCGCTGTCAAGCCCGTAGGCGGAAAGCTCTTCCGGGTCTTTCACCTTGCCGGAGGCGACGGGCGCCCTTACAGCCGCGACAAGGGTAGACGACGTCGCCGTTGCAAGGTCAAGGTCCGTGTCCGCAAGGTAGAAAACGCCGTCTATGGGCACAAAGGTCAGCTCGTCAAACTCGTTTTTAACCTTGATGCCCTTTATGTCCGCCCTTTCAATGGGGCCGTAAAGGTAGGCAAACCCGGCGCTGTTCACGCGGTCGCCGTCAAGGTCAAAGCCCGGAAGCGCGTCTGTGGAAGCGCCAAGCTCCTCACCGAAAAGCGCCTTGTTGAAAAACGCGCGCGCATCCGTCGCATAGGGGGTGCCGTCTTTTAAGGTTTTAAAGTGCGCGTCTGCGTCAAACTCCAGGGCAGAGCCGTTTACGGTGACGGAAACGCCGTCGCCGCCGCTGCCGTAGCCCACGGAGACGCGGCTGCTGTAGAAGGCGTAGCCCTCCGCAAGGCGCATAAGCGGGGCCGTGAAGCCGTCACCCGCGCCCTTTTCCGCCCCGAAGGCGAAGGCAGCGCTGCCGTCAAAGGCCTTTATCGCGGCTATCTCGTCCTCCGTAAAGGTGTACGGCGGCTCCGCCGGGGTCTCCTCCGCGGAGCGCGAGCGCACAAGGTATACGGTTATGCACACGGCCGCGACAAGCACAAGACAGCAAAGCACAATCAACTGTTTTTGGAATTTTGTAAGCTTTTTCATAGTTCTCCGCCCCGTTTACGAGTGCCGCCTTCTTGCCCAAACAACGGCCGCAACGGTGAACACCGCAAGCGGCACGACGAAGGTGACAACTACGGTCCACAGCCGAGCCTGCCCGGTGGTTATGTCCAGCGCCTCCGAGACGAACAGCACGTCGCTTATCGCGGCGTATTCCTGAACGGTGTTCGCTATCCTGAGGAAGCTTTCGGTAAGTGCGCGGTTCGCGTACTGCGAGACAAGCCCGTTTGCGGACAAAAAGTCCGTAGAGCCGAGAAGGTAGGCGGTTTTGTACCTGAAGTTTTCGGTAGAGCCACCCTCCGGGTTGTCTATTGCGGCGGCGTTGGAGTTGAAGGCGAAGATGGGGTAAACGCCCGTTTCGCCCCCGCACACGGCGGAAGGAGAGCTGTTCATAAGCACGCCCTCGCCCTGAACGCGGTTGCTTTTGTCCACCGTAAGACGCACGGCGTTGTTGAAGACGAACCTCTCACCGCCGTTGAAGGGGCTTAAAATCCTTTCGTCAACGGAGTAAGCAAGCGCTTCCGGTACAGAGCCCAAAAGCATCTTGCCGCCGCTGCCCTTTACGGAGCGGTCGTTGTCCGTAACGGAGGCAAAGGGCACGTAGCTTAGGCCGTACTCCTGCTCCATGTATTCCATCAAATTGGGCAGCTCCGGCGTGGAGCTGTTCACCGCGACAAGCAGCGAGGTACCGAAGCCGTTCATGTACTTGCGAACGGCGTCTATCTCGCTGTCTGCCTCCGGGTTTTCCGCGTCAAAGCCCATAAAGTCGTACTTCGGGTCGCAGACTATAAGAAGACGCGTCATCTCCGGAATCTCGCCCTTGTTGAGGTCCACTGCCTGCACCTCGAAGCCCATGTCGTAAAGCGAGTCGATAAACGGCACAAGGTGCGACGCCTCTTCAATTGCCTCCGACCTTTCGCCGACAAGCCGGCTCAAGTCGAGGCCGTCAAGCGTCTCGCCGTGACCGACGGTGAAAACCGCCTTCGGGCTTTCCTTAAGCCCGGCGCGGAGAATGGCCGCGGTGTAGGTCTTTTCGCCCGTGAACGAGACTTTCTCGCCGGATTCCGTGTCAAAGTAGTAAAACGCGTTGAAGCTTATAGCGCGGACGTGGTAGCGCCCTTCCACAATGACGTGGTTCGCCGTAAGCGCAGTCTGCGTAAGCGTTGTGTACTGCTCTGCAAAAGCGGGGTCGGCCTGAATGTCGTTGAACACGAGATCGACGTGCCCGTCAAAGGTCGAGACGTAGGAGCGTGCAAGCTCCAGCACCATCTCGTCGGAGACCTTTTCCTCGGGAGCGAGGAAGCGGATTGTTATCTTCCAGTTCGGCTCGTCCTTGAAGTAGTCGCCAAGTATGTCCTTCGTCGCGCCGCTTACGGTGTAGAATCTTGCGGCGTTGTCCGTTATGTCAACGCGCATGTCCCACTTCGCGGAGAGACCGGAGGCAAGCAGGTTCACCGCAATGCAGAGAATCACAACTATCACCACAAAGCCCGCGGAAAGCGTGCCGTACTTAAGCTTGCGGCGTGTTTTGATTTGCTGTTTGTCGTTATTCACTTAACACACCTCCCTTAAGCCCAGCGACGGCGCTCGTAAACGCGGACGGCGAGGAATAAGAACACCGCCGCGACGGTGACGTAGTAAATTATCGAGGTTATGTCGAGTATGCCGTAGGTAAACGGCTCGTACCTTGCGAGGATGGAGATCCAATCCACCGCTTTCTTCACCCAGCTTATGCTTATGTCGGAAAGGAAGTGGACGGCCAGCATGACGAAAATTACGTCTATCGACCCTATGGCGGCTATAAGCGTGTCCTCCGTAAGCGAGGAGAAGAAAATGCCTATCGCCAAAAACAAAGCGCCTATGAAGAAAAGGCAAAGCAGGCTTGAAAAGATAAGCCTGAAGTTGGGGTCACCGTACCTTTCGAGAAGCAGGAAGTTTAAGCTGTTGCAGGCGAGCACCGCCGCAAAGACCGTAAGCGACGCGAGGTATTTCCCCACTATCATCCCGCCGACGGAAACCGGGCTTGTCATAAGAAGCTGCTCCGACTTCGTCTTCCGTTCCTCCGAAAGCGACTTCATCGTAAGCAGGGGAAGCAGAATTGCAAAGGCGTATATAAGGTACCGGAAGTAGTCCGCAACGCTGCTTTCCGACTGCCTCTGCAGCGTGCAGATGCTGAAAAGCAGGCCGGATATCGCCAAAAAGTTGGCGGTAAAAAGATAGCCTATCGGCGCTATGAAGTAACCCTTAAGCTCGCGCTTGTATATTGCAAACATGTCAATGCGCCTTCCTTTCCCGTCCCCTTGTACGCTCCTCTTTTTTGGAGACGAGACGGACGAACACGTCCTCAAGGCTCATCTCCACGCCCTCAAGCCCTATAAGCGGGAAGCCCTTTGCGGCAAGCGCCGAAAAAAGCGGCTTGCGCGCGTCTATGCGGTCGTCGGACTCTATAATATAGCTTATCGAGTCCGCGTCCTGCTTTCCTATGACCTCCGCGCTGCGTATGGCGGACACGGCGGAAAGCGTCTTCAGCACCTCCGCCTCCGGCCCGCAGATCTTCGCGATAAGCCGCCTCGGGCCGGAAACGGCCTCCGCCAGCGTCTCTATCGGCTCGTCCGCGACTATGCTGCCCTCGTTTATCACGACAACGCGGCTGCAGACCTGCTGCACCTCCGGCAGGACGTGCGACGATATTATTATAGTGTGCTCCTTGCCCAAAAGCTTAACAAGGTTGCGTATCTCTATTATCTGCTTCGGGTCGAGGCCGACGGTCGGCTCGTCAAACACAAGCACCTTCGGGTTGCCGATAAGCGCCTGCGCTATCCCCACGCGCTGCCTGTAGCCCTTCGACAGGTTCTTTATAAGCCGCCCTTCCACGTCCGCAATCTTCACGACCTCGCATATTTCCTTTATGTGCTGCTTGCGCGGAAGCTTGCAGCCCTTGAGGTCGTAGACAAAGCTTAAGTACTCCCCCACCTTCATGTCGGGGTAAAGAGGCGGCAGCTCCGGCAGGAAGCCTATGCGCTTTTTCGCCTCCACGGGGTTTTCGAAGATGCTTATGCCGTCGACGTACGCCTCCCCCGCCGTGGCGGAAAGGTAGCCCGTAAGTATGTTAAGCGCCGTGCTTTTGCCCGCGCCGTTCGGCCCCAGAAAGCCAAGGATGTCGCCGCTTTCCGCCTTAAAGCTTATGCCCTTAAGTGCGCGGTTCTGGCCGTAGTTTTTATATACGTCTCTAAATTCAATCATTAAAAGTCCCCCTTCGGGCTTTCTATTCTTTTTCGGTCACCTTGATCCCCAGGTCGTCCGTAAGCGCCGTCGGCACCTCCGCAGGGCAGGAGGTCATCAGCTCCGAGGCGTTCTGCACCTTCGGGAAGGCGACAACGTCGCGCAGCGTGTCACAGCCCAAAAGCTGCATTACAAGCCGGTCAAGCCCTATTGCCATGCCGCCGTGCGGGGGCGGCCCGTAGCGGAACGCATCCGTAAGGAAGCCGAACTTCTCCTCCGCCTCCGCGTCCGAAATGCCAAGCAGGCGGAATATCGTCTTCTGCAGCGCCGGGTCCGTTATGCGTATCGACCCGCTTGCAAGCTCTATGCCGTTGAGAACCAAATCGTAGGCCTTCGCCCTTACCGCCGCCTTGTCCGTCTCAAGATAAGGCAGGCACTCGTCAAGCGGTGCGGTGAAGGGGTGGTGCATTGCGACAAAGTCGCCGATCTCCTCGTCGTACTCGAAAAACGGGAACTCCACAACCCAAAGCGGCTTGTAGCCCTTCTTTTCCACTCCCGCGCGGTTAGCCGCCTCAACGCGAAGCATGCCGAGGGTCGACAGCAGCCGCCCGTTGTTTGTGTCCGCCATGAAGAGAAGCACGTCGCCCTCTTCGGCGCCCATGCGGGCGTATATTGCGTTCATCTCCTCTTCGGTCATGAACTTGCCGAAGGAGGAGGAAGCGCCCTGTGCTGTAAGCCTTACCCAGGCAAGGCCCTTCGCACCGCAGCCCTTTGCGTATTCGGTAAGCTTGTCCACCTCTTTGCGCGTCAAAACGTCGGCCTTGCCCTTAACGTTTATGCCCCTCACGCTGCCCCCGCCCGAAACGGCGGAAGCGAAGACGGAAAAGCCGCTTTTCTCGACAATGTCGCTTATGTCGGTTATCTCAAGCCCGTAGCGAAGGTCGGGCTTGTCGGAGCCGAAGCGCTCCATAACCTCTTTGTATGTGTACCTCGGAAGCGGAAGAGACACCTCCGTGTCCAAAAGCTCTTTAAACAGGCGCTTTACAAGCCCCTCGCCCACGGCGAGGATGTCATCCACGTCCACAAAGGACATCTCAAGGTCTATCTGCGTAAACTCCGGCTGGCGGTCTGCGCGCAGATCCTCGTCGCGGAAGCAGCGCGCAAGCTGAACGTAGCGGTCAAAGCCCGCAACCATAAGAAGCTGCTTGTAAAGCTGCGGCGACTGCGGCAGCGCGTAAAACGAGCCCTTGTGCACCCTGCTCGGTACCAGATAGTCCCTTGCGCCCTCCGGCGTGGAGCGCACAAGCATCGGCGTCTCTATCTCCAAAAAGCCGTTCTCGTCGAAGTAATCGCGCACGGCCTTCGCAGCCCTGTGGCGGAAGATTATGTTCTTCGCCAAATCCGGGCGGCGCAGATCGAGGTAGCGGTACTTTAAGCGAAGCTCCTCGCCCGCCTTGCTGCCCTCCACTATCTCAAAGGGCGGCGTCTCCGCCACGGAAAGCACGCGAAGCTCCGTCACGAAAACCTCTATGTTCCCGGTCGGGATGTTGGGGTTCTTGCTGGAACGCTCCCTGACGGTGCCGACGGCGGCAAGCACATACTCGCTCCTAACGCCGAAGGCCTTGTCGAAAATCGCCCTGTCGCTGCCGTCGTCAAAGGCGAGCTGCACTATCCCGCTCCTGTCGCGCAGATCTATAAAAATAAGGCTGCCCAGGTCGCGCTGCCTCTGAGCCCATCCCATAACCGTAACCGTTTTGCCTATGTCGCCCTCGCGAAGCGTCCCGCAGTAGTGCGTGCGGCGAAGGTTCCCCATCAGTTCTGCCATCTATCTCTCCCCATTTCCTTTAAGAATTGCATTCTTTATCTCCGCGGCGTTTACGGCGACCTCCGCCGCCTCCCCGCCGCGCATGGGCTTAAGCACCGCACGGCCTGCCTCGATCTCGCTGTCGCCGAGAACTAAGGTGTAGGCTGCGCCTGCCTTGTCCGCCCACTTCATCTGCGCTTTAAGCGAGCGGCCGCAAAGGTCGCTTTCCGCCTTAAGCCCCATATCGCGAAGCTCCTTCGCAAGCAGATACGCCCTGTCCCGCGCTGCGGCACATGCGGGAGCTATGTATATGTCCGGCGCCGTGTCCGCCTTCGGAAGCACGCCGTCCAGCTCCATCACCGCCATAAGGCGGGTTATGCCCATGCCAAAGCCCACGCCGCTTAAAGCCGGGCCTCCGAGCTGGCTTACCAGCGTGTCGTACCTGCCGCCGCCGCAGACCGTGGACTGCGCCGCACCGGTGCCGCCGACAAACTCAAACACCGTGCCGGTGTAATAGTCAAGCCCGCGCACTATAAAGGGATCCACTTCGTAGCCGACGCCGGCGGAGGTTAGAACGCCTTTAAGCTCTTCAAAGTGGCTCTTGCAGCGGTCGCACAGATAGTCTACCGTTTTCGGCGCGTCCTTTGCGACCTCTATGCAGTCCGGACACTTGCAGTCGAGTATGCGAAGCGGGTTGGTCTCCAGCCTGCCGCGGCAGGTGTCGCAAAGGCGGCTTTCCTTCGACTTGAAGTAGTCCTTAAGCGCCTTCCTGAACTCCGCGCGGCAGTCCGCGCAGCCTATCGAATTTATCTTCAGCTCCACGCTTTTCACGCCGAGGGACTTAAAAACGTCGTTTGCCAGAAGTATAAGCTCTGCGTCCGCAAGGGCGCTGTCCGCGCCGAAAAGCTCCGCCCCGAACTGCGTAAACTCCCTGCTCCTGCCGGCCTGCGGCTTCTCGTAGCGGAAGAAGCTGCCGATGTAGTAAAGCTTAAGCGGCATAGCCTGCATGCAAAGCCCGTTTTCGATGATGCTGCGCACCACGCAGGCCGTCCCCTCCGGCCGAAGCGTCATGCTCCTGCCGTCCTTGTCCTCGAAGGTGTACATCTCCTTCTGCACTATGTCCGTAGTGCCGCCTACGCCGCGGTTGAAAAGCTCCGTCGCCTCGAAGGTGGGAAAGCGTATCTCACCGTAGCCGCACTTTGCGGCGGCCTTCCTTACGGCGCTTTCGATGTACTGCCATATAAAGCTTTTGTTCGGAAGGACGTCAAGCGTGCCCTTCGGCTTTTGTATATTTGCCATAATGTGTTCCTTTTACTTGTCGTTCTGTTGATTTTGTTGATTCTGCCTTAACAGCATTCTCCAGTCAAGGTCGCCCCTGTCAAGGGCAAGGACAAGCGCCTCCGCCGTCGCGATGTTCGTGGCGACGGGTATGTTCTGCTTGTCGCACATCCTTATAAGGTTTATCTGAACGTCGGAATACTCGTTGTCGTCGTCCGTGTCGCGGAAGTACAAAAGCAAATCTATCTCGTTGTAGGAAATCCGCGATGCTATCTGCTGTGTCCCCCCGTGCGTGCCGGCAAGCATAATCTCTATGTCAAGACCCGTCGCCTCCGCAAGGTATCTGCCCGTCGTACCGGTGGCGCAAAGGTGGTGCCTGCACAGAATGCCGCAGTATGCAATGCAGAATTCCGTCATCAAATCTTTTCTCTTGTCGCTTGCAATAATTGCTATCTCCATAAAGCCCTCCTCAGCATGTTAATCACAAGTATTCAACCGGCCGCTTTGTTCTGTAAACGTCCTTAAGCAGCGGAACGGAAACGCCCAAAAGCCGCTTTGCCATGTTCAAAGTCGCCGCCTCGTAGGGGCGAAGCCTGCCCCTTGCGGTGTAGGGAAGCGCGCCGCGCTCCTGCCGGGGGACGACCGACGCGTCGTAGGGTATGACGCCGAAAAGCCGTATGCGCGAGCGCTGTATTATCTCAAGCACCGAGGGAAGCGTCCCCGCCTCCTCCGCCTCCCTGTGGTAGGCGTTTACAACAAGACGTATGCGCGAAAAGCCGAGAGAGGAAAGCACCGCAGCCGTCTTCTCCGCACTCCTTATCGCCGTGGACTGGTGGAAGCTTAAAACCAGCGCGTCGTCCGCACTGCGGGCAAAGGCGCGGTAAACGGCGCCGTCCTCTGCGGAGGAATCCACAAGGACAAAGTCATACTCCTCCTTAAGCTGCGTCAAAAGCCCCTCCGCCTCCGCGTCCGTAACGGCGGCAGCGGCGGCAGGCGCCGCAAGGAAGAAAAGCCGCTTATTCTCCGGATGGGGCGCTACGGCGTCCTTTGCGCCGACCCTGCCGCACAAAACGTCGGCTCCGTCAAAAAGCGTCATGTTCTCCATGCCCAGAACAAGGTCCATGCAGCGGTTGCCGTAGTCGGCGTCGACGACAAGCACCTTCTTGCCGAGGAAGCAAAGCGCCGCGGCAAGGTTTGCCGTAACCGTCGTTTTGCCGACGCCGCCCTTGAAGGAGGTTATAAAAATTGCCCTGCCCAAAAGCCTTCTCCCCTCTATACGTCTTCAAGCTATATAATACCATTAAAAGCTCGGTTTGTCAATAAATTATCGCCGCAAAATCCGCGCGTTGCCCACTTTCGTGAAAAATTTAAAAAAAGGGCTTGCAATCGGCGCGAAAGCGTGGTATAATCAATCGTTAAAAATAAAAAATTGCGGTCCTCTGCGGCTCGGCAAGAACGCAATTGGAGGGAGGAAAGCTTTTATGGATCTCATTAAGGCTTTTACTGATGAGCAGCTTAAGAAGGAGCTTCCCAAATTCGAGATAGGCGACACCGTCAAGGTGTACCAGAGAATTGTGGAAGGCGCAAGGACAAGGACCCAGATTTTTGAAGGGACCGTTATTGCGAAGAGGAACAGCGGCGTTAGCGAAACGTTCACCGTTCGCCGTATATCCTACGGCGTGGGCACGGAAAAGACGTTTCCCATTCACAGCCCCAACGTTCAGGATGTTGTGGTAACCCGCCGCGGTAAGGTCCGCCGTGCAAAGCTTTACTATCTGCGCGGCAGGGTCGGCAAGTACGCAAAGGTCAAGGAAAAGATCTAACGTTTGTTTTGCGAAGTACAAAGTGTCTGTTTTACGGACACTTTTTGCTTACACGCGCGCGCATACGCGTGCGCGCGACTGCGGCTTTTGGAGGTGATGTATATGGCCGATATTTACGGGGAGGATATGGACGTTTTGCCGGAGGATTCCGCTGCGGATGAAGGCGGCAAAAAAAAGAAAAAAGATAGGAAGCAAAGCCGTTTTGCGGACGTTTTTGACTGTTTGGAGACGTTCTGCTATGCGCTTGTGCTTATGATGATACTTTTTGTGTTTGTCCTGCGCTTTGTCACGGTGAACGGCACCTCTATGGTAGAGACGCTGCAGCACAACGACAAGCTTATAATATCCGACGTATTGTACACCCCCTCGACGGGTGACATAGTGGTCATTGACGCGGACGGGCTTTTTCAGGACAGGTACATTATCAAGCGGGTGATTGCCACCGGTGGGCAGACGGTTGACTTGAACTTTGAAAACTGGGAGGTTCGCGTCGACGGCACGCTGCTTGAAGAGGACTATGTGCACTACGACGGCACGCCCATGAAGACGGAGATGTGGATAGAGACAAGCGAAAGCGTTGTCAAAACCTACGAGGACGGCATGCTTAAAAAGGCGAGCTTTACCGTGCCGGAGGGGCAGATATTTGTCATGGGCGACAACCGCAACGGCTCGTCCGACGGGCGGCAGGTCGGCTGCCTCGACGAGGACCGCGTGCTTGGCAGGGTGCTTATCCGCGTCGGGCCGAAGAGCAGCTTCGGCAGGGTTGAATGAGCGCACCGGTTGTTTGGTACCCGGGGCACATGGCGGCGGCAAAGAGGGAGCTTAAGACGCTGCTTCTGCCCGTGGATTTTGTGATTGAGATACTTGACGCGCGGATTCCGCTTTCAAGCAGGAACCCGGATTTAAAGGACATCTGCGCAGGCAAGCCGAGGCTTACTCTGCTTTCGAAGTGCTCGCTTGCCGACCCGGAGAAGACGGCGAGCTTTACGGCTAAGCTTTCCGGCGAAGGTGCGGAGGTAATAGCCGTAGACAGCCGGGAGGGTACCGGATACGCGCGCATAGCGCCGGCGATAAAGCGCCTTACGGCGGAAAAGCTTAAAAAATACGCGGAAAAGGGCATGCCGGGCAGGAAGATACGCGGCGTTGTGCTTGGCATAACGAACGTTGGCAAAAGCACCTTTATAAACCGCTTCACCGGCAAAAGCAAGGCGAAGGCGGAGGATCGCCCGGGCGTGACCCGAAGCATGCAGTGGATAAGCGCCCCCGGCGGGATAGAGCTGCTTGACACGCCGGGTCTGCTTTGGCACAAGTTTGAGGACCCGGAGGTTGGCGAAAAGCTTGCCTTTACGGGCGCGATACGCGACGAAATACTCGATATAACAGACATTGCGGCGCGGTTTGCCGCGCTTGTTATAAAGCTTTACCCCGACCTTACGGCTGCGCGCTATAAGGTAGAGGCTGTGGAAGGCGAAAGCGCGGAGGCGCTTCTCGAAAGGATGGCCTTAAAGCGCGGCTTTCTGCAGCGCGGCGGCGTTCCGGATACGGAGAGGTTCGCCGTCTGCCTTTTGGACGAGTTCCGCGGGGGGAAGATAGGCAGAATAACTCTCGATTAGCGTTTTTTAGGCGTAGGGGGAGGTAGTGATATGCTGAACTGGGATATCGAAAACGCCTGCTTTGAAAACGGATACAATATCGTCTGCGGCTGTGACGAGGCCGGTCGCGGCCCGCTTGCGGGGCCGGTGTTCGCCGCCGCGGCAATACTCCCGCGCGGGATAGTCATAGAAGGGCTTGACGACTCTAAGCGGCTTTCGGAAAAGAAGAGGAAGGCGCTTTGTGCCGAGATAAAGGAGAAGGCCGTCGACTATGCCGTCGCGCACGCGGAGGTGTACGAGATAGAGGCGATAAACATACTGAACGCCTCCATGCTTGCCATGCGCCGCGCGATTGCAAAGCTTAAGGTAAGGCCCGACCTTGCGCTTATAGACGGCAGCATCGCCAGGGATTTCGACATACCGGCATACCCCGTCGTGAAGGGGGACGGCAAAAGCCCGTCCGTTGCGGCGGCGTCGATACTTGCGAAGGTGGAGAGGGACGCTTTCTGCCTGGAGATGGACCGCTTCTACCCCGGCTACGGCTTTGCAAAGCACAAGGGCTACCCCACGAAGGAGCACAAGCAGGCGATTTTGAAGCTTGGCCCCTGCCCGCTTCACCGCCGCAGCTTTTTGAGAAAGACATTGGGCGACAGCTTTGAACAGACAGACATTTGGCAGAATTGGTGAGAGAACGGCGGAGGAGTACCTTTGCCGCAAGGGCTACCGCATTATTACCGCCAACTACCGCGCCGAGGGCGGGGAGATAGACCTTGTCGCAAAGAAGGGACGCACCCTTGTTTTTGTGGAGGTCAAGGCCAAGTCAAGCACCTGCAGGGGCGACCCCGCAAGCCACTTCGGCGGCCGCAAGGCGGCGGCTTTGCGGCGCGCCGCGCGGTTTTTTGTGAAGACGGCGGGCGAAGGCGGCAGGATAAGGGTAAAGCTTTTCGGCATACCCTTCCGCGCGCGGTACAATAGGACGCGCTTTGACCTTTTGGAGCTTATAGTAAAGGACGGAAAACCGAAACGCCTTGTGCACACCAAGGGCGTTTTGAACACGGAGAACTGATATGTTGTACGGCAGCACAAGGGGCGGCGACGAGGGTCGTTCGTCCGCCTATGTTATAAAGAACGGCCTGGCTCGCGACGGCGGGCTTTTCGTGCCTATGGAGACACCCGCGCTTGACGGCGCGGCCTTGGACGCGCTCCTTCCGCTCCGCTACGCGGAGAGGGCGGCAAGGATACTGCACCTGTTCCTTGACGACTACACGGAAGAGGAGCTTGCCTCTGCGGCGGAGGCGGCATACGCGAAGGCGCGCTTCGGCGCGAACCCCGCGCCCGTGGCCACTGCCGGCGGGAACAGCGTTTTGGAGCTGTGGCACGGCCCGACAAGTGCGTTTAAGGACATGGCGCTGCAGATAATGCCCAGACTTTTGTCGCTCTCGCTTGAAAAGTGCGGGGAGGAGCGCGACGCGCTGATCCTCGTCGCCACATCGGGCGACACGGGCAAGGCTGCCCTTGCGGGATACGCGGACGTGCCGCGTGTGAGAATACAGGTCTTCTACCCCGTGGACGGCGTAAGCCGCATACAGAAGCTGCAGATGCAGACGCAGGAGGGCAAAAACGTCTCCGTCTGCGCCGTGAAGGGCAATTTTGACGACGCGCAGACTGCCGTAAAGCGCATCTTTGCAAGCGAAGCGGCCTCAAAGCAGCTTGAAGGACAGGGACTTTTCTTCTCCAGCGCCAACTCTATAAACTGGGGCAGGCTTGCGCCGCAGATTGTTTACTATGTATCGGCCTACCTCGATATGGTATCGGCAGGCGCCGTAAAGCGCGGGCAGGCGATAAACGTCACCGTGCCGACCGGCAACTTCGGCAACATCTTGGCGGCCTATATCGCAAAGCAGATGGGGCTTCCGATAAAGAAGCTTGTCTGCGCTTCCAACCGCAACAACGTGCTTACGGACTTCTTCGGCACCGGCGTTTACGACCGCCGAAGGCCGTTTTATACAACAACCTCGCCCTCGATGGATATACTTATATCAAGCAACCTCGAAAGGCTTCTTTACTTCAGGCTCGGCACCGGGGAGTGCGCACGCCTTATGAAGGCGCTTGCGGACACCGGTACCTACAGCATAGACGCGGGCACAAGATCGGCGCTTGCCGACGACTTTGCCGCGGGCTTCTGCCCGGAGGAAGAGACGGCGCAGACAATAAAGGCCTACTTTGAAAACGGCTATCTCTGCGACCCGCACACTGCTGTGGCTCTTTACTGCGCGGACAAGTACAGGGCGGAAAGCGGGGACAACACGCCCATGCTTGCGGTTTCCACCGCTTCGCCCTACAAGTTCCCGCAGGCGGTGCTTTCGGCCCTTGGGCTTCCCGTGCCGGAGGACGACTTCGGCTGTATAGACGCGCTGCAGGCAGCAAGCGGGGTTTGCCCGCCCGCGAACCTTGCGTCTCTGAAGGACAAGGGCGTTCGCTTTACCGCCGCCTGCGAGAAGGAGGACATCGGCGCGGCTGTCGCGGAGTTTGCCGCGATCAGGAGTTAAGACAGGTCTGTTTTAGGGCGAAAAGTTGCGCACACCGTCTCCGACGAGCAGCAGGCGTTCTCGGGGCCGACGGCTATCTTCCCCGCCATGCACCTTCTGTCCCCGTCGTGAAATTCACAGCTTTTAACGGCACAGTTTATGCCCTTTACGCATTTTTCGTCGCCGCAGCCGCAGCTTTTTCCGTTCATGTTTTGTACCTTGCCTTTCTTTGATATGCGGGTATTATGTGCAAAATTCAGCAATTTTATTACCTTAGGATGTGAATAAAAATGTATCTTGCAAAGTATATCGCCTGTGCGCTTGTGTTTGCGGCGGCTGTTGTCTTCGTGGCGCGTACCTGCGACGCTACGGAAAGGAAAAGCCGCAGCGGCATGCTTGCGCGCGTGCTGCTTTCGTTCATTCTGTTTGCGCTGCTTACGGTCATATGGTATTACGCCACGGTTAAGAACTTCACCTTTAAGTGGTTCGTTAATGCCGTAAGGATCGTCTCTGCGGTTTTGTACCTGCTTGTTCTGCCGGACATTTGGCGCGACGGCAGGTACGCAAAGCCCGGTGCGGAGGCGCCGAAGGATTCGGATGCTTCGGCGGCTTTGAAAGCGGAAGAAAAAAAGGAAGAGTAAAATATGCCGCTTTACACTATCGCCGACCTGCACCTCTCCGAGGGCGCAGATAAGCCCATGGACGTTTTCGGCCCCGCCTGGGCAAACCACAAGGCGCGGCTGGAGGCGGCCTGGAGGGCGCTTGTCGGCGAGGAGGACACCGTCGTAATACCCGGGGACATCTCCTGGGGCATGAAGTTTGACAGCGCGGAGAGGGACCTTCTCTTTATAGACAGCCTCCCGGGGAAGAAGATAATAGGCAAGGGCAACCACGACTATTGGTGGAACACCCTTACAAAGCTTAACGCCTTTGTGGAAAGCATCGGCGCAAAGAGCATTCATTTCCTCCACAACAACGCCTACCGCGTAGAGGGCAAGGTGATATGCGGCACGCGCGGCTGGTTCCCGGACGCAAGCTACGGCGAGAACGACGCGAAGGTGGCCCTTCGCGAGGCAGGCAGGCTTCGCCGCTCGATAGAGTGCGGGCTTTCCCTTGCCGAAGAGGGCGACGAGCTTACCGTCTTCCTGCACTACCCGCCCGTCTTCGGCGGCGTGAAGTGCGCGCCTGTGGCGGAGGTGCTTGCGGAGTACCGCGTCCGCCGCTGCTACTACGGGCACCTGCACGGCGTGCCTGCGGCGGCGCTTGAGAAAAGCGTGGGATTTACCGATCTTTACCTCGTTTCTTCAGACAAGCTGGGGTTTACACCTCTTTTAATTGAGTAGAACCGTTTTTAAGAGGAGCTTTTTATGTTAGACAAGACAAATAAGCAGTTTGGACGCAAGCCGGATTCCGTGGTTGTTCACGGATACGAGGGCTGCGACCCGCTTACCGGCGCGGTAAGCTACCCCATATATCAGACCACTACATACAGGAACCCGGGGCTGGGCTCCGACATACGCTTCAGCTACTCCCGCTGCGACAACCCGACAAGGCTGGAGCTTGAGAACACCGTGGCGCTTTTGGAGGGCGGGACGGCCGGCTTTGCCTTTGCAAGCGGGCTTGCCGCCGTGGCGGCGACCTTTTCGCTGCTCAAGTCCGGCGACCACGTGGTCATTTCGGACGACATATACGGCGGCGCTTACCGCCAGATGGAGGAAATTTGGAAGCCGCTTGGCGTGCTGTTTACCCCGGTTGACGTGGGGGACACGGCCGCGGTGCGGGCGGCAGTCTGCGCCGACACGCGCATGATATACCTCGAAAGCCCCACAAACCCGATGATGAAGGTCGCAGACATTGCGGAAATCGCAAAGATAAGCAGGGACTGCGGTGCGATACTCGCAGTTGACAACACGTTCCTGACGCCGTATTTTCAAAAGCCCATCGCCCTCGGTGCCGACCTCGTCATACACAGCGGGACGAAGTTCCTTGCCGGCCACCACGACACGACCGCAGGCTTTGTGGTCGTGAACGACGAGAAGCTGGAGGAGCGCATGCGCCTTATACTGCGGACGGAGGGCAGCGGCCTTTCGCCGTTCGACAGCTGGCTTGTGATGCGCGGCATAAAGACGCTTGCACTGCGCATGAAGCGGCACGAGGAAAACGCCGTAAAGGTTGCGGATTTCTTAAAGACACATAAGGCTGTGGAGAAGGTCTACTTCGTCGGCGACCCCGACCACCCCTCGTATGAGGTGACAAAGAAGCAGACGACGGGCTTCGGCGGCATGATAAGCTTTACGCTTAAGGACGAAAGCAAGGTGGAAAAGGCGCTTTGCGGCGGAGACATGATAATGTTTGCGGAAAGCCTCGGCGGTACCGCAACGCTTATCACCTACCCGCAGACGCAGACGCACGCGTCCATCCCCGCAGAGGTGCGGCAGAAAATCGGCATCACCTCTAAGCTTATACGCCTCTCCGTCGGGATAGAGGACGCCGAGGACATCATCGCCGACCTTGAGAAGATGCTGTCATAGGCCCCACCACTCACTACGTTCGCGGCGGGGGCCCCGATTTGTTTCCCCAAAAAATCTTACGATTTTTCGGGGACCCCGAATAGGCTAATAGGTTGGCTCTTGGGAAAATGCGATTTTCCCAAGAGCCTTCGGTTTATTATAGATTCCCGTTCACTCGCGTCTCGCGCCTTGCCCCCTCCGCGGGGCGGCGTCAAGGCACTCGCGGGAATCCAAGGAGAATTTTCCGCGGTACGTGCCCGCGGAAAATTCAAGTTTTATTGTATGCTCGCTTCGCTCGCGGGGCGGGAAGCGCGGCGCGGTACAATAGATGAAAGGCTTCATACGTGCGACCGGCCTAATTATCGCTGCGTCGCTGCCTTCGTTGCCTTTTGGAAAAAACATCCATTGACAAATACACACAAAGTGTGTATAATAGTATTGTTCGGGAGGACAGGTGATGAAGACAAAAGACTTAATAAAGCTTTTGGAGAAAAACGGGTGGAAATTCGTACGTCACGGCGCAAATCACGACGTGTACGCCAAGGGGAAGGAAATAGAGGCAGTCGTCAGGCACAAAGAGATGGACGAAAGGCTGGCGCAGGCCATTATTAAACGCAGAGGCCTGAAATAGGCACGCGGGAGGTAAATTTATGAAATACGCATATCCGATAATTTTAAGCAAGGGGAAAACAAGCGTGGTGGTCTACGTGCCGGATTTCGATATAAACACGGAAGGAGCCGACTACGCGGACGCGATAGAGATGGCGCGGGATGCCATAGGCATTGTCGGCATAGAGCTTCAGGACAGGGGGGAAAGCCTGCCCGTGCCCACGCCTGCGGGCGACGTAAAGGCGGAGGACGAAGGCGACATTGTGTCGCTTGTGGACGTTGACTTTGCGGAATACCGTCGGCAAAATGCACAGCGCGCTGTACGCCGCAACGTAACGCTGCCGTCTTGGTTGGATTACGAGGCGGAGAAAAGCGGGATAAACGTCTCTGCCGTCCTGCAAAAGGCGCTGAAGGAAGAACTTAGCTTGAGATAAGAATTGCGGAAAAAGCTTCCGCTTTTTTCTTAAAAATACCATCCGCGCTGCGGACACCGCACTTCTTCACTCGCCGCCGGCGCAACATACGTGCAGCAGGCCTAAACACAGTGAAAGCACCGCCTGCGTTGGCGGCTCGGGATTCCAAAGGGCTGTGCCCTTTGGGCCTAAAAAGCTATTGTTTTAAATAAGCCTTAAATAGAGAGCCATGAAGGGACCGAGTCCCTTCATATAAAAACACAGGCCGAGCGCGAGCTCGGCCAAGATAAAAAACAAAAAAGCGAAAAAGCGAGGCCGAGCGTGAGCTCGGCCTTAATAATAAAATCAATAATAAAGCACAGACTTAGAACTCGGTGATGACGCCGGCGTCAAGCTGGAGTATGCGGGAGGCGTCGATATTGTTGACGGCGCTGTCGGCGTTCACGTCGGCAGCCGGGGAGGGGTCGGTGCCCTCAAGTTCGGCGTCGCCGGCGTCGTACCGCAGCACGAGAGAGGCGTCGATGTTGTTGATGCTTCCGTCGCCGTTGGCGTCTCCGAGCGCGGCGGGCACTTCAAGCATATCACCGCAGAAGATGCACACGTTGCCGTCATAGCAGTGAACGGTGCATTCCTCGCTCATCTTATACCAGTTCACGCTTTCGCCGTCTACGGTCGCGGTGCCGGTGACGGGGTAGTTTTCCTTTACGTAGTCGGTGGCTTCGATGCCGTCGGGCAGGATAAGGGAGTCTACGCTGTCGAGCAGGCAGCCGGCGGCGTATGCGCCGGTGAGTGCATTTGCAACGTAGGGCGACTTGACGTAGGCAAGCCCAAGCTCGTCGCAGCCGAGGAAGGCGCTGTCTTCGATTTCCGCAACGCTTTCGGGGATGACAACGCTTGTGATGGCGCAGCAGCCGTAGAACGCGTTGGTTCTGACGGAGGTCACGCCGTCGGGTATTTCACTGACGCTGCAGCCCACGGCAAGCGCGTTTGTCGCCTTTTCGATGACGCAGTTGCCTTCGGAGCGGTAAACGGAGTTGCCGGCGCTAACGGTAAGCGCTTCAAGCGCGTCGCAGGCGCAAAGAATGCTTCCGTCCAGGAAGGCGACGTTTGCGGGGATGTTCAGGCTCTTTAGAGCCAGGCAGTTGGCGAACGCGTTGCGGCCGATTTGGGAAACGCTGTCCGGAACGTAGACGCTTTCAATGGACGTGCAGTCCCAAAACGCACCGGTGCCGACGGAAGCGGTGCCCTCGGGCAGGGTCACGTCCGTAAGCGACATGCAGCGGTAGAACGCAAAGGTTCCGACGGAGGTCAAGCCCTCCGGGAGGGTTATGTCGGCAAGCGAGCGACACTCTGCAAAGGTGCTTTCCTCAATTGCCGTCACGCCCGACGGGACGGAAACGCCTGCAAGCGACCTGCAGCCGTTGAAGGCGTAGGCACCGATGGAGGTAAGGCTTTCGGGAAGCACGGCGCTTTCAAGCGCGGTGCAGCGGTGGAACGCGTAGTCTCCGATGGAGGCGACGCCCTCCGGCACGGTTATGCCCGCAAGAGCGGAGCACCCGGCAAACGCGCCGTAGCCGATGGAGACAAGCCCTTCGGGCAGCGAAACCTCCGCAAGAGACGAGCAGCCGAAGAAGGCGTACTCGCCAAGGGAAGTGACGCCCTCGGGGACGGTGACGCTTTCAAGAGAGGTGCAGTTGTAAAACACGCCGTTTCCCAGGGAGGTGACGCCCTCGGGCAGGGTCACGTCGGCAAGCGACGTGCAGAAGACAAACGCGCCTTCGCCTATGGAGGTGACGCTTTCCGGAACGGTCACGCTTGTAAGCGACGCGCAGTACATGAACGCCCACCGGCCGACGGAGGCAACGCCTTCCGTTATAACGACAGACTTGACGCTGTCGTAATAGTCGGCAATCCAAGGGTAGCTGCCGGAGGCGGAGTCGACCATCTCGCCTTCGCCGGAGACGGTCAGGGTGCCGTCGGCGGAAAGCTCCCAGCTAAGGTCGCCCCACTCGCCGCTTACGCCCTCCGCCGACGCGGGCAGGCCGACCGCGGAAAGCAGACTTATAAGCAAAGCTGCGGTCAAAAAAAGGCTAAGTAGTTTTTTCATGGCTTTATTCCTTTCAAAAGCTTTGTTTCAAGGGACAAAGCGCGGCAAATGACGTCCCTTAAGTATCATTATACATCAAAAGCATAATTTGTCAAGAAACCGCTTGAAAGCGAAGCTTGAAGTAATAGGTAATAAGTAATAGTGAATAAGTGTCTTCACTCGCCGCTTCGCGTCGGCGCTCCATACGTGCGACCGGCCTTTACACGGCGCAGGCGCGGCCTGCGTTGCCAGCTCGGGATTCCAAAGGGTGCCAACCCTTTGGCTCTAAAAAGCTATGTTTTTCTATAAACTTAACCCAAAACAGCCATGAAGGGACCGAGTCCCTTCATATAAAAACCAAGGCCGAGCGTGAGCTCGGCCATAATAATATAAATAAATCAATAATAAATAATCAAAGCAAAGGCTAAAGCGCATCGACAACGCCGGCGTCAAGCTTGAGTATGCGGGAGGCGTCTACGTTGTTGACGAAGCCGTCTTCGATGACGTCGAGGAGGGCAAGCTGCTCTTCGGTCGGCGTTTCGACGCCGGCGTCGTATTTAAGCACGGCCGTCGCGTCGATGTTGTTTACAAGCCCGTCGCCGTTGCCGTCGCCGAGGTTCTCGGGTCTGCGGTGCGCACCGCACACGTCGCAGTACTCGTCGTCTTCGTTTTCAAACACGTGGTCGGCCGTGTCCTTCGCGGCGCCGCAGACGGAGCAGGCGTGCCAGTGGCGTTTGCTGTTGCTTGACCAGGTGTCTTCGTATTCGTGGTCGGCCGCTTCAAGAGTCTTGCCGCAGACGGTGCACTCCTGCCAATGCTGCGTTTCGTCGCACTTCCAAACAAAGCTGTGGGTCACCTCGCGCTTTTCGCCGCAGATGCTGCAGTCCTCGTCACAGGCGGCCTCGTAGAAGTGAAGGTCGCAGTCCTCGGTCTTCTTGTACCAAGTCGCGCTTTCGCCGCCTACGGTCACGGTGCCGGTGAAGGGGTAGCTGCCTTTTACAAAGTCGTTCGCGGGGACGCCGTCGGCAAGGATTACCGTCCCGGCTTTGGCAAGGACTATCCCCGCGTCCGTCCCGTCATCTATGTCCGGGAACTGTTTATCCGTAAGAAGCTTTGCTATATCGGGCGACTTTATGTAAACAAGCTTAAGCGGGCAGCCGTTGAAGGCGCCCCAATCGATAAAGGTGACGGACTTCGGGACGGTTACGCTTTCAATTGCGGAACAGCTTGAGAACATATGATCTTCGACGGTCTTAAGCCCTTCGGGGAGGACTATCTCCGTAAGGGAGGTGCAGCCGGCGAACGCGGAGTCTCCGATCTCGCTGACGCTGTCGGGGATAGCAATGCTTTCAAGGGTGGAGCAGCCCCAGAAGGCGCAACCGCCGATCTCGGTGACGGTATAGGGAAGGGTTATGCCCGTGAGAGACGAGCAGCCCCGAAACGCGTCGTCCCCGATAGAAGTGACGCCGTACGGAATGACGCTGTTTTTGCAGCCGGCGATAAGGGTATCGGTCGCTGTCTCTATGATGCAGTCGCCCGCACTGTGGTAGACGGCGTTCCCCGCGCCGACGGTCATCCTCTCAAGCCCGGAGCAGCTATAAAACAGGCACTCGCCCAGGGAGGTGACGCTGTCGGGGACGGCAATGCTTTTAAGGGCGGAGCAGTTCCAAAAGGCGCCATCGCCGATTTCGGTGACGCCGTCGGGAAGGGTTATGCCCGTGAGAGACGAGCAGCCATTGAATGTGTGTTCTTCGATAACGGTTACGCCGTCGGGAATGTTGACGCTTGCAAGAGAATTGCAGCCTTCAAACGCATGACTTCCGATAGAAACAACACTGTCGGGAACGGTTATGCTCTTTATACCTCGGCAGAAGTAAAACGCACTGCCGGCGATAAGCCTTGTGCCCTCGGGTATTTCACAGTCGCCATTTATGCTGTCCCTTGCCTTTAACAGGTTTTTGCCGATGTACAGCATGCCGTTTTCCCAGTTGCTTTCGTCCCTGCTGTACGCCGTTGCGTTAAAGGCGCTATTGCCTATGCAGGTGACGCTTTCGGGGATTTTTATGTCTGCAAGCGAGTTGCACTGGCTGAACGCGGTTTCGCCGATATAGGTTAGGCTTTCGGGAAGATCGACATGCTCAAGCTCGCGGCAGCAGGCGAAGGCGTTGAATTATATGCGTGTGACGCCCTCGGGGATGCTTATGCTTTTAAGAGACTCGCAGCCGAAAAACGCGTAGCCGCCTATTTCGGTGACGCTGTCCGGAAGGGTTATTTCCTCAAGGGACGTGCAGTCCATAAAGGCGCTGTTCCCTATGGAAGTGACGGTGCTCGGTATAGTCACGCTTGTAAGCCTTTCGGCCTGCGCAAAGGCGTTGGCGCCAATGGAAGTGATGCCCTCGGATATTACGACGGCTTCTACGCTTTCTTTGTTGTAAAACTTCCAACCGTCGTCCGGACCCAGCGGATCCATCGGCCCTTCGCCGGTGACGGTGAGGACACCGTCAAGCGAAAGGTGCCAGGACAGATTGCCCCAGGTGCGGTTCAGCTCCACGCCGGCTGCGGGCGGCTTTTTCCACGGGAGCGATACGGTGCTTTCACCCACTGCGGTAAGCGACAGCGCGCTCAGCGCAAAGGCAAGCGTCAACAGAATTGCCATGAACCTTTTCATTTTTCGGTACCTCCGTTTTTTATTTTGTCCATCGACAGCGCGATGGAATCGAGCTGAAGCAAAGCGGTTTTTATGCTTCCGATTCAATTATACATCAAAAAAAAAAAAAACAACAACATTAAATCAAAAAAAACATTAAAAAAGTAAGAAAAAGGCAAAGACTTGTTTTCTTTATCAAGCCCGCACGGTCTGCGCCTTTCGGGAAAAACGGTAAAAAACTATTGACAAATTGCCCGGACGGGTATATAATGCAAGTAGAAAAAGGGCGTGGCCGATAAGCGGTTGACCCCAACTGTTGGTTTACCTACTCAAAAGAGCAGGCGACCGCCGCTGTCGGAATCAGTGGCGGTCATTTTTTTCGATTGTTGTGCTTGAAACACAAGTCGATAACCGAAAGTATGATTGCAACGAAGCCGAAAAAGACCTCATATGTAATGTACATACGACTACCTCCTTTCCTCGCCAAACAAGCGAAAGCTTGATGCTTTGAAAAGAAGGAGCCAACCGCCTACCGTTATGGTCAACGCCCTGATTCTAATTTTATTATACAACAAAATTATAATTTGTCAACACAAAAACGTCGCCGCGCAAGTAAGCCTGCGCGGCGATTTTGCTTTTATTGTGCGCTCCATACGTGCGATAAACCTAAACATCAATGCGGCGCAGCCTGCGTTGGCGGCTCGGGATTCCAAAGGGCTGTGCCCTTTGGGCCTAAAAAGCTATTGTTTTAAATAAGCCTAATTTAGAGAGCCATGAAGGGACCGAGTCCCTTCATATAAAGACACAGGCCGAGCCGGGGCTCGGCCATAATAATAAAATCAATAATAAAGCACAAATCCTAAAACCCGCCGATAACGCCTGCGTCAAGCTGCAGTATGCGTGACGCGTCGATGTTGTTGACTGCGCTGTCGGCGTTGACGTCGGCCGCTGCGAGTGCGGTGCTTTCGAGGGAGGCGACGCCTGCGTCGTATTGGAGGACGAGGGAGGCGTCGATATTGTTCACGGCTCCGTCGCCGTTCGCGTCGCCGAGGAGGGCTGTCGATTCCCTCACGTGGCCGCAGACGCTGCAGATGTCGCCGTCGTACCCGTGCTCTGCCTCGTCGGCCTTTTCGCCGCAGACGCTGCATTCGTGCCAGTGCTTGGCGTCGTCGCTCTTCCAGCCGGTGTAGCTGTGTACGTGATCCTCGGGCGTCCCGCCGGTGGACGGGTCGTCGGCAGACGGCTCTTCGGACGGCTCGTCTTCGCCGCGCACGTGTCCGCAGATGGCGCACACGTCGTCCTCGTAGAGGTGCACGGCGCATTCCCCGCTCTTTTTGTACCAGTTGACCTTCTCGCCGCCGAAGGTTGCGGCGCCGGTGACGGGGTATTCTCCTTTTACGTAGTCGGTGACGGTGATACCGTCGGAAAAGACAACGGTCTTTGCGTGTTCAAGCAGCCCGCCGCCGGCGGTGAAGCTTGTAAGCATGGCCGCAACAACCGGCGATTTGACGTAAACCAGCGCAAGCGAGTCACAGCCGTAGAACACGTCCGCGCCGATGTAGTTTACTTTTTCGGGCACGGTGATGCTTTCAATTAAAGGGCAGCCGCTGAATGCGGCGGCGTGGAGGAAGAAAAGGCCTGCGGGCAGGTTCACGCTTTTAAGCTTCTCGCAGCCGGCGAAGGCGCTTACGCCGATATAATCCACGCTGTCGGGAAGTGACACGCTTTCAAGCGCCGTGAAGTAGTAGAACGTGTCGTCGCCGACGGAGGTGATCCCGTCCGATATTACTATGGATTTTACGCTTTCGCTGTAGAGGCGCCAGGCGTCCTCGCTGTTGTGCTTTCGGTCGTCCATCCTGCCGGCGCCGGTGACGGTAAGCGTGCCGTCGGAGCCAAGCTCCCAGGTCAAATTGCCCCAGGTGCCGCCTTTCGCCGCCGCGGTGACCGTAAACGCGCCGAACGCAAGCGCAAGCGTCAGGAGAAGTGCCGTAAATCTCTTCATATTTAAAGCCTCCGATTTGAAAAATTCATCCCACATTTCAATTATACCGCGCAGCAAACGAAAAAGCAAGACAAACTTTCGAAGGGCGCAGCCCGCCCAAAACTGCGAGCGAAGCGAGCATATAACAATTACGAAAAATCCGGCGACAGGTGCGCCGGATTTTTCTCCTTGGATTCCCGCGAGTGCCTACCACTCACCCCTGCGGGGCGGGGGGTAGGCGCGAGGCGCGAGCGAACGGGAATCTATAATGACTGAAGGCTCTTGGAAAAGCCGCGCTTTTCCAAGAGCCAACCTATTAGCTAAACCGGGGTCCCCGCCGCGAACGTAGTGAGTGGTGGGGATTAAAATCGGGGGTACCCCCGAAAAGCCGCAAGGCTTTTTGGGGGATATTACAGAAGTTCTATGCCGTTTTCCCTGCAGACAGCGAGCGTTTCCGCGTCCCAGACGGAGCTTTGCACCTCGCCGATGTGCGCCTTGCCGAGCAGCAGCATGCACAGCCGCGACTGGCCGATGCCCCCGCCTATCGTGCAGGGAAGCTTCCCGTCCAGAAGCAGGCGGTGGAAAAGAAGCGAAGCGCGCGCTTCCTCGCCGGAGGCCTTAAGCTGCGCAGCAAGCGCCTTTTCGTCCACGCGCACGCCCATAGAGCTGACCTCGAAGGCGCAGCCCAAAACCTCGTTCCAATATATGATGTCGCCGTTAAGCGCCCAGTCGTCGTAGTCGGGCGCGCGTCCGTCGTGCGGGAACCCGTCGGAAAGCGGAGCACCTATGTGCATAAGGAACACAAGCCCGTGCTTTTTGGCAATCTCGTTCTCGCGCGCCTTGCGGTCAAGCTGCGGATAGGCGCGCTCCAGCTCCTCGGCGTTTACAAACACCGGCTCCTTGGGAAGCTCGGTCTTCACCGCCGGAAAGCGCACTTTAAGCTGCTCCAGCGTGTCATGTATCACGGCGCATATCGCGCGCACCGTGTCCTTCAGGTAGTCCTCGTTCCTCTGTTCGCGCGTTATGACCCGCTCCCAGTCCCACTGGTCGACGTAGACGGAGTGCAGGTTGTCCAGCTCCTCGTCGCGGCGGATGGCGTTCATGTCGGTGTAAAGCCCCTCCCCGGGGCCGAAGCCGTAGCGGTAAAGCGCGTAGCGCTTCCACTTGGCAAGCGAATGCACCACCACCGCGTCCTTGCCGGTAAATGGTATGTCAAAGCGAACCGCGCGTTCAACGCCGTTCAGGTCGTCGTTAAGGCCCGTTTCGGGGCTTACGAAAAGCGGCGCCGACACGCGCTGCAAAAGCAGCTTTTCTTCCAGACCGCGCGCAAAGATGCCCTTTATCGCGCCGATGGCGTACTGCGTGTCGTGCAGGTCAAGCGCGCTTTTGTACCCGCGCGGAATTTGCGTTTTCATCTATTCTACGTTCTCCACAATCGTTTCCGGCGGCCTGTCAAGCAGCCGGGGGTTTTTAATTAGGGTTTTGAAAAGCTTCAATGCCGAAGCGTAATAGTGCCCGTCGCATATCCTGTCGTCCGTGGTGACGTTGTAGTCAATGTACACCTTCTTCGCCACGGTGCCGTCCTTCTGCGCCTCGTAAACCCTGCGCTTTGCACCGTAGGATATGAAAATGGGGCAGTTGCCGAACTCGTAAAGGTGGTGGAAAATGGAGGGTATGCCAAGCGAGCCCATAGAGGTTATGTACATAGAGGCGTGGAACGGGCTTGCCTGTATAAGCGAGCGCGGCATAAGGTCGTGCCTGTCCATAAACCGAAGCATCCGCATGATAAAGCGAAGCACAAAGCCGGGTATGTGGTTGAGCACCTTCGTGACCGAGTCAAAGGGGTTCTCGTCGCTGCTTTCGCGGAACTTCGTTATCTCGGTGTTGAAAAGCCTGTAAACGTCGTCTGCCGTGCAGGCGAGGTCCGGGCGGATTTTTATAACCGTCTCCTCCGCGTTAAGCGTAAGCTCCTTCTTTATAGTCATGCACACGTCGAGGTTGTACCGGGCGTATATCTTGCGGTTGCTTACAAAGCGGTTAAGCGCAGGACGCGCCGCAAGCGTGCGGGCATAAGCCGCCACCATAACGTGCAGCATGCTGAAGCCCTTAAGCCCTTCGGCGTTCTTCTCCCTGATGTACCTGTCTACCGGGCCGACGTCGAAGCTGTCCTTGATGAGGTTTACGTTGCTTGTCGCGTTCGGGCATATGTACGGAAAAAGAGCCACAATGGGGTCAAGCGAGCGAAGCTTTCTTCCCTCTTTCCTGTCGCCGAAGCGCTTTTTGCGCACGGGAGCTGCGGGTTTAACAGTCGTTTCCGGCATGCCGGTGCACCGCCTTTCGTTGTGTTATTATGCAATGGTTGAATAGTCGGACCCCAAAAGCCCGGACATAAGCGAGTCGTATTCCGTTTCTATCTTCGTCGAGGCGGCCTGAAAACGCTCCGACACTATAAGCACCTGCTCGCAGTAAGCGGTGTAATAGCTGTCATAGGCGCTGTCCTCCCCGGCGATAAGCGTGCGAGTCCTCCGTATAAGCTCCGTACAGGCGGACTTAAGGCCCGTAAAGGTCGTCTCAAGCTCCGTGCGCTTCTGCCGGTAGGCGTGCCCGGAGGGAACGGAGTACTTCTTTAACACCTTGTCAAAGTCCGAAAGCGCCTTGTCCATTGCCGTGTAGGCATTTTGAAGCTCCGTATCCGCGTGGGTGTTGAGGTAGAGAAGCGCGTCCGTCTGCTCGCCGGAATAAAGCTTCATAAGCGCGGTTTGGCTGAGGTTTATGCTTGCGTAGGGGATGGACAAAACCACGTCCCCCGCGCGCTTGTACACCACGGAAAGCGCCGCTGCAAGCTTGTCCTCCTCGGCGGAAAGCGCGGCAGTCTCCGCACCGTCTCCCGTCTCCGCCGCGGTGCTGCCGACGGCGCCGAGACAGAAGGCGGTCAAAATCACCGCCATGCAAAGCGTGACAAGCGCCTTTTTCATATTTACACGTCCTTTCGGCTTTCTATGACAACGCCGTCCGGTATGAACGGCCTGTAATCCTTCCCGTGCTTTATCATTTCCCTGACCGCAGTGGAGGAGATAAGCCGCATCTCCGGCGACGCGGGGATGTAGAGAGTTTCCACCCCGTTTATCGCCTTGTTGGCGGCGAAGATAACGTCCTCGTACTCAAGGTCAAGGCCGCACCTTATGCCCTTTACTATAAGGTCGGCGCCGTATTTTGCGGCAAGGTCGGCTGCCCAGCCGCTGTCGGAGACGACAAGGACGTTTTCAAAACGGGAAAACGCCTGCTTTACAAAGCGCTCCCTCTCCTCGGCGGAGAACATATACCTCTTTTCGGTGTTGGTGCTTACGGCCACGACAACGCCGTCGAACAGCGCCGCAAGGCGGCTTATATAGTCGTAATGTCCTACGGTTATCGGGTCAAAGCTGCCGGTGCAAAGCACCTTCATATAACGTCCGCCTCGCTTCTCAAAATCGTGATATACGTCTTCCCGTAGCGGTAAAGCTTAGCCGTGTACCCGTCCGGCGGAAGAGGTATCCCGCCCTCGGCGCTTTCGCACACGGCGATGCAGCCCTCCGCAAGAAGCCCCGCGGCCGATATGCGCTTTAAAACCTCGTCAAGGAAGCCGTCCTTGTAGGGCGGGTCCAGAAACACAAGGTCAAAAGAGGCCTTGCCGGAAGCGGTTTTGACATACTCCCGCCAGTCTGCGCATATGACGCGCGCGTCCCTTTCGAAGCCCGCCTTCGCGGCGTTTGCGCGTATTATCTCCGCCGCTTTTTTGCTGCTGTCCACTATAACGGCGGAGGCGGCTCCTCGGCTTAAAGCCTCTAAGGCCAGCTGGCCGCTGCCGCCGAAGAGGTCAAGCACGCGCCTGCCCTCTATATTGAACTGTATGGCGGAGAAGGCCGCTTCCTTCACGCGCTCCGCAGTAGGCCGCGTGTCCTCCCCCGGCAGGGTCGAAAGCCTTACTCCCCTTGCCTTGCCTGTTATTATCCTCATAAAAACCTCTTTTTCACTGCCATTTTAACGCAAAGCGGCCGCTTTTGCAAGCACTTTTTTACCCCTCGGAAGAGTCCGCAGCTGCGCTGCCCTCCGCAGCGGTTTCCTCCGCAGAGGATTCGTCGCCCTCGGCGAGAACCGCGGCGTAAATGCCCTTTCCGCTTATTTCAAAGGAGGCATAGCCGTTTTCCGTAACGGGGTACGGCTCGTCGCCGACCTCCGCAAAGGAGCCGCTTTCCGCGTCGTATTTCAAAAGCTTAACGCTTCCGCCGCTGAAGTCCGCGCCAAGGTTCACGCCAAGCTCCACGCCCTGCGGTATCTCCTGCTCGCTCTCGCGCACTATAAGCACAAAGCTGCCTGTTTCGTATCCCGCGTCTTCAAGCGCCTTCATAGCCGCTTCGGCGCCCTTGCCGCCGTTTATTGTCACGGCAAGCTCCAACCCCTCGTCGCCCTCCGGGTAGACGGCGCCTGAGGGAAGGGTCCAAATGTAGCTGTCGCCGCAGACGGCATAAGCCTTCCTGTCCCCGAGTGCGGCTATCGCCTCCAGGGTGCCGGCGCTAAGGTGCGTGCTCTCCGATATGTCAAGCTCCACGGCCTCCGCGCCCCAGTCCGCGCTTTCGTCCGCCGCGCCGCCGGCCGCGACGGTGACGTCGATAACCGTGTCGGCGTAAACCGTCTCCTTTTCCGGCACGCTCTGCCCGAACACCGTGCCAAGCGGGTATTCCCGCGTGGATTCCTCCTTCACGGTGCCGAGAGTAAGGCCAAGCTCCGCAAGCTTTGCATCCGCCTCCTCGACGGTAAGCCCGGTCAGAGAGGGCATCTCGAACCCGCCGGCAAGCGTGCTGAGCACAAGGTCGACCTTGTCGCCGTAATAGGCGGTCACGTCCTCCGCAGGCGTCTGCGAAAGCACCGTCCCGTCCGCAAAGCCGCTTTCCCTGTAGCTTATCTCGCCCACGTTCAGCCGGCATGCAAACAGAAGCTCCACGGCCTCTTCAAAGCTCTTGCCGCCGAGGGGCGGAACCGTGACAGAGTCCGTATAGCTGTTTATTGTCATCGTAAATTTGTCCGTGGCCTTCAAAACCGTGCCCTCGGCGACCTCGCCGCCGTTGTCGTAGGTGAAGGCGGATATGCAGCCGTTGCCGACGCCGGTTGTGCTTGCCTTGTAGACGCGAAGGACGTTTTCCTTCTTTATCCCGCATTCCTCAAGCCAAAGGAAGGCGTCCTCAACCTCCGACCCGACAAGGCTTGTGTAGGCGGTGCTGAACTCCCTGCCGCTGACGGTTATCTCCACGGAACGGCAAACGCCGTCGTCGTCGCAGTAAAGCGTCGTCCCTGCGGGCGGGTGCTGCGCCGTTATCTGCCCCTTGGGGGCTGTGCTGTTGTTGTCATATATCACTGCGGGCTGTATCGGGTTTATGCGCTTTGCAAGCTCTTCGTCCCACATTTGCCCGACGAGGTCGGGGGCGGTAAGCGTGCCTATGGAAGACGGCGCACTGACAGTGCTGTCCTCCGAAGGCTCCGCATACGAAGACTCCGCAGGCTGTTCCGAGGATTCCCCGCCGCCGTCCCTGCCGCACCTTACGAATATAAAGACGCACGCAAGCACAATCAAAAGCAGCGCCCCGGCAGCCGCGGCGACGAAGGTCTCCCTTTTGATGCCCGATTTCTTCGGCTCTTCCCCGTTTTCCTCCGGTGAAAAGCTGTTTTTACTGTCCATTAAAACCTTTCCTTTCTGAAGTTAAAAAGACACATACTTATTATTGCACATTTTTCTCGTTTTGTCAATAGGCGGCGGCTTTCGACATATTTCG
Source organism: uncultured Clostridia bacterium (assembly GCA_947628695.1). GTDB lineage: Bacteria > Bacillota > Clostridia > Oscillospirales > CAG-382 > SIG636. The sequence continues at coordinate 38,707 of CANRAV010000008.1, forward strand.
CGCCTCCTTTCACTAAAACCGCTGCTGCCGCATAGTATGATGTTGAAGGGCAGACCTTTATTCTGCCTGCTGTTTTGATATTTATTACTTGGAGGAAACCATTATGAGTGAAAGAACAGGCTTTCAGTCTCACGGCTGCGGCAAGCCCTCCGACCCGATTTGCTGCATAACCGCAAACAAAATCTTTGATTCCGCAAGGGACAAGGACTGTCTGGAGGATATAAGAGTTTACCTTTGCGACTGCGCGCAGGACGCCGTTGACCACGCAACCGCCGTTCGCTGCAAGGGCGTGGAGGTCATCACCACCGACATCACGGTAGATCCCGTGCCGTTCAACAAGGGCTATTATCAGGTACTTATAAGGTACTACCTGTGCGTTACAGCCGAGGTCTGCGTCTGCGCAAAGTCCTACGAGGTGAGGGGACTGGCCGTTTACGACAAAAAGATAATCCTTTACGGCAGCGAGAAAAACGTAAGCGTTTTCACCTCCGACCCGAAGAACAACGGCTTCTGCAGGCAGCCGCCTGTGCTTGACTGCGAAAGCGAGCCCACGCTGCCGACGGTGGTCGTGGAGGTCGCTTCCCCCATCTGCCTCGACATCAAGCTTGTGGAGCGCTGCCGCGGCTTCGGAAGCTGCTGCTGCAATATCGACAGCATCCCCGAAAGCGTCAAGGGCCGCTTCGACGGCTGCTTTGTCGACGGCATGGGCGTAAACGAGCTGTTTGTCTCCGTGGGCGTGTTCTCTGTCATACGCATGGAGCGCCCCGTGCAGATAGTAGTTCCCGCAACCCGCTTCTGCCTGCCCGACAAGGACAGCACCCCCGCTTCCGCCTCGACCGACCCGTGCAGCGTCTTCGGCAGGATGAGCTTCCCCATGGAGGAGTTCTTCCCCTACGCCGATGGCACCTCCGGCGGGAACAGGAGCGGTACCGGCGGAGAGGGCTGCGGCTGCGGCAGATAAAGAAGGACGCATAAGGCCGGGGTGAAATCGCCCCGGCCGCTTTTTATGCTCGCCTCTCTGCGGGCGAGGGAAAATGAGTGCAGACGGGACGAACCGAGGCGAAGCTGTACAAAAGTAATGCAAGCCGAGGTTCGTTCCGAACGAAAAAAAGAAAAAATGAGAAGGCAAACGGAAGCGCGAGCGGACGTTTACTTCCTTTTAAAAGTTTAAAAATTTTTTCGTGTTCTGTGCCATTTTCACCGGCCGCAGCACTTGATTTATGGAAGTTTTCGGTGTATAATGAGAGTTGGAAAAAATCTGTTTCGGAGGTAAATATATGCCCTGCAGTGCAGACAAAAAGTTTACGGAGACGAAGAGAAAGCTTTTTGACAAGCTGTACAACAAGCTTAACGACAGGCAGCGGGAGGCGCTTTACACCGTGAACGGCCCGCTTTTGGTGCTTGCCGGCGCCGGCAGCGGGAAGACGACGGTGCTTGTAAACCGCATATCCCACATAATCACCTTCGGCAATTTATATATGGACGAGACCGTCCCTGCGGACGGTGAGGCTTTGCTTCCGGTTATGGAAAAGCTTCTCGAAAGCGGCACGGAGGGCGAGATAAGAAAGCTTCTTTCCACCCTCTGTACCGACGCGGCGAACCCGTGGGAGGTGCTTTGCATCACCTTTACCAACAAGGCCGCAAGCGAGTTTAAGGCGAGGCTGCAAGCCCTTCTCGGCGAGCGCGCCGCGGACCTTTGGGCGGGAACCTTCCACTCTGTCTGCGTGCGCATACTGCGCCGGCACATAGAGCTTTTGGGCTACGGGAAGAGCTTTACCATATACGACGCGGACGACAGCAAGCGCGTAATTGCCGACATCATGAAGGGGCTTGGGATAGACGACGACGTCCTCTCCCCGCGCACGGTTCAAAACAGCATAAGCCGCGCCAAGGAGAGCTGCGTGGAGTGTGACGAATACGCAAAGGACGCGGAAGGCGACGCACGCGCGGAGGACATTGCAAAGGTCTACAAGCTTTACACAAAGCAGCTTAAGGAGGCAAACGCGCTTGACTTTGACGATATAATTCTGCTTACGCTTAAGCTTTTTACAAACGAAAAAGAGGTTCTCTTAAAGTATCAAAAGCAGTTTAAGTACATACTTGTGGACGAGTATCAGGACACAAACCTTTCGCAAAGCCGCCTTATAAACATGCTTGGCGCGCACTACCGCAACGTGTGCGTCGTCGGGGACGACGACCAAAGCATCTACTCGTTCCGCGGGGCTACGGTGGAGAACATCCTGGGCTTTGACAAGGTTTACAAGGACTGCAAGGTGATAAGGCTGGAGCAGAATTATCGCTCTACGCAGACCATTCTGTCTGCCGCAAACGCCGTTATTGCCAACAACGCCACCCGCAAGGGGAAGAATCTGTGGACGGACTGCAGAGAGGGCGAACGCATTGTTTTGAAAAAGCAGCTTACGCAAAGCGACGAAGCCGGCTACATAGTGCAGTACATCAAGGACAGGGTCGCGGCAGGCGAGGCCGATTACAGCGACTTTGCGGTGCTTTACCGCCTTAACGCGCAGGCGAACGCGCTGGAGATAATTTTCAGCAAAAGCCGCGTTCCGTACAGGATTTTCGGCAGCGTCAGGTTTTACGAGCGCAAGGAGATAAAGGATCTGATAAGCTACCTTGCGGTGATAAGCAACCCTGCGGACGACACGCGCCTTAAGCGCATAATAAACGTGCCGAAGCGCGGCATCGGCTCCACCACGACGCAGGCGCTTTTCGAAGCGGCCGAAAGCGTGGGCGGCGTGTACGAGGCGCTTACGCGCATAGACGAGTTCCCGGAGATAGGGAAGGGGTCGGCGAAGCTTAAGGAGTTTTTGGCGCTTATCGAGGAGCTGCGCGCTTACGCGGCGGAGGCGAAGCCCTCCGACGTTGTGAAGCGCGTCATAGAGCGCACCGGTTACAGGGAGATGCTTGAAGCGGGCGACGAGCCGGACAAGGCGCAGCTGCTTGACGAGCTTATCTCCTCCGCTTTGGCATTTGAGGAGCAGGCGGAGGAGCCGACGGTGGAGACCTTCCTTGCCGACATCGCGCTTATAACGGACATAGACAACTACGACGAGGGCGCAAACGCCGTGACCCTTATGACGGTGCACAGCGCGAAGGGGCTGGAGTTCCCGACTGTGTTCCTGCCCGGCTTTGAAGAAGGGGTCTTCCCCGGCGACCAAAGCGCGGTAAGCGACAAGGCGCTGGAGGAGGAGCGGCGGCTTGCCTACGTGGCGATAACCCGCGCAAAGAAGCAGGTTGTCATAACGCACACGAACACAAGGCTTCTTTACGGACAGACGAAGCAGAATCCGCTTTCGCGCTTCGCTTTGGAGATACCAAAGAACCTCGTCCGCATAGAGCAGGCGGAAAGAACCCCGCACAACAACGTCTCGGAGGCGAAAAGGAGGTACGTGACCTCTCAGCAGTCGTTTGTGAAGAACACAAGCCACGTACCCGCCATGAGGGCGGAGAAGAAGAGCTTTGTCGCAGTCGCCGTGGGCGACACGGTGGAGCATGCGACCTTCGGCAGGGGCGTTGTCAGATCGGTCACGGACATGGGCGCCGACGCTATGTATGAGATAGATTTTGAAAAGGTCGGCACAAAAAAGCTTATGGCAAGCTTTGCGCGGCTTAAAACGTTAAACTCTGAGGGAGAAGACAATGGCAGAAATTAAACCGATAAGGGCGCTTAGGTATACGGAAAAGGCGGGGCAGCTTGCCCTTAATGTGTGCCCGCCCTACGACATAATAAGCGAGGAGGAGAGGGAGGAGCTTATAAAGGGCAGTCCCTACAACCTTGTGCGGCTTGAAAAGCCGGAGGGCGAGAACCGCTATGTTCGCGCCGCGAAGCTTTTGGAGTCCTGGCTTGAAAACGGCATACTCGCAAGGGACAGGAAGGAGGCCGTATTCGTCTACGGCGAGGACTTTGAGGTCGCAGGCGTGCGGTATTCCCTCAAGGGCATAATATGCCTTTGCAGGCTGTACCCCTTCTCGGAGGGTGTCGTCCTCCCGCACGAGAACACTCTTTCCGGCGCCAAGGCAGACAGGTTTGAGCTTATGAAGGCAACGCACTGCGGCTTCTCTTCGATATACGGGCTTTACGACGACGCCGACGGTGCCGTGACCGGCACGGTAAAGCGCGCTGCGGCGAAGGCGCCTGTACAGTGCTTCACCGACGGCGAGAAGGTTACGCACTCCCTTTGGGTGATAGACGACCCGGCGGAGATAGCCTCCGTCGTCCGCGCTATGGCGCCGAAGCAGATATTCATTGCCGACGGACACCACAGGTACGAGACGGCGCTTAAGCTGCGCGATTATCTGGCGGAGCGCGGCGAGTGCCCGGAGGGGCGCGACTACGTGCTTATGACCCTTGTCGATCTCGACAACGAGGGGCTTGTCGTCTTCCCCACGCACCGGCTTGTGCGCGGGCTGGAGATTGACAAGGCTGCGCTTTTGAAGGCGCTTTCCGCAGACTTTGAGATAGAAGAGCACGACGACGTTTGGAAGGCGGAAGCGGTGCTTAAACGCCACCTTGACAGGCCGGCCTTTGCGCTTTACACGGGCGGAAGCGGCTTTACGCTGCTTCTCTTCAAAGGCACAATCCCCGACGGCGGCGACGGCGGGCTTAAGGCGCTGGACGTTTCGGTGCTTCACGACCGCATACTTGAAGGCTGCCTCGGCATAGACAAACAGAACATGGCAGAGCAGCGGAACCTTTCCTACACGCGGGACATAAAGGAAGCGGCGGAAGCCGTCAAAAGCGGCGCGGCAAGCGCGGCGTTTATCTTAAACGCCACCAAGGTAAGCGAGATAAAAAGCGTCTCCCTTGCCGGCGGGAGGATGCCGCAGAAGTCCACCTATTTTTACCCCAAGCTTAAAACGGGGCTTGTTATGAACACAATCGAGGACAGAGACTGAAAGGACTTACATATGAAAAAACAGCTTGAAAAGAAATACTGTCCTAAGGAGGTTGAGGACAGGCTGTACGCTTTTTGGAGCGAGAAGGGCTATTTCACCCCCTCGGACGACCGGAAGGGCAGAGACAGCTATACGATAGTGATACCCCCGCCCAACATCACCGGGCAGCTGCACATGGGGCATGCGCTTGACAACACTCTTCAGGACATACTTATAAGGTACAAAAGGATGTGCGGCTTTGACACGCTTTGGCTTCCCGGTACCGACCACGCGTCCATAGCCACGGAGGCGAAAATTGTCGAAGCCATGCGCAAGGAAGGCCTTACCAAGGACGACGTCGGCAGGGAGGGCTTCCTCAAGCGCGCCTGGGAGTGGAACGACAAGTTCGGGAACCGCATTATAGAGCAGCTTAAAAAGCTCGGCTCCTCCTGCGACTGGACACGCAGACGCTTTACCATGGACGAGGGCTGCTCCAAGGCCGTTAAGGAGGTTTTCGTCCACCTTTACGAAAAGGGGCTTATCTACCGCGGCAAGCGCATTATAAACTGGTGCCCGCACTGCCTTACCTCCATATCGGACGCAGAGGTCAACTACGAGGAGCAGGCAGGCCATTTCTGGCACATACGCTACCCCTTTAAGGACGGAAGCGGCTATTTGCAGCTTGCAACCACAAGGCCGGAGACGCTTCTCGGCGATACGGCGGTTGCCGTAAACCCGAACGACGAAAGGTACAAGGCCTTTATAGGGAAAACGCTTGTCCTCCCCCTTGTAGGGCGCGAGATACCCGTCATAGCCGACGAGTACGTGGAACAGGACTTCGGCACCGGTGTTGTTAAGATAACGCCCGCGCACGACCCCAACGACTTTGAGGTCGGGGCAAGGCATTCCCTTGAGATAATAAACGTTATGACCGACGACGCGAGGATTACGGACGACTATCCCGCCTACGCCGGCATGGACCGCTTTGAGGCGAGGAAGGCCATCGTAAAGGATCTTGAAGCGGGAGGCTTCCTTGTAAAGGTAGAGGATCACGCGCACAACGTGGGCACCTGCTACCGCTGCGGCTCCACTATCGAGCCGCGTGCGTCATTACAGTGGTTTGTCAAGATGGAGGAGCTTGCAAAGCCCGCAATAGAGGCTGTCAGAAACGGCAGCGTCCGCTTCGTGCCGGAGCGCTTTGACAAGACCTATTTCAACTGGATGGAAAACATACGCGACTGGTGCATATCGCGCCAGCTTTGGTGGGGGCACCGCATACCCGCCTTTTACTGTGACGGCTGCGGCGAGCTTGTCGTTACCAAAGAGGAAAGCGCCCTCTGCCCGAAGTGTGGCAAGCCCATGCGGCAGGATCCCGACACGCTTGACACCTGGTTCAGCTCTGCCCTGTGGCCGTTCTCGACCCTCGGCTGGCCGGACGACACGGAGGATTTGAAGCGCTTCTACCCGACAAACACCCTTGTGACGGGCTACGACATTATAACCTTCTGGGTTTCGCGCATGATCTTCTCGGGGCTTGAGTACACCGGCAAGGCTCCCTTTGACACCGTGCTTATACACGGTCTTGTTCGCGACGAGCTTGGCAGGAAGATGTCGAAGTCCCTCGGCAACGGCATCGACCCGCTTGACATTATCGACAGGTACGGTGCAGACGCACTTCGATTTACGCTTGCCTCCGGCAACGCGCCCGGCAACGACATGCGCTTTACCGACAAGAAGGTGGAAGCCTCCCGCAACTTCGGCAACAAGCTTTGGAACGCTGCGCGCTTCGTGCTTATGAACCTTTCGGACGACGGCTTCGACCCGGACAGCATCGACGTTTCCACCCTTGAAACCGAGGATAAGTGGATAATAAGCCGCTGCAACAGCCTTGTTCGCGAGGTGCGCGACAACCTTGACGGCTTTGAGCTTGGCGTTGCCGCGGCGAAGCTTTACGACTTCGCCTGGGACTGCTTCTGCGACTGGTATATAGAGCTTGTAAAGCCCCGGCTTGCCGATAAGGAAAGCGAAAAGTGTCGCACTGCTCAGCACACGCTGGTGTTTGTGCTTTCCCGCCTTATGAAGCTGCTTCACCCCTTTATGCCCTTCATAACCGAGGAGATATGGCAGACGCTTCCGCACAACGGAGAAAGCATCATGGTTTCCGACTTCCCGCAGTATGACGGCGCGCTTTCCTTCCCCGCGGACGAGGAGGCGATAGACGCCGTGACGGAGGCGATAAAGGCGCTTCGCAACCGCAGGGCGGAGCTTGGCGTTCCCCCTTCCCGCAAGGCGCACCTGTACATCAAGACCGAGAAGAAGGAGCTGTTCTCTCGCTCCGCCGCTTTCTTCGAAAAGCTGGCTTCCGCTTCCGCCGTCGAGACCGTGGACGCGTCCTTCACCGGCGAGGGCATGGTGCAGGCCGTGACCTTTAACGCCGTGCTCTACCTCCCCATGGAGGAGCTTGTGGACAAGGAAGCAGAGCGCGCCCGTCTTACGGCAGAGCTGGCAGACGCCGAAAGCGAGATCACCCGCGCCGCAGGCAAGCTTGCAAACGAGGGCTTCGTCGCCCGCGCTCCCGCCGCGCTTGTCGAGGCCGAACGCGACAAGGTGCAGCGCTTTACCGAAAAGGCTTCCCAGCTGCGCGACGCACTTAAGGCTCTGGGCTGATTGGATTATTATTTCATATTGTATTTGATTATGGCCGAGCTCGCGCTCGGCCTTGGCTTTTTTTACGGAGGGACTCGGTCCCTCCGTGGCTCTCTAAATAAGGCTTTTTTAACAACATAGCTTTTTATGCCCAAAGGGTTGGCACCCTTTGGAATCCCGAGCTGGCAACGCAGGCCGCGCCTGCGCCGTGTAAAGGTCGGCCGCACGTATGAAACGCCGGCGCGGCGAAGTAATATGTAATAGGTAATAGTGAAAAAGTGCGGTGCCCGCTGCGCGGGCGTTATTTATTAATAATAAAGAAGTGAAGCAGTCTCGCTGCTTCACTACCGCACTTCTTCACTATTCACTCTTACTTCTTCACTAAATCCTCGCTCTTACTTTTTCACTAAATCCTCTGTCCTATACGCTCCGTATCCTTCGTAGTAGTAGCTGCGGTCGATTCCCTTCATATATACGTCGCGGCTGTCGGTCTCGTCGGTCAGCGCCGAGCAAAGAAGCTGCTTAATTTCGACGTCCTTCACGGGGCTGCGCTCCATGGCAGGCAGGTAGTCCTCCCTGTCGACCTTCGACCAGTCGACCACGGTTCCCGTCGCCGACTTCAGCATCAGGTCAAGCCATATGCGCATGCTGCGGCCGTTCCCCTCGCGGAAGGGGTGGGCGACGTTCATCTCGACGTACTTCTCCACTATTTCGTCAAAATTCGACTGCGGCATCTTCTCAACGCTTTTCACCGCCGCCTCCAGGTACAAAGCCGGCGCAAAGCGGAAGCCGCCCTTCGCAAGGTTCACCGTCCGCATCTCGCCCGCAAAGCCGTAAACGTCGCAGAAAAGCCGGCGGTGTATCTCCCGCAGGGCGTCGAAGCTGCCGGGCTTCAGGCGGGCAAGCGCGCCGCTTTCGTAAAGCTCTGCAGCCCTTCTCTTGCTAAGGCGCTCTTCCTCCCGCGCCAGCAGTGCCGGATCCTCTATATTAAGCTTGTTTTTAAGTGCCATGCGTCCTCGCCTCCCGTACTATTTTACCATTAAATAAGGGGAAAGTAAAGCGGGGAGAAAAATTTTTCGCGTCGGCGGCTTCGTCAGAACTTACAAAATTTTCCGCAGGGGAAAGGCGGAGCTTAAGCAAATTCTGCCAAAAATGCGCCCGAGGTGACGGGTTTTGCGGCAAAATATGCCTTTATTGAAAACTTTTTTAAAAAAGAGCAAAAAATTTTTCTTGTATATTTTAAAAGTGTATGCTATAATGTAAGCGTTTATGAAGAGGGGGAGTAAAGCCGTAATGTGCGGCTTTGCGTATGTGCCCGCGGCGCGGGCGTGATGCGAAGTGCGGCTGCCCCGATGTATATTTATTTTATGTAGACTTTTAAAGTGTATTTCCGTTAAAAACGGTGCATTTTAAAATAAAATCTTTTTAGGAGGAAACACAAGTGAAAAAGAAAATCCTTTGCTTTGCGCTTGCTCTTGTAATGTGCCTCTGCCTCGCTGCATGCGGCGATAATGGCGACGACACTTCCAAGGCCGGCGACGCAAGCAACACTGAAAGCACCGCTTCCGGCACCGAAAGCGCTGCAGATGCAAGCAAAGCTGAAAGCACCGATGCCGAGAGCAGCGATGCCGGAAGCGAAGACAACAGCGAGGTTGCCGCAGGCCCTTACGAGGACCTCGATTGGGCAACTCTTGACGCGGGCGAATATGACGCAGCGTGCAAGGCTGTTTACGAGAGGGCTCTTGGCGAGTTTGATTCCGTATACGAAGCCGGCCGCAACGAGGTTGAGGATATCGGCCTTCGCTGGGCGCTTATGGCTATTGCGGAAGCTAAGCTTCTCGAATCCGGCGTTATGGTTCCCACCGGTACCCAGGGCGGTATGTATGCGATGAGCCATGCGGCTACCCGTACCATCACCTCCGTTCTTTGGGGCTCCGACACCAGCCGTTATCACAACGCCATAGTTGCCAACGAGCTTATAAAGAAGGAAGACCAGGACGCCATGAAGGCTAAATGGACAGAGCTTATCGGCAAAGACGGCACAGAGTATGACGCTTTCGTTAAGCAGTACCTTGCGGACAAGGGCTACACCCTTAACGACACCTACGCTATGGCATACGCCGGCGACCCCGTTACCTGGGACGTTCTTGCTACCTCTCAGGCACAGGACAGCGACGCTATCGTAAACACTTACGACGGCCTTGCAGAGTATGACGTACTCAACAAGCTTCAGCCTGCTCTTGCAGAGAGCTGGGAAGTTTCCGAAGACGGCACCGTTTACACCTTCCACATCCGCAAGGGTGTTAAGTGGGTTGACTATCAGGGCCGTGAAATAGCAGACGTTAAGGCAGACGACTGGGTTGCGGGTCTTCAGCACGCATGCGACTCTCACGGCGGTCTTGAGTACCTCCTTGAGGGCGTTGTTGTCAACTATTCCGAGTATATCAACGGCGACATAACCGACTTCAGCGAGGTTGGCGTTAAGGCTGTTGACGACTACACGCTTCAGTACACCCTCCTTGGCAAGACCCCGTACTTCGAGACCATGCTCGGTTACTCCATTTTCGCTCCTCTCTGCCGTTCTTACTATGAATCCCAGGGCGGCGCATGGGGCGTAGACGAGTACAACGCAAGCGAGAACTATCAGTACGGTATCGACTATCAGCACATCGCTTACTGCGGCCCGTACCTTGTAACCAACGCAACGGCCAGCACCACCATCCGTTTCGAGGCTAACCCCACTTACTGGAACAAGGACAACATCAACATCAAGACCATCACCTGGTCCTATAACGACAGCACCGATCCCACCCGTAACTACGAAGAGTGCAAGGCGGGCAAGGTTGTAAGCGCCAGCTTCAATGCTAACGTTCTCCCGCTTGCTCGTGATCAGAAGCCCGAGGGCGAGGACAAGACCTACTTCGACCTTTACAGCTACACCAGCGCTACCACCGCAACCACCTACAGCGGCTTCTACAACCTGAACCGCAAGGCGTTTGCAAACGTTAACGACGAAACCAAGTGCGTTTCCACGCAGAGCGCCGAGGAGCAGGCACGCACCCGCACCGCTATCAACAACCAGCACTTCCGTCTCGCTATCTCCATGGGCGTTGACCGTGCTACCTACAATGCTGCCCAAACCGGTGAAGAGCTTAAGCTTAACTCTCTCCGCAACAGCTACACCCCCGGCAACTTCGTAACCCTTCCCAACGAGGCTACCGTTGAGATCAACGGCGAGTCTAAGACCTACCCGGCCGGCACCTTCTTTGGCAGGATAGTTCAGGACCAGATCGATGCCGACGGCATCAAGATTAAGGTTTGGGACGATGAGCTTCAGTCTTCCGACGGCTTTGACGGCTGGTACAACGTTGAGAACGCCAAGGAAGAGTTCGCAAAGGCAGTTGCAGAGCTTGCAGAGGTTGGCGTAGAGGTTTCCAAAGAGAATCCTATCCACCTCGACCTCCCGTATCCGAGCTCTGTACAGATTTACACCGACCGTGCAAACACATGGAAGCAGTCTGTTGAGGCCGCTCTCGACGGCGCTGTTGTCGTTGACCTTGTTGACTCAGTAGACATCAAGACTTGGCAGTACTGCGGCTATGTAACCGCTACCGGCGACCAGTCCAACTACAACATCTACGACCTCTCCGGTTGGAGCCCCGACTACGGCGATCCTCAGACCTACCTTGACACCTTCCTTCCGGATTACGCCGGCTATATGGCTAAGTGCATCGGTCTGTTCTAATTAAATAGTCCGTTCACATTTAGTTAATGCTTAACTGATTTTGAAGGGGGTGGCTAAAACCCACCCCCTTTAAACTTTTAATTATAACACGCCCTTCGGGGCATGGCAGATTCCGACCGAAAAAAGCCCACAGAATCTAAACGATAGCGAGATGAAGAACCAATGGGAAAATATATAGCTAAACGCCTCCTGCACGGCATAGTTTCCGTAATCATCGTTGTTCTTGTGGTAATGCTGCTGATATACAGCCTTATGGACAGGGAACAGATATTCTCAAGCGATACTGTTTACGCCAAGCAGACAAACAATCAGCGCGTAACCTACAGGTACCAAAGGTGGGAGGATTACGGATACCTTGACTATTTCACCTTTTCCGATTATTTGAACAGCCTTGTCAAAAACGGCGAGCTGGACGAGGAGACGCGCGGCAAGGTTAAGCTTGGCAAAACCGCAGACGCGGACGGCGAGCTTACCGCAAAATACGCCGCCGAATTCCGCGATTATTACGAGAGTCAGGGCTTTACCGTGGAGAGGCTTGACACCGTTATGAGCGGCCGACGCGTTGCCAACGGCGGCGCTGCGCAGCTTTTTGCCTACCGCGATATACCGCTTTACAAGCGCGCCTGGAGGTATTTTACCGGGATAGTCTTCTTTGACAACATTCACTACGTGCCGCAGGAAAACGACATTGGCGAAAGGAAGCTTACCTTTACGCTTTACGACCCGTCAAAGCAGGACCCCGAGTCCGGCAAGAAGGTCTTCTCCCCCGCTATTTTGGGCAACGGTACAAAGCACAAGTACCTTGTTTACTTCGACGGCAAGTTCCCCTTTATTCACCAGAATATGGCGACGGTAAAGCTGGGGCTTTCATACAGCGTCAACATGAACGTTGACGTTTTCGACACCATGACGCTTTCGCAGGGCTCCTACACCCTGTCGAAGGTCACGTACCCGACCGGCAAGGTCGTTGACAGCGCCGACGACCTGCACACCGCCACGTATATAAGCGGCTCGCGCCAGACAAGCCAGCTGCTTATGGATCACTACACAGACGACTATACTAACGTAAGCGCTGTGCTTGCCGGCTCTTCAAAGCTCGGGTATTCGTTTATAATAGGCATCATCTCCACCCTGATGGCCTACATTTTGGGCCTGCCCATAGGCCTGTTTATGGCGCTTCACAAGGACGGCGTTGTCGACAAAATCGGCACGGTTTACATAATGTTTATTATCGCCGTTCCTTCGCTTGCATACATCTTCTTATTCAAGGCGGTCGGCGGCAAAATGGGGCTGCCAACGCTGTTCAACATGGACTCGACAAGCAAGCTGATGTACGTACTGCCGATTGTTTCGCTTGCGCTGCCGAGCATAGCGAACCTTATGAAGTGGATGCGGCGGTACATGATAGATCAGATGAACTCCGACTACGTCAAGTTTGCCCGAAGCGGCGGACTTACGGAGCGTGAGATATTCACCAAGCACGTCTGGAAGAACGCCGTCATACCCATTGTGCACGGCATACCGGGAAGCATCATCTTCGCAATGACCGGCGCGATTATAACAGAGCGCGTGTACGTCGTTCCGGGCGCCGGCAACCTGCTTACAACGGCGATAAACATGCACGACAACAGCGTAATAGTCGGCGTAACGCTGTTCTACGCACTGCTTTCTGTGGTGTCGCTTATTTTGGGCGACGTGCTTATGAGCATGATGGATCCGAGAATTTCGTTCACGGATAAGGCAAGGTAGGTGAGATAGATGGAGCACGTAAAATCTTTTGAAGAGTATACAGACGAGGAGCTTTTCTCCCGCGTCGACCACAACGAGTTCGAGTCGGAGCGCATAACCGCGCCGCGGTATTCCTACTGGAAGTCCGTGTTCCGCGTGTTCTTCCGCAACAAGGTGAACATCGTAATACTCGGCATTCTGCTTTTGGTCATTGTCTTCGCCTACGTATACCCCTTGATTATCGGCTACGACGCGAAGGTGGACCCGTATATCAATTTGATGGACTCTACCTCGAAGCACTTAAGGCCCTCTGCGGCTATTAAGAAGTACGGCTTCAACCTGCACTGGATACTCGGCACCGGCGGTTCCGGTCAGTCGACCTTCGACGCGGTTTGGTACGGTTCTTCCATCTCCATATCGCTTGCGTTTATCTGCGCCGCTATTAACATGACGATAGGCGTTATACTCGGCGCGATTTGGGGCTTTTCCAAGAAGGTGGACGCCTTCATGACCGAGATTTACAACATAGTGGGCAACGTGCCCATGATCCTTATAATTTCCGTTTTGGCGATGCTTTTCCAGCCGACCTTCTGGACGATGGTGTTCGCCATGACCGTTATCGGGTGGATAGGGCTTGCCTACTTCATACGCACGCAGGTTGTCATCATCCGCGACAGGGAGTACAACCTTGCTTCCCGCTGCCTCGGCACCGGCACCTTTAAGATAGCGATGAGGAACATACTTCCGTTTATGACCTCCGTTATCGTGACGATGCTTGCGACGGAGATACCAAGCTATATAAGCTATGAGGTGTTCTTAAGCTACATCGGCATGGGTATGAGCGATATGTCCCTCGGTAAGCTTATCTACGCTTCCGAGACGGCGATGGTAACCCCCGGCTGGGAGATAGAGTTCTGGGCGCCCGTTGTCGTTGCGTCCGTCATAACCGTGGTTCTCTACGTCGTCGGCCAGAACCTGGGCGACGCGTCCGACCCGCGCACGCATATGTGAGGTGGGTTGTATGGAAGAGAACAAAAAGGTTTTGCTGTCCGTCAAGGACTTAGAGGTCAAGTTCCGCGTTCGCGGCCGTGTGCTTACGGCAATACGCGGCATAACGCTTGACATTTACGAGAACGAGTCTATCGCCATAGTGGGCGAGTCGGGCTCCGGCAAGTCCGTGTTTACAAAGACCTTCGCGGGGATGCTGGACTCCAACGGCTTTATCTCGAACGGTTCGCTTATCTTTAACGACAGCGAGCTTGCCGACACCTCGGTCGCCTACGGGAAGATTGCGAAGAACTTTATAAGCTATTCAAAGAAGAAGCTTGACGAGTATTCCCGCCTTGAACCGGGCGCGGAGATACAAAAGCAGCTTTTGAAGCTTCAAAGCGAGAGGAAGGCGAGGGCCGCCGTCCCCGAGGAGGCGCAGAAGAAGTACGAGAAGGAGCTTGCCGACCTCACGCACGAGCGGACGGAGATTTTCAACCTCAAGCAGACCTTCGACACAAGGAAAGAAAAGGACAAAATCCGCAAGGCCACGGCCGACATAGCCGAATACGACAAGAGAATTTCGGCCTTGAAGGCGGAGCACGAGAAATACGTCAAGCAGCGCGCTGCCGCCGCGAAGAACGACTCCGCCTACAACGCGGAGTACGCGAAGAAGACGGCCGCGCTTAAGTCCGAGTACAGGGTAAAAATAGGCGGCCCTGCCACAGACAGGCAGAAAAAGCGCAACGAGATACTTGCGAAGGAGATATACCTGTCGATAGGCCGCTACCCGCTTCGCAAGCGCATAAAGCTTATGTTCGGCCTGCTTAAGGCGCTTAAGAAGGCAATGACGGTGGGCGTCAACCTCGACGACGACGCGGAGAGGAACAAGGTCTTCGACACCGTCGCTTTCCGCGTGCGCTACCTTGACGAAACGGCGGAAAAGCTTCACGGCACCTGCGTTTTGAACCTTGCAAACGTGAAGTACCAGGGCGACTGGACGCAGATACGCGGACGCCGCATTGCAACGGTTTTCCAGGACCCCATGACCTCGCTTAACCCGATAATCACCATCGGTAAGCAGATAACAAGCGTTATCATGAAGCACCAGGGCTGCTCGGAGGCGGAGGCAAGACGCCGCGCGATAGAGCTTATGCACAAGGTGGGCATCCCCCATGCAGAGCAGCGCTTTGACGACTATCCCTTCCAGTACTCCGGCGGTATGAGGCAGCGCATTGTCATTGCGATAGCGCTTTCCTGCCAGCCGAAGATACTCATATGCGACGAGCCGACAACAGCGCTTGACGTTACCATTCAGGCGCAGATTTTGAACCTTATTAAGGACTTGCAGAAGGAGTTCGGCTACACGATAGTGTTCATAACGCACGACCTTGGCGTCGTGGCCAACGTGGCCGACCGCGTTGCGGTGCTTTACGCCGGCCAGGTTGTGGAGCTTGGCAAGGTGGACGAGATCTTCTACGACCCGCGTCATCCTTACACCTGGGCGCTTTTAAGCTCGCTGCCGCAGCTGGCGCAAAGCGGTGACACGCTTTACTCCATAACCGGCACGCCGCCTTCCCTTTACAACAGCATCGTGGGCGACGCTTTTGCACCCCGCAACCCGTTCTGCCTGCGGATAGACACACTGAAAGAGCCGCCGATGTTCGACGTGACGGAGACGCACAAGGCGAAGACCTGGCTGCTTGATAAGCGGGCGCCGAAGATAGAAAGGCCGGAGGGAATACAGGATATACACAAGAAGATCCTGGCGGCCTACAACATTGAAGAGATATAAGGAGGGCGGCAATGATTAAAGAGAAAAAGAACCTCTTGGGCAATTGCCGCGTCGACGCGAACGGCAGGGAAATACTGCTTAGCCTTAAGGATGTGGACATCACCTTCGGCAAGGGCGACAACGCCGTGCACGCCGTAACCGGCGCCACCTTCGACATCTACAAGGGCGAGACCTTCTCCCTTGTTGGCGAGTCGGGCTCCGGCAAAACCACAATAGGCCGCGCTGTTATACGCGTAAACCGACTTTCCGGCGGCGAGATACGCTACCGCGACACGGTCATTTCCGGCAAGATCCCGCACGCTGTCGACCGCGAGGTTATACGAAACATACAGATGGTGTTCCAGGACCCGGCCGCGTCCCTTAACGAGCGCGCTACGGTTGACTACATCATTTCCGAGGGGCTTTACAACTTCCACCTTTACGAAAACGAGGCGGACAGGGTCCGCAAGGTGGAAAACATGATAGAGGAAGTCGGCCTATTGCCGGAGCATTTGACGCGCTACCCGCACGAGTTTTCCGGCGGCCAGCGTCAGCGCATAGGCATTGCCCGCGCCATGGTTATGGAGCCGGAGCTTGTCGTTGCGGACGAGCCTATCTCCGCGCTTGACGTATCCATACGCGCGCAGGTGCTTAACCTGATGAAGAAGTTCCAGAGGGAAAAGAACCTGACCTACCTGTTCATAGCGCACGACCTTTCCGTCGTTCGCTTCATATCCGACCGCATCGGCGTAATATACAAGGGACGCATCGTGGAAATAGCCTCTGCGGAGGAGCTTTTCAACTTCCCGCTGCACCCCTACACGCACTCGCTGATTTCGGCGATACCTATTCCCGACCCGATTCTCGAAAAGCACAAGGTGCTTTACACCTACGACCCGTCTGTGCACGACTATTCCGTCGACAAGCCGGAGTTTGTGAACATCGGTCACGACCATTGGGTGTACGGCAACAAGGCGGAGATCGAGAAATACAAGGCACTTCGCGAAAAGGGCGAGCCTGTCAAGGCGATAACCGTCACCGACGACCCCGACAAGATCATGCAGTCCGTGAAGGAGAAGCAGGCCATCGACACTGCAAGCGAGGCGCAGTTCCTAAGCTCGCCCGTTCACGACACGGGCAGCCGGATTTACGCCGTGCTTTCCTTCCTGCTGCCGATACTGGGGCTTATCGCGGGGGCAATCTTCAAAAAGCGAAAATACATACGCAACTACAAAATGTGCAAGAAGGGCGCAATTGCCGGCTTTATCGTCATAGGCGTCTTTGTCCTCATATTCCTCCTCTTGCTGCTGCTCTCGGTGATCTGATTTGAGACGCGGCGGTAGAAGCGCGGGCGGCGCGAACCGCCCGACAGTGAAGGACGTTGAGGTCTCCGGCAAGCATCTGGGGCTTCGCATTGCAGCAACGGTCTTCTTCATAGCGGTGGCCGTGGCTGCGTTTGCCACCTTCATAAAGGAGCTTGTCGGCGTCGACGAGGGCTGGCAGGCGGTGCAGCCTTCAAGCGACGAAGGCGGCTACGGGGCAGAGCTTGTATTGAACTACAACATCGGCGCCTCCGGCGGCTCTGCCAAGGCGGAGCTTCGCGGCCTGCAGTCCGCCTATGCGGCGGCGCTTGCAAAGGCGGGGACGGCGTTCGACGCGCGCAGCGACGCTGCGGGCAGCCTCGGTGTGCTCAACAGCGCGCCGAACAAAGAGGTAAGCGTAAACTCCGCGCTGTATTCCGCGCTGGAGCTGCTTGACAAAAACGGCTGCCGCACGGCCTTCCTCGGTCCTGCCTTCGACATTTACGACAACATCTTCTTCTGCGGGGACGACGCGGCGCTTGCCGACTTCGACCCGGAGAGCAACGAAACACTCAAAAAGCTGTTTGCGGACATAGCGGCCTACGCCGCAGATCCCGACAGCGTCGGTATAAAGCTTTTGGGCGGCGGCAAGGCGATGCTTTGCGTGTCGGACGAGTACCTTTCTTTTCTTGAGGAAGAGCAGCTTGCTCCGATTGTGGACTTTTACTGGATGAAAAACGCGTTCCTTGTGGATGCGGTTGCGGATTCTCTTATCGCAGAGGGCTACACCTGCGGCACCCTGACAAGCGGCGACGGCTACGCCCGCAACCTCGGCGCGGGCGGAGAGGGCTTCAGCCTGAACGTCTTCTCCTGCGCGACCGGTGCGCTTAATGTCGCGTGCAGGCTTGACTATACGGGCCCGGCTGCGCTTGTGACCCTGCGCAGCTTCCCGGTCGGTTCCGGGGAAGGCAGGTATTTTTACGTGACGGAAGAAGGGGCGGTAAAGCACCGTTTTCTCGGCTTCCCGGACGCACTTCCGCACGCGGGTGCGGAGAGCCTTGCGGCAATATCAAAGAGCCTCTCTTGTGCCGAGACAGTGCTTAAGTGCGCGCCACTTATAACAGACGGCAGCGTGAGTAGCGAAAAGCTTGCGGCCCTTAACGGCAGCGGCGTCGACGCCGTGTGGCCGACCAAAGACTGCGTCTACGTCACAAGCGGCGACGTTACCGTCACCGCCCTCGCCTCCGGCCTGGAGCTTAAAAAGCTTCCCGCCGAAGAGTAGCCGCGGCAAAAACGGGCTTCCCCCGCGAAGAGCGGACAAAAAACAAAGCGGATTTGTGCCTTTCGCACAGATCCGCTTTTTAGCTTTCATTAAAAACATTTTGCAAAAGATGTTGACTTATACACCCATTGAGTGTATAATATAAGCGAGGTGAGAAAAATGACGCTTCGTGAAATGCGCAAAAGCCTTGGAGACACGCAAAGCGAGTTTGCAGCACGCTACAACATACCGTTCCGCACAGTTCAGAACTGGGAGTCCGGCCAGCGCAAGCCGCCGGAATATGTGCTAAGCCTTTTGGAGGCACGCATACGCCGCGATTTGGTAAATCGCAGAACGGCGGTGTTGCCGAAGTACGACCCGCACAAGGGCGACCTTCCGAGAAGGCGCGACTACGTCGGCGCTTTTGGGTGGCTTCGCGCAGTCCGCGACCGCTTAGGTGGAGACGTGGTTTTTGCGCTGGATGAAGCGCTTATGTGCGAAGGGCTGTTCAGCGGACGAAGCGACGAGTATATCGTTT
Source organism: uncultured Clostridia bacterium (assembly GCA_947628695.1). Taxonomy (GTDB): domain Bacteria; phylum Bacillota; class Clostridia; order Oscillospirales; family CAG-382; genus SIG636. The sequence goes on from CANRAV010000008.1 coordinate 57,583, forward strand.
GGGCATACGGCAGCGACAAGGTCAATCGGTTCAACGGCGCCGCACTGCTCGGCGACAGCGTAAGCCCACACAGCGTAAAGGAGAGAGACGGCGTTTTGTATACCGACTTCAACCGCACGCTGGCGGACTCTTTTGCCAACGAGGCGATACTGGACATGCAGGGGATAACGGAGGCTGTCGGTAAGTACTACTTTAAGCACGGAGAAAGCTTTGACGGCATATCCGTTGCGCCGCAGTACCAGGACAGGTTTGATATATTGGCAAGGGAAGCGGCCGATTACTACGGCAGCTGAGAGGTGGGCTTATGAGCATAACAGCAGAGGAAAGGCTGATGTACAGCGTTATGAAGGCCGTTTACGACGGCGGTATTCCCATAAGCTTCAAGGGCTCTATGGTGCTTAAGGCTTGCCTGCTTGAAGCGGGCTGCACAGAGGAAACGCGTCACACTGTTGACATCGACGCAAACTGGAACACCCTTTCTACGCCGACGGGTAAGCAGATGGAGCAGTCGTTCGAGAAGGCACTTCAAAAGAGCGGGATCGACCTGGATGTACGGCTTTACAGAATGTACGGCGAAGGCCGCTCTGCCGGATTTGAGCTTGTTGACAGGGCGACCGGGGAGATTTTGTTTACTATGGATGTTGACGTAAACCGTCCCGCCGTACCCACAAGAATATACGAAGTAGAAGGTTTTCGCTTCCGCGGTGCCGTTCCCGCACAGATGATTGCCGACAAGCTTGCGACGGTTTCTACGGAAAAGGTTTTTCGAAGGATCAAAGACGTTGTAGACTTGTACTATTTGTCGAAAACAATCCCCTGCGACCGTGCGGCGGTGGAGAGCGCGCTGGCAAACAGCAAGAGAACGCTTGGCGATTTTTCGGACTTTTTGCATAGAACCGAGGAGCTGCGCCACGCCTACGAAAAGTTCCGCTTTGAAGGAGGCGTCGGCAAGCCAAGCTTTGAGACCGTTTACGACGGGGCGTTGTCGTATATACGCGGCTTTGCGGCGTATATAGAGAAGCAAAAATCGGAGGAGTGAACCTACATCTTCACTCCTCCGCGTGCTTTATTATAGCCCCGCAAGCTTGCATTGAATCAAACGATGCCGGCTTTACCTTAAATCATCCAAATCGGGACGATAAGGGTCTTGCGGTCGATTGCAGAAAGCTCCTCCCTAAGGCACAGTATCGCGCCGGCACCGCGCGGCAGCGTGCCTTTGTCAAGTATCTTAAACGCGCCTGCAAGCTCTGAACCGGGATTTGACGCCTTCTTGATTTCAAGCGGATGCGTCTCGCCGTCGCTTTCGATTACAAGGTCGATCTCGTTTGACTCTTTATCCCGGTAGTAATGGAAATTGCATTCCTTCACGTCGTTGTGATACGTCTTGACGATCTCCGCCACTGCGTAGTTTTCAAGAATCGCGCCGTTTATCGCGCCGTTCATTAAAATCACGGGGCTTGAATATCCGGTCAAATATGCGGCAAGCCCGGTGTCAAAGAAATACATTTTAGGCGTTTTTACGGTGCGTTTGAGAAGATTGTTTGAGTAAGGACGCAGGTAGAAAATCACCCCGGACTTCTCCATAACCGCAAGCCAGCGCTTGGCGGTGTCGTCGGAGACGCCGACGTCTTTAGCGATGTCGTGGACGTTAAGCATCTGCCCGACGCGGCAGGCGGCCGCGCGGATGAAATCCGCATAAAGCAGCTTGTCAACGCCCGGGATCATGTCCGAGACGTCGCGGTCGATGTAAGTTTGAACGTAGGAGCTGTAAAACACATCCCTATCCGTGTACTTTCCGCTGCGGTGCGCGGGCATTGCGCCGCGCCAGATGCGCTCATACATCTCGGCGGCAGTGCACGGCGCAAGGTGCGCCCTGCGGGAATTGACGGCGTCAAGCCCGACCGTAAACGGGCTTGTCTCGCCGTCGCCGTAAAGCTCGCTTTGCGACAAGGTCGACATGTGGACTATGGCCGTGCGTCCCGCCAAAGATTCCCTTGCAAGATCCATAAGCCTAAACGCCTGCGACCCCGTAAGCCAGTACGAACCGGGAGAAGCACCTTCGTCGACCTTGATTTTGATGTAAGAGAAAAGCTCCGGCGCGTACTGCACCTCGTCAATAAGCACCGGCGCGGGGTGAACCTCAAGGAAAAGCGCAGGGTCGGTCTTCGCCAGTCTGCGCTCGTCGACGTTGTCAAGCGTCACCCTGCCGCGTCCGCTGCCCTCCATAAGGTGCTGCAGCATTGTCGATTTCCCGACCTGCCGCGGGCCGGTCACCAGAATGCAGGCGTACTCCCTGCTTATCTCGGCAATTTTCTTTTCAAGAGTTCTTTTGATGTAAGCCATTAAATCGCCTCCGGCTAAAATCGCATCCAATCGTATTATAGCCGGAAACAGTGGAAAAGTCAAGCCCTGTTTTGAAAAAGCGTCGCTCCTACGCACCGCAGCTTAGGCAGTCACTACGCCGAGAGGGGAAGGGTCAAACGTTCGGAGATAGCGCAAAAAACGGCACCCGTGCGGGTGCCGTTGCTTTTGCCGTAGTATGGACTTTGTTTAATACGCCTTGCCCCAGTAGACCATGGCCTTGGCCTCTTTGCCGCAGCAGACGCACTTGGTGTCGATTTGCTCCTGCTCGAAGGGGATGCAGCGCGAGCAGACGCCCGTCTTTTCCTTAACGGCGTCCTCGCACGCCTCGTCACCGCACCACATCGCCTTTATAAACCCGTCGCCGTGCTCCGCAAGGCAATGTGTTATCTCGTCAAGACTGCGGCAGGCGTAGGTCCTGCGGTCCCTGTTCTCGGTAGCGGCGGCAAGCATAAGCCTTTCCGCCTCCGCAAGCTTCTCCGCAACGGCGTCTTCTATCCCCTCAAGAGGCAGAACGCTCTTCTCGCCGTTGCAGCGCAGGCAGGCGACGCACTGCCCGTTTTCGATGTCCCTCGGTCCAAGCTCTATGCGCAGGGGAACGCCCTTCATCTCGTACTCCGCAAACTTCCAGCCTGCCGAGTTCTCGCTTTCGTCCAGCTTTACGCGGAACCTTGCCTTAAGCGTGTCGGCAAGCTCGCGGCAGCGCTCCAAAACGCCCTCCTTGTGCTGTGCCACGGGGATGATAACGACCTGCACGGGTGCCACGGCGGGCGGCAGAACAAGCCCGTTGTCGTCGCCGTGCGTCATGATTATCGCGCCGATAAGGCGGGTGGTAACGCCCCAGCTTGTCTGGAAGGGGTAAACCTTGCGGTTCTCCTTGTCAGTGTAGGTTATGTCAAAGGCCTTTGCAAACCCGTCACCGAAGAAGTGGCTTGTCCCGGCCTGAAGCGCCTTGCCGTCGTGCATAAGCGCCTCTATGCAATAGGTGGAAACGGCACCTGCGAACTTGTCGCTTTCGGTCTTTTTGCCCTTTACAACCGGTATGCAAAGCGACTTTTCGCAGAAATCCGCATATATGTCAAGCATCTTCTCGGTCTCCGCAATGGCCTCCTCGGCCGTCGCGTGGACGGTGTGCCCTTCCTGCCAGAGGAACTCGCGGCTCCTGAGGAAGGGACGCGTCGTCTTCTCCCACCTGACGACGCTGACCCACTGGTTGTAAAGCTTAGGCAGGTCGCGGTAGGAGTGTATTATGTTGGCATAATGCTCGCAAAAAAGCGTCTCGGACGTCGGGCGGACGCAAAGCCTGTCCTCAAGCACCTCATTGCCGCCCATGGTTACCCAGGCAACCTCGGGCGCAAAGCCCTCTACATGGTCCTTCTCTTTTTGCAGAAGGCTTTCGGGTATGAACATAGGCATGCACACGTTCTCGTGCCCGGTGGCCTTGAACATCCCGTCCAAGATGCGCTGTATGTTCTCCCATATCGCGTAGCCGTACGGGCGTATGACCATGCAGCCCTTTACGCTTGTGTACTCTATAAGCTCTGCCTTCTTGACTATGTCGGTATACCACTTGGCAAAGTCCTCGTCCCTGCCGGTGATAGCCTCTACCTTTTTCTTCTCTGCCATATGCCCTCCGGAAACCAAAAATTTAGTGGTTTTTAGTATTGTATTTTGCAGCAAACTAATGTATAATATGTAATTGACAGTATAGCACCTTTTTGCGAAGCTGTCAAGCGCTTTGGTTTAAGCGCTAAGCATATTTTTGGATATGGAGGCGTTTTATGAAGAAATTCTTATCATTGCTTTTGATCTTTACATTATGCCTGGGCGGCTTTACCCTGCGCTCTTTTGCGGAGGAAAGCGGCGACGTCAACACAGCGGCCGATGAATCGACCGGGTCGGGTCCTTCTTTTAACCTGCCGCCTCAGCCGGGCAGCACAAGCGAAGGGACGGAGCCGTCGGAAGAGCCTTCGGAGCCGGATGATACGCCTTCCGCAGAGAGCTCGGAAGATGTACCGGGCGACGTATCGGCCGAAGAGCCTTCGGAGGCGGAGCCTTCCTTAGACGAAACCTCGGACGAATCGTCAATCGCGGCGGAGACCTCCGACGAGACAACCGAGGACGAGTCGTCAAATGCGGAGGAAACCTCCGGCGAGACCTCCGACGAGACTACGGAGGACACGTCGGGTGAGCACTGCGCCGTCAGCGTAAAAAAGACGGGCAGCGGGCAGGTGACCTATGACAGCGACGTGAAGTACGCCGTAGGCGACACGCTTACCCTGACCCTTGATCCTACGGACGGCATGGGCGTAAAGTCCGTTGCCGTAAACGGCGAGGCTGTAGACGTGCCGTTTGTCAAAGCGGGCGAGAGCATCCCTCTTGACATCACCGTTGAGGGCGACACGGAGATAGAGGTGGAGTTTGCAGAGGCGATACGCGTAATCGTGGCCTGGGGGCTTGGCGGTACCGTTACGGCAAACGGCAAAGAGATACCCAACAACGCGGGCTTTATGGTTATAAGGGGCAGCGACCTTTCGCTGCGCATAATGACTAACGCCAACCAGGCGATAGACACGGTTACAAACTACAGCGCCGACATTACGCAAAGCATTCGCGGCGGCATCTATGAGATAAAAGACATACAAGACGGTTATTATATCAGCGTGAATTTCCGCGAGACCGGGAGCACCGAGGTCAACAAGTACACCATAACCGTTAATGCAGAAGGCGGCGGCACCGTCAGCCCCTCCGGCCGCGTCAGCGTGGAGCAGGGCTCGCAGCTTGTGCTGGAGCTTACCCCTGACGAGGGCTTCAGGGCGGACAGCGTGACATATCGCGGCAAGACGGAGAAGCTTACGGGCAACACCTACACCGTGAAAGAGGTATACGAGGACGCAACGGTTACGGTTCGCTTCGTTTCCTCCGAAACGCCTGACGAAAGCTCTTCGGTGACGTCATCCGCCCCCGAAAGCAGCGAGGAGCCCGAGCGTCCCACCGGCGGCGGGCTTACGCGTGAGGATCTTGAAAAGCTTGTTTCCGGTGACGAGCTTAGGGTGGATCTTTCCTCTCAAAGCATTATGACAAAGGACGCGCTTGAATACATCAACACTGTTGTCAAGGAAGGCAAGAGCGTTTTCATAGGCGTGTCCGGCAAATATTGGTGGACCCTTCCGGCCGGCGCGGCGTTCTCAACCGCCGCAGTTACGGATGACGGGGTCAACCTTGGCGTGATGCTCAACGACGGCGAGGACAGCGACGAGATGAACCGCCTTGTAAAGCTGTCTTTAAGCGCGGGAACGTACGACTTTTCAGGCAGCGTCACCGTTGAAAGGCTTTCTTCCGCAGCCTTCCCGGCAGGCACCAAAATAAAGGTTTATATGGGCGACTCCTTCGAGCCCGGCGACACGGTGGAGTGGCTGCGTTACGACACCGTGGCGAAGAGCTTTGCACCTATGAACGGTGCAGACGGGCTGCTTGCGGTTGTCGACCGTGACAGGTCCGTGTCGCTTGAGATGCCCGAAATGAAAGGTATGCTTGTGAAGTACACCGGCGACAGCCGCAGGATAGACCTCAGCTGGGACGGCGCGCAGTGCGGCCTTTCCGTACCGGGCGACGCAAGCGTCGGCGACGACGGCATAAGCAGCATGTCGATAGTCTGGAAGGACGGCTTTGACCTTAAGCTTGACGTCGACGTCAAGGACGGCTTTGAGGTTAAAAGCATAAGCTCCGACAAGCTGCAGCTTAAGCTTTCCGCAGGCGGCAAGGACGTTACGGAAAACGGCGCAAACGGCGCGATAGGCAAGGTGACCGTAACCGCAGCGGCTCCCTTCCAAAACGGCGCTGTAAGCATAACGACCGGCGAAGAAACCGGCGGAAGCACCAAGGCGTCCGCTGCGGTTCCCTGGGACATTATAGTGCTTGTGGCGGTTATTGTCGTGGCGGTTGTCGCAGGCGGCATAGTGTTTGTGGTAAAGTGGCGTCAAAGCGGTGACGACGATGACGATGACGACTACGAGGACGACACCGACGACGACTCTGACGCGGAGGACGCCGAATAAGGCGTGACCCTTATGAAATACGACGTTACGGCGCTTGGAGAGGCGCTTATAGACTTTACCGAGGAGGGACGGACGGAAGGCGGTTTTCCGCTTTTCGCCGCCAACCCCGGCGGCGCGCCGTGCAACGTTTTGTCCATGCTGAAAAGGCTGGGGCACAGCGCCGCGTTTATCGGCAAGGTGGGGAGGGACATGTTCGGCACCCTCCTTGTAAGCGCGCTTGAGGGCGCGGGTATCTGCACGCGCGGTGCGGTAAGCGACCCATCCGTAAACACGACCCTTGCCTTTGTCGGCACGGACTCCGTGGGCGAACGCAGCTTTTCCTTCTACCGCGAAAACGGCGCGGACGCCATGCTTGCGCCCGAGGACGTCGACTTAGGGCTTGTGGAGGACGCGCGCGTCTTCCACTTCGGCACCCTGTCGCTTACGCACCCCTCCTGCCGCGCGGCGACGGAGAGGGCGCTTTCCGCCGCAAAGGCTTCTGGCACGCTTGTGTCGCTTGACCCGAACATACGCCTGCCGCTTTGGGAAAGTGCGGAGGCAGCCAAGGAGGGTGCACTCTTCGCGCTTGACTTTTGCGACATACTTAAAATATCGGATGACGAGCTTCGCTTTGTCACCGGGGAAGGGGAGGTTTCCGCAGGGGCCTCCTCTCTGCTTTCGCGGTATCCGGGGATAAAGCTTCTCACCGTCACCTGCGGGAAAGACGGCGCGTACGCCTTCTGCGGCGGGGAAAGCGCCTTCTGCCCCGCCTTCGACTGCGGGAAGACGGTGGACACCACAGGCGCAGGCGACACCTTCTGCGCCTGCGTACTGTCCTACGTCTTAAAAAACGGCGTCTGCGGCCACGGGGAGGCTGCACTTTACGGCATGCTTCGCTTCGCATCCGCCGCCGCAGGACTTGTGACGACAAAAAAAGGGGCGTTTGCCTCCATGCCGTCTGCGGCGGAGGTAAACGCCCTTATTACAAAAGCTTAAGCCCTTTACTTTACCAAAGCCAAAGTGTCGCGAGCTATGACAAGCTCCTCGTCGGTGGGTATCACAAATACGCGCACCCTGCTTCCGTCCGCCGATATGTCGGCAGGAGCGGGGAGCTTTTTTGCCATGCGGTTCTTCTCCGCGTCCACCTTTATGCCGAGGTAGTCAAGCCCTTCGAGCGAGTCAAAGCGCACATGCTCGTCGTTCTCGCCTATGCCGGCGGTGAAGACCACGGCGTCAACGCCGTTCATTGCGGCGGTGTACGCGCCGATGAACTTCTTTATCTGGTAAACGAGTATGCCGTATGCAAGGGCTGCGTCCTTGTTGCCCTCGTCTATCGCCTTGTGTATGTCGCGTAGGTCGCTTGAAACGCCGGAAACGCCGAGGATGCCGCAGTTCTTGTTCATCCAGTTGCCTATCTCGTCAACCGATATGCCCTCCTTCTGCATCACGTAGGGGACAACCGCGGGGTCGATGCCGCCGCAGCGCGAGCCCATGATTATGCCGTCAAGCGGGGTAAAGCCCATGCTTGTGTCGACTACCTTACCGCCCTTTACGGCGCTTATGGAGGAGCCGTTGCCGAGGTGGCAGGTGATTATCTTTGTCTCCTCTGCCGGCTTGTTTAAATATTTAAGGCATTCCTGCGTCACGTATCTGTGGGAGGTGCCGTGCGCGCCGTAGCGCTTTATGTTGTGCTTCCTTGCGACGTTTATGTCGATGGGGAAGGTAGAGGCGTACTCCGGTATGGTAGAGTGGAACGACGTGTCTATCACCAGCACCATGGGCGTGTCGGGCATAACGCTTTTGCAGCCCTTGATGCCCTGAAGGTGCGGGATGGTGTGCAGCGGCGCAAGGTCAACGCAGCGCTCTAAGGCCTCTATCGCCTCGTCGGTGACAAGCGTAGGCTTTGTAAGCCAGGGACCGCCCTGAACCACGCGGTGACCTATCGCGGATATCTGCCCCATGTCGGTAAGCACGCCGTGCTTCTTGTCCAAAATGGCGTCTATCATGGCACGTGTCGCCTCGTTGTGCGTGGGCATTGCAAGCTCTGCCCTGTACTGCACGCCGTCGGCAAGCCGCGTGTGCGTGATCCTGCCGTCAATGCCTATCCTCTCGCAAATTCCCTTTGCCAAAACCTGCTCGTTGTCCATATCGAAAAGCTGATATTTAAGAGACGAGCTGCCTGCGTTTACAACAAGTATAAACATAAACATTCTCCTTAATAAGATATTCAAACAAGAACATTATACTTCCAAATTTCAAATAATGCAATAGAAAAGGCTGAAAGTTATGGAAAAAACCTTTCGCACTGCCGCAATTATTTGCGAGTACAACCCCTTCCACTACGGGCACATGCACCAGATAAAGGTCGTAAAGGAAAGCGCCGGCCTTGTCGTCGGCATTATGAGCGGCGACTTCGTCCAGAGGGGCGACGTCGCAGTCGCCGGCAAGTACAGCCGTGCAGCCGCAGCCGTGGACGGCGGGATGGATCTCGTCTTGGAGCTGCCCTTCCCCTACTGCCTCGCCTCCGCGTCCGACTTCGCCGCAGCAGGCGTGCGCCTTGCCGCCGCAGTGGGTGCCGACGCGCTCGCCTTCGGCTGTGAAGACCCTGCCGAATCCTTGCTCCCCATAGCGCATTCACTTGCGGACGGCACGCTTAAGACCCGTGCCCCCGCCCTTATCGCCGCCGATAAGACGCTTTCCTACCCCCGCGCGCTGCAGGCAGCCGCCGCCGAGCAATGCGGCGCCGCTTCCGCCGCCGCAATGCAAAAGCCCAACAACATCCTCGCTTGCGAGTACCTGGCCGCCATAGAAAGCGAACACCTCCCCCTGCAGCCCATCTTCGTAAAGCGCGACGGCCGCTATCGCTCCTCCTCCGACATACGAAGCCGCAAAAACATGCGTCCCGCGCTGCCGTTCCCCGCGCACTTTGCGGAGCGCCGCAGCCTCCGATACGCCGAGCGCGCAGTCCTCTACGCGCTGCGCACCTCGACAGACGGCGTCTTCTACGGCGTGGACGCCTCCCTCGCCGCAAGGATAAAAGCCGCTGCCTGCGCCTCTGCCACGCTTGACGAGCTCGTCGGGCGCGTCACCTGCAAGCAGTACACCGCCGCGCGCGTGCGCCGCGCCGCGCTTGCCGTTTGGCTTAAAATAAGCGCCGACGCCGTAAAAGCGCCGCCCTGCTTTACAAACCTGCTTGCCGCAAACAAGCGCGGGCTTGCCTTCCTGCGCAGTCGCAGCGGCGCGCATTCGCTCCCCGTCATAACCAAACCCGCCGACTACAAAAACCGACCCGGCATCGCGCCTGTCTACGAGGCCGCCGTCGCCGCCGCCGAGTGCGCCGCCCTCTGCTGCCCCGTCCTTCCCCCCTACGGCTCACCGTTTAGGGGAAGGCCATATATTGTTTGATTTTTTTGGTTTTGTTTTTGTGGACGGGCTTTTCGCCCGTCCTTGGTTTTTATTATGAAGGGACTCGGTCCCTTCATGGCTGTTTTGGGTTAAGTTTACAGAAAAACACAGCTTTTTAGAGCCAAAGGGTTGGCACCCTTTGGAATCCCGAGCCGGCAACGCAGGCAGCGCTTTCACTGTGTTTAGGTCGGCTGCACGTATAAACGCAGGTGCGGCAAAAATTTTTGTTGACAAATACGCATTAAAGGCGTATAACAATAAACGTAGGAGGGGAGGAACATGAAAAATTCATATCCTATCGTTTTAACGCCTGAGAAAAAGGGCTTTACCGTCTATATCCCCGACTTTGACATAAACACGGAGGGCGACGATATGACGGAGGCTATAGAAATGGCACGCGACGCCATAGGACTTATGGGCATTGATATTGAGGACGACGGAAACGCTCTGCCAAATCCGCGGGCACTTCGGGACGTGCAGGCGGCAGAGGGCGCTGTCGTCTCTCTCGTGGATGTCGACTTTGCGGAATATCGCCGCAAAAATGAAATGAGAACTGTCAAGAAAAATTGCACCCTGCCCGGCTGGCTTTGCTATGAGGCCGAAAAAGCAAATATAAACTTCTCACAGGCTTTGCAAGCCGCACTAAAGCGCGAGCTTCACATAACAGACTGATAACGGTGTACAGGCTGACTGCTCGCATGTGACGCCGGATAACACAAAAATCGCCGCGCAGTTTTTCTTGCGCGGCGACATTTCTATTGACAAAATTCGCTAAAAGCGTATAATATTTTCGAAGGGCGTTATAGCCATAACGGTAGGCGGTTGGCTCCTCCTTTCTCGCTTTCTAAGCGAGGGGAAGGAGGGATGCCGATGTTTTTTGATTCATTTGAATCGATTTTCGTGCTTATAAGCATGATATGCGACCTTATACAATTGGTCGTTACAATCGTAAAAATGCGCAAAAAATGACCGCCACTGGACTCAACAGCGGCGGTCGCCTGCTCTTTTGAGTAGGTAGCGTCTAAATTTGGGGCCAACCGCTTATCGGCGGCGCCCTTTACTGTTTGTATTATATACCTAACAAGAGAATTTGTCAAGTGTTTTTACAAAAATGCCTCGTCACAAAACCGCGAGCGAAGCGAGCATACAATCAAACTTGAATTTTCCGCGGGCATGTACCGCGGAAAATTCTCCTTGGATTCCCGCGAGTGCCTACCCCCACCCTCGCGGGGTGGGGGCAGGCGCGAGACGCGAGTGAACGGGAATCTATAATAAACCGAAGGCTCTTGAGAAAGCCGCGCTTTCTCAAGAGCCAACCTTTTAGTCTTAACAGGGGCCCCCGTAAAGCCGTAAGGCTTTATGGGGAATTTTTATGTCCATCCGCCGTTAACATCCACTGTCGCTCCTGTGATGTACGAAGCCGCGTCCGACGCCAAAAACCACGCCGCCTCCGCCACGTCGCGAGGCGTGCCGAGCCGCTCCATCGGTATTTCGTCCACTATAGCGGAGATGTCCTCCGCAGAGAGGCTTGCGTTCATATCCGTGTCAATAATCCCGGGGGCGATGCAGTTGACGCGCACGCCGCAGAAGCCCGCCTCCTTGGCAAGCGCCTTGGTAAGGCCTATGACGGCGGCCTTTGCGGCGGAATAGTCCGCCTCGCAGGAGGCGCCGACCTCGCCCCAAACGGAGGAGATGTTGATTATGCAGCCGCCCTTGCGGCTTATCATCCCGGGCAGGAAGGCGCGGCAGCAGTTAAGGGTGCCGAACAGGTTCACGTCGTACATAGCACGCGCGTCCTCAGGCTTTATGTCCTGAAACAGCCCGAAAAGAGCCCTTCCCGCGTTGTTTATAAGCACGTCGGGGAATAGGCCGTCGGCCTCTATGGCGTTTCGCATGGCAAGGACCTGCGCACTGTCGGCAACGTCGGCGCGGTAAAGCGCGCAGCCCGTCTTCTGCCGAAGCGCCTCTGCCGCCTCTGCGCTTGAATTGTAGTTTGCAAGCACTCTCCAACCGCGTTCGGCAAACAGCGCGGCGCAGCCCGCGCCTATCCCGCGGGAGGCACCTGTTATCAGAACCGTTTTCATACGCTTACGTCCACAATGACGGGGATGACCATCGGCCTCTTCTTCGTCTTGCCGAACAGCTTTGAAGAGACGGCCTCCTTCACCTTCGCCTTAATTGATGCGGCGTCTTTGTTGCCGTGGCCGAAGCACTCGTTCACCGTCTTTTTCACCTGTGCGCGCACGTCCTCCATAAGGCTGTCCTGCTCGCGCAGGAATATAAAGCCCTTGGAGATGATTTCCACTTCCGAAAGCAGCGCGCGGTAGCCGAGGTCGGCCGCGAAGACGATGATAAGCATACCGTCCTCCGCAAGCAGGCGGCGCTCCTTAAGCACTGCGTTGCCCACGTCGCCGGTGCCGTTGCCGTCCACGTACACCTGCCCGCTTTGCACCGTCTCGCCGAACTTCGCCTTCTTCGCCTCTATTTCAAGCGCGCGTCCCTGCTCCGGTATGAAGATGTTTGCCTCGTCCATGCCAAGCATCGCGGCAAGCTCCGCGTGCCTTCTAAGGTGCTTGTATTCCCCGTGTACGGGCATAAAATATTCCGGCTTTAAAAGGTTGTGCAGTATCTTCAGCTCTTCGGAGCAGGCGTGGCCGGAGACGTGAACGTCCGGCTCGTCGTCGCTTATCATGTCCACCCCGCGCTTCAAAAGCTCGTTTACGATGTGGGAAATAAGCTTTTCGTTGCCGGGAATGGGCGACGCGGAGAGGATGACAAGGTCGCCCTTTCCAAGCTGAACCTGGCTGTGCTCGCCAAGCGCCATGCGGTACAGTGCGCTCATCGGCTCTCCCTGGCTGCCCGTGGTTATAAGGGTCAGCTGCTCTTTTTTATACCGCTTCATGTCGGAAAGCTCTATAAGAGTGCCCTCCGGGATGTTCATGTAGCCAAGCCGCTCCGCAGCGCGCATGACGTTTATCATGCTGCGCCCGGTCACGGCAACCTTGCGCCCGTACTTTACCGAGGCGTTTATAATCTGCTGTATCCTGTGTATGTTCGAGGAAAAGGTCGCTATGACTATGCGCTCGTCGCAATTGCAGAATATGCGGTCGAAAGAAGCGCCGACAATGCGCTCCGACGGGGTAAAGCCTGCGCGCTCTACATTGGTGCTGTCGCACATGAAAAGGCGCACGCCCTCCTCGCCCAGCTCTGCAAAGCGGTGCAGGTCAATGGGCGCGTCGTCTATCGGGGTGAGGTCTATCTTAAAGTCGCCGGAATGCACCACCGTCCCCTGCGGGGTCTGCAGCGCTATCGCGACGGAATCCGCAATAGAGTGGTTGACGCGCACAAACTCCGCCGTAAAACAGCCGACCGTCACGCTTTCTCCTGCCTTAAGCTCTATAAGGCGGGCGGTGTGCGGAAGCCTGTGCTCCTGCAGCTTGTTTTCCAGTATGCCAAGCGTCAGCCTCGTCGCGTAAACGGGGACATCGAACTGCTTAAGCAGATATGGAACCGCGCCGACGTGATCCTCGTGCCCGTGCGTTATGAACAGCGCCTTAAACTTTTCGGCATTCTGCTCTAAATAAGCAAAGTCCGGTATGACCAGATCTATGCCCAGCATGTCGTCCTCCGGGAAGGAAACGCCGCAGTCGATGACAACAATGTCGTCGCCGCACTCTATGGCGGTTATGTTCCTTCCTATGCCGTCCACGCCCCCAAGCGGAATTATCTTAAGCTTTTCCGCACGTGCCTTGGCAGCCGGCGCCTTCTTCTTAGCCGCCGACTTCTTTTCTTTTGCTTTGGTTGATTTTGCCATAAAATACCAAACGTACGCATTATAAATGCTTACGCCTTCTGTTCTCCTTTGTTCATTATGTATTTATATAACCCGGGGGACGCAAAAGCTTAAGTAATAGGTAACAGGTAATAGTGAATAAGTGCGGAAGAAAAAGCTTCACTCTTCACTATTACCTCTTCACTAAGCCCCTGCTTCCGGGCAAAGTCCAAAAATCCACACCTATATTATGCCCCATTTTTTCCTTCTTGTCAAGAGTAAAAAAGACGGCATATAATGAGGTTGGGAAAACTTTGGTCAAAGTGCCACTTGACAATCCGTAAAATAATGGTATCATATATACGTATGCGTGTGCGTATACGAAAAAGAATAAAAGCAACGGCATCCGAGAGGGTTTTATATATGGATAAAATTGTTATAAACGGCGGCAGGCCGCTTTACGGGACGATAGAGGTCGGCGGGATGAAGAATTCCAGCCTTCCCATACTTTTTGCGACTATCCTTGTAAAAGGAGAGTGCGTTATAGAAAATCTGCCGCCGATAGACGACGTTTCATCTGCATTATCGATGCTTCAAAGCATGGGCGCGGAGGTGCGCATGCTTGACCGCACGACTGCCGCAGTCGACACAAGGAACATACGCTGCGGCTCTGCCCCTTACGAGGAGGCGCGCCACATGCGCGCTTCGTACTACATAGCGGGGGCGGAGCTTGGCAGGTTCGGCAGGGCGGTTGTGCCGCTTCCCGGCGGCTGTGACTTCGGGCAGAGACCCATTGACCAGCACATCAAGGGCTTTGAGGCATTGGGGGCTTCCGTCTCGCTTGACGGGGGCTATATCAGGGCAGAGGCGCCCGGCGGCCTTATGGGCGACAGCGTGTTTATGGACGTTGTTTCCGTGGGTGCTACCATCAACATAATACTTGCCGCCGCGCTTGCGGAGGGCGTTACCACGATAGACGGCGCTGCCAAGGAGCCGCACGTCGTTGACCTTGCCAACTTCCTTAACGCCTGCGGTGCGGACATAACCGGCGCAGGCACAGATGTTATACGTATTAAAGGCGTCGCCTCCTTAAGCGGTGCTTCCTACACCGTGCTTCCCGACATGATAGAGGCCGGTACCTATATGATAGCGGCGGCTGCCACACGCGGCAGTGTGACGATAAGCAACGTCATCCCCAAGCACCTTGATTCCGTCACCGCAAAGCTGCGCGAGATGGGCGCGGAGGTTGAGGAGAACGACACCTCCGTTGTCGTTTCCGCTGCCGGCGCTTCCTTCAAGGGCGTCCGCGTAAAGACCCAGCCGTATCCCGGCTTCCCCACAGACATGAACCCGCAGATGTGCGTGATGATGTGCCTTGCCGAGGGCGACAGCCAGCTTAGGGAAGGCGTTTGGGACAACCGCTTCCGCTACGTGAAGGAGCTTGTGCGCATGGGTGCGCAGATAGATGTAGAGCCGAAGATGGCCTACGTAAAGGGCGTTGGAAGGCTTACAGGCGCTTCCGTTAAGGCCGTTGACCTGCGCGCAGGCGCTGCCATGGTCATTGCCGGCCTTGCCGCGGAGGGGACCACCGAGATAACGGACATTTATCACATAGAGCGCGGATACGAAAACATGGTGGAAAAGCTTAAGGCACTCGGCGCGGATATCGAAAAGACAGAGGCGCCGGAAAGCTTCCGCTCCGCAGCCGTGTAAGTTTACGGGGATGTTAATTTATGAAAAAAGCTTTGTTTTTATCGCTTGCGGCGGTGCTTCTTATCGCCGCAGTTCTCGTTTCTTCCTGCGTCGGCATTGAGCCGTCGACTGCGGAAAGCAGCGCGGCGGATTCCGCAGCGGACACCTCGGGCGCGGACTCGCAGCCGGCTGCAAGCACGGCAGAGCCTTCGCTTGGCGACGGGACTTCGTCCCCCGCAGAGGAAAGCGCGTCTCCTTCCGTGACGGAGAGCGCTCCGTCCGAAGAGGAGCCGGCGTCTCAGCCCGAAAGCACCGCAAATTCCACTGACGGCGACCCGCAGGAAAAGAAGGTTGTAAGCTTCCTTGCCTGTCCGGACAACATAATACACCCCTCGGTGTACTACAACGCCCTGCAGATTGCGGCGGCGGAGAAGGGCGTCGACCCCGACTATTCAAACCTCCAAACGGCGGACTACAACTTCGCCCCGATGTACGACGACATAAAGCAGCTTATCGCTTCCGCCGACCTGTCCTACATAAACGTCGAGACGCTTATCGGCGGCAACTCCAACCCTATAAACGGCTACCCCATGTTCAACTCGCCGGAGGCGGCAGGTGAAACGCTTCTCTCCCTGGGCTTTGATGTGTTCAATCTCGCCCACAACCACATGCTTGACAGCGGCGACGACCGCTACCTTATAAACTGCGACCGCTTCTTTACAGAGCGCGGAGGCACGACCATAGGCTATTACGAGAACAGCGCCGACACCGAGAACATCGTCGTTGTCGAGCGGAACGGCATACGCATCGCCTTCCTCGCCTACACCTACGCGACCAACGGGATTACCCTTTCCTCCTCTGCGCAGACCTTCATTCCCTATATGGACGAGGCGCTAATAAAGCGGCAGATGGCCATTGCCAAGGAGAGGGCAGACCTTGTGTTCGTCTCCATGCACTGGGGCGACGAGGACAGCTTCACCCCCAACGGCAGCCAGCGCAGCATTGCGCAGCTGCTTGTCGACGAGGGCGCCGACGTCATCATCGGCATGCACCCGCACGTCATACAGGAGGCAAAATGGGTCACCCGCGAGGACGGAAGCCGCTGCTTCCTCGTCTACTCGCTCGGCAACCTCGTAAGCGGCATGTACGGCGGCAAGAACGCGCTTGGGCTTATGCTTTCGCTTGACATCGTCAAAGAGGGGAACAACACCCCCTACGTAGACAATGTTCGCCTTACCCCCACCGTGTGCCACTACGTCAAAAAGGCAAGCGTAAACCCGCAGATGGACACCGGCTTCAGGGATTTTAAAATCTATAGGCTGGAAAATTATACAGAGGAGCTCGCCGCAAACCACGGCTGCCACCAAAACGGCGGCAAAATTACAAGCTTCGACCCGGAGCTTGACGGCTCCTTCAGCCTCGCCACTCTTAAAGCAAAGGTTAAAAAGATCATCCCTGCCGAGTTCCTGCCTGCTTTTCTGCAGTGAGTTTATTATTTGGCCGAGCTCACGCTCGGCCTTGGTTTTTAATGAAGGGACTCGGTCCCTTCATGGCTCTCTAATTAAGGCTTATTAAAGACAATAGCTTTTTAGAGCCAAAGGGTTGGCACCCTTTGGAAACCCAATTTGGCAACGCAGGCTGCGCTTAAGCCGTGTAAGGGCCGTCTGCACGTATGAGGTGCGGGTGCTTTTTGGAAAATATAAAAAAGCTTGACAAATTGCTTTGCAAAGTATATAATATAGTCGAAGGGCAAAGCCGATATGCGGTTAGCTCCAATATGTAGTTTTACCTACCTTAAAAAGTAGGCGACCGCTGCTGCCGGAACAGTGGCGGTCATTTTTTGCGAAAAATATTAAAAAAGCTTGACAAATTGCTTTGCCAAGTATATAATATAGTCGAAGGGCAGAGCCGATATGCGGTTAGCTCCTGCATAGCTAATTACCTACTAAAATAAGTAGGCGACCGCTGCTGCTGGAACAGTGGCGGTCATTTTTTCCGTAAGCTCATAATTGCTATTATAAGGCTTGCAATGCTTGTGATCAGGCCTAAAAGGCTGATTATAACATTAAAAGGCTGATTATAACATTAAAGAAGCCAAAAAAAGCGTCATATGTGACAAACATCCTCTCCACCTCCTTCCTTCGCTTGGAAAGCGAGTTCGGATGCACCGTAAGGCGCATCAAGGCGGAGCTAACCGCACACCGATATGGCCGTGCCCTTCTTACGTACATTATACACCTTTAGCGAAATTTGTCAATATAAATGTTGCCGCGCAAGAAAACAGCGCGGCAATTTTTATTTTCATCCCACACCTCATACGTGTGACTGGCCTATACATGGCTGAAACGCAGCCTGCGTTGCCAAATTGGGTTTCCAAAGGGCTGTGCCCTTTGGGCCTAAAAAGCTATGTTGTTCAATAAGCCTAATTCAGAGAGCCATGAAGGGACAAAAGTCCCTTCATTAAAAACCAAGGCCGAGCGTGAGCTCGGCCACAAAAATAAAAGCCATAAAAATAAAAGCGCAAAGAAGTGCATACAAATCCCCAAACCGGCGTAGAATTAAAAAAACGGAGGGGCAAGCGATGAGACGGATTTGCGCATTTTTAAGCTTTGTACTTATCATAACGCACGCTGCGGGCGTGGCGGTATTTGCGGAGGAGAGCTACGGGGTATACCCGCCGGCGTTTTCGGTATTTGAGGGCTGGGCGGAGGAGGCGCCGGCGGCCTCGTTCGGCGGCGAGCTTGACTGCAAGGGCGCGGTGCTTATGGAGTCGGGCACGGGGAAGGTGCTTTACGCAAGCGGCGAGAAGGAGCGGCTGCCGATAGCATCGGTGACGAAGATAATGTCGACGCTGCTGGTGGTGGAGGCGATAGACAGCGGCAAGATTACCGTCGGCGAGAAGGCGACGGTAAGCGCGTACGCGGCTTCCATGGGCGGAAGCCAGGTGTTTTTGGAGCCTGGCGAGCAGATGACGGTGCACGAGCTTCTGAAGTGTTTGGTGGTCGCCTCGGCCAACGACGCGGCGGTGACGCTTGCAGAGCACATCTACGGCAGTGCCGAGGGCTTTGTCGCCGCCATGAACGAGCGCGCGGGCGAGCTTGGGATGGAGAACACCTGCTTTGTCAACACCACGGGGCTTGACGACGGGGGCTATTCCTCGGCGGAGGACGTGGCGCTTATGACGCGGGAGCTTTTAAAGCACCCCATGATTTTCGAATACACGACGATATGGATGGACACAATACGTGACGGTGCCTTCGGGCTTACAAACACCAACCGCCTTATACGCTTCTACAAGGGCGCGAACGGCATGAAGACGGGCTTTACGACGGAGGCGATGTACTGCGTTTCCGCCACCGCAGAGCGCGACGGGATGCAGCTTATAGCCGTCATACTCGGCGCGCCGACTTCCGATGCGCGCTTTGCCGCCGCAAAGAAGCTTTTGGACTTCGGCTTTGCCAACTACCGAACGGAGACGCCGAAGGTTCCCGCACTGCCCGACCTTGCGGTAAGCGGCGGTACGGAGGCGGCCGTTTCGGTGGAAGCGAAGGCGCCTACGCTGCTTTTGGAAAAGGGCAAGGCGGAGCTTACCTGCACCCCGGAGCTGCCGGAAAGCGTCGCTGCACCCGTCAAAGCGGGGCAGACGGTGGGGACACTTAGGATAAAACAGGGAGACACAGAGCTTTGCACCGTGCCGATAACGGCGAAAACCGAGGTAAAGCTTATGAGCTTTGGGGAAATGTTAAAGCAAATTTGGAAAAAAATACTATCTTTTGTTTAATTTGCTTGACAAACGCACATTTCAAAGGTATAATACCGTTGTATCACTATCGCTAAGCTTCGCTTAGAGTGAATAGGTAATAAGTAATAGTGAAGAAGTGCGGAAGAAAAAGCTACGCTTTTTCGACATTATATTATATATTGTTTAATATAAATCAAAGCTTTATCTGATTGACGATGTGCTTGCCTTTGAGGCTTTAGCCGCAAATCAGCACCCGCATATTTAAATGAAATACCGTCCGCGCAGCGGACTCCGCACTTATTCACTTTTCACTATTACTTCTTCACTTCGCCCCGCGCCGGCAATTCGTTTTTCACTGAACATTTATATCTGAAGGATAAGGTCGTATAATGCCTGTAAGACTTGTTGAAAAATACGCTGCAGAATTTATAGAGCCCGGAAAGCTTGCCGCCGTGCGTTCGCGCCTGGCGGCCGCCGACGCATGCCTTATGGAGCATCCCGGCGGGAACGACTTTAAGGGCTGGTACGACCTTCCGATAAACTACAACAGGGACGAGGTCGCGCAGATAGAGGCGGCGGCCGCGAAGATACAGGCAAACAGCGAGGTCCTTATCGTAATAGGCGTGGGCGGTTCGTACCTCGGCGCAAGGGCCGCGGTGGAGTTTTTGCACTCTCAGTACTACAATTCGCTTAAAAAGGACACGCCGGACATATATTTTGTGGGCAACAGCTTTTCCGGCGACGATCTGCACGACGTGCTCTCCGCCTGCGAGGGGAGAGAGGTGTCGCTTAACGTCATCTCCAAATCCGGCACCACTACGGAAAGCGCCGTTGCCTTCCGATTCGTGCGGGACTTTATGCTTCGCCGCTACAATGCAGAGCAGTTAAGGGAGCGCATTTTCGTCACAACCGATAAGGAAAAGGGCGCGCTTAAGGCCTTTGCGGACAGGGAGGGGTACGAGACCTTTGTCGTCCCGGACGACATTGGAGGCAGGTACTCGGTGCTTACGGCGGTCGGCCTTCTGCCCATTGCCGTTTCCGGCGCTGATATACGCGCCATACTCGGCGGCGCGCTTGACATGAAGAACAGGCTTGACCTGCAGGGCATGAGCAACGACGCGTACCGCTATGCGGCGTACCGCAACATGTTCTACGAGCAGGGCAGGACGGTGGAGATGCTTGGCTGCTTCGAGCCGTCGTTCAGGATGATGACGGAGTGGTGGAAGCAGCTTTTCGGCGAGAGCGAGGGCAAGAACGGGAAGGGCATTTTCCCGGCCTCCGTCACGCTTACTACGGATTTGCATTCCATAGGTCAATATATACAGGACGGGCGCAGAATGCTTTTTGAAACCGTTGTAAAGCAGAAGGAGACCCGGTACGAGATGCGCGTTCCGGGCATGAACACGGATATAGACGGGCTGGGCTTCCTTGCGGGGGAGCGGCTTTCGGACGTCAACGACAGGGCGTATCTCGGCACGCTTCTGGCACACACCGCGGGCGGGGTGCCCAATATAGTGATAGAGTACGACCGTCGGGACGAGCACGATTTCGGCGAGCTTGTGTATTTCTTCTTTGTCGCCTGCGCCATGTCGGCGTATATGCTTGGCGTCAACCCCTTTGACCAGCCGGGCGTGGAGGCATACAAGAAGAACATGTTTGCGCTTATAGGCAAGCCGGGATATGAAAAGCAGAAAAAGGAACTTTTGAATAAAATAGAAAGCCTTTACAAAGAATAGGAGACAAAAGAACCATGGTAAAACTGAAAATCGGGCTTCAGGGCTCAGGGAAAACGAGAATGCTTGTTGACGAGGTGCACGAGGCATCCACAAAGTCAAAGGGCATAGTCGTGTGCATAGAGTACGGCGGTAAGCTTACTTATCACATACGCACCTCCGCAAGGCTTATCGACGCGAAGGATTACAGCATAAAGGACGCACTTTCCCTTTACGGCTTCGTGTGCGGGACGCTTGCCTGCAACTACGACATAACGGAGCTGTTCATAGACAGCGCGCTTAAGATATGCGGCGACGACGTCAAGGCCTTTGAAGAGTTTATGTACAAGCTGGACGACATCTCCGGGAAGATAGGCGTTGACTGCTTCATTACAGCCTCCATCTCCGACGAGGAGCTTCCCGAAGGGCTTAAAAAGTACCTTGCGGAATGAAACGCGCAAAGGATATTGCCTTTATAACGTTTTTGTGCTTTTCGCTTTTGGTGCTTGCACTGCTTGTGGTGATAAGCTCTGCGGCGCACCTCTACGGCGACAGCGCAAGCGGTGAGGAGACGCTTTCGGCCTTTGCTTCCGATTTGGCAGACGGGGGAGCAATGCTTTTCGTGTACTCTGTTGCCGTGGGGCTTAGCTTTTTGATCTTCGATATAAAGCCGCTTCCCGCGTTTTGGAAACGGGCGCTGCACGTCGTTCTGAACTACGCGCTTATGACGGCGTTCTTCGTGCTTTTGACCGCCGGCAGGAGCGGACGCGGCGCGATGATGCTTTTGCTTACCTTTATTTTTATAGCGGTGTACATAGCGGGCGCGCTTATATGCCGGGGGCTTGCAAAGCTTGAAGCGCTAAAACCGAAGAAAACGAAAAAGTCCGAAAAAAATTAAAAAAGGTATTGACAAGCGGGTAACAACGTGTTATAATCTGTCTTGCCGGTCGGGAAAGCCGGCAGGACGCATGGGGGTTTAGCTCAGCTGGGAGAGCATCTGCCTTACAAGCAGGCGGTCATAGGTTCGAGCCCTATAGTCCCCACCAAGGCCCCGTCTTAAATCAGGCGGGGCTTTTGTTTCCCAATAAGTGCGAGTGTAGCTCAATGGCAGAGCGTCCGCTTCCCAAGCCGAATACGCGGGTTCGATTCCCGTCACTCGCTCCATTTTTCCCCATTGCTCGCTTGCGCTCGCAACGGGGGCCCCGGTTTAGGCTAAAAGGTTGGCACTTGAGAAAACGCAGTTTTCTCAAGTGCCTTCGGTTTATTATAGATTCCCGTTCACTCGCGCCTGCGGTGTTTCCCCCAAAAACCTGACGGTTTTCGGGGGTGCCCCCGATTTGTTTCCCCAAAAAATCTTACGATTTTTCGGGGACCCCTTTAACTTTTCCCATAAAGCCTTACGGCTTTACGGGGACCCCGGTTTAGACTAATAGGTTGGCTCTTGAGGAAACGCAGTTTTCTCAAGAGCCTTCAGTTATTATAGATTCCCGTTCACTCGCGTCTCGCGCCTACCCCCACCCCGCGGGGGTGAGGGGTAGGCAC
This sequence comes from uncultured Clostridia bacterium, assembly GCA_947628695.1. GTDB lineage: Bacteria > Bacillota > Clostridia > Oscillospirales > CAG-382 > SIG636. Next base: position 79,846 of record CANRAV010000008.1, read on the forward strand.
TCGCGGGAATCCAAGGAGAATTTTCCGCGGCACCTGTCCGCGGAAAATTCGTTATTTGATTGTATGCTCGCTTCGCTCGCGTCTTTTGCGGCTTCGCCGCTGTTCGCTTCGCTCGCGGGATTGCGGCTTCGCCGCCGTTCGCGGGGCGGGCGGCGGCAGATTTTTTCGGCGCTTTTGCCAAAAGTTGCGCATCGTTTGATATATGTGCTTGATTTTCGCAAAAGTATTTGGTATAATGGTGTAATAAAAGGCGAAAGGCGGTGTTTTATCTGTGCCGCGTATAAAGACGGTTGTCTTTGCAAATCAAAAGGGCGGCGTGGGTAAGACCACCTCGGCGGTGAACGTCGCCGCCTGTCTTGCCGCAAGCGGAAACAGAGTTCTGCTTGCGGACTGCGACCCGCAGGGCAACGCGACAAGCGGGCTTGGCGTCAGCAAGAGGGACGGAGCCGCCTCTGTTTACGACCTGCTTATCGGCAGGGTGAAGGCGGCGGACGCCGTGCGGAAGACCGCCTTTGAAGGGCTTTACATCATCCCCTCCGGCATCGACCTTGTCGGCGCGGAGATAGAGCTTGTGGACGAGCCGAGGCGGGAGTTCCGCCTTCGGGACGGGCTTGAAGAGGTAAAGGGTGAGTTTGACTACATAGTGCTTGACAGCCCGCCGTCCTTGGGGCTGCTTACAATGAACGCGCTTATCGCCGCAGACGGGGTCGTGGTGCCCCTGCTTTGCGAGTACTATTCGCTTGAGGGGTTAAGCCAGCTTACGGCGACGGTAAGGCAGATACAAAAGCGTTACAACCCTGCCTTGGAGCTTACGGGTGTGCTTGTCAACATGTACGACGGGCGCTTAAACCTGTCGCTTCAGGTGCTTGGAGAGATAAAAAAATACTTCGGTGCAAAGCTTTTCAAAACTCCGGTGCCGCGCAACGTGCGGCTTAGCGAGGCTCCCAGCTACGGAGAGCCGATAAATATTTACGACAAAAGCTCTAAGGGTGCGAAGGCCTACGAGGCGGTCGCTTCAGAGCTTGCCGAAAGGTGCGGAGGGGCGTATGGCGCTTAAAAAGAAGGGGCTTGGAAGGGGGCTTGACGCCCTGCTTTCCGACAACAGAATAGAAGACGCCGAGGGGGCTTCTCCCGCCGGGATAACCGTGCTTCGCGCCGCTGATATAGAGCCGAACCCTTCGCAGGCGCGGCGGCATTTTGACAGGGAGGCGCTTGAAGAGCTGGCAGAGTCGATAAAGCAACACGGCCTGCTTCAGCCGCTTACGGTGCGCCGCAAGGAGAACGGCTTTTACGAGATTATAGCGGGCGAGCGCCGCTGGCGCGCCTGCAAGATAGCCGGCATTTCGGAGATACCCGCCGTCGTCAAGGAGGCGGACGACCGCACCGCGGCGGAGCTTTCGCTTATCGAGAACCTGCAAAGGGAGGACTTAAACCCCGTCGAGGAGGCGAACGGCTACCGCGCGCTTGTGGAGGGCTTCGGCCTTACGCAGGAGCAGGCGGCGGAGCGCGTGGGCAAGTCCCGCGCGGCGGTTGCCAACTCCATGCGCATACTTAAGCTGCCGGCTGCGGTGCTTTCGATGGTGGAAGCGGGGACTTTAAGCTTCGGCCACGCGCGCACGCTGCTGCCGCTTTGCGGCGTGCTTACGGACGCGGCGCTTGCGGAGAAGGCGGCGGCCATTGCGGAAAACGGCGCCTCCGTGCGTGAGACGGAGCGGATTGTAAAGGCCGCCCTGGAGGAGAAGCCGAAGGAGGAAAAGAAGGCGCCCTCCCCGGTTGAGGACAGCTACTACAAGCGGCTTGAAAGCAGGATATCGGAGACGCTTGGCAGACACGCGTCGATAAGCCGCAGGGACGGAGGAAAGGGCACGCTTGTGCTTTCGTATTCCGGCACGGGCGACCTTGAGACGCTTATAAAATCAATATGCGGGAACAATATCTTCGACGAGGAGATTTAAATCATAAGGAGACACAGGTATGATAGACATCAAATTTCTGCGTGAAAACCCGGAAAAGGTAAAGGAAAACATAAAAAACAAGTTTCAAGAGGGCAAGCTGCACCTTGTTGACAAGGCGGTGGAGCTTGACAAGAGACTACGCGAGATAAAGCAGGAGGTGGAAGCCCTCCGTGCGGAGCGCAACAAGGCAAGCAAGCTTATAGGCGGCCTTATGGCGAAGGGACAGAAGGACGAGGCGGAGGCTCTTAAGGCGGAGATCGCCGCAAAGGGCGAGCGCACGGCAGCCCTTGACGCCGAGGAAAAGGACACCGAGGAGAAGCTTAAGGACGTGATGATGGTCATCCCGAACATCATTGATCCATCCGTCCCGATAGGAAAGGACGACAGCGAGAACGTAGAGCTGGAGCGCTTTGGCGAGCCGAAGGTTCCCGACTTTGAGATCCCCTATCACACGGAGATAATGGAAAGCTTCGGCGGCATAGACCTTGACAGCGCAAGGAACGTTTCCGGCAACGGCTTCTACTACCTTATGGGCGACATCGCAAGGCTGCACTCGGCAGTCCTCGCCTACGCAAGGGACTTTATGATAAACAAGGGCTTTACCTACTGCGTTCCGCCCTTTATGATAAGAAGCAGCGTCGTTTCCGGCGTTATGAGCTTTGCGGAAATGGACAGCATGATGTACAAGATAGAGGGCGAGGACCTCTACCTCATCGGCACAAGCGAGCACAGCATGATAGGCAAGTTCATCGACACGGTCATTCCCGCGGCGAAGCTTCCGCAGACGCTGACAAGCTACAGCCCCTGCTTCCGCAAGGAGAAGGGCGCGCACGGCATAGAGGAGCGCGGCGTTTACCGCATACATCAGTTCGAGAAGCAGGAGATGATTGTCGTCTGCAAGCCGGAGGACAGCATGGCCTGGTACGACAGGATGTGGAGATACTCTGTCGAGCTGTTCCGCTCGCTTGACATACCCGTTCGCACGCTGGAGTGCTGCAGCGGCGACCTTGCGGATTTGAAGGTTAAAAGCCTTGACGTCGAGGCCTGGTCGCCCCGTCAGAAGAAGTACTTTGAGGTTTGCTCCTGCTCCAACCTCGGCGACGCACAGGCGCGCCGCCTTAAGATACGCATAGACGACGGCGGGAAGAAGTACTTTGCGCACACGCTTAACAACACGGTTGTCGCTCCCCCGCGCATGCTTATCGCGTTCTTGGAGAACAACCTGCAGGCCGACGGCAGCGTCGCCATACCCGCAGCCCTTAGGCCTTACATGGGCGGTATGGAAGCTATAACGAAAAAACAGTAGGCGTTTAATTTTCAGAGAGGGGTTCCGCATTGGATAATCTGCTTGGCATAGGCTCGGCAAAACAGCTTTGGTGGTGCTTTGCCTTGGGGTTCATGGCTGCCTGCGTTTGGGCGTTCTGCGTCAAGTTCGTTGCGGGCAGGCTTATCGGCGCGCTCGTGCGCGAGGACGCCTGCGACGGGAAGAGCGCGCTTACGCTTTCGCAGCTTGGCTGCAAGGGCTTTTTGTACCGCTTTGCGCTTCGCAAGGGTACAACGCTTTCGGAGGCGGTTCCCTTCGTTTCGGAAGACGACGCCGAAAAGCGCTATTACCTAAAGCCCGAGGCAAAGGAAAAGATGCTTCAAAAATACGGCGAGGGCACAAAGGGCCTTATGTCGCTTGTGCTGACTCTTCTTGCGGCGCTTATAGCCGCCGCGGTGATTGCGGCGCTTATTCCGACCGCCGTAAAATACCTGGGCTTATAATTATCGGAAGGTGGTTTTCAGTGGCACAGAAAAAGAGAATAAATCCAATTCTAATGGTAGTCATAATTGCGCTTGTGTTTGTGCTTGTCACCGTGGTGACGGTGCTTGCGCTTGGGTATCGCTACACGTCCGACAACGGCATAAGATTTATAGGCAAAATAGAGGGCGGAACACCCTGGGAAGGCAAGCTTAAGTATGAAAGCGGCGTCACCGCAAAGCTTGACAAGGCGAACAGAACGATAAACTACGACAACGGCGACGTGTACGTGGGCGACATCGACATACTCTGCCGCGACGGTTACGGAGAGATGACCTTTGCCAACGGCGACAAGTACGTCGGCGAGTGGCGCGACGACGTCATGGACGGAGAGGGCACCTTCTACTACGCCAACGGCGACATCTATGCGGGCGATTTCAAGAGCTTTAAGCGCGACGGTGACGGCGTTTTCACCTGGGCAAACGGCGACGTTTACCAGGGGCACTACGTCGACGACCTGATGGACGGCTACGGCGAGTTTACCTGGGCAAACGGCGACAGCTACAAGGGCAGCTACTCTAAGGGCGCGCGCAACGGAGAGGGCACGCTTGTGCTTAACACCTCCGACGGCGGCGTCGAGAGGTACGAGGGCGACTGGGTCGACGACAAGCGGCAGGGAAACGGCGTGCTTGACTACACAAACGGCGACCGCTATTCCGGCAGCTTTATAAACGGCCTTCCGGACACGAGACTGCTTGACGAAAACGGCGAGTTTGTGGTGCTTGAAAACGGCGAGTTCAGCCACGGCGCAGAGGCTATTTACACCCACGCCGACGGCAGACAGTACACCGGGTACTTTATGGAAGGGAAGTCCATTATAAACGAAGAATAAAAATCCCCCAAAAACCTGACGGTTTTCGGGGGTACCCCCGATTGATTTTCCCCCAAAAATCTGACGATTTTCGGGGGACCCCCATTATGACTAATAGGTTGGCACTTGAGAAAACGCGGTTTTCTCAAGTGCCTTCGGCTTATTATAGATTCCCGTTCGCTCGCGCCTCGCGCCTACCCCCACCCCGCGGGGGTGAGTGTAGGCACTCGCGGGAATCCAAGGAGAATTTTCCGCGGTACATGCCCGCGGAAAATTCGTTATTTATTATATGCTCGCTTCGCTCGCGGTTTTAGGCGACTCCGTCGCTGTTCGCTTCGCTCGCGGGCGGGACGGGAATTTTTGTTAAAAAGCTTGACAAATTGCGCGGGCGGGTATATAATACTAATAGTAAAGGGCGCCGCCGATAAGCGGTTGACCCCAAGTTTAGAAGTTACCTAATTTATTATATGCTCGCTTCGCTCGCGGTTTTAGGCGACTCCGTCGCTGTTCGCTTCGCTCGCGGGCGGGACGGGAA
>CANRAV010000009.1 GCA_947628695.1 uncultured Clostridia bacterium
TCATACTTATTGCAACCGTTTTCTCTCGGTAATTGCAACCCCTTTGCTACTGTTGCATTTACTTTGAGAATTTACGAAAATTTTTGACGCCCCTTTAAAAAATGCGGCGGCACGTGTTTACATGCCGCCGCGTATTGCCGTATATTACTTGCCGAGGGAGTCCGTTATCTCGACGGTTGTCTTTGCGTCGTAGCACTTGAAGATTTCGTCGACGTCCGACGGCTTTGTTTTGCGCGTAAGAAGGCTTACAACCGGCACAAGAACCAAACCGCCCACCATTGCAAACACGCCGGAATAAAGCGAGTTGGTGAATACGAATTCAAGCACCGGTATGCCCTTTACGGAAACAAAGCCAAGCGTTATAAGCAGCTGCGCTATCTCAAGGCCGACGCCGTAGATAAAGCTTACCGCCACAGCTGCCTTTGTAACTCCCTTCCAATACAGGCCGTACAGGAACGGCGCCAAAAATGCACCCGCCAAAGCACCCCATGAAACGCCCATCATCTGCGCGATGTACAGGTTGTTTGTGTTGTACTGGAATATGGCTATAACAGCGGAAACGACTATAAAGAAGGCTATAAACAGGCGTATCATAAGCATTTTGCTTTTTTCGCTTGTCTCCTTCTTCCTGAGGGGAGCTATGAAGTCCAGCGTTATGGTGGAGCCGCTTGTCATAACCAGCGACGAAAGCGTCGACATAGACGCCGAAAGCACAAGAACCACAACGATGCCGATTATGACGGGAGAGAGCTTTTCAAGCATGGAGGGGATGACAGAGTCGAAGCCGTTTGCCGGCACGCCCTTTTCGTTGACGGCAACGCCCGAAAGCCTTGCAAATCCGCCGAGGAAGTAGCAGCCGCCGGCGACAACTATGGCGAAAAGCGTGGAGATTATCGTGCCCTTCTTTATCGCGTCCTCGTTCTTTATGGCGTAAAACTTGCCGACCATCTGAGGAAGCCCCCAGGTGCCGAGCGAGGTAAGCATTACGACGAAGAACAGGAAGGTCGGGTTCGGACCGAGGAAGGAGGTGTACTGCCAGCCGTTTTCACCGCTTGCGGCAATTTGAGATACGGCTGCGCTGAACCCGCCGTGGGAGTTTATCACAGCGAATATGACGGTTACTATACCAAAAAGCATCACAATGCCCTGAATGAAGTCGTTTATCGCAGTGGCCATATATCCGCCGAAGATGACGTAAATACCGGTCAGAAGGGCCATAACTATAACGCAGACGGCGTAGTCAACGCCGGGATAAGCCATGGCAAAAAGCCTGGAAAGGCCGTTGTATAGAGAGGCGGTGTACGGGATAAGGAATACAAAGGTTATGACGGAAGCCGCAACCTTAAGTGCCTTTGAATTGAACCTAAGCCCGAAGAAGTCCGGCATGGTGCGGCTGCCGAGAGACTGCGTCATTACCCTCGTGCGCCTGCCGAGTATTGCCCAGGCAAGCAGCGAGCCTATAAACGCGTTTCCAAGCCCTATCCAGGTCGAGGCAAGGCCGAAGTTCCAGCCGAACTGCCCCGCGTAGCCGACGAAGATGACCGCGGAAAAGTACGAGGTTCCGTAGGCGAAGGCCGTAAGCCAGGGGCCGACCGAACGCCCGCCCAGTACGAAGCCGTTTACATCCGTGCTGTGCCTGCGGCAGTATACGCCTATGCACACCATCACAACGAAGAACACCGCAAGCAAAACTGTTGTGGGTATCATTGCAGCTTTCATAAATTGTTCCTCCGATTTTTAAGACATGTTTTGGTTTGCTACGAGCTTTTCGGCACCGTACATCCTGCGAAGCAGGGGCTTTTCTATCTTGCCCGTGGGGTTGCGAGGAACGGAAGCGAATATTATCTTCCTCGGGCGCTTATAACGCGGCATGCCCATGCAGAAGGCGTTTATATCGTCCTCGCTGCACTTTGCGCCCTCCTTGACCTCTATTATCGCCGCTGCTATCTCGCCAAGTCTTTCGTCCGGAAGGCCTATAACGGCAACGTCCTTGACAGCCGGGTGGGCACTTATAAAGTCCTCTATCTGCACGGGATATAGGTTTTCGCCGCCCGTTATTATGACGTCCTTCTTCCTGTCCACAAGGTAGATAAAGCCGTCCCCGTCCTGCATTGCCATGTCGCCCGTGTAAAGCCAGCCGTCCTTTAAAGCCGCCGCGGTTGCCGCAGGGTCGTTGTAGTAGCACTCCATATTCCCGTCGCCGAGGAGGATAAGCTCGCCGACCTCGCCCTGCTTTACGTCGTTGCCCGAGGGGTCGACTATCCTCGTCTTCCAGCCGTAGCCGGGGATACCGATTGCGCCGACCTTGTGCACGTTTTCAACCCCCAAATGCACGGCACCGGGACCTATCGATTCCGAAAGTCCGTAGTTTGTGTCATACTGCTGGTCGGGGAAGTACTTAAGCCAGCGGGTTATAAGGCTTTTAGGCACCGGCTGCGCGCCGATGTGCATAAGCCGTCACTGAGACAGGCAGTAGTTTTCTTTTTTAAGGTCGCCGCGGTCAAGCGCGTTAAGAATATCCTGCGCCCAGGGAACCAAAAGCCACACTATGGTGCACTTTTCGGAGGAAACAGCGTTTAAGACGTCCTCCGGCTTTGTGCCCTTTAAAAGCACCGCCTTGCCGCCGGATATAAGGCTTCCGAACCAGTGCATCTTTGCGCCCGTATGATAAAGCGGCGGGATGCAGAGGAACACGTCGTCCTTCGTCTGCCCGTGGTGCATCTGCTCTACCCTGCAGGAATGAACAAGGCTTCTGTGCTTGTGCAGTATCGCCTTCGGAAAACCGGTCGTGCCGGAGCTGAAGTATATAGCGGCAAAGTCGTCATCCGTAAGCTTTATGTCGGGATTGTCGCCGCGGCAGTAATGCGTAAGCTTGTAGTAATCCTCCGCAAAGGTCGGGCAGCTGCCCTCGCCGACGTAGATAAGCGTATGCGTTTTGTCAAGAGTGTCGGCTATGTCCTCTACCCTGCCTATAAACTCCGGCCCGAAAACAAGCATATCCGCCTCCGCAAGACCGAGGCAGTACTTTATCTCGTCGGCGGAGTATCTGAAGTTAAGCGGAACCGCCAAAGCGCCCGTCTTGAGAACGCCGAAGTATATCGGCAGCCACTCTAAACAGTTCATAAGCAGTATTGCAACCTTGTCCCCCTTGTTTATGTTGCGGGAGAGAAGGAAGTTTGCAAAGCGGTTAGCCTTCTCGTTAAACTGCGCCCAGGTTATCTCCTTCCTGAAAGCTGCGGCGCTTGTCGCCTCTATGAGGTTGTACTCCTTCCACACAACACGGCGAGCCTGATGCTCCGGATTAAGCTCTACAAGTGCGGAATCGTCGGGATAAAGAGTGCTGTTCCTTTCAAGAAACTCCGTAATGGGCATAAGCTTTCCCTCCTTAGATATATTACAAAAAGCGGACGCCGCATTTCGGGCGCCCGGGCAACTCCTAAAAGACATTTGAATATTATCACATTACCATGCATTTGTAAAGCCATTTTTTGAAAAAAACGGGAGGTAAATTCAAATTTATGCATATTAACAAAAAATTCACCAAGTTTTTTGGCTATGGTGTATAATGGTTCCGGAGGGCTTGTAATGGAATACACGCACATTGTTTGGGATTTTAACGGGACGCTGCTTGACGACCTTGCGCCCTGCATAGACGTTCTGAACGTCATGCTTAAAAAGCGCGATCTTCCACCCTGCGGGGAGGAGAGGTACAAGGAAATTTTCGGCTTCCCGATTAAAAGCTATTACGAAACCGCAGGATTTGATTTTACAAAAGAAGACTACGCCGTCCTTGCCGACGAATGGGCGGAGCTTTACAGAGAGGCAAGCGCGGAAAGCGGGCTTTGCGAGGGAGCTTTAGAGGCGCTTGAATACTTCAGGGCGGAAGGAGCCACACAGATAGTGCTTTCCGCAACGGAAAAGGAGATGCTTGACGGGCAGCTTGACGCCCTCGGTATAAAGGGTTATTTTGACGAGACCTTGGCACTGGGGAACCTTTACGCCTTCAGCAAGGTCGAGCTTGGCGTGGAATGGGTGCGACGCGTAAAGCCGAAAAGGGCGCTTCTTATAGGCGACACGCTTCACGACTGCGAAACGGCTTCTGCCATGGGGATAGAGTGCGTTCTGACAGCCTCCGGCCACCAAAGCAAAGCACGCCTGCAAAAAGCGGGCGTGCCGGTTTACGGTACTGTTTATGAGCTTGTAAAAGCTTTGAAGCCTTAAGACTTAAACGCGTCGGAAATGAGGAAATAACTGCAAATCAAAACAACAACAAGCGCCGTAAGGGTTACAAATATGCGAACCCTTTTGCTTTTTATCCTGAACCAGGCGACGGCAAGCCCTGCGGAAAGCGCAATCATCACGGCGCCGAAGACAAGAAAGCTGCCGTAGTCTTTAAAGAATCCCATTGCCCTGCTTCCCTGCCTCTTCGCGCTCACACACAACAAGCTTTATGCAGCAGCAAAGCACCTTTGCTGCTGTTTTTATGTCCTCAAGCGGAGGGAAAGTCGGCGCTATGCGTATATTGCTGTCGTGCGGGTCCATCCCGTAGGGGAAGGTCGCGCCGGCGGAGGTAAGCGCAAGGCCTGCGTCCGACGCAAGCTTTACAAGGCGCTTCGCGCAGCCGTCGGGCAAATCGAGGCTTATAAAGTATCCGCCGTTGGGGCGAGTAAAGGAGACGCCTTGAAGCTCTTCTATGCCCTGACGGTCAAACTCCTCAATAACTGCGTCAAACTTGGGCTTAATAAGTGCGCGGTGGCGGGCCATGTGGTTCATTATCGCCGCCTTGTCCGGGAAAAGCTTTGCGTGGCGAAGCTGGTTCAGCTTGTCAAAGCCTATGGTCTGATACGCAAGCTCTTTTGTTATGCGCTTAATGTTCTTTTCGCTGGAGGCTATGGCCGCAAGCCCGCTGCCCGGGAAGCTTATCTTGGAGGTCGAGGTGAACTCGAAAAACATGTCCTCGCTGCCGTATTCGGCAGCTATGGACAATATGTCGTCCAGGCGGTCGGGCGTGTCGGTTAAATCGTGTATGGCGTAGGCGTTGTCCCAGAATACGCGGAAGTCCTTCGCCTTCGGCTTAAGCGCCGCAAAACGGCGCACCGTCTCCGCCGAGTAGGTTATACCGGTCGGATTTGCGTACTTGGGGACGCACCAGATGCCCTTTATGGTGTCGTCCTCGCCGACAAGCTTTTCCACAAGGTCCATATCGGGTCCTTCGGGGGTCATGGGGACCTTTATCATGTGAATGCCGAAGTACTGACAGATGGCAAAATGCCTGTCGTAGCCAGGAACGGGGCAAAGGAAGCTTATCTTGCCGTGCTTTGACCAGGGCTTGTCGCTGCCCGCAACGCCGCTTAGCATAGCGCGCGCGACGGTATCGTACATAAGGTTAAGGCTGGAGTTTCCGCCGACAATGATCTTTTCCGTGGGGATGCCCAAAATGTCCGAAAAGATGCGCTTTGCGGCGGGAATGCCGTCCAGAATGCCGTAGTTGCGGCAGTCTATGCCGTCGGAAATGCAGTCCTCTTTTTTCGAGAGGACGCCAAGCAGCTCTTCCATAATGTCAAGCTGCTCTTTGGAGGGCTTGCCGCGCGTCATGTCCAGCTTAAGCCCCATGCTTTTATACTCTTCGTATTCCTTTAACAGTTGTGCGTGGTTGTTCATCTGATTTGCCTTTCGAAGCGGGTGTGAATGTTAAAACTCTGCGCTGCCGGTAGTCCTGGGGAATGCCTCTACATCGCGTATGTTGGACATGCCCGTGATGTACATGATAAGCCTTTCAAAGCCCAGCCCGTAGCCGGCGTGGCGAACGCCGCCGAACTTGCGAAGCTCCATATACCACCAGTAATCCTTTTCGTCAAGCCCAAGCTCTGCTATGCGGGAAGTAAGCACGTCAAGCCTTTCCTCCCTCTGAGAGCCGCCGATAAGCTCCCCTACGCCGGGGACAAGCATATCGGCTGCAGCAACGGTTTTGCCGTCGTCGTTCAGGCGCATGTAGAAGGCCTTTATATCCTTGGGATAGTCGGTTACAAACACGGGACGGCCGAAGACCTTTTCGGTCAGATACCTTTCGTGCTCTGTCTGCAAATCGCAGCCCCACTCTACAGGATATTCAAACTTCACGCCGCTGTCCTTAAGAAGCTTCACCGCCTCTGTATAGCTTACCCTGCCGAAGTCCGAGTTTACTATGGATGTAAGCCTTTCCTTAAGAGTGCTGTCTATAAATTTGTTGAAAAATTCTATCTCGTCCGGGCACTTCTTTAAAACGTCGGCTATGACGTATTTTGTCATCGCCTCCGCAGTGTCCATATAATCCTCAAGGTCGGCAAAGGCCATCTCCGGCTCTATCATCCAGAATTCCGCCGCGTGACGCGGTGTGTTGGAATTCTCCGCCCGGAAGGTGGGGCCGAAGGTGTAAACCTTGGAATAGGCGAGTGCGAAGCACTCTACATCCAGCTGGCCGCTTACCGTAAGGTTTGCGCTTTTGCCGAAGAAGTCCTTTGTATAGTCCACCCTGCCCTGCCCGTCCTTCGGCACGTTGTCCATATCCAGCGTGGTAACGCGGAACATCTCACCTGCACCCTCGCAGTCGCTGGTCGTAATGATGGGTGTGTTGACGTAGACAAAGCCGTTCTCCGCAAAGAAGCTGTGCAAAGCCTGCGCCGCAACGGAACGCACCCTGAAAACGGCGTTGAAGGTGTTTGCACGCGGGCGAAGGTGCGCGATGGAACGCAGAAACTCCAGCCCGTGCTTCTTGTTCTGAAGCGGATAGTCCGGCGTTGAAGTGCCTTCAACCGCAACACTGCCGGCCTTAAGCTCGAACGGCTGCTTTGCATCCGGCGTCAGCACAAAGGTGCCGGTAACGACGAGGGAAGCGCCTATGTTCTGCGCCGATATTTCCTTATAGTTGTCAAGTATGCCCTCTTCGATAACAATTTGAAGGTTGGCAAAGCAGGTGCCGTCGTTTAACGAGATGAAGCCGAACATGTTCGAGCAGCGCATATTTTTGACCCAGCCGCCCACAGTGACGGTCTTGCCGTCAAAATCCGCAGGAGCCGCGTAAAGCGCCTTGACGGGCGTCAAATTCTTCCTTATTGCCATAAAAGCCCTCCTGATGCTATTGATTTACATAATATTATATTATTCACGGCTATATTTTACAAGAGGCAATTTGACGCTTGTTTACAATCCTTTGCAATTTTGTTTTGTGCATTTTAACGAAGGTATTTTTCTTTACAAAGTTCGGCTTTATTGCCCGTCGGCGTTGACAAATTGCAAGCTTTTTGGTATTATTATGTGTGAAGATTTTTTGACCGGAGGCCTTTATGAACAGAGAGGCGCCTTGGCTTGACAATTACGGCGACGTGCCGTTTCATTTGGAATACCCGAAAGGGTCTATGTACGACTGCATTGCAGAAATGGCAAAGACGTACGGGGAAGGCGACGCGCTTTATTTTATGGGGAAGCGTGTAAGCTTTTCCGGTCTCGTGCAGAACATAAAGCGCACTGCCGCCGCCTTCACCTCCGCAGGGGTTAAGGCAGGGGACAGGGTTGCGCTTTGCCTGCCGAACCTGCCGCAGACGGTTTACTGCCTGTACGCGCTCAACATGATAGGGGCGGTGGCCTGCCTTATGCACCCACTTTCGGCAGAGCAGGAGATCGTCACCATGACGGAGGAGGCCGGGTGCAGCTTTGCGGTGACGCTTGACCAGTTTTCATACAAGTTTTCGCCCGTAGACAGGTACAAAAGGCTTATCGTCACCTCCGCCGCGGACGGATTGGGGCCGATTAAGGCGCTTGCCTTCAAGCTTACGTCCGGCAGGAGGTACAAAAAGCGCATACCGGAGGGCAGCCTTCTTTGGAAGGACTTCCTTAAGGGTGGAGACGGAGCTTCGGCCATGAAGCACAGCTTTGCCGTGGACGAGACGGCGGTTGTCCTCTTCTCCGGCGGTACGACGGGCGTTATGAAGGGGATAAGGCTTTCAAACCTAAACTTCAATTCTCTTGCGCTGCAGACAGCCGCAATGTGCGGAAGGCCGATAAAGGGCAAGGTTATGCTTGCCGCGATGCCGATGTTCCACGGCTTCGGCCTTGGCGTTTGCGTGCACACGGTGCTTGTTGTGGGCGGATGCTCGGTTCTTGTGCCGAGGTTCAACCCGAAAAGCTATGCGAAGCTTGTTATAAAGACAAAGCCCAACTACATTGCAGGCGTGCCGACTTTGTTTGAAGCGCTTACGCGCATGAAGGAGCTTGACGGTGCAAGGCTTGACTTTTTGATGGGCGTCTTCTCCGGCGGAGACAGCCTTTCCGTAGAGCTTAAAAAGAAGATGGACGCCTTCCTTGCCGAGCACGGGGCTGACATAAAAATAAGGGAGGGCTACGGCACCACGGAGTGCGTAACCGCAAGCTGCCTTACGCCCTATCACACAGAGCGCGAGGGGAGCATAGGCTTCCCCTACCCCGACACCTATTACAAAATATGCGCGGTTGACGGGACGGAGGAGCTTCCGTTCGGCACAGAGGGGGAAATATGCCTTAAGGGTCCCTCCGTCATGCTTGGTTACATAGGCCACGAGGAAGAGAACGCGAAGGCGCTGAGAAGACATTCCGACGGCGACATTTGGCTTCACACCGGCGACCTTGGCGTTATGGACGAAGAGGGCTTTGTGTACTTCCGCCAGCGGATAAAGCGCATGATAATAACAAGCGGCTACAACGTTTATCCGAGCAGGCTTGAAAACATCATAGACTCGCACCCCTCGGTGCGTATGAGCTGCGTTATCGGCGTAAAGGACGCGTACAAAATGCAGAAGGTGAAGGCCTTTGTCGTACCGAAAAAGGGCGTGAAGGTCGACGAGGCCTTGAAGGCGGATTTGAAGGAATACTGCAAGAAGCGCATAGCGAAATACGCAATGCCTTATGACTTTGAGTTCAGGGACTCCCTGCCGCAGACAGGGGTCGGGAAGATAGCCTACACGGTGCTTGAAAAGGAAGAAGAGGAAAAGTCCAAAGGGTAAAGAATCCCCCGGGGACGGCGATATGTGCCGACCCGGGGGCGTTTTATTTGCCTTTGTCAGTCTGAAAAGAAACGGCGGAAGCGAAGCGCGTCGTTTGTTGTAAGCGCGCCGTCGCCGTTTATGTCGGCTATGACCGACTGCAGATTTGAAAGCTCTGCCGTACCGGTAAGCGCGCTTTTAAGCAGCATAAAATCAAGTGTGGAAACGGCACCGTCGCAGTTCAAGTCGCCCTTTACGGCAACGGTAAGAGCGCCGGCAGACGTGCGGACGGAAAACCCGGGCATGACCGCGTCGCCGTCATTTACGTTTTCGCCCGAATCGGATACAATATCCGCCTCTCCCTTGAGCTTTGCCTTAAGCTCCGCCGCGGTATAGATGCCGTCAAGCCAAAGCATGCCCCTCTCCCCGTCCGGCGTTATGCCGGCCGCGCCGTCCGAAAGGTCGAAGGCGCCGCAGTCCGCCCAAGTGACGGTGTAAGAGGCGGACGAGCCGTAACCGTAAACCGCAGACGGAATGCCGGTTATGCCGCTTACGCCCTTCACGGGGATCCTGCTTTTAGACGTCTCTTCATAATCGCCGTCTATTGTAAAGCTGTATTCCCTGCCCTCCTCAAAGCCGCCGACGGGGGTGAAATACAGGCGGACGGAAAGCCGGTCGTCACCGTATACCGCTTCCCTGCTTCGCGTAACGTCTTCAATCAGGTTGACGTTAAGCACACCGCTGCCGGTGATTGCATATGCCTTGCAAAGCCCCTCGGCCGCGAACAGCTTGCTTCCGTCGGAGGCCGTATAAACCGGCCAGTTCGTTATCATCTGCGGGGGAAAGCCGCCGCTTCCGTTAAGCTCTTCGTCGGTTTTCCAAAGCGGGTCAAGCGCCTCGCCGTCGAAGAGGACGTCGAACTCTATTCCCGAAAGACCGTCCGGAGCGGTTATATCGGTTATATTCACGTCAAGAGCTATGTACTTTACGCCGTCCCTGTACGCGACGGAAGCGTTCATCTCCGTGCGGAAAGTCCTCTCCACAGCCGGAGAGGCAAAAGCCGCGCAGGTGAAGGCCGACGCAAGCAATGCAAGGGTCAATATAAAAGCTGCCGATTTTTTAAGCATATCGCCGCCCCTTTCTATAATTTGAAGAAGGCGGACGAAGAAGTATTTCTTCCAACGTCCGCCGATTTTAAACCATTATGAATGTTTAGCCGTTGTATGCAGCCTTGTCGCAAATGAGAACAACGTCCTTGTGTGCCTTAAGCACGGTGCAGGGAACCTTGGTGGTGATCCTGTCGTCACTTACCATCTTGCTTACAACCGCGTGCTTGTTTGCACCGCTTGCAAGGACAAGTATCTTCTTTGCCTGCATGATGGTAGCAAGGCCCATCGTTATCGCCTGTGTGGGAACGTCCGCCTTGGAAGCGAAGAAGCGCGCATTAGCCTCTATCGTATTGTCCGTAAGGTCGGTAAGGTGGGTGCCTGCGTAAAGCTCTTCCTCCGGCTCGTTAAAGCCGATGTGGCCGTTCTGGCCGAGACCGAGAACCTGAATGTCTATACCGCCTGCGGCAGCAACCGCCTCGTCATAAGCCTTGCCCTCCGCCGCGGGGTCCTTTGCAAGACCGTTGGGTACATGAGTCCTCGCCTTGTCAATATCGACATGGTCGAAAAGGTTGTGGTTCATAAAATACCTGTAGCTTTGGTCGTGCGTGGGAGCCAAAGGATAATACTCGTCCAAATTGTAGCTTGTAACGTCCTTAAAGCTTATCTCGCCGGCCTTGTTCATCTTCTGAAGGCACTGATACATGCCGACGGGAGTGCTGCCCGTAGCAAGGCCGAGTATAGAGTTCGGCTTAGACTTAAGCTGCTCTGCTATGACCTTTGCACCGGCTTCGCTCATCTCCTCATAAGTATCGCAAACAATTACTTTCAACATTTTTTAAACCTCCATACATTCGTACTTGATTACATTTTAATCCAAACGTGCCCTTATGTCAAGCTTTACGCGGTTTTTTTCTTAAATTTTTCACGCTGTATTTTCTGATTGACGCAAAAGCGTTTTTATGTTATCATGTGTAAGAGGTGATTTTATGCTTGTGAAGGGCGTTGTTTTTGACCTTGACCACACGCTTTACGACAGATATGCGACGCTTTGTGCCATTGCGCCGGACTTTGTTTGCGATATGAAGGACTGCATATCTCCTTCGCTTAGCGTCGACGCAGCGGCAAATTTGCTTTGCGAGGGCGACAGGAGGTATATATACTTCGGCTGGAGGCGCATTTTTGCCTACCTTTGCGAAATGGGGATGTTTGCAAATCCGCCGGAATACGAGAGATACAAGGAAACACTGCTAAGACTTTACACGGTTCACGCCGTGCCGTACCCGTTTACATACAGCGTGCTTTCGTCACTGCGCGAAAGGGGCCTTAAAACGGGGCTTATCACCAACGGCAGGGCCGAGGTGCAAGGCTGCAAGATACGCCTTTTAAAGCTTGAAGACGCCTTTGACGAGGTGCTGCTTTGCGGCGAGTTCGGCGTGCAGAAGCCGGACAGGGCGCCTTTTGACGAGATGGCGCGCCGCTTGGGTCTTGCAAATGAAACGCTGCTTTACGTAGGCGACAACCCGATGTGCGACGTCGCCGGTGCGCGAAACGCCGGCTATATACCGGTGGAGGTGCTTACCGCAGGCTGCGTTCTGCCGGAGGCCGTGCCGGCAATATACCGCATACGCACGGTAGAGGAGCTTGACAAAATGCTTAAGGTGATAGCGGATGATTAAGGCGGTGCTTCTTGACGTAGACAACACCCTGCTTGACTTTGACCTCGGCGCGAAGCAGGCGGCAAAAGAGATCTTTGACGGCTTGGGGCTTGAATACCCGGAAGATCTCCACACCGTGTTTACGCGCATAAACAACGCCCTTTGGCAGAACATAGAAAAGGGCATTTTGACAAAGGAACAGCTTTACGAAATACGCTGGCAGCTTATCTTCGACGAGCTGGGTGTAAAGGCAAACGGGAGGGAGTTTGAAAGCCTATTCCGCGAGCGCCTTAAAGAAAGCGCCATACCGGTAGACGGCGTATTGGAGCTTGTGAAATACCTAAGCGGCAAATACACGCTTTGCATTGCAAGCAACGGACCCTACGGGCAGCAGATAAGAAGGCTTAAAAAGGCAGGGCTTTACGGATACATTAAACACTTTTTCGTGTCGGAGCGCATAGGCGCGCCGAAGCCGGGGAGGGAATTTTTCGAACACTGCCTTAAAGAGCTTTCCCCCATAAAGCGGGAGGAGGTCATTATGATAGGCGATTCGCTTACCGCAGATATATCGGGCGCTGCAGCCTTCGGGATGAAAAGCTGCTACTTTACCCGCGGGCAGAGGGCGGAAAAAAGCCCTGCTGACTATACGGTCGCAGAGCTTTGCGATATAAGGTGCTTTTTATAGATCTTTCGGGGTTTCACGCTCGTCTTTTAACTTGTCGGTAAAATATTTTATAACGTCTTTACGCGTGACGATGCCTATAAACGAGTCGAGGTCGTCTATAATGCAGACGAAGTTTTGATGCATCACGCGGTCGAGGAGCTCGTCCATCGTGATGTTTATGCGTGCGGGAGGGCTGAAGTCCTTGCGAAGGATTTCTTTTACATAGTGCTTCTCTCTGTCCTTTTCGCCGAATATTTCGTGGTCGATTTGGTACCAGAGGAAGTCCCCCTCGCTGACGGAGCCGACGTAGCGCCCGTCCTCGGACAGGACGGGGATTGCCGAGTAGCCCTGAGAGCGCAGCTTTGTCAGCCCTTGCCGCACGGTGTTGTTTTCGTATATGTAAGCCACTTCTTTTTTTGGCTTTAAAAGCATTAAAACGTTCATTGAAAAATTCCTTTCTGAAATCAAACCGAAGGAGGATACCGATATGCTTGTAAAAATCGGTGACGGAAAACTTTTTGCGGAGATAGAGACCCGCGGTGCAGAGCTGCAGCGCGTATACAACAGCGAAGGCAGTGACTTCCTTTGGGAAGGCGACGCGCGCTTTTGGGGCAGACGCGCACCGGTACTATTTCCTATATGCGGTGGGATGAAAAACGATTCCTATACGCTGGGAGGAAAAAGCTTCCACATGCCGAAGCACGGCTTTTGCAGGGATGCGGAGTTTACGTGCGGACGTGCAGACGGACGGGAGGCGGTGTTTTACATAGAAAGCGACCCCGGGCGCAAGGCGCTTTTCCCCTTCGACTTCCGCTTTTCGATTACATACGCGGTAAAAGACGCGTCGCTTGAGGTCACCTACACGGTAGAAAACCTCGGTAAAGAGGAGATGTATTTTTCCGTAGGCTCGCACGAGGCGTACGCCTGCCCGGAGGGGATAGAAAAATACCGTTTGGAGTTTGAAAAACCGGAAAGACTTGAAAGCCTTATAATCGCAGACAACATGATACAGCACGGGACGGTGCTTGTCGGCGAGGACGTGAAGACCCTTCCCTTAAAGTACGGCTACTTCGCGGTGGACGCGCTTTGCTTTAGGAACTTAAAATCGAAAAGGATAAGCCTTGTCGGCTGCGGCAGGAAAATCGACGTAAGCTTTAATGACTTTGAGTTTGTGCTGTTCTGGACAAAGCCTAAAGCGCCCTTTTTGTGCATAGAGCTCAACTGCGGCACCGACGACTTTGTAGACACGGACGGAAGGATAGAAACCAAGGAGGGCATTGTAAAGCTTGCCGCAGGCGACGTTTTTGAGAGGAAGCACGCCATGCGCTTCTCCTTTAAAGTGTAGTTACAAAAATATCCCGCGGGTGAAAGCGCGGGATATTTTTATCGCAGGGGATAGGTCTAATCCTCCGGATCCTCCTCATCTTCCCTGTTCTCTTCCCTTTTCTTGCGTTTCATGCGCTTTTCCTGTTTTTTCCTATGCTTGTTCTCCACGCGCCTGCGGCGCTTTTCCATAAGCTTTTCCTTCTTTTCCCTCTCCTCGCTTTCCGCGGGAGACTCCACAACAATGCCCTTTTCCTTAAGGCGCCTTGCGGTGCTCTCCTTTATAAGGGTATACACAACGGCCGTTAGCGGAATGAAGAATATCAACCCGAAAAGACCCATCATCTGGCCGCCGGCAAGAGCCGCAAAAAGCGTCCATATGGCCGGAAGCCCTATGGAGTTGCCCACGAGGTGGGGGTAGATAAACTGCCCCTCTATCTGCTGAACCACAAGGAATATCACGACGAACATCAGCGCCTTAAACGGGCTTACAAGCAAAAGCAGCAGCGCACCTATAAGGCAGGACAGGAAGGCGCCCACGTACGGGATAAGCGCCAAAACGCCCGTAAGCACGCAGCTTATGCCCGCATACGGCAGCTTGAAGATGCGAAGCGCCGCATACAGAAGCAGAGAAAGCACAAGCGCGTCCAAGCACTGGCTTGAAATGAAGTTGTAAAAGGTCCTGTAGGACAGGGTGCCTATGTAGCAGGCCTTGTCTGCAAAGCGCTTCGGCGTGTAAGCGTAAAGCAGCTTGTGCAGCTGGTGGTTAAGCTTTTTCTTGCCCGTTATAAGGTAGATTGAAAACACCACGCAGGAGATGGCGGAGATAGCAACGGAAAAGGTGCTGCTTGCCGCGTCTATGACGGTGTTGACAACGGTTATGGCGTTATCGAAGGAAAAGTAGCTTCTTACAAAATCGTAAAGCTTGTCAATGTCAAGCTCTTGGGGTACGTTTATATCTATATTGTGCTCGTGCAGAAAGTTCAGTGCCGTAGGGTACCAATCCCTGAACCTGTTTACGATATCCGTGCCGGAAACGGCAAGCTGCGGGACCATTTTGTTTACAAAAAGCGTTATGGCAGAGCCGACCGCAACAAGCGTAAGCACAAAGCCGAGATAGGTGTTAAGCGTGTGACGCACCTTGAGGTTGCACTTCCTTTGAATAAAGGCAAACATCCTCTCAAACGCCTTGGTGGGGACGTTAAGCACAAAGGCAAGGCAGGCGCCGATAAAAAGCGGCATAAGATAGCCGAACACAGAGGATATAACCGACAGAACCTCCTTGTAATTCCACAGCGCGACAAACATCGCAATGGAAGCGAAGGAGAGAAGCATACACTGTTTAAAAGTAAACCTCGGTCTGTTTTCCATATTTCTGAACCTCTCGGTTTTTATTCTGCATTTCCATTATAACATCAAATCGTCAAAAGCGCAACAGTTATTATTGCGTATCTTTCTTTGTTCGCTTTGATATTGACTTTTTCTATATTTTGTGGTATACCTCATATTGTGATATCGTGCATACATCGCAGATTGTAAAATGAAGTTGCAACAGTAAAAAATTCATCCTGCAAATAAGGCTTTAAGACTTCAATACTTTTTTAAAAAACAATATGCTTACCAAAGCTTCGGGGCAGGGTGAAATTCCCTACTGGCGGTACAGTCCGCGAACACGCCGTGCATGGCGTGCCGACCCGGTGGAACTCCGGGACCAACGGTTACAGTCCGGATGGAAGATGGCTTTTTTTTCGCGCTTTTGCCCCGCTTTTTAAGGCGGGGCTTTTGCTTTATAAAAATTAAAACATGGAGGTTTTTAAAGATGAGAAAAACACAGAAGAACATTACCCTTGCCGCGCTCTTTGCGGCCCTGGCGTTTGCGGTTGCAGCGCTTTGCAGCTTCTTCCCTCTGCCGCTTGTGCCGGCACTTCCGTTTTTGCACTATGACGCGAAGGACGTCGTGATTGTGCTTTGCGGCTTCATTTTGGGGCCGGTGTACGCGCTTGCGGTAAGCCTTGTGTCGGCACTTTTGGAGCTTACAATAAGCTCTACGGGGCCTTTGGGGGCCGTTATGAACTTTCTTGCAAGCGCGATATTTGCCTGCACCGCGTCGCTTATCTACAAGTACAAAAAGAACATCTACGGCGCTCTAATGGGTCTGCTTGCAGCAAGCGCAATGACAACCGCTTTCATGCTTGGCTGGAACCTGCTAATTTCACCCTACTACATGGGCATAACGCGGGAGGTTATAAAGCCCATGCTTCTGCCGTTCTTTTTGCCGTTTAACCTTATAAAGACGCTTATCAACTCCGGCGTGGCGCTTTTGACCTACAAGCCAGTTATAAGCGCGCTTAGGGCAGCGAAGCTTGTTGAGACGAAGTCTGCGCCTTTAAACGCAAAGTCCGTTGCCATATCGGTTTCCGCGGGGATTTTGCTTATTGCGCTTTGCATAGCGTCGGTTTTATTTTTAAAATTCAACTGAAAGGCATTGACTTTGCCTTTTTGCGGTGCTATCATACGTTTGAAGTGAAAAGGAGGGGTTACTATGCAAAGGGTCGGATATTTCAACGGCGAAATTGGCCCGCTGGATGACATGACAATACCGCTTTGCGACCGTTCGGTCTTCTTCGGCGACGCCGTGTACGACGCGGTGCTTGTGCTTGGCGGGAAGTGCTATACGCTTGACGGGCACTTAGACAGGCTTTACAACAGCTGCCATCTTGCGCAGATTGCCTTTGACATGGGCAGAGACACCTTAAAGTCAGAGATTGAAAGGCTTATCTCTGCCGCAGACGGCGGAGCTGAGATGCTTTATATAGAGGTCACGCGCGGGGCTGCGCCGAGGAAGCACGAGTTCCCTAAAGACGCGCGGCCGAACCTTATAATGTCGGTCACTCCCCTGACGCTGCCTGACAGGGGCAAAAGGGCGACGCTTGTCAGCTTCGAGGACAGGCGCTTTGAGTACTGCAACATAAAGACGGTGAATCTGCTTCCCAACGTGTTTGCGGCGCAGAAGACGGCCGAATGCGGTGCGACGGAGGCGCTTATGCACCGGGGCGACAGGCTTACGGAGGCTGCACACAGCAGCATCTTGATGCTTTCCTCCGGCGTGCTCTTGATGCCGCCGCTTGACCGGTTTATTCTGCCGGGCATAACCCGCGCCGTGCTTACGCGCCTTGCGAAGGCGAACGGCATACCGACGGAGGAACGCATCATTACGGTAGACGAGCTTCTTAAAGCCGACGAGATACTGCTTTGCAGCACCACAAAATGTTTGCTGCGCGTCTTCGAGGTTGACGGGGCGCCTGTGGGCGGCAAGGACGAGGCTCTCGCACAAAGGCTGCAGGATCTGCTTTACGCGGACATAGAGGCGCAGACAGGGGTGCGGCTATGAAAAACGAGTTTAAGAAGGGCCCGCTTAACAAAATAACCGACGTTGACGGCGTCAAGGTCGGCCACAGAACGGTTGACGAAGGGGATTACCACAGCGGTGTCACCGTTGTGCTGCCGGTCGAGGGGAATGTTTTTTACGACAAGCCCGTGGCTGCCTGCTTTGTGCTTAACGGCTTTGGGAAAAGCGTCGGCCTTATACAGATAGAGGAGCTGGGGACGCTTGAGTCGCCGATAGCGCTTACTAACACGCTTAGTGTCGGCGCGGTTATGGATGCGGTGACGAAGCACGCTGTGAAGGAAAGCGCCGACGAGGGGAAATACCTGCGCTCTGTCAACACGGTAGTTTGCGAGTGCAATGACGGCGGAATCAGCGACATTTGCGCGTTCGGAATAAACGCGTCGCACGTTGAAGACGCGTTCGCGGACGTGAAGGCGGACTTTGCAGAGGGCGCAGTCGGCGCAGGCAGGGGGATGAGCTGCCACGGGCTTAAGGGCGGTATCGGCTCTGCATCCCGCGTTATAAAGCTTGACGGTGCAGAATACACCGTCGGCATCCTGCTTCTCTCCAACCACGGCGCGCTGCGTGACTTAACGGTGGACGGCGTGAACCTTGGCGCGGAGATAGCGCGCGGAGAGCGCGAAAGCGACAAGGGCTCTATTATCGTCATAATGGCAACGGACATCCCGCTTTCGTCCCGCCAGATAAAGCGCGCGCTTAAGCGCATATCGACCGGGCTTGCACGCGTCGGCAGCCGCATAGGGCACGGCAGCGGCGAGGTCTTCCTTGGGTTTTCTACCGCCAACAGGGTCAAGGCTGGCTGCGGTGACATTCAAAGCTTCCGCGCACTTTCCGAAGAAAAGATCGACCTGCTGTTCCGTGCGGTTTCGGAGGCAACGGAGGACGCGCTTATTAAGTCGCTTTTGCTGTCCGAACCTTGCAAAAACCGCAAGGGCAAGACCATCCACAGCCTCTCGGAGTACTTCCCTTCAGTGGAATGATTGCTGCTTTTTGTTTTTTGTTTATTTATTTTTTGGCCGAGCTCGCGCTCGGCCTGTTTTTTATGAAGGGACTCGGTCCCTTCATGGCTGTTTTTGAGTTAGGTTTATAGAAAAACATAGCTTTTTTGACCCAAAGGGCACAGCCCTTTGGAATCCCGAGCTGGCAACGCAGGTTACGTCTTAGCGATGTAAAGGCTGGTCACACGTATGAAGACTTTCAGCTATTGTACCGCGCCGAACTTTCCACAAACGCGAGCGAAGCGAGCATAACGGCGGAGCCGCACTAAACCGCGAGCAGAGCGAGAGGCGGCGGAGCCGTTCACAAAAACGCGAGCGGAGCGAGCATATAATCAAATAACGAATTTTCCGCGGGCATGTACCGCGGAAAATTCTCCTTGGATTCCCGCGAGTGCCTACCCCTCACCCCCACGGGGTGGGGGTAGGCGCGAGACGCGAGTGAACGGGAATCTATAATAACCGCGGATAATTGAGAAAGCCGCGCTTTCTCAATTATCAACCTATTAGATATATCGGGGGTACCCCCGAAAATCGTCAGATTTTTGGGGGAAAACCGCAGTCGCGAGTGAACGGGAATCTATAATAACCGAAGGCTCTTGAGAAAGCCATGCTTTCTCAAGAGCCAACCTTTTAGCCTATTCGGGGTCCCCGAAAAATCGTCAGATTTTTTGGGGATTTCTTATGGGGTCCACGTCACGAACGTATGTGAGTGATGGGGAATTACTTCTTCTTTTCTTCCTTAGCATCCTTCTTGCCGTAGATCTTGTCTGCGTCAACAAGGGTGATTATCGCCATCTCCGCGCCGTCACCGCGACGGGGGCCAAGCTTAAGAACGCGGGTATAACCGCCGTTCCTCTCGGCATAAGCGGGGGATATCTCGTTGAAAAGCTTATAAACAACGCTTTCCTTCTTAATAAACGCGAAGGCGCGTCTCTTATTTGCAAGGGTGTTCTCCTTGCCCAGTGTTATCATCTTCTCGGCAAGGGCGCTTACTTCCTTCGCCCTTGTCAAAGTTGTTTCTATCTTGCCGTTTTCAAGCAGAAAGGTCACCATACCCTTAAGCATAGCCATTCTGTGGTCGGTCTTCCTGCCAAGCTTTCTTGTTCCGGGCATTACATATTGCCTCCTTTTTCAGAATTATGGTTTACTCCTCGGTCTTCTTAAGCGAAAGTCCAAGGGACTGAAGCTTTTGGATCACTTCTTCAAGCGACTTTTTACCAAGATTTCTTACCTTTATCATGTCCTCTTCCGTCTTGTTGGTGAGGTCTTCGACCGTGTCGATACCCGCACGCTTAAGACAGTTAAAGCTCCTGACGGACATATCAAGCTCTTCAATGGTCATCTCAAGAACCTTTTCCTTCTGGGTTTCGGGTCTGTCGACCATTATTTCCTCGTTCTTCGCAGTCTCGGAAAGCTCTATGAACAGGTTCAAATGCTCTACAAGAATCTTCGCAGCGAGGGAAACAGCCTCTTTGGCGGTGATGATGCCGTTGGTTGCCACGCTAAGGGTAAGTTTATCAAAATCCGTAATATTGCCTACGCGCGTGTTTTCAACAGTGTAGTTGGCACTGTAAACAGGCGTATAGATGGAATCGGTATAAATAACGCCCAAAATAGGTTGACCGTTTTGCTTGTTCTTTTCGGAGGAAACGTAACCTCTGCCATGTTCAAAGGTTATTTCCATATAAAACTCGTGACCTTCCTCGACGGTGACAAGGTGGTGATCCTTGTTGAGAATCTCTATGTCACTGTCAACCTGTATATCGCCAGCGGTTATGTCGGCAAAGCCGGAGCCTTCGACAATAACGGTCTTCGGAACTGCACAGTGAAGCTTTGCGACGATGCCCTTTACGTTCATGACAATCTCCGTAAGGTCTTCCTTTACGCCGGGGATTGTGGAGATCTCGTGCAGAGCGCCGTCAACCTTGATGCTGGTTGCCGCAACGCCGGGCAAGGAGCTTAAAAGCACGCGCCGAAGCGAGTTGCCAAGCGTTGTACCGTAACCGCGTTCAAGGGGCTCAATGACAAAAGTGCCGTGTGTGCCGTCCTCGCTGAGGTCAGCCGTTACTATGTTCGGTCTTTCTATCTCAATCATCTGTATACCTCCTATTGAAATCAACAGCCGCTAAAAAACTTAACGCTGTAAATGCCGTTACTTGGAGTACAACTCTACTATCAGGTGCTCCTCGAACGGGAAATCCACATCTTCTCTGGTGGGAAGCGCGGCCACGGTGGCAACAGCATTTTCCTTGTCCACCTCTAACCACGCAGGTACTGACCTCGCGGAGATATTTTCGATAAGCATTTTAATAAGAGCGCTCTTACGGCTGGATTCCTTCACAGCGATGACATCGCCCTTCTTAACAAGCAGGGACGGGATGTTTGCCTTCTTGCCGTTTACGGTGAAGTGGCCGTGACGCACAAGCTGACGTGCCTGACGGCGGCTGTCTGCCATACCCATGCGGTAAACAACGTTGTCAAGCCTTGTCTCAATCATAGTAAGAAGGTTCTCGCCGGTCTGACCGGGTTTGTTGTCTGCCTTCTCAAAATAATTGTTAAACTGCTTCTCTAAAATACCGTAGTACCTTCTTGCCTTCTGCTTTTCACGCAGCTGCAAGCCGTATTCCTTTACTCTCTTCCTGCCGGCGTTTGCACCGTGCTGACCGGGAGCCTTTGCCCTTCTCACGAGCGGGCACTTTTCGGAAGTGCATTTGTCGCCCTTAAGAAACAGCTTTGTATTCTCTCTGCGGCAAAGTCTGCACGCAGGACCGGTATATCTTGCCATTAGTTATTCCTCCTATTTTTCTAAGCCTATACGCGTCTTCTCTTGGGCGGACGGCATCCGTTGTGCGGGATGGGCGTAACGTCCTTGATGGAAACAACGTCGAGACCTGCAACCTGAAGCGCCCTTATTGCGGCTTCTCTGCCTTGACCGGGACCTTTTACGTACACTTCAACGGTTTTAAGACCGTGCTCCATTGCAGCCTTTGCCGCCGTCTCGGCAGCCATCTGTGCCGCAAAGGGGGTAGACTTACGCGAGCCCCTGTAACCAAGCTCGCCCGCAGAAGCCCAGCTTATCGCATTGCCGCTTGTATCGGAAATGGTGACTATCGTGTTGTTGAAGCTGGAGCTGATATGTGCAGCACCGCGCTCTACAACCTTGCGTTCACGACGCTTCTTGGTGACAGTCTTTTTTGCTTTTGCCATGTTTTAGCTTTCCCTCCTATTACTTCTTCTTGTTTGCAATGGTCTTAGCGGGACCCTTGCGAGTTCTTGCGTTGGTCTTCGTCCTCTGCCCTCTTACGGGAAGGCTCTTTCTGTGCCTCTTGCCGCGGTAGCAGTCGATTTCAACCATGCGCTTGATGTTAAGAGCAACTTCACGGCGAAGGTCACCTTCAACCATGTAGTCTCTCTCGATGACTTCACGCAGCTTTGCGATGTCATCCTCGGTCAAATCCTTAACCCTTGTGTCGGGATTTATGCCGGTCTTTACGAGTATCTCGTTGGAACGCGACCTGCCGATACCGAATATATAGGTAAGACCGATCTCAACGCGCTTTGCGTTCGGAATGTCAACACCGGATATACGAGCCATTATTACACCTCACTTTAACCTTGTTTTTGCTTATGCTTGGGGTTTTCGCAAATAACCATTATTTTGCCTTTTCTTTTGATGATTTTGCACTTTTCGCAAATCTTTTTCACAGAAGGCCTTACTTTCATTTCTTTACCTCCATAGGCTTATTTGTGCCTGAACGTTATTCTTCCCTGGGTCAAATCGTAAACGGAAACCTCAACCGTAACTGCGTCGCCCTGCAGTATTTTGATGTAGTGCATACGCATTTTCCCGGATATGTGCGCCGTTATGATGTGGCCGTTTGAAAGCTTTACCTTGAACATAGTGTTGGGGAGTACCTCCGTCACTACGCCTTCAAATTCAATAACATCGTCTTTAGCCAGAACAAATCCCTCCGTTAATCAGTAACAGCAGTGCCCACAAAGCCGTTTTCACGTATAAATGCGCGAACGGCCTTGTTGGTCACAGGACCGCCGTAAACAGCGGCATCGTCCAATAATACTATATGCTTAAGCTTTTTGCGTTTAGGCGTTTCGACCTTGCGTTTTCGTCCGTCCGCAAGGAGGACATAGCCGCCTTCTTCATCCAGCACACAAAGGACGCTGCCTTTATCTCTGCCCGCAGCCGAAGCGGCGAGCCTGCCGACAAAGCCCATACCACGCTCCTTCGTTACAGCGCCGTCAGAATGACGGGGCCGTTCCCGGTGATTGCCACGGTGTTCTCGTAATGTGCCGAAAGGCTGCCGTCCGTAGTGACAACCGTCCACTCGTTGGCAAGCACCCTAACGCCGTAGCCGCCAATGTTTATCATGGGCTCTATGGCCAGGGTCATGCCTGGCATAAGCCTTACGCCGTGACCGGGTCTGCCGTAGTTCGGAACGCTTGGATCCTCGTGCAGCTCGTGCCCCACGCCGTGACCGACATACTCGCGCACTACTGAATAGCCGCTCGCCTCCGCACATTGCTGCACGGCCGCGGATATGTCGCCAAGGCGGTTGTCCGGAACGGCCTTCTCCACACCGCAGGCGAAGCACAGCTCCGTCACCTCGATAAGGCGAAGTGCTTCCGGTGAAGCGCTGCCGACGGGGAAGCTTGCCGCACAGTCGCTGTGATAGCCCTTGTAGAAGGCGCCGACGTCGATTTTGACAATGTCGCCGTCCTTAAGGACGCGCTCGTGTGACGGAATACCGTGGATAACCTCGTTGTTCACGCTGACACAGGCGCTTCCGGGGAAGCCGCCGTAGCCGAGGAAGGATGGCGTCGCTCCGTGCGACATTATGACCTGCCGTATCTTCGCGTCGATGGCGCCGGTGGTAACACCGGGCTTTGCCATCTCACCGCCAACCTGCCTTGCCAGGGCTGCAATCTTGCCCGAATCGCGCATTATAGCTATGTCAAGCTTGCTTTTTAGTATAATCATCACATACCGAGGGCAGCTTTCATAAGCGCGGTTATTTCCTCCACGCTGCCCTGCCCCTTAACGGATTTCAGGATGCCCTTGCCGCTGTAGTAGTCCTTAAGCGGCTCGGTCTCCTTATGATAGGTGTTCAACCTGTTAAGGACAACCTCCGGCTTGTCGTCGTCGCGAACAAGCAGCTCGCCTCCGCAAACGTCGCACTTATCGCCGGCCTTTGAAGGATTGTAGACTGTGTGGAAGGTTGCACCGCACGCTTTGCAAACCCTGCGGCCGCCCATCCTTTCAACAATCGCTTCGTCAGAAATCTCCAGCGACACCACAACGTCGATCTTCACGCCCATGCCGTCAAGCGCAATTGCCTGCGGCACGGTACGGGGGAACCCGTCAAGTATAAAACCGTTCTTGCAGTCGTCCTTCGCAAGGCGTTCCTTTATGATGCCGATAACGACTTCGTCCGGAACGAGTGCACCCGCATCCATATAGCTCTTCGCGGAAAGACCCATCGGGGTGCCTTCCTTGACAGCGGCGCGTATTATTGCACCGGTCGATACGGTGGGAATTTGGAGATCTTTGCTTATTATTTCCGCCTGGGTGCCTTTGCCGGCACCGGGAGGGCCAAACAGAATGATATTCATATTATCGCCTCTTATTCAAGGAAGCCCTTGTAGTGACGCATGGTCACTTCGCTCTCAAGCTCCTTGATAACTTCGTTAACGACGCCGACAACGATTATGATGGAGGAGCCGCCGAATACAAGGTAGCCGAGGTTCGACTGGGGCCAAAGAAGAGCCAGAAGCTGCGGGAACACCGCGATAACACCGAGGAACAAAGCGCCGACAAGGGTAACCCTGTTAAGCACCTTCCTGATGTAGTTCGACGTAGGTGCGCCCGGACGGTAGCCGAGTATAGTACCGCCGTTCTTCTTAAGGTTGTTTGCAACCTCTACCGGGTTGAAGCTTATCGCAAGGTAGAAGTAAGCAAAAGCGATTATAAGAATGAAGTTCAGAGCTATGCCGAAGGCCCCTGTCATAGAGAAGAACCTGAGAACGGCATTGTTCTGATTCCAGCCGAAGATCAAACCCAAGGTGGAAGGGAGAGATACAATAGACTGTGCAAAGATTATCGGCATAACGCCGGACATGTTAAGCTTAATGGGAAGATGCGTGTTCATGCCGCCGTACATCTTCCTGCCGACGGTACGCTTTGCGTACTGAACGGGAAGCCTTCTCTCGGCACCGTCCATCCATACGATAAAGGTTATAACCGCAATCATGATTATAACTGCTATAATATCGTACAGCCAACCGAGGTCAACGCCCTGTGCAACCTGTATGCCGGCGCTTATCATAGACCCAAGGCGGGAGATGATGTTGAAGAAAAGGATTATGGAGATACCGTTGCCGATACCGTGGTCGTTTATCTTTTCACCAAGCCACATGATAAGCGATGCGCCTGCAACGTAGGACATTACAACCACAAGGCCCGCAAAGAAGCTGTTGTTGAAAAGTGCGCCGTTCCTCTTCATGGTCAGGTAATAACCTAAGGCGGTTATAACCGCGAGGAAAACGGTAAGGTATCTCGTGTACTGGGTTATCTTCTTCTGTCCGTCGGGTTCCTTCGCCTTTCTCTCCAGCCAAGGGATGGCGATGGTGAGAAGCTGCATCACTATGGATGCGGTGATGTAGGGCGTAATGGAAAGGGCGAACAGTGTACCGTCTGAGAAGCTGGAACCGGACAGGATGTTCAGGTATCCGAAGATCGTGTCCGAAGCGTTCTCAAAGGTAGCAGCCCAAGTGCTGCTGTCAACATACGGAACCGGTATAACGCAGCCGATCCTGTAGAGGATGACAATGAAGATTGTGAAAATCATTTTGCGACGGGTGTCTTCAATGTGCCAAGCGTTTTTAATAGTTTGAAACATTTTATATCACCTGTGCCTTCCCGCCTGCTGCTTCGATTTTTTCTTTGGCCGTTGCGGAAAAGACTGCTGCCTCGACGGTTATCTTCTTCGTAAGTTCACCGTTGCCGAGGACCTTAAGCCCGTCGAGTGCTTTATTGAGTACGCCATTTTCAAGCAAAGTCTCGACATTTACAACGCTGCCGTTTTCAAAATCGTTAAGCTTGCCTACGTTAATGATAGCATACTGCTTAGAGAAGTGGTTGTTGAACCCTCTCTTTGGAAGCCTTCTGTATATAGGGAGCTGGCCGCCCTCAAAGCCGGGACGAACACCGCCGCCGGAGCGCGCCTTCTGCCCTTTATGACCGCGTCCTGCGGTTTTACCGTTGCCGCTTGCAATACCCCTGCCCTTTCTGAAACGGGCGGAAGTAGAGCCCTTAGCCGGAGAAAGCTCGTGAAGCTTCATAACATTTCCTCCTTTTTTCGATTAGTCCGCGTTTTCCACGCTTACAAGGTGAGCTATTACATTGATTTTGCCGTTGACAGAGTCGTTTACTTCAACGACCTTGCTGTCGCCGATTTTCCTCAATGCGAGAGATTTGCAGGTGAGAATCTGATTTTCCTTGCGGCCAATCAGGCTCTTTTTCAAAGTAATCTTTACTTTTGCCATTTTCTAAATCCCCCTTCAGCCCATTATGTCGCTTGCGCTTTTGCCGCGCTTAAGAGCAACTTCTTCAACTGTGGTAAGTGATTTAAGTGCCTCAAAGGTCGCCTTCGACACGTTGCAAGGGTTGTTGGAACGAAGCGACTTTGCACGTATATCCCTTATGCCGGCAGCGTCGAGAACCGCACGCATAGTGCCGCCGGCTATGATGCCGGTACCGGGAGCGGCAGGCTTGAGAAGAACCCTGCCTGCGCAGTACTCGCCGATTATCTCGTGAGGTATCGTCGTGCCGTTAAGGCTTACCTTAACTATGTTGCGCTTAGCAGCCTCTATGGCCTTCCTTATCGCGTCCGGAACCTCGGCGCTTTTGCCGCTGCCCACGCCAACGTGGCCGTTGCCGTCACCAACGACAACAAGTGCGGAAAACCTTCTTATACGGCCGCCTTTAACAGTCTTGGATACGCTTTTGGTGTTGATAAGCGTTTCCTTAAGCTCACCAAGCTGTGTGTAATCAACTTTCTGTGCCATTCGTAATATCCTCCCTTAAAACTTCAAGCCGGCTTCACGTGCGCCGTCGGCAAGCTCCTGCACCCTACCGTGGTAGAGATAGCCGCCTCTGTCGAAAACGACACTTTCAATGCCCTTTTCAATCGCCTTTTTGCCTATAAGGAGACCCAACTGCCTGGCACCTTCCTTGTTTCCGCCGTTGCCCTCAAAGCCCTTCTCGTTGGAGGCTGCGGCAACAAGCGTCCTGCCTGTTTCGTCGTCTATTACCTGTGCGCTTATGTTCTTAAGAGAACGGTATACGCAAAGGCGGGGAGTGGAAGCGGTACCGAATATCTTGCCTCTTACCCTTCTGTGTCTGCGAAGACGCTGCTTATTTTTGTCGGGACGAGTTACCATATCTTACACGCTCCTTTCTTACTTACCGGCCTTGCCGGCCTTGCGCCTGATCTTCTCTTCGGTATACTTGATGCCCTTGCCAAGGTACGGCTCCGGCGGGCGCTTTGCCCTTATCTCTGCCGCAAGCTGACCTACTGCCTGCCTGTCTGCACCGGAAACAACAACCTTATTGGGGGTCGGTGTTTCGATGGTGATGCCGGCGGGAGAATCAAAGTACACGGGATGAGAATAACCGATATTAAGAACGAGCTTCTTGCCTTCCATAGCGGCCTTGTAGCCGACGCCGTTAATGTCAAGCTCCTTCTTGAAGCTCTCGTGGCAGCCGTTTACCATGTTTGCCGCAAGGGAACGCGTAAGTCCGTGAAGGGACTTGTGCTCCTTACTGTCGGAGGGGCGCTCTACCGTGAGGACGCCGTTTTCAAGCTTCAACGTCATTGCGGGGTGAAGCTTCTGCTTAAGCTCGCCCTTCGGGCCCTTAACCTTAAGGACGTTGCCTTCCTCAATAACTACGTCCACACCGGCGGGAATGACAATGGGTTTTTTACCTATTCTTGACATTTCATTATCCTCCTTACCATACGAAGGCGAGAACTTCGCCGCCGATGTTTTCTTTCCTTGCCTGCTTATCGGTCATGATGCCCTTGCTGGTGGAGAGGATGGCAATGCCGAGGCCGTTGCGAACCTTCGGTATATCCTTGCACGCAGCATAGATCTTAAGGCCGGGCTTGCTTACCCTGCGAAGGCCCTCTATAATGCGGGTCTTACCCTCGCCATACTTAAGAGTAACCGTTATAACGCCCTGCTTTTCATCATCGGTGACCTTATAATCCTTAATAAAGCCCTCGTCAAGAAGGATCTGCGCAATGGCCTTCTTAAGGTTAGAGGCGGGTATATCAACTGTTTCGTGTTTTTCGCTGTTCGCGTTTCTGATCCTTGTAAGCATATCAGCTACAACGTCTGTCATTTGCATATTTCTTACCTCCTACCTTATTACCAGCTTGCTTTCTTGACGCCGGGAATCTGACCGCTGTAAGCCAGATTTCTGAAGCATATACGGCATACCCCGTACTTGCGGAGATATGCGTGCGGACGACCGCAGATCTTGCACCTGTTGTAAGAACGGGTAGAGAACTTAGGCTCCCTTTGCTGCTTCAATTTCATTGCTGTTTTTGCCATAATGCTTTACCCCCTTACTTTGCGAACGGAGCGCCGAGAAGCGTAAGCAGCTCTCTCGCCTCTTCGTCTGTATTTGCAGTCGTAACTATAATTATATCCAAGCCCCTGATCTTGTCGATCTTGTCGTACTCGATCTCCGGGAATATAAGCTGCTCCTTAACGCCCATAGAGTAGTTGCCTCTGCCGTCAAAGCTGTTGGGGTTTATGCCCTTGAAGTCTCTAACGCGGGGAAGCGCAAGGTTGAAAAGCTTATCCACAAACTCGTACATGGTCTCGCCGCGAAGGGTTACCTTTGCGCCGATTTTAACGCCCGCACGAAGCTTGAAGTTTGCAACGGACTTCTTAGCTGTGGTCGGAACGGCCTTCTGCCCGGTTATGGCGGTAAGGTCGCTTATTATCGCTTCCAAAACCTTGGGGTTGTCCTTGCACTCACCGTCGCCGCAGTTGAGAACGACCTTGGAAAGCTTGGGGATCTGCATAGGCGTTTTATAACCGAACTTACTCATCAAAGCAGGAGCAACGTCGCTTTTATAAAATTCACAAAGTCTTGACATGTATCTTCCTCCTTTAATTATAAGCTCGAACCGCACTTAACGCAAACACGAACACGCTCGCCGTTTTCGTTAATCTTGTGGTGAACCCTGCGGCCTGCCTTGCACTTATCGCAGTAAAGCATAACCTTGGAGGCGTAAATAGCGCCCTCTGTCTTGATTATACCGCCTGCCTCGCCCTGCTTCCTCGGCTTTACGTGCTTGGAAACGATGTGAACGCCTTCAACGATAACCTTGCCTTCCTTGGGGGAAAAGGCAATAACCTTACCGATGGAGGGCTCCTTCATATTTGCATATTTGCCGGATATGACAATGACCCTGTCGCCGGTCTTTACATGCATCTTGCTCATCTCTGCTACCTCCTTAAACAACTTCCGGTGCCAGAGAGAGTATCTTCATATAATCCTTCTCGCGAAGCTCTCTTGCAACGGGCCCAAAGATACGCGTACCCCTGGGGTTTTTGTCTTCTTTGATTATAACGGCAGCATTGTCGTCAAATTTTACATAAGAACCGTCTGCACGGCGTACACCCTTAACTGTCCTGACCACAACGGCTCTGACAACCTCGCCCTTCTTAACGACGCCTCCGGGAGCTGCCTTCTTAACGGAAGCTACTATGACGTCGCCAACGCCGGCGTAGCGTCTGCCGGTGCCGCCCAGTACACGGATGCACATTATTTCCTTGGCGCCGGTATTATCGGCAACCTTCAAAAATGATTGCTGTTGTACCATATATGTGTCCTCCTTTCACTGTGCGGCTTATTTGGCCTTCTCAATTATCCTGACAACTCTGAAATACTTGTCCTTGGACAAGGGGCGGGTTTCCATTATCTCAACGGTGTCACCAACGCCGCATTCATTGTTCTCATCGTGTGCCTTAAAGCGAACGGTACGCTTAACGATTTTGTTGTAAAGCGGGTGCTTTACGTTGTCGACGATGGCTACGACAACGGTCTTATCCATCTTGTCGCTGACAACCTTGCCAACCCTTGTTTTTCTAAGTGCTCTTTCCATCATTCATACCCTCCCGATTAGGCTCTGTCAGCCAGTTCCTTCTCGCGAAGGACCGTCATTATACGAGCAATAGTCTTCTTTGTTTCAACTATCTTCATGGGGTTGTCAAGCTGATTGATGGAGTGCTGAAAACGAAGGTTGAAATAAGCTTCCTTCTGCTCGCGCAGTGCCTTCTCAAGCTCGGAGGCGGACATTTCTCTCATTTCTGTTACTTTCATGTTCATTACCCTCCTTATGCTTCCGCCTCAAGGTCGCTCTTGGTGGCGAACTTGCACTTGATGGGAAGCTTGTGAGACGCAAGACGCATAGCTTCGCGAGCTACATCCTCTGTAACGCCGTCCATCTCGAACAGTACCCTGCCCGGCTTAACCACCGCAACCCAATACTCGGGCGAGCCTTTACCGGAACCCATGCGGGTCTCGGCCGGCTTTTCCGTAACGGGCTTGTCGGGGAATATCTTTATCCAAACACGGCCGCCTCTTTTGATGTAACGCGTCATAGCGACACGGGCTGCCTCTATCTGGTTGCTCTTTATCCAAGCGGGCTCCAACGCAACAAGGCCGAACTCGCCGTTCGTTATCTTGTTGCCGCGCATAGCTTTACCTGTAAGCCTGCCGCGCTGAACCCTCCTGTATTTAACTCTCTTAGGCATTAACATGTTTATTTGCCTCCTTCCGAAGAGGTACGCTTAACTTCGGGAAGCACCTCGCCCTTGTAGATCCACACCTTGATGCCGATCTTACCGTAGGTGGTGTTTGCCTCATAGAAGCCATAGTCAATGTCCGCCCTGAGTGTCTGAAGCGGAATCGTACCCTCGTGATAATGCTCGCACCTTGCGATTTCGGCGCCGCCGAGGCGGCCGCTGACCATTATCTTTATGCCCTTTGCGCCGGCCTTCATGGCCCTGCCGATGCTTTGCTTCATGGCACGGCGGAAGGAAATTCTCTTCTCAAGCTGAGCCGCTATATTCTCCGCAACAAGCTGAGAATTGGTGTCAACCTGCTTAACCTCAACAACGCTTATAGCAACGCTGTTGTTGCCGGTGAAGTTCTTTATCTCCGCCTTGAGCTTTTCAAGCTCTGCACCGCCCTTGCCGATTATGATACCGGGCTTTGCACAGTGAATGATAACGCGAAGCCTGCTGCCCGAACGCTCTATCTCGATCTTCGGAACGCCTGCCTGCTTTATCTTTTCCTTAAGCCATTTTCTGAGCTTGTAGTCGGCAACGATAGTATCGCCAAGCTCCTCGTCCTTTACAAACCAGCGGGAGTCCCAGTCCTTGATGACGCCAACGCGCAGTCCGTGCGGATTAACTTTTTGTCCCATACTCTGCTGCCTCCTATTCCTTTTCCTTAAGCACGATAGTGATGTGAGAAGTACGCTTAACTATCCTTGCCGCGCCGCCGCGTGCCCTGGGCATAACCCTTTTCATGCCCTTAAGCTTGCCGGGGGTAACGAAGCAGGACGCAACGTAAAGCTTTTCAACGTCCATACCGTGATTGTTTTCTGCGTTTGCCACTGCCGACTGCAAAAGCTTGGATATGCTTTCACAGGCTATCTTATTGGTAGTCTTCAGTATACCTGCGGCAGCCGCAACGTCCTTGCCTCTGATGAGGTCAAGCACTATCTGCACCTTACGGGGAGACATACGCAACTGTCTGAGATATGCTTTTGCTGCTCTTTCTTCCATGTTGTATCTCCTTTCCCGCATTACTTACCGTTGTTAGAGGTCTTGGAGCCTGCATGACCTCTAAAGGTACGTGTGGGTGCAAACTCGCCGAGTTTATGACCGACCATGTCTTCTACCACGTAAACCGGGACATGGGTCTTGCCGTTGTGTACGGCTATCGTATGGCCTACAAATTCGGGGAATATCGTAGAGGAACGAGACCACGTCTTCAAAACACGCTTTTCGCCCTTCTTGTTCATATCGCAAATGCGGCTATACAATTTAGCTTCTACAAACGGTCCCTTTTTAACACTTCTGCTCATAATCGTCCCTCCTTACTTGTCATTCCTGCGCTTGACTATGAACTTGTTGGTGCGAGCCTTCTTGCTCCTCGTCTTATAGCCGAGAGTGGGCTTGCCCCAAGGTGTGACAGGAGAAGGTCTGCCTATCGGGGAACGACCTTCACCACCGCCGTGCGGGTGGTCACAGGGGTTCATGACGGAGCCGCGTACCGTAGGCCTGATGCCAAGGTGGCGGGTTTTGCCTGCCTTGCCCAGCTTTATATTCTCGTGTTCGAGATTGCCGACCTGACCTATGGTTGCAATGCAGTTCAAGCGAAC
Source organism: uncultured Clostridia bacterium (assembly GCA_947628695.1). Classification (GTDB taxonomy): domain Bacteria; phylum Bacillota; class Clostridia; order Oscillospirales; family CAG-382; genus SIG636. The sequence goes on from CANRAV010000009.1 coordinate 31,639, forward strand.
GTATCTAACCTCGCCGGAAGGAAGCCTTACCTGCGCCATGCCGTTTTCCTTAGCCATAAGCTGTGCGGCGCTGCCGGCGCTCCTCACAAGCTGAGCACCCCTGCCGGGATAAAGCTCTATATTGTGAATAAAGGTGCCGACCGGTATGGAAGATATCGGAAGCGTGTTGCCGGGCTTAATGTCCGCAGACGCGCCGCTGTAAAGCACATCGCCCACCTTAACGCCGTTCGGAGCTATGATATAGCTTTTCTTGCCGTTCTCGTCCGCAAGAAGTGCGATATACGCGGTACGGTTGGGGTCGTACTCTATTGCGGTAACGGTGTTTGCAAGCTCGGACTGACGCTTAAAGTCTATAATCCTGTACTTCTTCTTGTTGCCGCCGCCGCGGTGACGAACGGTTATCCTGCCGGTGTTGTTCCTGCCCGAATTCTTCTTGATAACGGTAACAAGGCTTCTTTCGGGGGTCTTCTTGGTTATCTCTTCAAACGAAGGGGTAGCCATGTTTCTTCTCGACGGAGTTGTTGGTTTATATGTCTTTGTTGCCATCTTCTATAACTCCTTTCGATTACATAAGGCTGTCAAAGAACTCTATGGTCTTTGAATCAGCGGTAAGCTTAACAAAAGCCTTTTTCCAGGCGGAAGTCTTGCCGTAATTGTAGCCAAGCCTTTTTGCCTTTGCTCTGCAGTTGATGGTGGTGACCTTGTCAACCTGAACCTTGAATATCTCTTCAACCGCTGCCTTTATCTCTTTCTTATTAGCGTCAACCGCGACCTTGAAGGTGTACTTCTTGTGCTGCATATCGGCTATGGAAGCCTCGGTTATAACAGGCTTCAATATAATGTCGTAGCAAGTTTTCATTTAAGCGTAGACCTCCTCTAACTTAGCAACGGCCTCTTTAGCTATAACAAGCTTGTCACAGTTAAGAATGTCGTAAACGTTTATAGTGTTTACGGGTGTTGCCTTTACGCCGGGGATGTTGCCCGCAGAGCGGTAAACAACCTTGTCTGATTCAGCAGTAACAATAAGAGCCTTGCCTGTCGCCTTAACCGCAGAGAGGAAGTTTACAACGGCCTTCGTCTTGTATTCGTCCAGCGCGATATTGTCAACGACAATCAGTTCGCCGGCGGCTACCTTGGACGAAAGCGCGCTTCTCATAGCGACCTTCTTAACCTTCTTGTTTATGCTGACCTTGTAAAGCCTGGGCTTCGGGCCGAGGGCTATACCGCCGTGCGTCCACTGAGGGGAACGCGTGCTGCCCTGCCTTGCCCTGCCGGTGCCCTTCTGCCTCCACGGCTTCTTGCCGCCGCCGGAAACCTCGCTCCTAGTGAGCGTTGACTGCGTGCCCTGTCTCTGATTAAGGAGATATGCCCTTACTACAGAGTGAAGCACGGCGCCGTTAACCTCAGCACCGAAAACAGCGTCGGAAAGCTCTATCTCGCCGCAGCTGCTGCCCTGCATGTTTAAAATGTTTAGTTTAGGCATGTTCTTTCCTCCTTATTTAACCGTATTGCGAAGGTAAACTATACCGCCGCGTGAACCGGGCACCGCGCCCTTTACGGCTATCAGATTCTTCTCTTTGTCAATCTTCACTATGTCAAGATTGAGAGTAGTAACGCGCTCGTTACCGTACTGACCTGCCATCTTCTTGTTCTTCATGACCTTAGAGGGGTCGCTGTTTGCGCCCATAGAGCCGACCTGACGGTGAACCGGGCCGGTACCGTGGGACATCCTAAGCCTGTGGCTGCCCCATCTCTTGATAACGCCGGAGAACCCGCGGCCCTTTGTGGTGCCTGTCACGTCAACCCTCTCGCCAACCTCGAACGTGTCGGCCTTTACAACGTCGCCTACGTTGAGGGAAGCGCAGTCATCAAGCCTGAACTCCTTCAAATACCTCTTGTATGCCACGCCCGCCTTAGCGAAATGGCCCTTCAGAGGCTTGCCCAGCCTGCTTTCCTTAACCTCGGAAAAGCCAAGCTGAACCGCTTCGTAACCGTCCTTCTCGATGGTCTTCTTCTGGACCACCACGCACGGTCCGGCACTGATAACCGTAACCGGTATCACGTTGCCCTTCTCATCAAAGATCTGCGTCATGCCAATCTTTTTGCCGATGATGCCTTTTTTCATTCAATTTCCTCCTTCGGTTATTGGTTGCAAAGCCGTTTCGGCCGCAACATGACCGTTATTTTACGCTTGCGCGCAATTGTCTTGACTTCTTAAAGCTTGATCTCGATATCGACGCCTGCGGGCATCTCTATGTTCATAAGCGCTTCAACAGCCTTCTGAGAGGGCTTTATAATGTCGATAAGGCGCTTATGCGTCCTGCGTTCGAACTGCTCGCGGCTGTCCTTATACCTGTGAACAGCACGGAGTATCGTGATGATCTCCTTATCGGTGGGAAGCGGTATCGGACCGGAAACGGAAGCGCCGTTCCTCTTCGCTGTGTCGACAATCCTCTCCGCACACTGGTCGATAAGAGTGTGATCGTAGGACTTAAGACGGATCCTAAGCTTTTCTTTGTTTGCCATGTTTTGTGCCTCCTAAATAATATAATGTAGTTTACTTGGTGGCCGGGTCTTAACACGCCCCCGGGCGTTTCACACCACACCCTTAAAAAAGCGCTTTCCCCATCGCCCGATTGTCGGACATACTCCACGGAAATTACCTGCATGGCGGCAGCAACTTCCCGCTTCATCGCACTCAAGCCTTCTAAGTATACCAAAACATTGCCTTAAATGCAATACTTTTCCTCAAAAAAGATGCGTGTTTCGGTAGGAAAAATTGTAAATATTTTGTGAACTCGTGCCGTTTTCCGCAGGGGCTTGCAAAAGCCTTCGCTTTGTGTTATAATTGCCGTAGCGTATATAAAAGGAAGGTTTTACCAATGCTTGAAATGTATCAAAAGTGGCTTTCGTCGCCGTATGTTGACGAGGATACTAAGGAAGAGCTTCGCACCATAGAGGGGAATGAGGAGGAGATAACGGCACGCTTCGGCGTACCGCTGGAGTTCGGCACGGCCGGGCTGCGCAGCATTATGACTGCGGGCACGGGGAGAATGAACGTTTACACCGTTGCTCACACGACCGCAGGGCTTGCGAAGCTTATACTTGACAAGGGCGGTCAAGAGAGCGGCGTTGCCGTGGCATATGACAGCCGCATAAACTCTGTTGAGTTTGCAAAGGCTGCAAGCGAGGTGCTTGCGGCAAACGGAATAAAGGTGTACTATTTCGAAAGCCTCAGGCCTACGCCGGAGCTTTCGTTTACGATACTGCACCTCAACTGCATAGCGGGCATCAACATCACAGCGTCCCACAACTCCAAGGAGTACAACGGCTACAAGGTGTACTGGGAGGACGGTGCGCAGCTTCCGCCCGACCACGCGGCTGCTGTTTCCGCTGCGGTGGCTGAGACCGACATCTTCGAGGGCGTTAAGAGAATGTCCTTTGACAAGGCGGTTGACGCAGGCATTATCAACATAATAGGAAGCGAAGTGGACGAGGCGTATCTTTCCGCCGTGCTTGCGTGCAGGGTATGTCCCGACGCAACCGAAAAATTCGGTGACAGCCTTAACGTAATCTACACCCCGCTTCACGGTGCGGGATATAAGCTTGTGCCGGAGGTGCTGAAGCGTGCGGGGATAAGCAACCTTCGCATAGTTCCCACGCAGGCCGTTCCGGACGGAAACTTCCCTTCCGTCAAATCCCCTAACCCGGAGAACAAAGAGTGCTTTGCGGACGGCATAGACCTTGCGCTTTCCGGCGGAGGGGACTGCGACCTTATCCTTGCGACCGACCCGGACAGCGACCGTGTGGGCATAGTTGCGAAGGACGCAAGCGGGCTTTTCGTGCCGTTTTCCGGCAACCAGGTAGGGGCTTTGCTTGTCGAATACGTGATAAACGGCAGGAAGGAAAAGGGCACGATGCCCAAGAACCCCTGCGCTATAAAAAGCATCGTGTCAAGCGCGATGTATGACGCTGTCTGCCTTGCAAACGGCGTCGGCTGCGTAAGCGTGCTTACAGGCTTTAAGTTCATTGGCGAAAAGATAAAAGAGTTTCTTGAAACCGGGAAGCACAGCTTTATCTTCGGATACGAAGAAAGCTACGGCTATCTGCCGGGCACCTATGCAAGGGACAAGGACGCAGTTGCAACGTCCATGCTTATTGCGGAGATGGCTTCCTATTACAAGGGACAGGGAAAGACGCTTTACGGCGTGCTTGCCGAGATGTACGAAAAGTACGGCTACTACAAAGAGCTTACGGTAAGCAGCGTTGTCACGGGAATCGACCCCATGAAGACCATGCGGGAAAAGATGGCTTCCCTGCGGGCGGAGGCTTTGACGGAGATAAACGGCACAAAGGTGCTTCGCATACGCGACTACAAGAGCGGTGAGATAACCGACCTTGGCGACCATTCCGTTTCGTCAACGGGCTTGCCCGTCTCCGACGTGCTTTACTACGAGCTTGCCGACGGCAGCACGTATATAATACGCCCCTCCGGGACGGAGCCGAAGATAAAGGTCTACGTGCTTGCCAAGGGTGAGAGCATGGCGGATGTCGACGCGAAGCTTCATAGCTTCGGGCAGTTTACGAAGACTCTTTTCTAATCGGCTGCAGAGAGAAAAATCCGTACAAAAACGCATTTTTTTGCGGAAATATTTAAAAAGCAATGCTTTTTTTAAGAAAGGCATTGCTTTTTTTCACAAAATGCGGTATAAGAGTAAATAAGCAATTAGGATGTATTGAATTTGACTGCTTAAGCCGTCCCGAATACCGGGCGACGAAAAAAAGTGGGAGGTGAAGCTGTGAAGAAACTGAGTGCAGAGGACAAGGCGTATTTGAGAACCCTGATCATGGAAAACGAAAAATACATAAAACATGCCGTGACCAATACATTGGGGCCTCTTTTCGAATATTTGGCAGACGACGCCGTAGGCGAACTGTACCTGCTGGCATGTCAAAAGGTCGACGTGATCAAGACCTGCGACTCTCCAAGAGCCTGGTTGATAGTCGCCGCAAGATATGTGGCAAAGGGGCTTATAAAAAAGCAAAAGAAGGATCTTAACAGTGTGGAGCTTACAGAGGCATTAAACTCCGATGACGAAAACGTGTTTGAGGAAGCCGTATATAGAATATGGCTTGAAAACAAAATCCCCGAAAAGCTTATAGATTCTTTGACACAAAGAGAAAGAGAAGTGTACATAAAGCTGCACATAGAGAATAAAACGCCCAAAGAGGCAGCCGCCGAATTGGGTGTTACGGTAAATCTTGTACACAACGTAAACAAAAATCTTAAGGACAAAATCAAGGCCGAAATAAAGAAAAAGAATTTAAAAGGTTTTTATTGATTTTTTTGTAGTTTCGGACACTAATAAATGTCAAGGAGGTACATAAGGTGCGTAAAAACGCAGAACTTGATAATCTTACCTGTCAAGAAATCAAGGAGATGATATATTCCGATAAAATAGATTTAGAGTCTCTCGATGTCCCTACCTTAAAAAGGCTGATGAACAACGAGGTCGATCTTTTGAGCAGAGGACGTGGTGACGAGAAGCTGTTTTGCCTTTGCTCCGACGTATTGAGCCGGAAGGAAGAGGCTTCCATGACTCACGAGCGGTTCGTGAGTGCAATAGATAAGGCCGAGAAGGCAGCGGATGCGTCGGCAAAAGCTACGGTAAACAAGAAAACAACGAAACGGGCAAGCTTTAAGAAAGCAGCTTTGATAGCAGCCGCTGTTCTTCTTGTCGCTGCAAGTATGACGGTGTTAATTGCCGCAGCTTTTGGCGTTGATATTTTTGCGTATATAAAAGAACTCAGCACGAAGCCGGCAGGTACTACAATAGTAGTTGATAATTTTACTTTTCAAAATACCGGCGAACCAAAGGAGTATTCTTCTTTTGACGAAATGCTGAAAAGCGAGGGGATTGGTAATATTATATACCCGACTAAATGGCCAAATGATGCGGATATAACAGACGTCTATGTACTGGATAGCGGGCGGAACACGACTGAGCTTTTGATTTTAACAAGCGATCCGAGCATAAGCATGGATGTTGAGCTTGGCCTTTCGGAAGAAGGGGCAGACTTACAAGGCGAATTATATGTTTCCCACGGAATAACATTTCATTTGTACAACAACGGTATGTGCTACGCATGCTGCTTTTACGGAGGGAATTACTACGATATTCAAGCTAATAATTTTGATGAGTTAAGATATATCATTGACAATTTAAAAATGTGAAAGGAAACTAAAATGAAAAAATTACTTAGTAGTATTTTTTTGACAGCTGCCATGCTCTTCGGCGTGCTTTCTGCGGCCGGAATTTCCGCATCCGCAGAGGCAGCAGGCGGAGAATGGGGCGATTTGAGCTGGAGCCTCGACAGGGACGGCGTTCTTACCGTCTCCGGTCAGGGGGAGATGGAAGATTTGCCCGCGGACAACACCGCCTGGCTCGCCTACCGTGAGAGCATCGAATCCGTAGTCATCTGTGACGGCGTTACTTCCATCGGTGAAGATGCGTTCCAAGGCTGCGATACTCTTAAAAGCGTTGCCGTTCCCGACAGCGTCACTTCGATAGGAGACTGCGCGTTCCAAAGCTGCGCTTCTCTTGCAAGTGTAAACATTCCCGACAGCGTCACTTCGATAGGAGAAAGCGCGTTCCAAAGCTGCGATTCTCTTACAAGTGTAGCCGTTCCCCGCAGCGTTGCTTCGATTGGGTTTCAGGCGTTTTCCGGTTGCGAAAAGCTTACCGAGGTGACCGTTTCATCCCCTTCGACGGGAGAGGGGGCGTTCTTCGGCTGCCCTATTGAAAAGCTTACAATTACCGAAGGCGTTGTTACCATTGATGATTACTCCTTCAACTGTTGTCGGTCACTCAAAAGCGCGGTAATACCGGAAAGCGTTACTTCTATAGGGAACGGCTCGTTCGGCGAATGCTCGTCTCTGACCGACATAACCATCCCCGACAGTGTTACTTACATCGGGAGCTATGCGTTCAGCAGCTGCTCCTCCCTGAAAAGCATAACTATACCCGATGGCGTTACCTCTGTTGAAGAGTGCACTTTCGGTCGCTGCAGTTCTCTTGTTGACGTTAATCTTCCCGACAGCATTACCAACATAGGAAAGCATGCGTTTTCAAGCTGCTCTTCTCTTAGGGAGATAAACATTCCCAAAAATGTTAATCATATCGTATCAGGGGCGTTCGGCAGCTGCGACAATCTCAGAACAATTACCGTAAGCGAAGAAAACCCCTATTACCACAGCGAAGGCAACTGTATTATCGAAACCGCTTCTAATTCCCTGAATACCGGCTGCAGAAACAGCGTTATTCCGAGCTATGTCAATTCCATAGAGTCCGAAGCTTTTTACTCATGCACTGCCCTTAAAAGCATAGTCATACCCGAGGGCGTTACTTTTATCGGAGAAAGTGCGTTTGATAAATGCACCTCGCTTGAAAGCATAGAGCTTCCGAAAAGCCTTGCCAATGGAACTGTCGAATTCCGTGCGTTTGCCGATTGCGACAATCTCAAGCTTGTATATTCAAAATCCCCCTATATAATTATCGACAATCCTGAAACTGTAATCGTTCCAAAAGGGGTAACTCCGTTCCCCCATATCTTAGATGAATACAGAGTGACCGGCTCAGCCGTAATAAAAGGCGATGAGGTGGACTGGTACAAGAAGACCGAAGACTGCGCAGTCCATTATTACGAAGACGAGTACGACACGACCTGCAACATCTGCGGTGAAGTGAGGGAGCTTACCGTTTTCGGCGACGCGAACGGTGACAAGGCTGTCAACAATTTAGACGCCGCGTGCATCCTGCAGCACGACTCCGGCATCATCAGCCTTGAAGCAGGTGATATGTCTGCCGCAGACGTGGACGATGACGGAAGTGTCAACAACATTGACGCGTCTCTCATCCTTCAGCTTGACGCGGGGTTAATCGCGGGGTTCTAAATTTCATACAGGCAAAACAAGGGGGCGGTGCCGTAAAGCATCGCCCCGTTTTTTTGTGTGTTTTCAGTCGTTCGTGCTGTCCCCGTTGCCGCTTATGGGGATCATGTCGCCGAGGTAGGTGGGCTTAGCGCCGAACTTAACCGCGAAGAAATCCTTGTTTCTCGCCAACACCTCGCGCAGATTTCTCTGCTTTTCGCGGACGTAAACGTCGTAGTCCGAGTTGACACCGTACACCTCAAGCCCAAGCTTTTCCGCGATATACACCGCCCGGTACAGGTGGTATGACTGCGTCACTATCACAAGCTTTTTGACGCCGAAGATCTCCTTTGCCCTGTATATGCTTTCGTAGGTCGAAAACCCGGCGTGATCCATAAACACGTCCTCGGAGGGGACGCCCTTTTCAATTGCGTAGCGCTTCATGACGTTGACTTCGTCATAGCCGACGCTGCCGTGGTCACCGCTTACAAGCAGCTTCGGCGCTGCGCCGCTTTTGTACAGGTTTATCCCGCAAAGCAGCCTGTCCTCCAGCATGTCGCTTGGAGAAGAGCCGTTCACCTTGCAGCCGAGCACAAGCACGCAGTCAACGTCCTCAAGCTTTGCCGCCGCCTCCTCGCTTATAAAGCGCTGCTTTGCCGTGTTTTTGACAAAGGCGTTGATGCCGAAGACGGCACCTATACACAGGAACGCGCAAAGCGCACAGGCGGCAAAAACACACATAAGTATCTTCTTAGTCCTTCTTTTCATTTTTTCCCTTCCGACAAAGAGGTCCGGCGTTATTATGCGCCGAACCTTCGTTTCTTATTTAACAATAACCGCAATCCCGTCCGGGATGACCGTTATCTTACTGTCGGCGCCGACAATTGCCTCCGCCTTCTGCATTGCCTCTTCAAGGGTAAAGGCGTGCTCTATGTGCATGGCCTTTATCATGTCGGGGCTGCAGTGACGGCTTACGATTATAACGGTGCACTTCGTAAGGATCCTGGCAAGTATCTGCGCTTCCCACTGGTCAAACTCCGTGTCAGACGGAGCTACTCCGTTCAAAGCGTCGTTGGCTGCCTTTGCAGACGGTTTATCGGCAAGCAGCTTATAGAAGAACTCGCCACCGTGGCCGTCCATGCAGGACGAAGCTATGATTATAACGCCGCCTTCCTTAACGCAGGCCTCGCCCGCAGTCATACCCTTGACGGTTTGGTAAATGTTCTGGTCAAGCGGATAGCCGCCGTTTGTGGTCACGACGATGTCCGCCGGTATCGCCTTCACCTGTGCAAGGGAGGCGACAAACTCGCACCCCTTGGCGTGCGCTTCGCCAACGTCGCCGGCAAAGGCCGCTATAACCTTCTTCTCGCTGTTTATAACAACGTTCAGAATAAACGCAAGCCCTGCGGCCTTTGCGGCGAAGAACATATCCTTGTGGATGGGGTTCTCCTCCAGGCTGCCTGCGCGCGCGTGCTTATCCGCGATAAACAGGGCGTTGTGGTTCCAAAGCACGGTCTTTTTGGAGGCTATGCCCGGAAGCACAGACTTCCTGCCGCCTGAAAAGCCGGCGAAGAAGTGCGGTTCTATAAACCCCTCGGATATAAGCAGGTCTGCCTCGTCGGCAAGCTTGTTTATCCAAAGCTCACCCCCGGAGGGGAGAATGCCCTTAAACGCCATGTCGCCGTCATTGTAAGCGTCGTGAACGACGATCTCCTCGTTCGCGACAATGTCCGCGCCGTACTTCGCAACAAGCTCGTCATGCGTGGTGGGACGGTGCATACCGGTTGCGACAAGAATGGTGATGCGGCAGTCTGCATTTGTGCTGCGTATCTCCTTCAAAAGCGCCGGCATCGTCACCGCGCTGGGCACGGGACGGGTGTGGTCGCTCGATATGATGACAACATGCTTCTTGCCGGCGGCCAGGTCGCGAAGCCTTGCAGAACCGATGGGGTTTGCAAGCGCTTCCTCTACAAGCTCCGTCTCGCCCTTTTCGGGAATGTACTCCTCCGAACGGCTGACAAGCACGCCTGCCAGCCTTTCGTCGGGAATATCAAGCTTCAGCTGCTCTTTAAAATACGGTAAAGCAAAGCTTGCCATGGTTATATTCTTGCAACGCCGGTTCTGCGTGCAGCATCTGCAACGGCCTTAGCAACGGCCTTACCCACTCTCGGGTCAAAGGCGGCAGGCATGATGTACTCCGGGTTAAGCTCCTCGTCGGAGATAAGACCGGCAATTGCCTCGGATGCGGCGATCTTCATCTCCTCGTTTATGTCGGAAGCCCTTACGTCGAACGCGCCCCTGAATATGCCGGGGAATGCAAGCACGTTGTTTATCTGGTTCGGGAAGTCGCTCCTGCCGGTGGCTATAACCTTTGCACCGCCAAGCTTTGCGTCGTCGGGGTAAATCTCCGGCGTGGGGTTGGCGCACGCGAATACTATGGCGTCCTTAGCCATGGTCTTAACCATGTCGACGGTTACCATGTTGGGTGCGGAAACGCCGATGAACACGTCAGCTCCGACAAGGACGTCCGCAAGCGAGCCGGCCTTCTTAGAAAGGTTGGTGACCTTTGCCATCTCGTCCTTTATCGGGTTCATGCCCTTTTCCCTGCCCTCGTAGATAGCACCGTTCCTGTCGCAAAGCGTTATGTCCTTAACGCCGGCGGAGAGGAGCAGACGGCAGATGGAAATTGCGGCGGCGCCTGCGCCGTTGATGACGATCTTTATGTCTTCCTTCTTCTTGCCGACAACCTTAAGCGCGTTGGTAAGACCCGCAAGGGTTACAACCGCCGTGCCGTGCTGGTCGTCGTGGAATATCGGAATGTCGCAGACCTCTTTAAGCCTCTTCTCTATCTCGAAGCAGCGGGGAGCGGATATATCCTCCAGGTTTACGCCGCCGAAGCTACCGGATATAAGCTGAACGGTGCGGACGATATCGTCAACGTCCTTGCTCTTGATGCAAAGCGGGAAAGCGTCAACGTCGCCAAAGGCCTTGAAGAGGACGCACTTGCCCTCCATAACGGGCATGCCTGCCTCCGGCCCTATGTCGCCAAGGCCGAGAACCGCAGTGCCGTCCGTAACGACAAGGCACATGTTCCACCTTCTGGTAAGCTCGTAGGACTTGTTTACGTCCTTCTGTATCTCAAGACAGGGAGTGGCAACACCGGGAGTGTAGGCAAGGGAAAGGTCCTTCTTGTCCTTTACCTCAACGGTCGTTACAACCTCTATCTTGCCCTTCTTTGCGTAGTGCAAAGCAAGGCTTTCCTCTGCAATTGTCATTTTCTTTTCTTCGCTCATTGTCCTATACTCCTTTTATCAATAGTTGCCGGAGAACATACCGCTGTTGTCGCCGGCGGCAAAGTCGCCAAAGTAGGCTTTTACGTCCATACCGAGGTAGTTTGCCATGTCTATCATTTCTCTTACGGTGTTTTCGTTTACGGCTATGCCGTTCTTCTGCCTGTCTGCATACGCGGCGATTTCCTTTTCGCCGTGGGTGTAGATGCGCTCCTCCCCGTCGGCCTTGGGGCTTTCACGCAGCTCCTGCAGATAGGTGCTGAAGTGCTTTTTGATGTCCTCCGGGTCGCCGAAGAAGGAGGGGTTGATCGCCATAAAGCCGTGGCAGATGCCGCTTTTGCCGTTCTTCATGCAGTAGTTGGAGGTAACGCCCTGGGAGAGGATGGATGCAAAGAACTCGCAAACCATGCCCCAGCCGTAGCCCTTGTGGCTGCCGAGCTTTTCCGTAGAGCCGCCGAGAGGCATTATGCCGCCGCCGTTCTTGGCAACGATGTTTTGAAGCACGTCTGCCGCGTTGGTGGAAGGATGACCGTCCTTGTCAAGCGCCCACCCGTCCGGAAGGGGCTTGCCCATCTTGTTGTACATCTCAAGCTTGCCGCGTGTAACAACGGTAGTGGAAGCGTCGAAGAAGAAGGGATACGGGTCTGCGGGTGCGGACATTGCGATGGGGTTGGAGCCTATCATCGCAAGACGGCCGAAGGTGGGAACCATTATAGCCTCGGAATTGGTGCAGGCGAAGCCGATAAGCCCCTTGTCGCAAGCCATTTTTGCATAGTAGCCGGCAATGCCGAAGTGGTTGGAGTTCCTGACGGAAACGATGCCGACACCGGCAGTCTCCGCCTTTTTGATGGCAAGCTCCATTGCAGAGCGGCCGACAAGCTGACCCATTGCGTCGTGCGCGTCTATAACCGCAGAAACGGGAGTTTCAAAAACGGTCTCCGGCTTGGCGTCGATTTTAATTGTGCCCTTTTCAATGCCCTTGTGATACCTTACAAGGCGCTGCATACCGTGGCTTTCTATACCGTAAAGGTCGGAAAGAAGAAGCACGTCGGTAATTGTCCTGGCTTCCGATTCGTTAAAACCGAATTTCGTAAAAGCCTCCATACAAAACTTGTCAAGATGCGCTACCGGATATGTCACATATCCCACTTAAATCATTCCTTTCAAAAAGTAATTTTTAACATTGCCTGTATCTTGTTTCTATTATATAATCTACCACAATTTACTGCTTATTGCAAGAGCTTTTTTATTTCTTCACATGGTTTTTATACGCGGTAAGCGTGTTTTCAAGGAGCATTGCCCTTGTCATGGGGCCGACCCCGCCCGGAACGGGCGTTATGTACGACACTTTGCCCGCACAGCTTTCAAAGTCAACGTCGCCGCAAAGGCCGTTTTCGCCCCTGTTCATGCCAACGTCCACTACGACCGCGCCGTCCTTGACCATGTCGCCGTTTATAAGCTTTTCCTTTCCGACGGCGACCACAAGTATATCGGCGCGGCGCGTGTGGGAGGCGAGATCCGACGTTTTGCTGTGGCAGGTGGTGACGGTGCCTCCGTCCTGAAGCAGCAGAAGGCTCATGGGCTTGCCGACGATGTTGCTTCTGCCCACGACGACGCACTCCTTGCCCTCGGCCTTTATGCCATACTCCGCAAGCAGGCGCATTATCCCCGCCGGGGTGCAGGGCTTAAAGCCCTCCCTGCCAAGCGTAATGCAGCCCACGTTCACCGCGCTGAAGGCGTCAACGTCCTTGTCCGGCCTTATCCTCTCCGTAACGGCCCTTTCGTCAAGCCCTGCGGGAAGCGGAAGCTGAACAAGTATGCCGTCTACGCTGTCGTCTGCGTTAAGGCTGTCTATAAGCCCGAAAAGCTCGTCCTCCGCCGTGTCAGCCGCCATGGTGTACATAAGGCTTTTTATGCCCACAGACAAGCAGTCGTTGTGCTTGCTTCGCACATATATCTGCGACGCGGGATCCTCGCCCACAAGCACCACCGCAAGGCAGGGCGGGCGCAGCCCCTTTTCCGCAAAGCCCTTTATTTCCTCTGCAAAGCCGTCCTTAAGCTTTGCCGCAAGCGCCTTTCCGTCAAGCTTCATCATTGTTTTCGACCTCCTTCTTCGCGTCCTCCGCTTCCGCAGCCTTGGAGCCGATAAAATCCGCCACCTCGTCCTTATGCCCGCGCTTTGCAAGCAGAACGTAAGCGGTTATTGCCGCTGCGCAGCTTATAAAGCCGACGTAAACCATAAGCTTCTGACCGAAGACAAGAAGGCTGTCCTCGCGCAGTATCTCTATAAATCCCCTGCCGAAGCCGTACCAGGCGACGTAAAGCAGGAAAATCTGACCGTCGAACTTCTTCTTCCTGTAGACAAGGTTTATAATTACAAAACCCAGAAGGTTCCAAAGCGACTCGTACAAAAACGTCGGGTGCGTGACATATGTGTTCGTTCCGCCGCCGCTGTAGGTGTTCTCAAGCACCATGCGCCAGGGGAGCTTCTCTGCGCCGAAGCCCTCTCCGAAAGCCTCGCCGTTCATAAAGTTGCCCCACCTTCCTATTATTTGGCCTATCATAACGGCAGGACAGATGGCGTCGAAAAACTTAAGCGTAGGCAGCTTATTTATCTTTGTATAGGCGAGGAAGGTCAGCGCTCCGAAAATTATCGCGCCGTAGATGGCAAGCCCGCCCTCGCGGATGTTTATCATGTCGTAGAAGCTGTGGTACTTGTCAAGGCTTGTGATGACGTAAAGGAACCTTGCGCCGACTATCGCCAGCGGGACCGCAAGAAGCGTAAGATTTAAGATGTCGTCCTCCAAAAGCAGCTCCGTCCGCTTTGCGCGCAGGTAAAAGTAGATGAAAGCCGCCACAATGCCTGTGCATATTATAAGCGCGTACCAGCGTATGTCGAACCCGCCGATTCTGAATGCCACGGGGTTTATATCGAAGCCCTTTTCAAAGCCCAGCCCCGGGAAGCTTACGTGAACGTTTGTCGTCATTTTTTCTCCTCCTCGTCGCGTATTACCGAAAGCGCCATGCGCCCAATGTCGTAATCCTCCGCAAAACGCCTTTCTATGTCCTCGACGCTTACCGCGCGCAGCTTTTCCGTATAGCAAAGCGCGTCCGAGTCGTCGAAAGCGAAGCTCATAAGCGCGGACGCTGTCCCCTCCGCGCTGTTGAAGGTGTCAAGAGACATGGAATAGCACACCTTCTTTGCACGCTCAAACTCCCCCATGGTGCAAAGCTTTTCCTTCCTGTTCTGCAGTTCCTCCCGTATAAGGGCGTAAACCCTTTCCGGGTCGGGCGACGAGCCGCATATCATGACGTAGCTTGCGCCGCGTTCGCAGGTATAGTAGGCGGAAAACCTGTCTCCAAGAAGGCCCTGCTCGTAACAGTTGTTGTAAAAGCTGCCGCTTTTTCCGAATATTATTTGAAGTATTATCTCGTTTTCGGCGCAGGCGCGCACGCGCTCCTCTCCCATGCCAAGTCCTGCGCATTTTATCCCGGCGGCAAACAGCGGGGAGGCAACCTCCATAACCGCGCCGGAGCGCGCGCAGCAAAGCTCCTTCGGCTCCTCCGGGCGAAGCTTGTCGGCCGACAAGCCGCTTTGCGGCCTTAGGGAGGACTTAACCGCCCTCTCCACGGCCTCCGGTTCCACGTCGCCGCAGATGCAGAGAACCATGTTCTCCGCCTTGTAGAACATACCGTACGCCTCGTACAGCATGGCCGGCGTCACAGCCGCAACGGATTCCTCCGTGCCGGCAGGGTCAAGCCTTATCGGGTCGAGGCTGTACATGGCGTTCAGAAGCGAAAAGTGCATCCTCCAGTACGGGTCGTCCGTGTACATGCGGATTTCCTGAAATATTATGGGCTTTTCCCTTTCCACGGCCTCCTCGGTAAAATGCGGGGTGGACACAACGCGAAGAAGCAGCTTTAAATTTTCCTCCCAATTTTCGGTACAGGAGAACATATAGCAGGTACGGGATGCGGCGGTGTATGCGTTTGCGTTGGCGCCGCTTTGCGAGAACTGCTCGAACGCGTCGCTCCCGTCCCCGTTTTCAAACATCTTGTGCTCTAAAAAATGGGCAGTCCCTGGCGTAAGCAGCTTTTCCTTGCCGTCCTGCCTGCAGAAAATGTCGGAGGAGCCGAAGTCCACGCCGAGCACGGCGAAGCAGGAGGAAAGCTTTTTAGGCGACACCAGCACACGGAGGCCGTCTATCACGGTTTTGTAATACCTCTCACCTATGGCCGCATTTTCAACAACTTCAAAGCTCATTCGCAGTCACGCCCCTTGCCCTCAAGCATATAAAAGGTATCAGCCTCCAGCGTGCGTGCGGCAGACGCCACGTCGTCAAGGCTTGTCTCCTCTATGCGCTTTGCCATTTCCTCCGGAGTTATAAAAATGTTCTGTCCCCTGCGAACCGAATACCAGTTTATCATCGCACCGGGGCTGTCGTATATCTCCTTATATGCCGCAAGCACGCCGGCCTTGGCAGCCGAAAACTCGCTCTCCGTAACTATGCCGTTTTTAAGGTCCTCTATCTGCTCAAGCACTGCTGTTTCCACCGTTTCACGGTTGTTTCCGTCTATCCCGGCGGAGACGGTAAGTATCCCCTTAACCCCGTCCAGCGACGGCGAGCAGTAGTAGCAAAGCCCCTGCTTTTCCCTGACGTTTGTAAAAAGCTTGCCGCAGGGCGAGCCCAAAACCTCGCATGCCAAAAGCATAGCCGCGTAACTGTCGCTTTTCATGGTGACCGGCGCGCGGAAGGCCATGCAAAGCTTGCTTTGCATGGCGTCTGTCTGCTCCGCCGACCTCTTTAAGCCGTCCCGCACGGGGGATATGGCCGTTTCGTAAACGTGCTCTTCCCTGTCGCCGAACGGCAGATATTTTTTGCAGCAGTCAAAAACCGTGTCCGCACTTGCCCTGCCGACAAAGTAAATGCTTACCGGTGCCGTTCTTATAAGCCTGTCATAGCTATCCTTAAGCGCCCTGCCGTCGATGCCGTCAAGCAGCTTTGCGTCGCCTACCGCGGAGACACGGTACGCCTCATCCCGGCACATAAGGTTTAAGCACTTGCTCATTGCAAGGCGTGCCTTGTCCTCTTTTAAGGTGCCTATTTCCTCTTTTAGGTGATCCTTCTCCGATTCGACTATACGCCTTGGGAAAGCGCCGTCCTCAAGCAGCGGGTCGAAAATCATCAAACCGAGCATTCTCATGCTCCCCGCGAGGACGTCTGCGCCGTCGTAGGTGTACTCGTCCTCTATGCAGGAAAGCTTAAAGCAGATGTTCTGCACCTCTCCCGCCTTTTCAACGCAGGTGTCAAGGTCTGCTGCATAAAGCTCCTCAAGGGCGGTGTTGAAGCTTTGAAGGGTCGGGAACTCCGCACAGCAGCGGCTTAAGACGTTTGTGAGAAGCGAATAATGCGTTGCCGTTTCCGCCCGAAGCGGAACGGCAAGCTTCACCGCCATAAGGTTCGATTTGAACTTGTCTGTCGGCAGCACGGTAAGGGAAACGCCCCTGCACAGGCTGCGAGTTTCAACTGTCATTAAATTCTCCTAAAGTCCTCGATTAAGCACACAGCATGAGCGGCTATGCCGAGACGCTGCCCGGTGAAGCCCAGGCCTTCCTCTGTTGTGGCCTTTACGTTTACCGCGTCCGGAATGATGCGAAGCGCCTCGGCTATATTGCGCTTCATTTCCTCGATATAAGGCGACAGACGCGGCCGTTCGGCTATGACCGTACAGTCCACGTTGACGACCCTGTACCCTCTTGCGGTGACGAGCGTCGTGACGTTTTCAAGAAGCCTTATGCTTGATATATCCTTGAAACGCTCGTCCGTGTCCGAAAAATGTCTTCCTATGTCGCCAAGCGCGGCGGCGCCGAGGAGCGCGTCACACACGGCGTGAAGCAGAACGTCCGCGTCGGAATGCCCCAAAAGCCCCTTTTCGTACGGTATCTCAACGCCGCCTATGAAGAGCCTTCTGCCCTCGGAAAAGGCGTGTACGTCGTACCCGTGACCTACTCTCATTTAAGCCCTTCCTTCCTTCGCCTCTGCTCTATAAACCGGGCGGTGAACACGTCCTCCGCCTTTGTAAGCTTTATGTTGCTGCCGTCGGTCTCTACATATTTTACCTTAAAGCCGGCGTGTTCGACAACGGATGTGTCGTCGGTTGAGACGTAGCCGTCCCTTTTCGCAACGGCAAGGCTTGCGGTGTACATCTTCGCCTCGAACACCTGCGGCGTCTGAACGGCGAAGAGATGCTTCCTTTCCGGCGTGTAAACGGTGCCGTTTTCGCCGTTTACGTACTTTACGGTGTCTGTCACCGGCGTGCAAACGGCAGCCGCGCCATTTTCAAAGGCGGCGGAAACGGCGCTTTCTATAATAGCCGGCGTCACAAGCGGACGCGCGCAGTCGTGGATACAGTAAAACGCAGCCTTTGCGTTTGCCGCGGCGATGCCGCTTTTGACGGAGTCCGCACGCGTCGCCCCGCCTGCGGCAAACTTCAAGGGCTTTGCCGTAAAGAAAGCGCTTTCCTCCTCAAGCTCCGCCGCACTGCGGCAGACAACGACGACCTCGTCTATGCAATTGGCGCTTTCAAAGGCCTCCAGCACCAGGCGGAAGGCCGTCTTTTCGCCGATTTTGATAAGCGCCTTGTTGACACCGCCCATGCGGGTGCCGCTGCCGGCACCCACAATAACGGCGGAAACAAAAGGCCTTTCAGCACTCATATCCGAAGCCTATCTCAAGCGCCTTGTGATTGGCCGCTGCAAGATGCGCCTTGGATGCGGGGATCCCGGAATTAAGGGATTCCTTGAAGAATTCCTCATCGAAAAGCCCCGTCTTCTTGACTATAAAGCCAAGCATTATTACGTTTGCCATGCCGGGAAGCCCGTTTTCATCCGCAAGCTCCGTCGCCGGTATGTAATACGCCTTAATGTCGTCCCTTTCGGACTTTTTGCTTACAAGCGAGCTGTCCACAAACAGCATGCCGCCCTTTACGACCTTGCTTTCGAACTTGTCAAAAGAAGGCGTGTTGAAGGCGAGAAGTATGTCCGGCTTTGTCACAAGCGGGCTGCCTATGGGCTCGTCCTCAACAATGACGCTGCAGTTGCAGGTGCCGCCCCTCATCTCCGGGCCGTAGGAAGGAAGCCAGCTTACGTTTTTACCGAGCTTCATGCCCGCAAGAACAATCTGCTTGCCCGCAAAAAGTATGCCCTGGCCGCCGAAACCGGCAAGCAATATATTACTCATTCTCCGCTGCCTCCTTTGTAAGGTCCTTGTAAACGCCGAGAGGATAATGCTCCATCATGTTTTCGCGAAGCCACTCTATCGCCTTCTCCGGGGAAAGCCCCCAGTTGGTCGGGCAGGTGGAAAGCACCTCTACTATGCTGAGGCCCAGCTTGTTCTTCTGAACCTCAAACGCCTTCCTTATCGCCTTTTTGGCGTTTATAACGTTCTTTACGCAGTCAACAGCGACGCGCTCTGCATACGCAGTGCCGTCAAGAGTGGAAAGCATCTCCACAACGCGTATGGGGTTGCCCTGTATTTCCTTCTTCCTGCCGTAGGGCGAGGTCGTGGTGACCTGACCCAAAAGCGTAGTCGGCGCCATCTGACCGCCGGTCATGCCGTAAATCGTGTTGTTTATGAATATTACCGTTATGTTCTCGCCCCTTGTGCCGACGTGCACGGTCTCCGCCGTGCCGATAGCGGCAAGGTCGCCGTCACCCTGATAGGTGAACACAAAATTGTCCGGATGGCTGCGCTTTACGCCCGTTGCAACGGCCGGAGCGCGCCCGTGCGGTGCCTGGATCATATCGCAGCCGAAATAGTCGTAAGAGAACACGGAGCAGCCGACGGAAGCTATGCCGACAGTCTCGCCCTCTATACCCATTTCGTCTATTACCTCTGCCACAAGCCTGTGCACAATGCCGTGCGTACAGCCGGGGCAGTAGTGGAAAGGCGCGTTTGTAAGCGCCTTGGGCTTATCGAATACTACCATTTTCAGTCAGCACCTCCGTTCATTTCTTCGATCTTCGCAAGTATCTCGTCGGGCGTGGGTATAATGCCGCCGGTTCTTCCGAAGAACTCTACGGGTCTTCTGCAGTCCGTTGCGACCTTTACGTCGTCGACCATCTGACCCATGTTCATTTCCACAACAAGGAACTTTTTAACCTTGTCTGCAAGTGCCGAAAGCTGCTTTTTGGGATAGGGCCACAGCGTTATCGGGCGGAAGAGCCCGGCCTTTATTCCCTTCTCCCTTGCGGCCTTGACGGCTGTTTTCGCAATGCGCGCGGTTATGCCGTAGGAAACTATGCAGATGTCGGCGTCTTCGGTCATGTACCCGTCGTACATTACCTCTTTTTCCTCTATAAGCTTGTACCTTTCAAACCTGGCAAGAACAGTCTGCTCCAACACCTCCGGGCTTATGTAAAGCGAGTTGACGACGTTGTGTTCCCTCTTGTTGCCGTGTCCGCATGCAGCCCAGGTCTTTTCGGGAAGCGTGCGCTGCTTCTTGGCCTCGAAGTCCACCGGCTCCATCATCTGCCCCAGTGCGCCGTCCGCAAGAAGCATAACCGGCGTGCGGTATATGTCCGCAAGGTCAAACGCCTCGCCCATAAGTGTGGCTATCTCCTGCACATAAGCGGGTGCAAGGACGATAAAATGCTGGTCGCCGTGACCCAAGGCCTTTGTCGCCTGCAGATAGTCCGACTGTGCCGGCTGAATGCCGCCGAGACCCGGACCGCCGCGCTGAACGTTCACTATAACGCAGGGCAGGTCGGAACCGATTATGTAGGAAATGCCCTCGCTTTTAAGGCTGACCCCGGGGGACGAAGACGAGGTAAAGGCACGCTCACCGGAGGCGTTGCAGCCTAAAACCATGTTTATCGCCGCGACCTCGCTTTCGGCCTGAAGGCAAAGCCCGCCGACCTTCGGCATTTTCTTTGCAAGATATTCCGCAAGCTCTGTCTGCGGTGTTATGGGATAACCGAAGAAATAACGGCAGCCGGCACGTATGGCGGCCTCACCGATGACCTCGTTGCCCTTCATAAGCATCTTTTCCGCCATTATTCTTCACATCCTTTCTCTACTTTGATTACAACGTCCGGGCACATCGTGGCACACATAGCGCAGGCAATGCACTTCTCTGCCTCCGTGACGTGCGCGGGGTGGTAGCCCTTTGCGTTAAGCACGGAGGTGTCAAGCGCCACTATGTGCCTCGGGCAGGCGCTTACACAAAGCCCGCAGCCCTTGCAAAGGTCCGTTTTAAAGCTAACCCTGTTCATTTTGGCTTCCTTTCTCTTTAGGGAAATTTATATTTCAAAACAACTTTTTTGTTGCATTGTCCATTAAAAACACGTCGCCTTCTATCCTCCCGGCGACATTTCTAAATACCGAGCTTGCAAGAACCGGCTTGCCGGCCGCCTTCGCCGCGGCAAGGCAAACCTTAAGCCCCCGGTTTACCGTTTCCGAGGTTGTCTCAGCACCCAGATTGCTGTTGTTGACCAGTCCGCTTACGGTAAGCGACGACATCGCCTCTATAGCCCTGATTGATTCAACCGCCTCTTCCGCCTCCGATGTAAGCGGGCGGCAGGCGTTGAAGACGTACAGCATGTCGTAGCCGCATTCTATAAAGCCGTCCCTGTATACGGAGAGGGCAACAGCGCCGTCGTCACCGCCGACGTCAACAATGCACATCTCGTCCGTCTGAAAAACGGACTGGAACTCCGCAGGTATGGACGGTATGTCCACATTTGTGTTGGCAAACTGCGGTATAATGCAGCGGACACCCACAGCCTCCAGCTCTTCTCTGTTGTCGGCAGTGCGGAAATAGGGGTTTACAATGTCGAGGTCCGCTATGCAGACCCTCCTGCCTGCCGCAGCCGCAGCCTTAGCAAGGTTGACCGCAACGTTTGTCTTCCCCGCCCCGTAGTGGCCGCAGACAATAACCAGGCGGTTTTTTATTTTTTCAAGAAGCATATTTCAAACGCACCTTATAATGTCCCATTTTTTTGCATTTTTCATCGGTATGTAAAACACCTGCTTCGGGTGTGGGCAGCTTTCTATCCTGTCAAAGCTTTCGTCAAGCATTTCCGTTACCTCAAAGCTCTCCCCGCAGCCGCCGGGTGTCAGGCGCTGTACCGTATCGCCCACTTTAAACTTGTTCCGCTGTATAAGCCGCGCAAGCCCCTTTTCTTCGTCAAATCCGTCAACGGTGGCGAGAAACGCCCTGTCGTTTATATAGACGTTTTCCCTGCACACCTGCGCCGCCTCCCCCGGAGAGGAGAAGAAAAAGCCCGTTCCGTACTCCCTGTGGCTGACGTTTTCAACCTCCGTTTTCCAGGCGGGGTTAAAGGCGTAGGATGAGGGGTTCTCCGCATAGCTGTCGTAAGCCATACGGTAGGCGTTTGTGACGGCCGCCGTATAGTAGGCGCTTTTCATCCTGCCCTCTATCTTAAAGCTATCTATCCCCGCCTCTGCAAGGGAGGGGATATGCTCCACCATGCAGAGATCCTTGGAGGAAAAGGCATAGGTGCCGCCTTCGTCCTGCTCCGCCGAAAAAAGCGGAATGCCGTCCCTCACGTCCGCCATGCTGTACTGCCAGCGGCAAGGCTGCGCGCACATGCCGCGGTTGGCGTCCCTGCCTGTGGCGTAGTTTGAAAGCAGGCACCTTCCGGAGTACGAAACGCACATCGCCCCGTGCACGAAGCACTCTATCTCCATGTCCTTCGGTATGTTCTGCCTTATGGCGCGTATCTCGTCAAGCGTCAGCTCTCTAGCGAGGACGACGCGCTTTATACCGAAGCTTTCGTACCAAAGCCGGCAAGCGCGGCTGTTTACCGTGGAGCACTGGGTGGAAAGGTGAATCTCCGCTTTCGGAAGAAGCCTCCTTACCGTGGCCATTACGCCCGGGTCGCTTACTATAAACGCGTCGGGGATTTCCCCTTCAAGGCCTTGCAGAAGCGTGTCAAGGTCATTAAGCTCGCCCTCGTGCGGCATGGTGTTAAGCGTGCAGTAAACCTTTACCCCGTGGGAGTGCGCAAAGTCAAGCCCCTGCCTGTACTCCTCCGGCGTGAAATTGCCAGCGGAAGCGCGCATACCGAAGCGGCTCAGCGCAAGGTACACCGCATCTGCGCCGTAGGCGACGGCAAAGTGCAGCTTTTCAAGGTCCCCGGCCGGGGAAAGAATTTCAACCCTTTTCATGCCTTACTGCCCCGTATACGTACCGCTTAAAATCTGCTGATTGACGGCATCCGCCCGCCTCTTGTTGTAATTGTGCTGGTCAAGGGTTTGGGCGTAGTAAACGTTGCCTGCCATATCCGAATTGAAGTAGTATGCCGTCGTCAGGTTGAACTCTTCCTTCGTCTCGTTCGACATATCCGGGTACAGAGCCGCCTCTATCGCGTCAAGCCCCGGGTTGCACACGGCACCGGGGGGCAGCCCCTCGTACATATACGTGTTGTACGGGGATTCGTAAAGTAGGTCGTCGCCGTCAAGGACGGGCTTCCTCTCCGCCGTAATGCCGTTTTTGGCGTTGTCGCAGTCCATTGCGTACTGTATTGTAGCGCAGGACTCCATCTTGCGGAAGATCTCCGACTCGGAGCTTCTTCTGTTGTGGAACACCTGCGATATGCTTTCAAAATCCGAAAAATCCCTGCCCTCCGCCTGGACGATGGACGCAAAGGTTATCATGTCGTCAAAGGAAAAGCCGAGAGAATCGCAGGCCTCCTTGTAGGTGGTGTAGTACTCCGACCACACCCTCTCCGAAAAGCTGTTAAGCAGCTTGTTTATGACCTCAACCTCGCTTGAGTCGCGATAAAACAAATAGGTGTCGGGGAACAGATAGCCCTCCAAACGGTAGGTGCGGTCTTCCGACCAGGTCTCTTCGTTGAGAAGCTGAACAAACTCGTGCTTATACGGGTATTCGTTTATGGCGTACTCAAAGCCCTCCCGCGTGCCTATGCCGTTTTGCAGAAACAAATCTATAATCTGGTCTGCGGTGTACCCCTCCGGGATGGTCACGGTGACCTCTTCACGCGTGTACTCGTCGGTGGTAAGCGCATATATAATCTGGTCGTAGTTCATCTTTGTGCTTAAGGTGCGCTTGCCGGGGAGATATTCCAGCTCATACTCCGGCGAAATGTCGCCGCCGAAAAACATGGTCTTTATAAACTCGCCTCCCAGATGGAAAACAGAGCCGACAAGGTCATCCTTGTCAAGTCCGATGCTCTCGTCGTACTTGTACTTGACGTAAAACTTAAACACCTTGGCCTCGTCTATGACGCCGTTTTCCACAAGAAGCTCTGCCATCTGCTCTGTGTTCATGCCGCTCTCGACGTCCACGGTTATTTCCCTGTCGCCCTTGCTGAAGGCGAAAACGTCGTTTGCCATGGGTATGACTCCCGGCCAAAAGTCGAGAAATCCGAAGACGACGAAAAACGAGAGGCAGCAGACTATAAGCGTGTACGCAACGCCCTTAAGTATGCCGAGCGTAACGCTGCCCTTCTTCTTTCGCGGTGCATTGCGGCGGGAAGCGCGCTTGTACGCCCTGCGCGCCTCGCGGCGCAGCTCCTCCCTGCCGGTAAAGTGCTTGTCGGAAAGTGCATCCTCCACGCTGTAGGTCGGCAGGTCGGCAACGCTGTTGCCGTCCTCGTCGGTCAAATGGCCTTCCTTCGGAGTTTCACGTATTGTGTCGAACCCGGCTGCCTCGTCGCTGTAATGCGACGAAATATCGGCGGTGTCCGTGCTCTCTGCTTTTTCTTCTGCCTGTTCGTCGGCAGTCTCATACACTGCCTCGGGCTCCGGTTCCGGCTGCTCGGGCTGCACCTTTTCGGGGGCAGCGTGGAAGATGATGACGTCGGCGTCCTCGTCGTCCTCCGGCGCCGGGGGTGCAGGCATTCTCTTTTCCGCAGGCTTCACGGCGCCCTTACCAAGGCCGCCTTCGGCACGGGTCTCGGCGCTGTATTTTGAAATCATATCAAGAAGCTCGTCAGAGCTTTCTTTTGCGTTTTTGTTTTGCTCCAAAATAAAAACCTCCGATTAGGCCGTTTACAGCAATGCGTTTATTATAAGAAACGCCGCTATCGGCACGGCCAAAGCCGGCGTGATGTATATATACAGGTGATTTATGCTCTTTTCCGGAATGGGCATCTCCGCATCGGTTTTTGAATACTGCTCGAAAACAGTCTCCACCCTTGAAAACGTAAACGCAAGCGCCAAAAGCAAAAGCACTGTCAGAACAAAGCCCATGAAGACGGAGCTTGTGTTGAACGCAGCCTTGCTTATAAACGAGGAATTGCCGTACAAAGCGTACATGTTAAAACAGGTATGCAAAACCATCGACGGATAGACCGAACGGCAAATAACCGCCGCAGCGCCCAAAACCGCACCCGCAAACAGGTATATGACAAAGCCCTGCGCGGTAAAGTGCATAAGCGTAAAATACAGCGTGCTTATAAGCACCGCGTTGAAGCTGCCGTACTTCCTGTACTCGCCTATAACGACGCCGCGGAAGAAAAGCTCTTCGCAAACAGCGGGGACGAGACAGTACGAAAGGAAAAGCCCCACACCGCCGCCAGAGCCGGCGAAAAGCGAATCCATGTACCCCTTATCAAGGCTCAGCCCCCTGCCGCCCCGATAAAACGCAAGCTGCAGCGCAAGGGTGCCGAGCACCAGCGTAAAAAAGGCGCCGACGGAAAGCAGAACGGCGTTGCCGTTTATCCTGCCCTTCAGCATATATTGCTCCGGCTTTATGCCTTTTATGCCCAGGTACAAAAAACACGGTACTGCAAAGGCTATTATCTGTATGACTATTACCACCAAAAATATGTTGTTCTCACCAACTGTTTCGGGGCCGAGGAACCGGCCGCAAAGCGACAGCAGCAGGTATATAGCCACAGTAAGCAGCGGTACGCTTACAGGCGCCGATTTAAGTGTTTTAAGCATGGCGCCGCTCCTTTTTTATTTTTCCATTCTTATTTGCTCTGCTATTTTCTCCGCAGTGTCTGCACCGTACAAAAGCTCGGTTATCCTAAGGGCGAACTGCAGCGTTACACCCATGCCCTCGCCGGTGATGAAAATGTCGTCCGTCTCCACCTTTGCACCGGTCACGTTTGCCGCCGGCATGTACTTTTCAAAGCCCGGGTAGCAGGCTATGTTCCTGCCGTCAAGCAGACCCATCCTGCCAAGCACGGACGGTGCGGCGCAAATGGCGGCAATGTATTTGCCCTCGTTTACCGCAGCCTCTATAAGCTCCTTAACGCGGTACGAGGCCGCAAGCGCCTCCGTCCCCTCGCCTCCGCCGGGCAGGACGAGGACGTCGAACTGCGCCATATTGACATTGGAAACAAGCTCGTTTGCCTTGACGGTTATCCCGTGAGAGCCGACAACCTCCGTTTCGCTTTTCACTGCGGCAAGGACGACCTCCGTCCCCGCACGCATAAGCACATCAGCGGTTATAAGTGCCTCGCACTCCTCAAAGCCGTCGGCAAGTAATAAAAGTGCCTTCATTGTTTTTCTACTCCTTTTTTGCCGCTTCACGCCGCGCGGCTATTATCCCGCACACCTCGGCGTAAAGCCCTTCGTTTATGTCCTCTATGCTTCTAAGCACACCGTTCTCGGCACAGTCCACCCTGTGCCACGTGCATTTATCCGACGCGTAAAGCGCCGCGTTATAGCTGTTTTCAAGAAAAGACGCGTCCTTTTCGTGTATGTCCTTTGTGACGCCCGTCTCCCTGCAGCGGCTTTCTATAAGAAAGCGCGAAAGCGCAGGCGGCAGACACAGGTAGAAAACCGCATCCGGCCGCGGAAGGCCGAGCTTTGCAAACTCGTAGTCGTGTATCCAGTCTATAAAGCCGTCCCAGGCGCTTTTTTCAAGCTTTGACATTTGATGCACAAGGTTTGCGCTTGTGTACCTGTTGGCTATGATGGCCGCACCTTCGTCGAAATCCTTCTTCCAGTCAAGCATGTACGAGCAGAACCTGTCCGCAGCGTAAAAGGAGGAAGCCGCGTAGGCATTCACCGCACCCGGGTCCTCGCCGAAGCGGCCGGAAAGGTACATGTTTACAAGAGCCGAGCTGTCCTTCTCATAAGTCGGGAAGGATATAAGGCGGTTCTTTATCCCCGCGTCGTCAAGCCGCCGGCATATAAGACGGCTTTGCGTCTCCTTGCCGGAGCCGTCAAGCCCGTCTATGGCTATAAGCACGCCCGATTGCAAAACAAAACACCCCGATCATTTCACATTTTTTCGTACTTTTCGCGCATTTCGTGCGCTTTGCCGCAGCTCATCTTCCCCTCCGTACAGGGGCCGGAAACGCAGGGAGGCCCCGCCGTGCGGAACAGCGCAGGGGCGATTTGCCTGACCTTGCGAAGCATCTCTTCCGCCAAAGCGCGTATCTCCCACTGCGCGCGCATGCAGCAGCGGAGTCTGAAAAAGTTGTAAAGCGAGCGGACGTTCATGGTCATAACGATCTTCGTGTCGCAGGCATTGGGAAGCACGCTCCTTGCGTCCTCAAACGCCTGCTTTTCCGCTGCCTTTTCGGCTTCCTTCGCGTCCATGCCGCCGTCTGTAAGGCGCTTTATGTGCCTTTCCTTTAGGAGAGAAGCGAGCCGGACATAGTGCCGCCTGTCCTCCTCCATAGCGTCAAGGAACTCCTTTTTTGCCTCCGGTATCGCCTCTATCTCCGGAGGGATTATATATTCAAAGCTTTCTTTGTTTACGTATCTTTGGCTCTGCACGCTGTAGGAAGCTATGCGGTGCCTTGTAAGCTGTGCAAGCACCGCGCGCGACACGCCCTCTATGCCGAAGGTGAAGTATGCGTGCTCGAACGGGCTTTCGTGCCCCATGTCCGCAAGCATTGATATAAACCTTTCGGTCTTCTCGGGCGTAAGGCCGTCCATTATGCCGTCTATCCCGGTTTTAGAGTAGCAAAGCTTTGCAGCCGTGGCTATAAGCTTTTCCGGTTCAGGCGTGTGCGAAAGTATCTCTACCCTCATTTTTACTCCCCTCCTGCGTATATCTTGTATATTTTATCACAAGCTGTGCAAAAAAATCAAGTTTTTTAAACGCCCTCGGCGCTAATTTACAAAGTCTTTCCCGGTCTTTTCGTACCAGGAAGACGCATAGTCACCCTTTACGCCTATTTTCTTCAGCGCCTGGCAGTATTTGAAAACGTCGTCTCCTATGCTTTCCACGGTAGAGGGCAGCTCCGCCTCCTCAAGGGCGACACAGCCGAAAAACGAAAGGCCGCCTACGCTTTTAACCCCCTCCGGCAAGCTTATGCTTTTAAGCTTAACACAGCCGAAAAAGCACTTGTCCGGTATGTCTTCCACGGAACCTTCAAAGCTTACCTCTTCAAGGTTTACGCAGTGGAAAAACGCCTGTGCACCGAGGACGCAGCCGTCGGGAACGGAAACCTTCTTTAAGGAGGCACATTCCGCAAAGGCCCTCTCCGCCACCGCTGCACCCTCCGGCAGCTCTATCTCCTCTTCGGGAAAAGCGCGCGGGCAAAGCAGAAGCTGCTTGCCGTCGCCGCTGTAAAGCATGCCGTCTTTCGCAGAATACGCATTGTTGGATTCGGCAACGTTTATCTCTTTAAGCGAAAGAAGCCCGTCGAGATCCGACGTTTGGAAGGCTGCCGTTCTGCCGCCTATGACCAAAGCTTCAAGCGCCGTGCAGGAAGACATGGCGCCTTCCGCAAGGCTCACCGCAGCGTCGCCTGTGTCAAGCTTTTTAAGCTTTTCGCCCACACGGTCGAAGGCGCCTTTTTCGACGGACGCAAGCGGGTAACCGTCAAGCTCCGACGGCAGGGTTATCTCCGTTTCTCCCGCGGTACAGCCGACAAGCCTTGCCTTGCCGTCTGCAACCGTATATTCAAAGCCGCCGGATGTGTATACGGGGTCGACGCTTTCGCTGTCTTCCGAGGTTTCCGAGAAGCTGTCTGCCGTCTCCTCGCTGTTTACTGCGCTGTAAAGATCGTAGCTGTCTGCCGAGGTGCTGTCTGCAAAGGAGGCGCTGCTTTCAGCGGACGCGTAGGTGGAATCCCCGTCACCGCCGCAGGCGGAAAGCAAAACGCATACCGCAAGAAGCAAAGTTATGACGGAAAGTAAAAATTTTTTCATATGCCGTGCTCCGGATTAACGTTTGAAGTTGCCGCTTCCGAGGCCGGACTTTACCAAATTGTCGTAGGTCTTCGAGGACCTGTCTACGTCAACGGTAAAATCCCCACAGCCGTCGAAAACGCCGCTGCCCACGGTGACGTCCGCACCCTTTATGGCAACATCGGCGACGCCGCTGAAGGCAAAGGCACGGTCGCCGACGGACTTTACGCAGTCCGGAAGTACAATGGTGGTAAGCGACGTGCAGTAGGAAAATGCGCCGCTTCCTATATCGCGCACTCCGTTCCCTCCGCTTGTCTCAACGGTAAAGAGGCTAAGCGAAGAACAGCCCATGAACGCGTCCTCGCCTATGCTGCGGACGGAGGCAGGAACGCTTATCTCCGCAAGGTAGGAGCAGCCGTAGAAAAGCTTGCTGCCTATCTCGGAGATCCCCTGCGGAAGCACAAGCGACGTGAGGTTTTCACAGTAAGCGAAGGCCTCCTTCCCGATGGATGTGTGAGACGCGGGAAGGGTGTTTTCCTCTTCCCCGACATAAAGCGTCCTAAGAGACGAGCAGGCGTAAAACGCGCCGTCCGGTATGGGCTTTACGTCCGGTGCAAGCCTTATTTCGCCTATCGCCGCACAGTAGCCGAAGGCGTAGGCGCCAAGGCTTTCTATACCCTTGTAGCCGTCGTCGGTTATGTTTATCTCCTTCAACCTGCGGCAGCGATAGAAGCACTTCTCCCCCACTGTTTCAGGCCCGCCCAAAAGGTTGACTTCCGTTATGTTCTTGCACTCGTAAAACGCACCCTCCGGAAGGGCTTCGGGACAGGGAACGGTCACCGTCCTTAAAGACGACGGCACAAAGTCGAGATTCTGCGTATAATCCTCCGCACCGAAAAGCGCACCCAAAAACAGCTTGTCTGCACCGTTGCCGAGGTAGGGCAGCGTCAGCTCCGCCAAAGAGCTGCAGCCCTTGAACAAATCCGCACCCAAATTCCTTGCGCTTTGCGGAAGCACAAGCGTCCTAAGCCCCGAGCAGCCATCAAAGGCGCTGCTTTCCACGGTGACGGCTTCCGTAAAGGTTATGCTTTTAAGCCTTTCACAGCCGAGAAAAGCCCTTTCGTGCACGGTCGAACCGCCGACGGTAAGCTCCTCTAAGCTTTCGGGGAGAAAGTTGATGTTCTGCTCCGGGCTGCCTGCGCCGAAAACGTAGCCTATATATGTGTGCTCGCCCTCCGAGCCGCCCGCAAAGGGGACGGAGAGGCGCTGTATGCGCTTGCAGCCGGAAAACGCGCCGCGCGCTATGGACGTGACGGTGTCTGGGACAATGACGTCTGTCACCGTGACCTCCCCGTCGCCAGTCCCCACGTCGGAAACACCGCCATCGGCAACGGAAACAACCGTGCTGCCGCCTATTGTCTGCGGGATTTTTACGACGCTTTCCGTGCCGGTGTACCCGGTCACGGCGACGCCGCCGGAAACCGCCTCTGTCGTGAAGAGGCCGCCATCGGTAAACGGTATCTCTGCGGAAGGCTCGTCATCGGGCTCGGAGGCAGTCTCACCGCGGCTGTAGGTGCCGCCGCTTTCTTCCCCGGCAAGGCCTAAGATGTCCTCAAAGCTGCCGCAGGAGCAAAGGGAAAGCAGCAAGGCCGCAGCCGGCAAAGCCGCAAGGAAGGCGCGAAGACGCCTTCTATATGTCAAACGCTGCATAAGCAAAATCCTTTCAAAATGTAAAAACGGCACTTTTACCCTATTTAAAATCTTACAGTATATATTATTGCACAAAACCTTCCGTTTGTCAACAGTGGCCGGTGAAAAAGGCGCGAAGAGAGGAAAAATGAAAGGGCTTTCCGGCACAAACAGGGGCCGAGGCGGAAGTAAACCGCCTCGGCCGGATACGTCTGTTTAATTTTTCGGCTGCCCTAAACTAAAGCAGCTTGCCGTTTGGGGTCATGGTGACAACCTCCGCCGAAAGCGCCTTCGCCTCTTCCGCGTCGTGCGTCACAACAAGCGCCGTTTTGCCGCTTAAAGCCGACCTTACAAGCGCCAAGACCTTTGCCTTTGTGCCTTCGTCAAGGCCTTTGAACGGCTCATCCATGACGACGAAGTCGCCGTTAAAGGCTATGCAGCGGGCAATGGCTGCGCGCCGCTTCATGCCGCCGGAAAGCTCACGCACGGGCTTCTTTTCGCTTCCCGCAAGGCCTAAGGCCTTTACAAGCTTTAGGGCCGTTTCCCTGTCTGATACGGCTTTTACGTTCGAAAGCACCGTAAAGTCCTCGAAAAGCCTGTCCTCCTGAAAGACAACGGCTGTCCTTTCCGGCACGCCTGAAATGCTTCCGCCGTCCGCCGCCTCAAGGCCGAGAAGGACGTTTAAAAGCGTGGTCTTGCCGCAGCCGGAGGGACCCATAAGGCAAATTGACCTTCCTTCGGGTATTTCAAGGCTTACGCCGTCAAGCACCTTCTTGCCGTCATAGCTTTTGTATACGTTTTTTATGCAGATCCCGCTCACAGCTTTTCCACCGCCCCAAACAGTTTTTTCAAGGCAAAGACAAACAGCTTTTCAAATGCAACGCTTACCGCCACAATTACCACCGTCCAGGCGAAGAGGTCGGCCATGGCATAGTACACCTTTGCGTTGTAAAGCATCTCCCCGAGCGAGCCGTCGGGTATGGCTATAAGCTCTGCCGCCACGCCGCTTTTCCACGCCAAGCCTATAGACACGCTGCAGGCGGAGATAAGGTAGGGCTTAAGCTGCGGAAAGTGCACATACAAAAGCTTTTTTGCGCCCTTAATGCGGTAAAGCTTTGCCGCCTGCAAAAGCTTTTTGTCCGTGTTCCTGATGCCGGTAAGTACGTTTGTGTAGACTATGGGCAGAACCATCAAAAACGATATGAACACGGAGAGCCTCGACGACGAAAGCAATATAACCGCTAACACGATAAAGGAGGCAACAGGCACCGACTTTACGGTTATCATGTACGGCCAAAGGAGAGTTTCCAAAAGCTTAAAGCGTCCCGCAGCTATGCCAAGCGCCAGACCCAAGGCAAAGCCGGCCGCAAAGCCGCCCAATATCCTGGAAAGGGTGTAAAGTACAATGCGGAAAAAGCCCTTTTCGGTGACAAGCTCCGACAGCCGCTTTAACACCCGCAGGGGCGACACAAGCAAAATTTCCTCGTTAATGCAGGCGGCTGCCGCCTGCCACACAAGAAGTGCAAGCAAAACGGCAGCCAATCTGCAAAGCGCCTTTTTAAGCGCCATAATAGAAGTTGTCGGCAGGCATCTCTCCGCCTACGGAGGCGGCGTTCTGTTCAAACAGCACGGAAAGATAACCGCTAAGCGCCGTCTTCATCTCAGCACCGGAAATGAAGGTAAGGTTGCACTTCGGCACGGCCTTTTCCGCAACGGCAGCCTTCACGCCTATGCGCTTTTCCACAAGGGGAGACGCCTCTTTTGCATTTGCGTTGATATATTCGACGGAAGCCTTGTACTCTTCAAGGAAGGCGTCGACTGCGGCCTTGTTGCTGTCCACAAACTCGGTGCGTGCGACAAGAACGCCCGTGACCATCATGCTTCCGTTGTCAAGCTTGTTCCACTCGTCGTTCAGGTTGATGACGGTGTTAAGCCCCTCTACCTGCGTTTCCGCTACGGTAACAAAGGGCTGCGGCAGCATGGCTACGCCGCTGTCTCCGGTTTTAAGAAGGGCTACTACCTCGTTAGGCTCGCTCTTCCACTCTATCGTGAGGTCCTTGTCCGGGTCTATGCCCGCCTGAGTAAGGAGGTAACGCAGGTTGTATTCCGGCGTGCTGCCCTTGCCGGTGGCGTACACTGTTTTGCCCTTGAGGTCGGCAAGCGAGGAAACGCCCGCGTTCTTCTCTACAATATACAAAACGCCGAGGGTGTTTATCGCAAGAACCTGAACCTTGCCCTTTGTGTTGGCGCACAAAACCGCCGCAAGGTTTGCGGGCACTGCCGCCATGTCGAGGTCGCCTTTTACAAGAAGGGGCGTTATCATATCCGCCGTGGCTTCCACGGTGAAGCTGTATTTAGGCGTTCCCTCCGCAGCTTCTGCGTCCTCCATAAGCTTTACAAGCCCCATGGAGGTAGGCCCCGTAAGGCCGCCTATGCGCATCTGTACGACGCTTTCGGCTTCCGATGCTTCGCTTCCCGCAGCAGAAGCTGCGTCGCCGGAAACGGCGGACGAGGTGCCGGACTGCCCCTCCTCATCGGCCGAGCAGGCCGCGAAGGCCGCAAAGCACAAAACCAATACAAGTAAAATCGCTGTAAATTTTTTCACTTACACACATCTCCTTAATTTAAATTCCGCATACATTGTACCACAAGCTTCGGCGTTTTCCGTTGCAGCTGCAACGAAAACACTTTTGCTTCCTCGATATTTGATTTGTTTACTTTTGACAGCTTGACATAGTTTTACATATATGTTAGTATTTATTTGTAAATATGCGATTTTTATGTATGGAGGGGCATATGAAGCAGAAGTGGAAGGGTGCGTCTTTGCTTTCTCCGCTTCCGGCGGTGCTGGTGTGCTGCGGGAACGGGGTGAAGAAAAACGTTTTGACCGTTGCCTGGACTGGGATTGTAAACAGCAAGCCGCCGAAGACCTATATATCCGTAAGGCCTGAGAGGTTTTCACACAAGCTGATAGAGGAAAGCGGCGTGTTTGCGATAAACATTCCCACAGAGGAGATAGTGCGCGAGCTTGACCTTTGCGGCGTCAAAAGCGGGAAGGATACCGACAAGTTGGCGCTTTGCGGCTTTGAGACGGAGGAATGCTTTGACATAGACTGCTTCTCTATTGCAAAATGCCCGGTAACGCTTGAATGCAGGGTGACGGACAAAGTGCCGCTTGGCTCGCACGACATGTTCCTTGCGGACATCGTGTGCGTGGACGTTGACGAAGAATACATAAAGGACGGCAGGCTTTGCCTTGAAAAGAGCAGACCCGTGGCGTACTCTCACGGAGAATACTACGGGCTTGGGAAGAAGCTTGGAAGCTTCGGCTTTTCGGTTATTAAAAAATCCACTATAAAGAGAAAGGCGCGCCAAAGGCGCGAAAACAGCGCAAAGTAATGGAAAGGTACTACCAAAAGGAAATTGAAACAGCCCCGCGTGAGCAGATACGGGCGTGGCAGGACGAAAGGCTTGTAAGCACGGTAAAGCGCGTTTACGAAAACGTGGAGTATTACCGGAACAAGATGGACGAAAAAGGCGTGAAGCCGGAGGATATAAGGTCGGCTGCCGACCTGTACAAGCTTCCCTTCCTCACAAAGGACGACCTGAGGGAAGCGTACCCTTACGGCCTGCTTGCAAGGCCGCTGAAGGACTGCGTGCGCATTCAGTCCACAAGCGGGGCAACGGGCAAGCGGGTTATAGCCTTCTACACTCAGCACGACATAGACCTTTGGGACGACTGCTGCGCACGCGCCATTGTCGCAGCCGGCGGCACCGAGGACGACGTTGTTCAGGTTTGCTACGGCTACGGCCTGTTTACGGGCGGTCCGGGGCTTAACGGCGGCTCGCACAAGGTGGGAAGCCTTACGCTTCCCATGTCTTCCGGCAACACCGAAAGGCAGATTCAGTTTATGTGCGACCTCGGCTCTACCGTTCTTTGCTGCACCCCGTCCTATGCCGCCTACCTTGCGGAGTCCATAATCGAACGCGGCGTGAGAGACAAGATAAAGCTTAAGGCGGGGATCTTCGGCGCAGAGGCCTGGACGGAGGAGATGCGGCGTGACATAGAAAACAAGCTTGGCATAAAGGCCTACGACATATACGGGCTTACGGAGATTTCCGGCCCGGGCGTGTCGTTTGAATGCTCCGAGCAGGGCGGTATGCACATAAACGAGGACCATTTTATCGCGGAGATAATAAACCCCGTCACGGGCGAGGTGCTTCCCGACGGCGAGAAGGGCGAGCTTGTGTTTACCAGCATCACAAAAGAGGCCTTCCCGCTTATACGCTACCGCACGCGCGACATATGCGTGCTTAACAGGGAGAAATGCCCCTGCGGAAGGACACACGTGCGTATGTCGAAGCCGATGGGGAGAAGCGACGACATGCTTATCGTCAAGGGCGTGAACGTCTTTCCCTCACAAATAGAGATGGTACTTCTGCAGAAGGGGCTTACAAGCAACTATCAGATTGTTGTCGACCGTGCGAACAACAGCGACAGCATAGAGGTCAAGGTGGAGATGACGCCGGAGCTGTTCTCCGACACGGTTCAGCACCTTGCACTTAAGGAAAACGAGATAACCGAGGCGCTTAAGTCGGTTTTGGGAATTTACGCAAAGGTAAGCATAGTCGAGCCCAAGTCGATAGTCAGGAGCGAGGGCAAGGCTGTGCGTGTCATAGACAAGAGGCACTTGTATTAAAGGGGGAAAAAACATGTCAATAAGGCAGCTTTCGGTCTTCACGGAAAACAAGCGCGGTTCTGTGTACGAAACGCTTCAAGCTCTTGCAGACGGCGGTGTGAACATCCACGCGCTGAGCATTGCCGACACTACGGATTTCGGCATACTTCGCCTTATAGTGGACGATTTGGGAAAGGCAGCTTCGCTTCTTAAGGAGCAGGGGAAGGTCGTTTCCGTAACCGACGTTATAGGCGTGCAGATGCCGAACGTTCCCGGCGGGCTTGCGCGCATTCTCGCCCTGCTTGCAAGAAAAGAGGTAAATATCGAGTACCTTTACGCCTTCATTGCGGAGGTAAAGGAAAACGCCTACGTCGTCCTTCGCGTGGAGGACAACGCGGCGTCGGAAAAGGCCCTGCGTGAGGCGGGATTTACCCTGCTTAAGGACGAGGACATCAAAAAGCTTTAAGAGCCGTAAAAATACTGGGGCGGTTTTCAGCCGTCCCCGTTTTTTGTGTTTTACTTGGAAAGCCGAAAGCCGGGTATCGGCTCCAGCTTAAAGCGGTTTGCTTTGTAAAGCCGGTCGATTTTCTCCTTTGTGACCTGGTCGTCTATCTCCCCTGTTCTTATATACCTGTCAAGCACGGCGTAGGTAAAGCCGAGGTTTTCCTCGTCGCTTTTGCCTGAAAGGCCGTCAATCGGCGTCTTTTCCACAAGACGCTCCGGAAGGCCGAGAACCCGTCCTATCGCCTTCACCTCCGTCACGGTGAGGTCGCAAAGCGGGCTGAAATCGCCTGCGCCGTCGCCGTACCTTGTGGCGTAGCCGACGTAGTCCTCGGAGAGGTTGCAGGTGTTGGCGACCCTGCCGTTTACGCTTTGCGACACGGCGTAAAGGGTTGCCATGCGTATCCTTGCGGGCAGATTTATGCGCGTTTGACGGCTTATCTCCGGAAGAACCGCAAGCCCCTCAAGCACGCCGTTTACGGCCGCGCTTATGTTCACCTCGTAGCGCCTGATACCGAGGTGGTCGACAAGCGCGTACGCGGCGTCTATGTCCGGCTGAACCCCCTGCGGCATAAGCACGCCCACAACGCGTTCTGTCCCAAGTGCCTCGGCGCACAGCGCGGCGACGACGGAGCTGTCCTTCCCGCCGGAGATGCCCACAACGGCGCTGCAGCCCTTGCCGTTTTCCTCAAAGAACCTTCTTATCCAAAGGACGCACTCGTCCTTTACTTTTTTTGCGTCAAACATCTTTTTTGCCCCTTTCTAAAGCTTGTAAATATCGGCGCGCCTGTCTGCAAAGACAGGTATTTTTTCACGCGCTGCCAAAGCTGCGGCCGTGTCGAACGACGCGCAGAGTATATCCTCTTCAGTCCCGCACGAAGCAAGGATGGAACCGTTCGGGTCGCATATGAGTGACGAACCGCCGAAGACTACGCCTCCCGCTTTCCCGCAGGCGTTGCAGCAAACGGCAAAGCAGCTGTTTTCAACCGCGCGTGCGCAAAGCAGCGTTTTAAGGTGCGAAATGCGCGCAAGCGGCCATTCCGAGACGACAAACAGCACATCCATCCCCCTAAGTGCAAGGCTCCTTGCAAGCTCCGGGAAGCGTAGGTCGTAGCATATTATTACACCGCAGCGCACCCCGTCGAGCCGGAAGGTGCAAAGCCTGTCTCCTGCAGTGAAGTATCTGTCCTCTTCCATTGGGGAAAACAGGTGCGTCTTGTCGTACTCCGCTATGCATTTCCCGCTTCTGTCGAAGACACGGCAGGTGTTGAATACCTTGCCGTCCCGCAAATCCGCCACAGAGCCCGCGACGACGTTTACGCCGTATTCGCGGGCGATAAAGCCGGCTGTTTGCTCTGCCGCCTTCCTTCCGCCGTCCGAAAGCTCCCGCAAGCCCTCCCGCGGGAAAAAGCCGGTGTTCCAGGTCTCGGGAAGAACCAAAACGTCCGCACCGCTTTTTGCAGCGCGCTTTAAAAGCGCCGCAGCGCGGTGGATGTTTGCGCCCGTATCGCCAAGCGATACATTCATCTGCACACAAGCGGTCTTCAAGGCCTTTCGCCCCCTTTTAGGTACCTGCACAGACGGTCGGCAGCCTCCCGCGTGTCCTCGGGACTACCGAAGGTGGAGAAGCGGAAATAGCCCTTGCCGCACTCTCCAAAGCCGTCGCCAGGGATGCCTACGACCTGTATATCGTTTAAAAGACGGTCAAAAAACTGCCACCCGCTTTGCCCGTCCGGGCATTTCATCCAAATGTAGGGCGAGTTCTTTCCCCCCGTGTACCGTATCCCCGCCTCGTCAAGCGCGGCCATAAAGCGCGCCGCGTTGGCCTTATAGACGGCGATGTTCGCCCTTATCTGCCTCTGCCCCCCGTCGGTGAAGACGGCAAGCGCGCCCTTTTGCAGGATGTAGGAAACGCCGTTTGTGCGTGTCTCCCTGTTGCGCGACCACATCGCGTTAAGGCTCATGCCTCCTCTGCAAAGCTCCTTCGGAACCACGGTGTATCCGAGGCGCGTGCCCGTAAACCCTGCGGTTTTGGAAAGCGAGCATATTTCTATGGCGCAGCGCTTTGCGCCCTCTATCTCGTAAATGCTGTGCGGCACCTCCGGGTCTTCGACGAATATTTCATAAGCTGCGTCGAAGATTATAACCGCTTCCCTATCGTTGGCAAAGTCCACCCAGGCCTTAAGCCCCCTCCGGTCGTAGGCGGCGCCTGTGGGGTTGTTCGGCGAGCAGAGGTATATTATATCGGCCTTTGTGCCCGCGTCCGGCAGCGGCAGAAAGCCGTTCTCCTCCCCTGCGGGAAGGCGCACTATCTCCCGCCCGGCGAGGATGTTTGTGTCTACGTACTCGGGATACGCCGGCTCTGTCACAAGAACGCGGTTGTCCCGGTCGAAAAGCTCAAGAATATCGCACAAATCGTCGCAGGCGCCGCTTGAAACGAAAACCTCGTCCTCCGAAACGGACGCGCCGAAGCCCGCGTAATACGCGGAAACTGCCCTTCTAAGCTCCGGGCTTCCCACCTCCGGCATATAGCCGTGGAAGCTGCGTGCCGACGCCTGGTCGTCAACTGCCGCGTGGAGCGCCTCTATAACCGCAGGGCAAAGCGGAAGCGATACGTCGCCTACTCCCATCCTGTACACCTTTTTCCCGGGGTTTGCCGCAAGGTATTCCGCGGTCTTCCTGTATACGGTGTTGAACAGGTAGCTGTCCTTTAGGTCGGCGTATCTCGCGTTGGGTTTTAGCATGTTTTCTCCTGTTTTTCTATGAATCTATTGTTGAAATGCCAAGCGTAACTTCCTCCAAAACGTCAAGAAGCATACGCACTGTGTCAAGAGACGTAAGCATTGTTACGTTGTTTTCCGCCGCACATCTACGGATTGCAACACCGTCGCCGTAGTGGTTGCCGGAAAGTATGGCGCGGGTGTTTATGACGTAGCTGACGTAGCCTGCACGGATGGAGTCCAGCACCTCCGTGCTGCCCTCGCTCGGCTTTAAGCGTATGCGCGTCCTTATCCCGTGCGAGCGCAGAAACTCGCCCGTCAAAGACGTTGCCTCTATATTAAAGCCCATGTCGTAAAACCTGCGGACAAGCGGAAGAGTCTCCTCCTTGTCCTCGTCGGCGACGCTTACCACAAGCGTGCCGTAATTGCGAAGCTTAAGCCCCGACGCAGTCATCGCCTTGTATGCCGCACGGTGGAGCTTGTCGTCGTAGCCTATCGCCTCGCCCGTGGACTTCATCTCCGGCGAAAGGTAGGCATCCATGCCGTGAAGCTTTGAGAACGAGAATGCCGGCGCCTTCACGTAAAAGCGCTGTTTTTCCTTCGGATAGGTCACAAATATGCCCTGCTCCCTAAGCGACATACCGAGGCTGCAAAGCGTTGCAATGTCCGCAAGGGAGAAGCCCGTTGCCTTCGACAGAAACGGAACCGTGCGCGAAGAACGCGGGTTTACCTCAATTATGTAAACCTTTTCGCTTTCGTCCACTATAAACTGTATGTTGAAAAGCCCTATTATGCCTATGCCGAGGCCGAGCTTCTGCGTGTAGTCGAGTATCGTGTCCTTCACGCCTTGGGAAATGCTGTAGGTCGGGTAGACGCTTATCGAGTCGCCCGAGTGGACGCCTGTTCTCTCTACAAGCTCCATAATGCCGGGAACGAAAACGTGCCTGCCGTCACAGACGGCGTCGACCTCCAGCTCCTTGCCCTTTATGTACTTGTCGACAAGGACGGGCTTGTCCTCCGATATTTCAACTGCGGTTTTCAGGTACTCCCTTAAGTCCCTCTCCTTGGCGACTATCTGCATAGCCCTCCCGCCAAGCACAAAGCTTGGGCGGACAAGTACGGGATAGCCTATCTCCTCCGCAGCGCGAACGCCCTCTTCAATTGATGTAACCGCCCTTCCCTTCGGCTGCGGAATGCCGAGGTCGGTAAGCAGCTTTTCAAAAGAGTCGCGGTTCTCGGCCTTTTCTATCGCGTCGCAGTCGGTGCCTATTATCTTCACCCCTCTGTCACGCAGGGGAGACGCAAGGTTTATCGCGGTCTGGCCGCCGAGGGTTGCAATTACGCCCTCCGGCTTTTCAAGCTCTATGACGTTCATCACGTCCTCAACACAAAGCGGCTCGAAATACAGCTTGTCGGAGCAGGTGTAATCGGTGGAAACCGTCTCCGGGTTGTTGTTTATTATTATCGCTTCGTAGCCGGATGCCTTTATGGTCTGCACGGCGTGGACGGTGGAATAGTCGAATTCCACCCCCTGGCCTATCCTTATAGGGCCGGAGCCTAAAACTACGACCTTCTTTTTAGCCGAAACTACCGACTCGTTCTCCTCCTCGTAGGTGGAGTAGAAGTAGGGGATGTAGCTTTCAAACTCCGAAGCGCAGGTGTCTATCATCTTGTAAACCGGCCTTATGCCCTTTTCGCGACGAAGGCGCCAAACCTCCTCCTCCGCGGTGTTCCAAAGCTTTGCTATTTCCCTGTCGCAAAAGCCCATTCTTTTCGCCTCGTAAAGGGCTTTGGTGTCGCCCGGGCTTTGCTTAAGGCGCTTTTCTTCTTCCACGATGTTTAGGATTTTGCGTATAAAGAAGCGGTCTATGGCCGTGGCGTCTGCAATTTCGTCGACGCCGCAGCCGAGGCGCAAAAGCTCCGCTATCGCATAAATGCGGTCGTCAGTGCCGATTTTTATGTAGTCTAAAAGCTCTTCCCTTGTTTTGCCGTCGAACTTGGGGCTTTGCAGGTGGTAAAGCCCTATCTCCAGCGAGCGCACCGCCTTAAGCAGGCTTTCCTCCGCAGTTCTGCCTATGCTCATGACCTCGCCCGTCGCCTTCATTTGGGTTGACAACGAGTTGTTTGCGTCTGCAAACTTGTCAAAGGGGAAGCGAGGCATCTTCGTAACGACGTAGTCAAGCGTCGGCTCGAATGACGCGGGGGTGTTCGCAATGGCTATTTCGTCAAGCGTCATTCCGACGCCTATCTTTGCGGAAACGCGCGCTATGGGGTAGCCGCTTGCCTTTGAAGCGAGGGCTGACGAGCGCGAAACGCGGGGATTTACCTCTATAAGGTAGTACCCCATGGAGTTGGGGTCAAGCGCGAACTGCACGTTGCAGCCGCCCTCTATCTTAAGCGCGCGTATTATCTTAAGCGCGCTGTTCCGAAGCATGTGATACTCCTTGTTCGTAAGCGTCTGCGAAGGGCAGACGACGATGGAGTCGCCCGTGTGTATACCGACGGGGTCGAGGTTTTCCATGTTGCAGATGGTTATGGCGGTGTCGTTCTTGTCGCGCATAACCTCGTACTCTATCTCTTTAAAGCCCTTTATGCTTTTTTCGATAAGCACCTGGTTTACCGGGGAGAGGGAGAGGGCGTTTTTCATGAGTGGAAGGAACTCCTCCTCATTCTCGGCAAAGCCGCCTCCCGTGCCGCCGAGAGTGAAGGCGGGACGCAGAACGACGGGATAGCCTATCCTTTCCGCAACCTTAAGCCCGTCCTCTATATTGTTTGCAATGTCGGAGGGAAGAACCGGCTCTCCCAGCTCCTCGCAAAGCTCTTTGAACTTTTCACGGTCCTCTGCGCGTTCTATGCTGCTGCTTGGGGTGCCGAGAAGCTCTGCACGGCATTCCGCAAGGACGCCCTTTCTCTCCAGCTGCATGGCAAGGTTAAGCCCTATCTGCCCGCCTATGCCGGGGAGTATTGCGTCCGGCCTTTCGTAGCGTATTATCTTCGCCACATATTCAAGCGTAAGCGGCTCCATATAAACCCTGTCGGCAATGGAGGTGTCCGTCATTATCGTGGCGGGGTTGGAGTTGCACAGCACAACGCTGTAGCCCTCCTCCTTAAGGGCAAGGCAGGCCTGTGTGCCTGCGTAGTCAAACTCCGCCGCCTGTCCTATCACTATCGGGCCGGAGCCGATGACGAGGACCTTTTTTATATCTGTGCGCTTAGGCATTTTTCCTGTCCTCCTCCATCATTTTTATAAAGCGGTCGAAAAGATAGGCGCTGTCCTCGGGTCCGGGTGCGCTTTCCGGGTGGTACTGCACGCTGAAAACCCTGTCCCTTTCACAGCACACACCCTCTACGGTGTTGTCGAGGATGTTTATGTGCGTCACCTTAAGCGGTGTGCCCTTCAGGCTCTCCGCGTCCACAACGTAGGAATGGTTCTGCGAGGTTATCTCCAGCTTTCCGGTGTCAAGGCAGCGGACGGGGTGGTTCCCGCCCCTGTGCCCGAACTTCTGCTTGTAAGTCTTAGCCCCGTAAGCAAGCGATATTATCTGATGCCCAAGGCAGATGCCGAATATGGGCGTCTTCCCTATAAGCGCCTTCACCGTCTTTATAGTCTGCGGCACGTCCGTAGGGTCGCCGGGGCCGTTTGAAATAAACACCCCGTCGGGATGCAGCGCCTCTATTGCGGCAGCCGACGTGTCCCAGGGGACGACCGTCACGGTGCAGCCGCGGCGGTTTAAAGAGCGCACTATGTTCATCTTCATGCCGCAGTCTATGGCCGCGACGTGAAACCTTTCGTCTTCCGCCTTTGAGCTCCACATCTCGCGGCAGCTTACAAAGGAGACGGCGTCTGTCGGCAGAGATGTGGAACGAAGCCTTTCAAGGCACTCTTCAAGCGGGGCGTCGGCGCAGGTTATAAGCGCCTTGCGCGTGCCGAAGTCCCTTATCGAGCGCGTAAGCTTGCGCGTGTCAACGCCGCATATGCCGGGGATTCCGAAGCGTTCCATAACGCTTCCAAGCGTCTCCCTACTTCTGAAATTGGAGGGCTCGTCGTTGTATTCCCTCACTATAAGCGCGCCTATGGTGGGTCTGTCCCTTTCGTAGTCGTCGTCAGCCATGCCGTAGTTGCCTATAAGCGGATAGGTCATAACGACCGCCTGATACGTGTAGGACGGGTCGGAAAGTATCTCCTGATAGCCCACCATGGAGGTGTTGAACACTATCTCGCACACGGCGTCCTTCGGGCTGCCGAAGGAACGGCCGTAGTATTCGCTACCGTCCTCAAGTATTATCTTCCTGTTGTTTTCCATCCGGAAACGCCTCATTTCTCCTTGATAATTTGTCCGACAAGCGCATTTCGAACCTGTCTTTTCTCGTGTCCGTGGGTATGGCTGTCGGGTATTTGCCGTTGAAGCAGGCGCCGCAGAAGCCGCATCCGTCTATAAGCTCCGGCAGCTTGTCCTCCGGCAGGTAACCGAGCGAATCCGCCCCTATCATGGAAGCTATCTCCTCCACAGTGTGGCTGCAGGCGATAAGGTGCCGTTCCGAGTCGATATCCGTGCCGTAATAGCAGGGGTGCAGAAACGGCGGTGAGGATATGCGCACATGCACCTGTACAGCCCCCGCATCGCGCAGAAGCCCCACAACACGTCCCATGGTGTTGCCGCGAACAATGGAGTCGTCTACAAGAACAACCCTCTTGCCGCGGACGCTTTCCTCCACTGCCGAAAGCTTTATCCTGACCCCGTCAAGGCGCGAGCTTTGCCCGGGAGAGATAAAAGTCCTCCCGATGTACTTGTTTTTTATAAGCCCTATGCCGTAGGGAATGCCCGACTCCGCACTGAAGCCGAGGGCGGCGTCAAGGCCGGAATCCGGCGCTCCTATGACAAGGTCGGCGTCACAGGGGTGCGACTGTGCCAAAATCCTGCCCGCACGCATGCGCGAGGCGTGTACAGAAACTCCGTCAATGCGCGAATCCGGGCGGGCAAAGTAGATGTATTCGAAAATGCAAAGCCTTTTCGGCTTCTTTCCGCAATGCTCTTTGCGGGATACGACGCCGTTCTTGCCGAAGACAAGCATCTCCCCCGGCTCCACGTCGCGTATAAACTCGCCGCCGACGGCCTTTACTGCGCAGCTTTCGGAGGCGACAACGTACATTCCGTCGGCAGTCTTTCCGTAGCAGAGAGGGCGGAACCCGTAGGGGTCACGCACGCAGATAAGCTTCTGCGGCGACATAAGTACAAGTGAATATGCCCCGTCAAGCGTGTCCATGGCGGCGCTGACGGCGTCCTCTATCGAAGAGGTTCTAAGCCTCTCCTTGGTGATGATATATGCTATGGTCTCCGTGTCGCTTGTGGTGTGGAATATCGCACCGGAAAGCTCTAAGGCGTTCCTAAGCTCGGCGGCATTAGAGAGGTTGCCGTTGTGTGCAAGCGCCATCCTGCCCTTTTGGTGGTTGACCTCTATAGGCTGGCAGTTGCTTCTGTTGGTCGCCCCCGTGGTGCCGTAGCGAACGTGCGCAACGGCTATGTTCCCCTCCGGAAGGCGCGAAAGCGCGTCTTCAGTGAACACCTCGTTTACAAGCCCCATGTCCTTGTGTGACACAAAAAGCCCGTCGTCGTTTACCACAATGCCGCAGCTTTCCTGCCCCCTGTGCTGAAGCGCGTAAAGGCCGTAGTAGGAAACCTCCGCAACTCTGCACGGCGTTGGCGCGTAGACGCCGAAAACGCCGCACTCCTCGTGAATGCCGGAAATGTCTGTCATTTGTTCTCCCCTCCGCCTGCGCGCTCAAACGCGGCGCCTATGAAGCCCTTGAAAAGCGGGTGCGGCCTGTTGGGACGGCTTTTAAACTCCGGGTGGAACTGGACGCCGACGAAGAACGGCCGGTCGGAAAGCTCCACGGTCTCGACAAGGCGGCCGTCCGGCGATATGCCGCTGAAGGTCATGCCGCAGCCTTCAAGAACCGCTTTAAAGTCGTTGTTGAACTCGTAGCGGTGCCTGTGCCTTTCGCTTATAAGAGAGGAGGAATAGCACCTCTCCATGGTGGTACCCGGCTTGATGCTGCAGGGATATGCGCCAAGGCGAAGAGTGCCGCCCTTGTCTATGTCGTCGCTTTGACCGGGCATAAAGTCTATAACCTTGTTGCGGCACTGCTCGTCAAACTCGCCGGAGTTGGCGTCGGCAATACCGGCGACGTCCCTTGCATACTCTATTACCGCTATCTGCATACCGAGGCATATGCCGAAATACGGAAGCTTCTCTTCCCTTGAATATCGCGCAGCCGTCACCATGCCCTCTATCCCTCGGCTGCCGAAGCCGCCGGGGATGATAACGCCGTCAAGCCCGGAAAGCTTCTCTCCGACGTTTTCGGGGCTTATCTCCTCGGAATCTATCCAGTGTATTTTTACGTGTGTGTTGTAGTAATATCCCGCGTGGCGCAGTGCCTCCGCCACCGAAAGATACGCGTCGTGCAGGCCGACGTA
Source organism: uncultured Clostridia bacterium (assembly GCA_947628695.1). Lineage (GTDB taxonomy): Bacteria > Bacillota > Clostridia > Oscillospirales > CAG-382 > SIG636. Next base: position 76,011 of record CANRAV010000009.1, read on the forward strand.
CTTGCCGACAAGCCCTATGTTCACGCTGTACGGACGCGCTTTGATCCTTTCGACCATCTCCGTCCACTCGCCAAGGTCGGGAGCGGGTGCGTCTATGCCAAGCTCGCGGCAGACAACCGACGAGAAGTTCGCCTTCTCAAGCATAAGCGGCGCTTCGTAAAGATTGGGAAGCGTTATGTTTTCTATAACGCAGTCCGGCTTTACGTTGCAGAACATCGAAATTTTCTTAAATATCGCCGTTTCAAGCGGTTGGTCGCATCTGAGGACGATGATGTCCGGCTTCACGCCCATGCCCTGCAGCTCCTTTACGGAGTGCTGCGTCGGCTTTGACTTGTGCTCGTCGGAGCCGTGCAGGAAGGGAACGAGAGTGACGTGTATGAACAGGCTGTTTTCCCTGCCGACCTCAAGCGAGATTTGACGCACTGCCTCTATAAACGGCTGCGACTCTATGTCGCCGATGGTGCCGCCTATCTCGGTTATGACCACATCCGCGCCCGTCTTGCGGCCGACGCTGTACACAAAATCCTTTATCTCGTTGGTTATGTGGGGTATCACCTGCACCGTGGAGCCGAGATACTCGCCCCTGCGCTCTTTGTTAAGCACGTTCCAGTAAACCTTGCCGGTGGTGAGATTCGAGTACTTGTTCAGGTCCTCGTCTATGAACCGCTCGTAATGGCCGAGGTCAAGGTCGGTTTCCGCCCCGTCCTCGGTAACATAAACCTCTCCGTGCTGGTAAGGGCTCATGGTGCCGGGGTCGACGTTTATGTACGGGTCAAGCTTCTGCGCCGCTACCTTAAGCCCGCGCGCCTTTAAAAGCCTGCCGAGCGATGCAGCCGTAATCCCCTTGCCGAGCCCGGATACAACGCCCCCCGTAACAAATATGTATTTTGTCATTGCTATACCCCCTTATGTGATTTTTATAGCCGGTGTATTATCTTTGAATATTGAAATGTGCGAAGTTTGATGCATGTTTCAATCGCCGATTTTAATTTTTTATCACGGGTGGTTATCCTGCAAAAGCCAGTCCGCAACATCAATGATTTGAACCCCCTCGTATTGATACGCCTCTTGGGCGGTGCGAGTGAGGAGCAGCTTCGGATAAGCGTCCCTGATTTTAAGCAGCGGTTCTACCTCTCGCTTGAATGTATCGGGATCATCTATACTGTTAGAAACCTGGATATATACCTTTTCATCGCGCTTGATGGCGACAAAGTCTATCTCTTTCTTATAAAGCACCCCGGCATATAGCTCGTATCCACGGCGCAAAAGCTCTATGGCAACGATATTTTCGATCATTCTGCCGTAATCTGCGTTTTTTGTACCCAGCTTGGCACACTTGAAGGAATGGTCGCTGAGATAGTATTTATCATTCGATGCAAGGTACCGTTTACCCTGAATGTCGTACCGCCTTACTTTGTAAAACGCAAAAGCATTACAGAGATACTTAATATAGGAGCTGACAGTGCGGTCGTTTGTTTTTTCGTGCTCTCTTATAAAGCCGGCGGCCACGCCGCGAGTGGATATCTGATTGGAGATATTATCGACCAGAAAATCACATAGACGTTCCATCAACGGCATATTACGTATCCGGTACTTTTGCCGGATATCACGAACAATCAGCGTATCGAAAACATCGGAAATATAGCTGTATTTTGATTCCGGAGTCTTATAAAGATACGAGCCGGACATTCCCCCTTCCCGTATATAACGGGTAAAGGCGGAATACCTGTCTGTCAGCTCAAAGTACAGCATAAACTCCCTGAATGAGAAAGGGAACACTTCAATTTCGAAGGTGCGCCCGGTGAAAAGAGTTGCCAAATCACTGCTTAACAGGAAAGCATTAGAGCCCGTGATATAAATGTCGTATTTCTCGGATGCATGAAGGCTGTTGATGGCTTTCTCAAACCCGGCGCACATCTGGACTTCATCTATGAAAATAAAATTGGATTTCCCGGTGACATAAGCATTTTCTATATAGCTCAGCAATGCGTGATGCTCTGTCAAATTTTCATAAGCGCTTAGGTTAAAATTGATGTGTATGATATTTGCATCTACTTCTCTGCTCCGCAAATAGGCAATGAACGATTCCATAAGCTTGGACTTGCCGCTGCGCCGAACACCGGTGATGACCTTAATATCCGGAGTGCCCATCACATCTTTCAGTTTGTTCAAATAAAAGTCACGCTCAATCAATCGCATGGAAAATCACCTCAAGCCTATTATACCGCGTCTGTTTCGCAAAATCAATATTTTTTTCAAAATTGCGAAATAGTCAGAAGGGTGCAGAACAGTTTTTTCTAAACGTAAACTAATGAATGTAAAGCTCTTCTTCGTTTGACTTAATCTGCCTTTGCCTTTGTTCTGTCTACCGACATTACCGTTATTGATTACTCGAACTCGACAACTACTAATCAATTTTGTTTAGAGATTATTATTTGTCGTGTATGTAGGTCTTTTGATTATTTGATATAT
>CANRAV010000010.1 GCA_947628695.1 uncultured Clostridia bacterium
CAACTCAATTCTACCACGAAATCTTCGCTATGGATTTGTTTTTTTACTATTGCAACTTCATTTTACAATCTGCGAAATAATATAATTCTTAAAGTTATTGAAATTTAAAATTTGTTGTTGTATAATTCACTTAAAGAGATAAATCCGAAGGTTTTACAAGGCCTTTTGCATTGGAGGTTGAAACGTGAAAAAAAGAAAGCATCCGAAAAAGCTTTCCGAAGATCAAAAGCGCTTTGCGGAAGAGCTTTTTGAAAGCACCAAAGGCTCTGTCCGATTTGTTATTTCAAGGGTCTTGGGAAGCAAATACGCGTATCTGCTTAACGACTGCCTCGGCGAGCTTGCTTTGCTTGTCTGCAGCAAAATAGAAGAGCTGCAGAAGCACCCGCAGCCGCGCGCCTGGGTATACGTGGCGGCAAGGAATATCGCGCACAAGCAGATGGAAAAGGACGCAAAGTTCCAAAGCAGTGTTTCCATTGAAGAAACGGATCAACGCCTTAAATACACAGACCCCGGTTTTGAAGAGGTGCTTTACAGCGCCGAGATCGATCAAAGCGTAAAGCCTTTTCTGACCGGTCGGGAGTATCAGGTATTCTGCAAGCTTTTTAAAGACGAAAACGACATAAAGACGGTGTCTGAGGAGCTTGGGATAAGCGAAAGCACCGTCAGGGTTTTAAAAAAGACTTTAACAGACAAGTTAAAAAAGCTTTTTTAGTTGGAGAGGATACTATGGCCGACACAAACAAAAAAATACCCGAGGATTGTTCGGGCAAAGAAATAAAAGATATGTACCTTAAGGGAGAAGCCTTGCTTGACGAGCTTTCCGCAGAACAGCTTTACAAATTGGCAGACTTTGAAATCGAGCAGCTGCAAACAGGCGGCGGCGACATGGAGCTTATAGATAAGTGCTCTTCTCTTATAAACGCAAAGTCAACGGAGCATTTTTCCGACGCAGAAATAAAGAGTGCCCTTGAAAACGCTTTTGAAAAACACGAATCCGACGACGGCGCGGAGAAGGGCGTAAAAAGGTTAAGCTTCCGCAGACTTGCCGTAATATTCGCTGCGGCGCTGCTTGCAGCGGCGGTGACGGTTACGGCGGCCTCTGCGGGCTTCAGCGGCCAAAATGACGACTATTTTTCCATGGGTCAGAGCATATTAGATTCCGTAGCCTTCGGACACAGCACTTTTTATCAAATAAAAAGTGCTGCGAAAAAGCTTGGAGATATGTTTGCAAGCGGGAAAGATACGAGACATTTCGCTTCCGTAGATGAGATGAAGCGGGAAACCGGGCTTAAATTTCTGAGTCCCGAAAGCTGGCCCGGCGGTGCGGAAACAAAAAGCGTGACACTTTCTAAGAATGAATACGGCGAGGAAGTGCTGGAGATAGAGACAAGCAACCCCGATATAAGCTTTTCAGTGATCTTTAAAATGGATGCAAGCCGCATGTTGGTATGTCAGCCCGGCGAAGTTTGCAATAACGGCGACGCACAGTTTTGGTTGTATGAAAAGTACGACGGATGTTATGCAAACGCATGTTATGACGGCAATTATTACACAATCCATACCGGAAGCACTGACGACTCCCCGTATTCCTATCGCGACCGTTTCACCGTGAGCGCAGACAGCCGAGACGACATAACGATTGTAGACGGATTCGGCGAGCCCCCGTATTATGACAGCGATTCTTACACTGCTCCCGCCGAAGGCTTTGAAGCCCTAAGGTATATAGTTGACAATCTGCAATTTTACGAAAGGCAGTAAAGACCTGCTGTGCAACCTGTGGTTGACAAATTTCCAGCCGCCGTATGGTGGACTGCTGCCGCAAAAGGCGCTATTATATTTTAGGCGGCCGGGGGACTGCGCCGCCTAAAATAACTTGCGGAGGGAAGAAAATGATTTTAGCGGATAAGATTATCAACCTAAGGAAAAAGAACGGATGGTCTCAAGAGGAGCTTGCGGAAAAGATGCAGGTGTCCCGTCAGGCGGTTTCAAAGTGGGAGGGCGCGCAGACTACCCCGGATTTGGACAAGATTTTGGCGCTGAGCAAGCTGTTCGGCGTCACGACGGATTACCTTCTGAAAGACGAAATAGAAGACGAGGAATTTACGGACGAAGCGGAAGCGACCCCCGTAAAAAGGGTCTCTCTTGCCCTGGCAAACGAATTTTTGGGGTGGAGAAAGCGCGCTGCCAAGCGCATTGCCGCGGCAACTTTTCTGTGCATTTTCTCTGTAGTATCGCTGCTTATTTTAGCCGCGGCAACGGAGCTTCCGGGAAGCCCCATCTCCGAGAATTTTGCAGCGGGCTTGGGACTTACCCTGCTTCTTGCTTTTGTCGCGGCAGCAGTTGCAATTTTCGTCTCCTGCGGATTTAAGAACGCCCCCTTCGAGTTTATCGACAAGGAGCCGTTTGAAACGGAATACGGCGTCGACGGCATGGTAAAGGAAAGGCAGAAGGAGTACCGCCCTTCTTACGCGAAATGCAACGTTGCCGCAACGTGCCTGTGTGTACTCTCTCCGATACCTCTTTTTGTTGGAATGGTTTTAAAAAGCGAATTTCTTACGGTTGTGATGCTGACCGTCACATTGCTGCTTGTAGGTATAGGAGCGGCCTTGTTTATCTTAGCCGGCGTCCGCTGGGCAAGCATGCAGAAGCTTCTCAAAGAAGGAGCCTATGCAAAGCGCGACAGGAGGGAAGAACGCATCAAGGAAACCGTTTCCTCTATATATTGGCTTACTGCCACCGCTATTTATCTCTCTATAAGCTTTTTGACAAAGGCCTGGGAAGACACCTGGATTGTTTGGCCCGTAGCCGGGGTTATGTTCGCCGTCGTTATGTGTATTTGCAATATTTTTATAGACAAAGACAATAAGTAGAGAAAAACTTTAAAATTTTCAAAAAATCCCTTTGCGTAAGGTATTGCTTGTTACGCTGCGTAATGATGTATACTGAATGCGAAAGGAGGTAAATGCTATGTCAAAATACACGACCGGAGAAATGGCAAAGCTTTGCGGCGTGTCCGTAAGGACCGTACAGTATTACGACACCCGCGGCGTGCTTACGCCAAGCGAGCTTTCCGAAGGCGGCAGACGGCTTTATTCGGAAGGCGATCTTAAACGAATGAAGGTAATCTGCTTCCTTCGCGAAGCAGGCATTTCCATCAACGGTATCGGAAAACTTCTGTCGGAGGCTGACCCCGAAAGCGTCATCTATGTCCTTCTGGAGCAGCAGAAAAACGAGCTTTCAGAAGAAATTGAGGAAAGGCAGTCAAAGCTGCGGCTCCTTTCCGACATAGAGAGGGAATTAAAAAGCGTTTCCGATTTCTCCATCGAATCAATAGGTGATATAGCTTATCAAATGAAGACCAAAAAAGAACTAAAGTACCTTCGTGCAATTATGCTGTTGACGGCGATACCTTTCGGTATATTACAGTGGGGTTCAATCGTACTGTGGATTGTCAAAGGCATATGGTGGCCTTTTGCGGTTTGGTCCGTGCTGGTCATACCCTATGGGGTTTGGATAACAAGGTACTATTTCACAAATGTCGCCTATATCTGCCCGCGATGCCACGAGGTGTTCAAACCCAATTTCAAAGAGGCGTTTTGGGCAAGGCATACTCTTACTTTAAGGAAGCTCACCTGCACGCACTGCGGACATAAGGGCTTTTGCGTAGAGACCTACAGAAGGGAAACAAATTAAACTAAAACGCAAAGAAGCCGCGGCCATTTGACCGCGGCTTCGTTTACTGTTTACTATCAGTGAACTACTATCTGCTCTGTATCCTTGTCGAATATGTGAAGGAGGTCGGCGTTGATAGCGAACTTAAGAGTGTCGCCCTGGCGAGCCTTTGTACGGGAGGAAACGCGGGAAATCAAATTGCACTCCTCGTCAACCTTGAGGTAGAGGTAAAACTCCGCACCCATAAGCTCCGAAACCTCAACGTAGGCTTCGATTACGGAATCCGGGTACATCTCTATAAACCTTTCCTCGTCATGCACAAGCTCCGGACGGAGACCGCCGATAACTTCCTTGCCTATATAAGCCTGAAGTGCAGGATCCTTGCCTTTTTCCGCAGGAAGCTTAAGAGAATACTTGGAGAAGCTGAAGTAAACGTCGTCACCCTTCTTCTCTATCTTGCCGGGGATAAAGTTCATCTGCGGGGTGCCTATGAAGCCGGCAACAAACAAATTAACGGGCTTGTCGTAAAGGTTCTGCGGCGTGTCAACCTGCTGAATGATACCGTCCTTCATAACGACTATCCTGGTAGCCATCGTCATAGCCTCTACCTGGTCGTGGGTAACGTATACGAAGGTTGTCTGCAGCCTCTGATGGAGCTTTGTAAGCTCCGTTCTCATGGAAGCACGAAGCTTCGCGTCCAGGTTGGAAAGCGGCTCGTCAAGAAGGAAAACCTTCGGCTCACGAACTATAGCACGGCCAAGCGCAACCCTCTGCTTCTGACCACCGGACAAAGCCTTAGGACGCCTTTCAAGATACGCCTCAATGTCAAGTATCCTGGCAGCCTCTTCAACCCTGCGCTTTATCTCTTCCTTCCTGACCTTGCGAAGCTTAAGACCGAAGGCCATATTTTCAAAAACCGTCATATGGGGATAAAGTGCGTAGCTCTGGAAAACCATCGCAATATCCCTGTCCTTAGGCGCAACGTCGTTTACAAGCTTGTCGCCGATGTAAAGCTCGCCCTCGGTTATCTCCTCAAGGCCTGCTATCATTCTCAGCGTGGTGGACTTACCGCAGCCGGAAGGACCAACGAGTATGATAAACTCTTTATCCTTGATTTCAAGATTGAAATCCGAAACGGCGGTAACGCCGCCCTGATAACGCTTGGTGATGTGCCGTAGTGATAGACTTGCCATTTATAAACCTCCTGAATATGCACATGCTGTGTGGTACAAATTATTTTACTATATCATAGCAAATTTGCGCTTCAAATGGTAGATGTTATTTAAACAAAGTTTTGCGCTTCGATTTGTGCAAAATACACATATTTTCGACAAGAATCAGAAATGTCCCTTCAAAGCCGCCGCTTCTTCATCGGTAAGAGGGCGATATTCCGCACAATTCAAAGCCTCGTCAAGCTTTACACCGCCTATGGAAATGCGCTTAAGCGTGCATATGCGGTTGCCTGCCGACTCGAACATGCGTTTTATTTGGTGGTACTTTCCCTCGCAAACCGTTATCGCGCCGCGTCTTTCTCCAAGCCTTGTAAGCTTTGCGGGAAGGCACACATACCCGTCGTCAAGCACCACTCCGCTTTCAAAAAGCTCGAAATACCCGTCTTCAAACGGATCTTCAAGCTCAAACTCATAGCTTTTTTCAACGTGCTTCGAGGGCGACAGCAGCGAGTGCGCAAGAGGACCGTCATTCGTGAGGATTATAAGCCCGGTCGTGTCCTTGTCAAGCCTTCCTATGCTGAAAAGCGGCAGCCTTTGCAGCGCTTCGTCAAGCAGCTCGTTTACAATGGGGCTTGAAGGGTCGTCTGTAGAGCACACGTATCCCTTGGGCTTGTTCATCATTATGTAGGTATACCTCTTGTAAAGTATCTTCCGGCCGTCAAGAGTAAGCTCGTCTTCCTCCGTTGCCTTTGCGGACGTGTCCTTTATCACCGCACCGTTAAGGCGTATTCGCCTTTCGGCGGCTGCCCTTTTTGCGTCCTTGCGTGACATTAGGCCGGTAGAGGCTATTATTTTGTCAACCCGTTCTTTAAACTTTTCCATAATTTATTTTTCTTCGCTTTTTTCATCCGAGCATTCAAAACCGTGAATGAACCCGCCTTCACCGACGCAGCAAATGTCGCCGCCGACTATCCTTTCGTTGTAAACCAAAATGTTTGCCAGAACGTCCTTCCCGTCCGGGGCATTGTGGTTCGTAACCTTGTAAGTATATCTTGTAACCGTTTTCCCGCTGCAGCGCTTAAGGTTAAGCCCCTGTGCACGCTGAATATCGTTGTATTTCTCGTATACGCTGTCAAAGGTCTCAGGCACCTTGACCTTTTCGACCTCCAGCGGTGTTTCATCAACCGTATACCCGAAGCCTTCCAGAAAATCCACCCTGTCCTCGTTGCAGGTAATGTTGTCGTAGCTGTAATTGACAACCGCCACATTCCCCAAATTTTCGGGTCTCGGTATCACCGCCGCAAGCGTAAGAAGTATTGCAACGGAGCATATAAGCAAAGCAAAGAATTTAAGCCTTGAGGCTTTTACGGTATAAACGAACATAAGACCACTCCTTGTATTTTTGCTAAAATATATGCGTGGTCTTTCAAAATATGCCCGTCAGTCCATGAATGAGAGAAGCTCGTCGAGGTATTCGAGAAGCTTGCCGTCAAGAGCGCTCTTTTCCTCGTCAAGCTTTTGCAGAAGTACGTAATCCGTCGGGTTCTCCTCCATTTCGCATTCTATTTCGGAGATCCGCTTTTCCAGCCTTTCAGTTTCGCTTGTCAAGAATTCCTTTCGCTTTTCCTCGCGCCGCTTTTCGCTTTTTTCTTTCTTTCTCGCGCAGTAATCCTTCGCGCCGTCTGTGACGGCCCTTTCGCGTTTTACCGCCGGCTCAGTGCTTACGCGCCGACGCAGGTATTCCTCGTAGCCGCAGTCGTAAAGCTTGTATCCGTCTTTAAGCGAAGGGTCTATTTCCAAAATCCTCGTCGCAAGGGAAGACACAAGGTATCTGTCGTGCGAAACGCAAATAAGCGTCCCGCCGTAGTTCTTAAGTGCATCCTCCAGCACTTCTTTTGACTGAATGTCAAGGTAATTGGTAGGCTCGTCCAGTATGAGAAGCCCTGCACCCGAAAGCACAAGCTTTGCAATTGCAAGCCTCGCTCTTTCGCCGCCGGAAAGGTCGGAAACGGACTTGAAGACGTCGTCGCCGCGGAAGCCGTAGCACGCAAGCGAGCTCCTAAGCTCCGTCTGCGTCATACCCGGATGTGCGTCCCAAAGCTCTGTTATGACGTTGACGCCGTCGTTAAGAAGCATCTGCTCCTGGTCGTAATATCCCGGCTGCTGGTTATAGCCAAGCTCCGACACTCCCCCGTCGGGTTCAATAACGCCGTTTATAAGCTTCAAAAGCGTAGATTTTCCTGTTCCGTTGCCGCCTATGACAAAAAGCCTGTCTGCCTTTTTAAGTTCGAACGAAAGGGAAGAGAAAAGCACTTTCCCGCCAAAGCTTTTTGAAAGATTTCGCACGGACAAAACGTCGCTGCTGCTTTTAGAAGCGCTGTTTATGCGGATATTTATCGCAGACGGCGCATTCTCCGGCTTTTCCAGCTTGTCCATGCGCTCTATGGCCTTCATGCGGCTTTCTGCGGCGATGATGTTTCTCTCGCGGTTCCACTTCCTCTGATTTTCAATAAACGCCTCAAGGCGTGCAATTTCCTTCTGCTGCAGCTTATAGTGCTTTTCGTAGTCCTCGCGAAGCTTCTTTTTCTTTTCCTTAAACTGAGAATAAGAGCCCTTGTAAAGCGTAGAGTGCGTATTTTCAATCTCAAGTGTATCCGTCGTAGTCCTGTCAAGGAAATAGCGGTCGTGCGAGACGATAATGAAGGTAGAAGCAGACGCGCGAATCTGCTCTTCAAGCCAGCGTGTGGCCTCAATATCAAGGTGGTTGGTCGGCTCGTCAAGCAGCACAATGTCCGGCTTCGAAAGCAGCAGCGCTGCAAGGGAAAGCCTCGTCTTCTGCCCCCCGCTTAAGCTGTCCGCAGCTTTGTTCATGTCCTCGTCGGAAAAGCCGAACCTTTTAACGGTGGATATAGCCTTCGACTTGTATTCGTAACCTCCGAGGATTTCAAAGCGGTCCCTTAAAGCCGTATAACGTTTAATTATATCTTCGTCTCCGTTGTCAAGGCAAGCCTCAAGCGACAAAAGCTCTGCCTCCATTTCACGCAGGGAAGAGAACTTTTCCAAAGCAACGTCCGCAACGGTCTTCCCCAAAAAAGAACTGTCCGTGTACTGCTCAAGCGTGCCAAGCCTTGCACCCTTTGCAATGCTGACGTTTCCGCTGTCGGGACGCAGAGCGCCGCTGATTATTTTTAAAAGCGTGGATTTCCCCGCGCCGTTTACGCCGATTATACCAAGCCTTGCGCCTTCGTTAAGAGTAAAGCCTACGTCTTCAAGAATGACATCCGTACCGTAAGCAAGGCTTATACCGCTGCAGCTGAGAATGCTCATCAAAGGCCTCCTTTTTAAGTATCAAGCCAAGTATAGCACAAATTGTGCACAATAACAACACAATTTTTGAAAACCGATTTAAAAATAACACAAAACAAACCCACATTTTTTCCACACACATTATCTTGACCGTGCCAAATTGCCTAATCCCAAATAATGTGTTTTAAAAACAGGTTTACATAACACTGTTTACATAATTCGTCGGCAGAATCACCAATTTTAAAATATTGTATAAAAACGTCTTGCTTTTTTTGTCGGTTTATATTATTATGTATTCACAATGTATTCACATCGTTCTTAAGCGATGCGATTCTTTTTGAGAGGGGCTTATTTTTGTTTTATGTCGATAAAGCACATGAAAATTTGCTTTTTGGGCGCGGGGAATATTGCCGGCGCCATAATTAACGGGCTTGTTTCAAAGCGTCTTTTGCCCTCGGATTTTATATACGTTTACGACCTTGACAAGGAGAAATATAAAAGCGACATAATGCAGCACGTCAACTGCTGTGACACAGCTGAGGATGCGGTTTCCGCGTCCGACTTGGTACTGCTTGCACTAAAGCCTTCTGTCATATCGGGTGCAGTTAAACAGCTCTCGGGTAGCTGCAAGGATTTTGCTGACAAGACCTATATTTCCGTGGCTGCCGGCATTTCTTCCGATTTTATCTGTAAGTGCTTCGGCCGTGATGTTCCCGTTATTCGAACCATGCCGAACACTCCGCTCCTTCTCGGTGCCGGTGCGGTTGCAGTCTCGCACAATGCATATGTTGACGAAAAGGTTTTTCGTTACGTATGCCGTCTGTTTTCCGGCATTGCGGAAATCGCAGTGGTTGACGAGTCGATGATGAACAGCATTATTTCCGTCAACGGTTCGTCTCCGGCCTATGTTTACCTCTTTTATAAGGCAATGCTTGACGGTGCGGTTGCGCAGGGGATACCAGCCGACAAGGCGTCACCGCTTATTCTGCAGTCGATAAGAGGTGCTGCCGCCATGATTGAAAGGTCGGGTAAGGACATCGATACGCTTATAAAGGACGTCTCTTCTCCCGGAGGTACGACACTTGCTGCGCTTTCCGTGTTTGAAAAAGCGGGATTTACAGGGATAGTTGCCGACGCTATGAATGCCTGCACTGTCCGTGCGGAGGAAATGGCAAGGGAAGCCGAAAGCAAGCTGTAATAAGCTTTTGTAAATGCGCATAATGTATTATTGTAAAACTGCTTCGGAGGTTTTTGCAATGATACAAACCGATTTTACTGAGAAGGCGCTTGTCCCTTACGAACCGGCGGTAATTTCCGAGCCTTTGGCAGAAGGAAGCTTATTTGACAGACTTTTTGACGCCCGCAAAGGCAATTACTTCGTCTTTCTGGGGCTGTTCTTTTTGTCATCCGCCTTTGCAAGGTGTGTGTCCGCCTTTAACCCGGGTGTTGCGGCTTTGCTTTACGCAGACGCCGGCGCGGCCACTGCAGGCGGTGCGTCTGCGCTGCTTCTGCGTTTTCTGCTGCAGCATGCGGCGCTTATTTTGACTGCGTTTTTGTCGGGCTTTACGCCCTTTGCACTGCCTGTTGCGCTTTTTTCGGCCGTGCACAACTTCTTCGGCATTTCATTCTTTTATTTTGCCGTAACAGCGGATATTAACTTTGACCTTTACGTCGGGCTTTCGGTTTTGCTGTCTCTTTCGCTTATCGCCGCGACAGGTATACTTTTTTATACAGAGGTGTTATTTCTTCAGCACGGGAAAGGCGTTTTTCACTACCTTATTTACGCTTTTCTGTTTTTGCTTTACCCGTCTGTCATCTATTTTGTTTTGCGTTACCTTTTGACAATTATTTGATTTTGAAACGGAGCTTTATTTATGGTTGCTGTAAAATCTTCCACAAGCATGCTTAAAGCACAATTTGATGAATTTTTACGTTTTCAGAAAAATACAAAGAAGGCTTCCTCCAACACTTTGCAGGCTTACATACGCGACCTGTCGAAGTTTATGGATTATATAAGTGTTAAGTACGGCTGTCAGTCCGTCGATCAGATAACTACGGAAATCGTAAGGAACTTTAAGCAGGAGATGAATTTAAACGGCTTCTCGCCCTCTACGGTTTCAAGGACTCTGTCGGCTGTGCGCAGCATGATGCAGTATTACGTTTCGACCGGTGCTTTGGAGTTCAATCCCGCGCGTGAGATACACAACGACAAGACGGACGCACGTCCGCCCGTTGTTCTTACCAAGGAAGAGGTGGTGCGTCTTCTTGCACAGCCCTCCGGGAACGACAGCAAAAGCATCAGGGACAAGGCTATACTGGAGCTGCTTTATGCAACCGGCATAAAGGCGTCGGAGCTTATAGATCTCAACGTTGGGGACGTAAACCTGCAGCTTGCCTTTGTAAAATGCGAAAAGGGCGAGAAGGCGCGTGTAATACCGCTGTACCCTATTGCGGTAAAAGCCCTTGCGGAGTATATAAACAGCGCCCGAAAGATGCTTATATTTAATCCGAACGAGCGCGCACTGTTCGTGAATTTGTCCGGTGAAAGGATGACCAGGCAGGGGCTTTGGAAGCTTTTGAAGGTGTACGCCTCCGAGGCGCGTATTTTTACCGACATTACGCCGCACACGCTGCGTCACTCTTTTGCGGCGCACCTGCTTGAGAACGGGGCGGACATACGGGAGATACAGGAGATACTCGGGCATTCCGACATTTCGTCGACACAGCGATATGCGCATTTCCTGAAGGAACATCACAGGAAAAACTACATGCAGTTTCATCCCCGTGCGTAGCTTATTCAAATAAGAAGAGGTAAAAAGTGAGTTTTTTTGACAGAGTTACCGGCAACAAAACGAGAGAAGAAGACCTGCCGGAGGAGAAGGCACGGTTTGTAGACGGCAAGTTCGGTTTTGTTTCGTTCTTTAAGCTTGCCTTCCACAGGGTGGGGAATCTGTGCAAGCTTAACCTTTTGATCCTGCTTATGATTTCCCCCATAATATTTACGCTTTTCGGGTTTTCCGGAAGCTTTTTTGCTTGGCAGATATCGGATACGGCCTTTTCTCCCACCTCTGCCGTTTTTCCCAACTATCAGGGCATAGCGGCCTACGAAAGCGGAAGTGCGTTTGAGGGGCTTCAAACGACTTTTTCCTTCCTCACGACGGTAAACATTGACAACACCGCAACAACGGTGCTTAAATGGCTTGGCATTATCGTTGTGTTCCTGTTCGGGCCTATGAACGTCGGATGCACCTATGTGCTTCGCAACACCGTCAAAGAGGAGCATGTCTTCCTTTGGCAGGACTTTTTCTACGCTATAAAGAAAAATTTCAAGCAGGCTATGATATTCGGCGTGCTGGACTGCGTTTTTATAGCGGCTATAGTTTACGCACTTCCTTTTTATTACTCCAATGCAAACACCTTCGCCATAAAGATGCTTTTTGCGGCGATGATAATGATAGCTCTGCTGTATTTTGTCATGCGCATCTACATCTATTTGATGATAGTTACGTTTGATTTAAGCTTCAGAAAGCTGTTTAAATACGCGTTTATACTGACAACCGCCGGGATAAAGCGCACTCTTGTTATGCTTTTGGGGCTTGCGCTGCTGTTCCTTGCAAGCGTTTACCTTGTGATTCTTCTGCGTGGCTTCGGTATGGTTCTTTTCTTCATCTTCCTGCTTGCTTTTGCGTATTTAATTTGCATATATTGCTCTTACCCGGTCATGAAAAAATATATGATTGACCCGTTTTATGACGAGGACGGAAGCATGAAGGAAGACGAACCGGACGGCGAAGGGAAAGAGCAGCCCTCTGTCTCTTAGGTAATTTTCCGGTTAAGTAAAACAATTAAAGGTCCGTGAAGGCAAAATAGCTTTCACGGGCCTTTTTTCAAGCATAAAAATCTGCGTTTTCCCATAAAGATTTTATTATAGCCGGTCTTTTACAAAAATATTCATTCAGGCAGATTTTGCACCAAAACCCGATTTTAAGATTTAAAAGGAAATTTTTGACAAAAACAGCTTCGAAAAAGGCATTAACGCCGGCAAAACCGTGCGCTGTATGGTTTGCATTGCCGAAAAATGCTATCAGGTCGCAAAGTCGAAAAATGACGCCTAAAAAAACACCGAATTTTGCGTAATATCGCAAACTTTTTACTGCGATTTTAACTGCCGTATTTGTATTTTTATGTATCTCTGCAGGCAAAAAAGGGCAAACTTGTTTTGCAAATCTTTTGCGGAGGTGCAGCAATGTACAATAAGGTTGACATAAGCGGCATAAACACTTCGAATCTTTCGGTGCTTTCGGCAGAAGAAAAGCAAGAGCTGCTTGAAAAAGCGTCGAAAGGGGACAAAGACGCGCGAAACAGACTGATAAACGGGAATTTACGCCTTGTTTTAAGCGTAGTGCAGGGCTTCGCCTGCAGAGGCGAAAACCCTGACGACCTGTTTCAAGTCGGCTGCATAGGCCTTATGAAGGCAATTGACAACTTTGACCTTTCGCTTAACGTAAAGTTCTCAACCTATGCTGTCCCGCTTATAGCCGGCGAGATGAGGAGATATATAAGAGACAACAACTCCATCAGAGTTTCGCGTTCTCTGCGCGACCTTGCGTATAAAACACTCCAAACGCGTGAGGAATTGTCCGGAAAGCTTCAGAGAGAGCCGACAATAGAGGAAATTTCAACCGCAATGCAGGCGCCGAAATCGGATATAATAAACTCTTTAGAGGCAATTTCAGCTCCCGTCTCCATTTACGAGCCAGTTTATTCCGACGGTGCGGATTCCGTGTACCTTTTAGACCAAATCAAGGACACCAAAAACACAGACGAATCCTGGATAAACAGCATAGCCCTTACGGACGCGATAAAAAAGTTGGACAAAAGGGAGCAGAAGATACTTGCCCTTCGTTTTTTCCGCGGAAAAACCCAAACAGAGGTCGCCGGAGAGATCGGAATTTCGCAGGCACAGGTCAGCAGAATTGAAAAAAGCGCCATCGAAAAGGTGAAACTGCAGATATAAAACAGGGTCAATTTTAAATCTTTTTCGGGTGCTATTAGCAAAAACATTACTTTTTATGGGTTTATACGGTTTACGTAATGTGTATCGACACGATTCGACATTTGTTAACAAAAAATTGTGTTGACTATTATTTTTTTAGTGCTATCATAAAATTAGAAAAACAAATCAAAGAAAAGCTTTTTTGCGCAAAGAATCCTTGATTCGACAAATTAATTATACTTCTTGTAGTAGTATTGATAAAGACAAACCATTTGGTTAAAAATTTTAAGAAAGGAGCCGGTTTGATGACAAGAATCAGGACCTACAAGAATTACACACTGCTGTACGATGCACACAGGGAGGACGGTGGATATCTATTTTCCATCGAAAAAAGCGGCAACTCGGGGATCGAGAAAAGCACTTACTTCGTCCACGGATCGGAGCATGAATTTAATGATCTTCTCTTCCGACTTTGGAGAAGCGGCGTAACTCCGATGAGCCTCGTTTACATTTTGGAAGACGAGGGTTACATCCCGAGAGAGGTCGACAACGAAACCGGTGAGATTAAACCTCTTGTACACATCGTAAAAAGAAGGCAAAAGAAGTTTGTGCCCGAAACAGACAGTCCTTTGGCCTTCCTACCTAAGAACTTCGCGTCGATAGGCAATGAGCCGGAAGGCAAAGACAAGTAAGCTTTGTCCCTTCCGCTTGCCGCAAAACCGTCTGCCGCGTACTGCGCGCGGCAGGCGGTCTTTGCTTTTAAACAGCAGTATGCATAAAAATATTTACAGCGCTTTCTTTCAAATATTGAAAACTACCATTGACAACGCCGATGCTAAATGGTATAATATCCGTAACATTTCGGCAGATGACGCTTGCGTCTTTTTTGAGTACTGCGGAAGGGTGGTTTCATTTGATGCTGAAAAACGGATGTGGAAATAGCTTTGCCGTATCGGACGGTTCCACCGTCGTTTTTCGTGATTTTCTTTCAAAGGACGCCACACTTTCCGGTTTTTTATCTCCAGAATATTCTTTATTTCCCGGCTTTTGCGATGTGCATGTTCATTTTCGCGAGCCGGGTTTTTCTTATAAAGAGACTATAGAAAGCGGCTCTATGGCGGCAGCACACGGTGGATATACGGCTGTTTGTACCATGCCTAATTTAAACCCGGTTCCCGACTGTACGGAAAGTCTGGCGGTGGAAGAAAAGGCAATTTCCGACTGCGGGATTATCAACGTCTACCCCTACGGCGCCGTCACCGTGGGCGAAAAGGGAGAAAGGCTTTCCGATATAGAGGGCATGAAGGGGCGCGTCGTCGCCTTTTCCGACGACGGAAGGGGTATTCAAAGCGCTTCCTTAATGCGGGAGGCCATGGTTGCCGCAAAGGCTGCGGGGAAAATAATAGCGGCGCATTGCGAGGACAATTCGCTGCTTTGCGGCGGCTATATCAACGCGGGGAAATACGCCGCCTCACACGGGCACGCCGGCATTTGCGCGGAGAGTGAGTGGCGACCTATAGAGCGCGACCTGAAGCTTGCGGCCGAAACCGGCTGTGCCTATCACGTCTGCCACATTTCCACTGCCGAAAGCGTAAGCCTTATTCGAAAGGCCAAGGCGGAAGGCGTCAATGTGACCTGCGAGACTGCGCCGCATTACCTGATACTGGACGACGGATGCCTTGAAGAAGACGGCCGTTTTAAAATGAACCCTCCGCTTCGTTCCGAAAGGGACAGGGAGGCGCTTATAGAGGGAATAACAGACGGCACAATCGACATGATAGCTACGGACCACGCGCCGCATTCCGCAGAGGAGAAGTCAAAGGGGCTTGCAGGCAGTGCGTTTGGCGTTGTGGGGCTGGAAACGGCCTTCCCTGCGCTTTATACGTATCTTGTGAAAACGGGGACGGTAAGCCTCTACAAGCTTATGGAGCTGCTTGTTTACAACCCGAGGAAGAGGTTCGGCATACCGCTTGGCATCGATTTTTCGGTTTGGGATCTGAGTAAGGCGTACAGGGTAGACCCCGAAAGCTTCCTGTCAAAGGGCAGGTCAACGCCCTTTGCGGGTATGGAGCTTTACGGAAAGTGTCTGCTTACCGTCTGCGGCGGCAGGGTAGTTTACAAAGGATAACACAGAATAAGAGGTATAAAATGGCTAAGAGAACGGACATCAAAAAAGTAATGATAATAGGATCCGGCCCTATAGTAATCGGGCAGGCGGCGGAGTTTGACTACGCCGGCACACAGGCGTGCCTTGCCTTGAAGGAGGAGGGCTACGAGGTCGTTCTGGTAAACTCCAACCCCGCTACGATTATGACGGATACTACGATCGCCGACAAGGTTTATATGGAGCCTTTGACGCTTGAATACGTCGCAAAGATACTTCGATATGAAAGGCCGGACGCCATTGTGCCCGGCATAGGCGGTCAGACAGGGCTTAATCTTGCCATGCAGCTTGAGAAAAAGGGCGTGCTTAAAGAGTGCGGGACAGAGCTTTTGGGCACGGACAGCCGCAGCATAGAGCGTGCCGAGGACAGGGAGCTTTTTAAAGAGCTTTGCCAGTCGATAGGCGAGCCGGTCATTCCCTCCGAAATCACTTACGGCATAGAGGAGGCTAAAGCAGCTGCCGAAAGAATCGGCTACCCCGTTGTGCTTAGGCCCGCGTTTACTCTCGGCGGTACGGGCGGCGGTTTTGCCAACGACGAAGAAGAGCTTGTCGATATAGGGCTTAACGCCTTCAAGCTGTCCCCGGTTCATCAGGTGCTTGTGGAGAAAAGCGTAAAGGGCTATAAGGAGATAGAGTTTGAGGTTATGCGTGACTCGAACGATCACGCAATAACCATCTGCGGCATGGAAAACATAGACCCCGTAGGTGTACACACTGGTGACTCTATTGTCGTAGCGCCGATAATGACGCTGAGTGACAGCGACCTTAAAATGCTTAACGACAGCGCGATAAAGATAATAAAAGAGCTTAAAATAGAAGGCGGCTGCAACGTTCAGTTTGCCCTTAACCCTTCAAGCAGCGAGTATTTCCTCATCGAAGTCAATCCTCGCGTTTCGCGCTCTTCCGCGCTCGCCTCCAAGGCAAGCGGCTATCCGATAGCGCGCGTCACTGCGAAGATAGCCCTCGGCATGGCGCTTGAGGACATAACCGTTGCAAACACCAACGCTGCGTTCGAGCCGTCTCTTGACTATGTCGTGGCAAAGCTTCCCCGATTCCCGTTTGACAAGTTCACCGGGGCTCCGAATACGCTTGGCACGCAGATGAAGGCAACCGGCGAGGTCATGGGTATAGGCTCTACCTTGGAGGAGTGCCTGCTTAAGTCCGTGCGCTCGCTTGAGACGGGCGTGTGCCATTTCCGTCTCTCTAAGTTCGACGGTTTTGAAACAGAGGCACTGTTTGACTATATAAGCGAGTTTAAGGACGACAACGTCTTTGCGATAGCAGAGCTGTTCCGTCGCGGTGCGGACGTCAAGGCAATTCACGACGTCACCATGATAACCGATTATTTCCTTGAATCAATCAAGAAAATAGTGCAGGCCGAAAGCGCGATTGCGGAAAAGCCGTTTGACAAGGATACTCTCTTAACGGCTAAAAAGACGGGCTTTTCGGACAAGTACATCGCCTTCCTTTGGGGTACGGACGAGGAAAAGGTTTACGCCTTTAGGAAGACCGAGGGGATCTTTCCCGTTTACCGCATGGTTGACACCTGTCACACGGGCGCTTATATACCGTATTTCTACTCGTCTTACGAGGACGAAAATTCCTCCGTGCTGACGGATAAGAAAAAGCTTGTGGTTCTGGGTGCAGGGCCCATAAGAATAGGGCAGGGCGTGGAATTTGACTACTCCACGGTGCATGCGGTTACTACCATTAAAAAGTCCGGCTACGAAGCGATAATAATAAACAACAACCCGGAAACGGTTTCGACGGACTACACCACTGCGGATAAGCTGTATTTCGAGCCGCTTACTCCCGAAGACGTGATGAATATAATTGAGTTTGAAAAGCCGGAGGGCGTTATAGCCTCCCTCGGCGGACAAACGGCTATTAACCTTGCCGCACCGCTTATGGAACGCGGCGTGCGGATAATAGGCACCGACTGTGAGGCAATAGAACGCGCGGAGAACCGCGACAGCTTTGAAAAGATACTTTCCGACCTCAATATTCCGCAGCCCAAGGGCAAGGCAGTTACAAGCATAGAGGCGGGCGTCGCCGCTGCGGAGGAGATAGGCTATCCGGTTCTTGTTCGCCCAAGCTTTGTCCTCGGCGGCAGAGCTATGCAGATAGTCGCAAACGAAAGCCAGCTTAGAAGGTACCTGAAGACAGCCGTGGAGATTGACGAGGACAAGCCCGTCCTTGTCGACAAATATATCGAGGGCAAGGAGGTTGAGGTTGACGCCATATGCGACGGAAGGGATGTCTTCGTCCCCGGCATAATGGAGCTTGTGGAACGCACCGGCATCCACAGCGGCGACTCTATAAGCGTTTATCCCACCTTCAGCATTTCCGACAGGGTCAAGGGCGTAATCCTGCAGTACGCCAAAAAACTGGGGTTGGGCCTTGGCATTGTGGGGCTTTACAACATCCAGTTCATTGTTGACAAAAGCGACAACGTCTATATTATCGAGGTCAACCCGCGTTCCTCAAGGACGGTTCCGTTCCTTTCAAAGGCAACGGGTTACAGCCTTGCAGATATAGCAACCGAGGTTATAATGGGCAGAAGCCTTAAAGAGCAGGGCATTTTCGACATATATCCGACGGAGAAGAAGCGCTGGTACGTGAAGGTTCCTGTGTTCTCCTTCAACAAGATACGCGGGCTGGACGCGTATCTTTCCCCGGAGATGAAGTCGACTGGTGAGGCGATAGGCTATGACGGTAAGCTGAACCGTGCGCTGTACAAGGCGCTTCAGGCGTCCGGCATGCGCCTGCAGAACTACGGCACCGTGTTCGCTACCATCTCCGACAAGGACAAAGAGGAGGCGCTTCCACTTATGCGCCGCTTCTACAACCTGGGCTTTAATATAGAGGCAACAACCGGCACTGCGCAGTTCTTAAAAGCGCAAGGCATAAGGACGCATGCGCTTAGGAAGATAAGCGAGGGCACGGAGGAGATACTTGACTCCATCAGGCAGGGGCACATTGCCTACGTCATAAGCACCCGCGACATAGAGCGGGACGATCAAACGGACGACGGCAGGAAGATTCGCCAATGCGCTACGGAGAACAATGTGACCATTTTCACAGCGCTTGACACGGTTCGCGTGCTTCTCGACGTGCTTGAGGAGACAACGCTTACAATTTCCACAATTGACGCTTGACGGTGAAAGATATGAAGCAGTCGTTTTTTGAGATAAGGGAAAACGTAAAGCTTGCAGACGGCGTGTACAGGATGAAGCTTGAAGGCGACACCTCCGCAATAACCGCAAGCGGACAGTTTGTAAACATAAAGCTTGACGGGCTGTTTTTGAGAAGGCCCATTTCCGTTTGCGACGTTGAAGGCGATATACTTACACTGATTTACAAGGTCGTCGGCAAAGGGACTGCGCAAATGGCCGCAATGCAAAGCGGTAAGCTTGACCTTCTCACAGGGCTAGGCAACGGCTATGACACAAGCACTTCCGGAAGTAAGCCGCTGCTTATAGGCGGCGGCGTGGGCGTACCCCCCTTGTACATGCTTGCAAAAAAACTGCTTGCGGAGGGGAAAAGCCCGCACGCTGTGCTTGGCTTCAACACGAAAAGCGAGGTGTTTTATGCTAAAGAGTTTGCCTCTCTCGGTGCGGGCGTTACGATTGCAACCGTTGACGGCAGCTTTGGCGTGAAGGGCTATGTTACCGATGCACTTTCCGGCCTTGATTACACATACTTCTACACCTGCGGGCCGGAGCCTATGCTTAAAGCGGTCTACAATGCAGCGTCTACAAGCGGGCAGTTCAGCTTTGAGGAGAGGATGGGCTGCGGATTTGGCGCCTGCATGGGCTGCTCCTGCCAAACGGTCACCGGATACAAGCGCATATGCAGGGACGGTCCGGTGCTTTTTAAGGAGGAAATACTGTGGCGGAAATGAAGGTAAACCTTTGCGGCATAGAGCTTGACAACCCCGTAATTCCCGCAAGCGGAACCTTCGGCTACGGGTGGGAGTTTGCCGAGCTTTACGACATAAATATCCTCGGAACCTTTTCCTTTAAGGGCACTACGGCGGCTGCGCGCTTCGGCAACCCTACACCGAGAATTGCGGAATGCACCTCCGGCATGATAAACGCCGTCGGCCTTCAAAATCCGGGTGTCGACAGGGTCATCGATACAGAGCTTCCAAAGCTTGAAAAGTGCTTTCACAAAAAGGTCATGGCAAACGTAAGCGGCTTTTCCGCCGAAGATTACGCGTATACCTGTTCAAGGCTTGACAAGTGCGATATCGTCGGCTGGCTTGAGGTAAACGTAAGCTGTCCCAATGTGCACGGCGGGGGGATGAGCTTCGGCACAGACCCCAAGGCTGCCGCGACTGTTACAAAGGCCGTAAAGGCTGTAACAAAAAAGCCGGTTATTGTAAAGCTTTCCCCGAACGTGACGGACATTGCGGAAATAGCAAAGTCCTGCGAGGCAGCAGGTGCAGACGGCATAAGCCTTATAAACACGCTCTTGGGGATGCGCATAGATCTAAAAAAAAGGCGTCCCGTGATAGCCAACAAAATGGGCGGCTTTTCCGGCAGCGCGATTTTCCCCGTGGCTTTGCGCATGGTTTACCAGGTTGCGGGTGCTGTTTCCGTCCCCGTCGTGGGCATAGGCGGCGTTTCAAGCGCAGAGGACGTTTTGGAAATGATGCTTGCGGGTGCAACAGCCGTCGAAGTGGGGGCTGCCAATCTCGTAAACCCATACGCCTGCAGGGACATAATCGAAGAGCTTCCGAATGCAATGGAAAAATACGGCATTAAAAGCCTTAGCGAAATAATAGGAGGTGCGCTTTAATGGGAAAAGACGTAATAGTCGCCTGCGATTTCAGCAGCGAAAAGCAGACCCTTGAATTCCTCGACAAATTTAAGGGAAGGAAGCCGTTTGTAAAAATAGGCATGGAGCTGTTTTATTCGGCAGGTCCCGGGATAGTTCGCGAGATAAAGAAGCGGGGACACCGCATTTTTCTCGACCTTAAGCTGCACGACATTCCAAACACCGTCAAAAAGGCGATGGCAGTTCTTTCGGGGTTGGACGTCGACATCTGCAACCTTCACGCAGCGGGCACTGTGCGCATGATGCAGGCCGCGCTTGAGGGGCTTACAAGGGCGGACGGAACAAGGCCGCTGCTTATTGCCGTTACCCAGCTTACGTCCACCGACGAGGAAAGCCTGAAGGAAGAGCTGCTTGTAGACAGACCGATGGACGAGGTCGTAATGCACTATGCGTTAAGCGCAAAGAAGGCGGGGCTTGACGGCGTTGTTTGCTCGCCGCTTGAGGCGGGCAAGGTCCACTCTGTATGCGGAAGCGGGTTTTTGACGGTAACGCCCGGTGTTCGCTTTGCGGACGGGGACGCG
Organism: uncultured Clostridia bacterium; assembly: GCA_947628695.1. Taxonomy (GTDB): domain Bacteria; phylum Bacillota; class Clostridia; order Oscillospirales; family CAG-382; genus SIG636. The sequence goes on from CANRAV010000010.1 coordinate 20,674, forward strand.
GGTGATCAAAAGCGCGTAACCACACCGGCGCAGGCGAAGGAAAACGGTTCGGATTACATAGTCGTCGGCAGGCCTATAACTGCGGCCGAAGACCCCGTAGCTGCGTACGAACGCTGCGTAAAAGATTTTGTCGACTGATAAGGAGGTTTGAATTTTGGAAAAACTGATTGCAAAAGATCTTCTTTCTATCGGTGCGGTGTTTTTCCGCCCGGACAAGCCCTTTATATGGGCAAGCGGGATAAAAAGCCCGGTTTACTGCGACAACAGGCTTACTCTTACCGCGCCTTCCGTGAGAGGCGACGTGGAGAACGGACTTGCGGAAAACATAAGACGGCATTACCCGCAGGCAGAGGTTTTGATGGGGACGTCCACCGCCGGGATAGCGCATGCGGCGATAACGGCGCACATTATGGGGCTGCCCATGGGCTACGTGCGCTCCGGCGCCAAAGACCACGGCAGGCAGAACCGGATAGAGGGGAAGCTTGAAAAGGGGCAGAAGGTCGTCGTGGTTGAAGACCTTATCTCCACCGGAGGGAGCGTTTTGGAGGTTGTAGACGCCCTGCGTGAAGCCGGTGCGGAGGTTCTCGGCGTAGTAAGCATATTTACATACGGCATGAAAAAAGGCCTTCAAAGGCTTGCGGAGGCAAACGTTAAAAACGTGTCTCTTACAAATTTCGGCGTTGTCGCACAGGTGGCAGCCGACGAGGGGTATATAAAGCCGGAGGACGTAAAAAGGCTTTTGGCGTTCAGGGACAATCCTTCCGACGAAAGCTGGATAGGAACGGAGGCGTTATAAGCCGTGAGAAGCCTTATTGATATACTCGATTTGTCAACGGAGGAGATCGATTCTCTGATTCATACAGCCATTGACATAATCAATTATCCCGAAAAGTACAGCAATATGTGTCGGGGCAAGAAGCTTGCGACCTTGTTTTTCGAGCCTTCAACAAGAACCCGCCTAAGCTTTGAGGCGGCTATGTACGAGCTTGGCGGCAATGTTATAGGCTTTTCGGAGGCAAACAGCTCCTCATCTGCAAAAGGGGAAAGCGTTGCAGACACCGCAAAAACCGTCAGCTGCTATGCAGACATTATAGCTATGCGTCACCCCAAGGAGGGCGCGCCGCTTGTCGCCTCCAAAAACGCGACAATACCGGTTATAAACGCAGGTGACGGCGGGCACAACCACCCGACGCAGACGCTTGCGGACCTTCTTACCGTTTACCGCGAAAAGGGCGGCTTCGGCGGATTTACCGTCGGCTTCTGCGGCGACTTGAAGTTCGGCAGAACGGTGCATTCGCTTATAAACGCCCTCTCCCGCTACAAGGACATAAACGTCGTTCTCATCTCGCCGGAGGAGCTTATGCTGCCCGGATATGTAAAGACGGACGTGCTTTTGAAAAACGGCATTCCCTTTGAAGAGACGACGGACCTTGAGGCGGCTATGCCAAAGCTTGACATACTTTATATGACAAGGGTTCAAAGGGAGCGTTTCTTCAACGAAGAGGATTATTTGCGGCTTAAGGACAGCTATATTCTGACACCGGATAAATTGAAGGACGCAAAGGACGACCTTTGCATAATGCACCCTCTGCCCCGCGTCAACGAGATAAGCGTTGCCATTGACAGCGACCCGAGAGCCTGCTATTTCAAGCAGGTGTTAAACGGCAAATACATGCGCATGGCGCTTATTTTAATGCTTTTGAAGGAGGCGGGGAAGTGAATATAGACTCCATTACGAACGGCGTCGTTATCGACCACATTACAGCCGGCAGGGGCATGAAGCTTTACGAGCTTTTAAAGCTTGACGGGCTGGACTGCTGCGTTGCGATAATAAAGAACGTTCAGAGCAAAAAAATGGGAAAGAAGGATATTATAAAGATCGACGCTTTAATTCCCATAAGCTTTGACGTTGTCGGCTATGTCGACCCGGGCGCTACCGTAAACATCATAAAAAACGGCGTCCTTGCCGACAAAAAAACTATAGAAATGCCGCTTACTCTTACCAACGTTATAAAATGCAAAAATCCGCGCTGCATCACGTCAGTAGAGCAGGAGCTTGACCACGTGTTTAAGCTTTCGAACGGCGAAAACAACGTTTACCGCTGTATCTACTGCGAGTCGGAAGCAAATTAACACAAAACAGCAAATTCGTGCCTTGACACATTTATACACAAGTGGTATAATAAAACCGAATATATGGTTCTTTGCTACTGACGGATTAAGTGGAGTACCACAGAGGAACAGAGAACCGCAGAAAATTATTAGGCCGACCGTCTGGGCACACTTCTATTTTTTATAGCAGTGTGTCCGTTTGCGTTTTTCGGAGGATTTATGAAAAAAGTCGGAATTGTCATGGGAAGCGAAAGCGACCTTCCCATTGTAGAAAAAGCCATAAAGGTTTTAAAGAAGCTGGAGATACCCTTTGAGGTGCATGTATATTCGGCTCACCGCACGCCGGAGCAGGCGCGTGCCTTTGCATTAAACGCCCGCGCAAACGGGTTTGCGGCAATAATTGCGGCTGCGGGCATGGCTGCGCATTTGGCGGGCGCTTTGGCTGCAAACACCACGCTTCCCGTCATAGGCATACCGTGTGCGGGGTCTAACCTTGACGGGCTGGACGCTCTGCTTTCGACCGTGCAGATGCCGTCCGGCATCCCGGTTGCGGCCGTTGCGGTAAACGGAGGGGCCAACGCCGCTCTCCTTGCCGCACAGATAATTGCGGTGGAGGACGCATCCCTTGCCGCCCGCCTTGACGGCAGAAGAAGGGAAGAGGCCGGGAAGGTTCTCTTGAAGGACGCTTCTCTTACAGAACAATACAAATAAAAATACCGGAGGATATTACATGGGCGGTTTTTTCGGTGTCGCCGCGAGGGGCGACGCCATTGAGGACGTTTTTTTCGGGACGGACTATCATTCCCACCTCGGCACGCGCAGGGGCGGTATGGCGGCTTACGACAAAGAGATAGGGCTGCAAAGGGAGATACACAATATTCAAAACTCGCCGTTCCGCACGAAGTTTGAGCACGTCTTTGACGAAATGAAGGGCACCTCGGCCATAGGCATAATCAGCGACTACGACCCGCAGCCGCTGCTTATACGGTCAAACCTCGGCACCTATTCGATATGTACGATAGGCGTCGTAAACAACGCGACAAGCCTTATAAAGCACTTTTTGTCATACAGCGGCGGGCATTTTGACGCCATGACCGGCGGCAACGTCAACGGGACAGAGCTTGTCGCGGCCCTTATAAACCAGAAAAGCAATTTTGTGGACGGCATAAAATTTGCGCAGAAAGAGATAGACGGCACAGCGTCAATTCTCATACTCAAAGACGACGGTTCGATTATTGCGGCAAGAGACAAGCTGGGAAGGCTGCCCGTTGTCGTAGGCAAGGGCGAGGACGGGTACTGCGTGTCGTTCGAGTCATTTGCATACCGCAAGCTCGGCTATGAGGACTACATGGAATTGGGGCCCGGCGAGATAGTGCAGATAACTGCCGACGGCGTAACACAGCTTGCCGGTCCCGGTGACAAGATGCGAATCTGCTCTTTCCTGTGGAGCTATTACGGGTATCCCACCTCCGGCTACGAGGGCGTAAACGTAGAGATGATGAGATACCGCAACGGCAAAATCATGGCGAGAAGCGACATGGAACGCGGCAAAAGCGAGGGCGTGGATTACGTAAGCGGCGTACCGGATTCGGGCACACCGCACGCAATAGGCTACGCAAACGAAAGCGGCATACCGTTCGCACGTCCATTTATAAAGTACACGCCTACCTGGTCGAGAAGCTTTATGCCGACCAAGCAAAACGAGCGCAACAAGGTCGCAAAGATGAAGCAAATCCCCGTGCACGACCTAATTAAGGGCAAGAGCCTGCTTTTTGTAGACGATTCGATAGTCAGAGGGACACAGCTTAAAGAGACGGTGGAGTTTCTTTACGAAAACGGCGCAAAGGAGGTTCACATGCGCTCCGCCTGCCCGCCAATAATGTTCGGCTGCAAGTACCTTAACTTTTCGCGCTCTACCGGCGTGATGGAGCTTATAGGCCGGCGCGTTATAATGGAGCTTGAGGGCGAGGAAGGCTTCGACTACATTGACGAATACGCCGATTCTTCTACCGAGCGCGGGAAGAGGTTCAGGGAAACCATATGCAGGCAGCTGCATCTCGCGTCGCTGGAGTATCAGTCGCTTGACGGGGTGATAGAGGCAATAGGCCTTGACCCGTGCAAGCTTTGCACATACTGCTGGAACGGAAAGGAATAACTATGAACACACAATCGAAATCCGAAAGCTACGCTGCGGCAGGCGTCGACATCACCGCAGGATATAAGGCCGTAGAGCTTATGAAGAAGCACATCGCTTCCACCGTAACAAAGGGCGTCTGCTCGGACGTGGGCGGCTTCGGAGGCCTTTTCGAGCTTGACCTTGAGGGCATAAAACGCCCTGTTTTGGTCAGCGGTACCGACGGCGTCGGTACGAAGCTTAAAATTGCTTTCCTTATGGACAGGCACGACACCGTCGGAATAGACTGTGTGGCAATGTGCGTGAACGATATTATATGCTGCGGAGCAAAGCCTTTGTTCTTCCTTGACTACATCGCCTGCGGCAAAAACGTGCCGGAGAAGATAGCCGACATTGTAAAGGGCGTGTGCGACGGCTGCCGGCAGTCGGGAGCTGCGCTTATAGGAGGCGAAACGGCGGAAATGCCCGGATTTTACCCGGTCGACGAGTACGACCTTGCAGGGTACTGCACCGGCGTTGTCGACAAGGAAAAAATAATAGACAACAAACGCATGAAGAAGGGCGACGTTGTAATTGCCCTGCCTTCCTCCGGCGTGCATTCCAACGGGTTTTCTTTGGTACGCAAGGTCTTTGACGTGGAAAACAAAGACATTAAGTCGCCTGTGGCGGAGCTTGGCGGGAAGTCGATAGGAGACGCGCTTTTGACTCCAACGAAGATTTACGTCTCCGCTGTTCTCTCTCTGCTTGAAAAGGCTGATGTGAAGGGCATTTCGCACATAACCGGCGGCGGGTTTTACGAGAATATACCGCGCAGCGTGCCGGAGGGTCTGTGCGCAAAGATAGAAAAAAGCGCTGTAAGGGTGCTTCCCGTGTTTGACCTTATTGCAAAGCAGGGAGGAATATCCGAGCGCGACATGTTCAACACCTTCAACATGGGCGTCGGCATGAGCATAGTTGTTTCGGGGAACGACGCAGACAGGGCGTTGGAAGACCTTAAAGCGCACGGAGAGGACGCATACATAATAGGCGAGATAACCGAGGCTGAGGACAGAATATGTCTGTGTTAGCACGGGTTTTAAGCGGCGTTTCGGCAGGCATGCTTATCGCCGTCGGCGGAAGCGTCTATCTTGCGTGTGACAACAAATACGTCGGTGCTGTCCTGTTTTCCGTTGCGCTGCTTTGCATCTGCTTCCGCGGTTACTCGCTTTTCACCGGGAAGGTCGGCTTTATGGCGGAAAAGCACGGCAAGCGGGAGTGGAGCGTGCTTTTGCTTGGCCTTTTGGGCAACGCCATTGCGGCAATAGGGCTGGGCTTTGCGATACGCTTTGCATTGCCGCAGCTTGGTGACAAGGCGGCCGATATATGCATCGCGAAGCTTGCGCAGGATACGCTCAGCGCACTTATCCGTGCCCTTTTCTGCGGCGTGCTTATGTACATGGCCGTCGGCATATACAGGGACGGAAAAAGCGTACTCGGTATACTTTTCTGCATACCCGTGTTTATCCTAAGCGGGTTCGAGCATTCCGTTGCGGATATGTTCTATTTCGGGGCATCGGCCATAATAAACGCAAGGTCGCTTCTGTATCTTTTCCTGATTGTTGTCGGTAACGCAGCCGGTGCATTATTTGCGGCCTTCCTTGAAAAATTCGGTAGGGAGAGGACTGAAAAATGAGAAAAGCGAAAATAACCGTGCTGGTTTCCGGCGGAGGAACAAACCTTCAGGCGCTTATAAACGCGCAGAAAAAAGGGATAATCAAAAGCGGCGAGATATGCCTTGTCATATCCAACAAAGAGGACGCCTACGCGTTAAAGCGCGCGGAAAAGGCGGGCATAGCGACACGCGTTATAACGAAAAAGGAATGCGGTTCGCAGGAGAATTTCGAAAGCGAGCTTATAAAGGCCATTGACGGCGCAGGGACGGATCTTATAGTGCTTGCGGGGTTTATGAGCATTCTCGGGGAAGGCTTCACGGCGCACTATGACAAGCGTATAATAAACGTTCACCCTTCCTTGATACCCTCGTTTTGCGGTAAGGGATTTTACGGGCTTCGCGTGCACGAGGCTGCGCTTGAAAAGGGCGTGAAGGTGACGGGTGCTACGGTGCACTTCGTCAACGAGATACCCGACGGCGGAGAGATAATAATGCAAAAGTCGGTAAACGTCCTGCCGGGCGACACAGCAGAGACGCTTCAAAAGCGCGTTATGCGCCTTGCGGAGTGGAAAATATTACCGCTTTCGGCGGAAAAGGTTTGCTTTGATATAACAAATAAAGAGGTGTAAAAATGAACGTATACGAAACAGTTGACATTGCAAAGCTTATAAAGGGAAATTCCTATGTGGGCAGGGGAATAGTCATAGGTAAAAGCAGCGACGGCAAAAACGCCTGCTGCGCGTATTTCATCATGGGTAGAAGTGCCAACAGCCGCAACCGCGTGTTTGCGGAGAGGGACGGCGTGCTTTATACAGAGCCGTTTGACGCCTCAAAGGTAGAGGACCCAAGCCTTATCATTTACGCTGCCGTCAGAGAATACGAGAACAAGCTTATAGTTACAAACGGCGACCAGACGGACACGGTATACGAGGGGCTTAAGGCCGGGAAGGGCTTTGCGTGTTCTCTTAAATCGCGCCGCTTTGAACCGGACGCACCGAACCTTACACCGCGCATAAGCGGTCTTTTGTGCTTTGAAAACGGCGATTTTACATACAAAATGAGCATCCTTAAAAGTGCCGACGAAAAGGGAACCGCCTGCAATCGGTACACTTTTGATTACGAGCCGCTTCCCGGCGTCGGGCATTTTATACACACCTACGTGTGCGACGGGGACCCCATACCTACCTTTACAGGCGAGCCGGAGCGTGTGTGCATAGACAACGATATAGACGTTTTCACTGATAAGCTTTGGGACGCACTTGACGAGGACAACAAAATCTCTTTGTATGTGCGTTACACCGACCTCAAAACCGGCGGCTGCGTAAGCCGTTTGATAAACAAGAACAAGTAAACGGAGGAAGCTCGAAAATGAAGGAATTTGAACTTAAATACGGTTGTAATCCGAACCAAAAGCCGGCAAGGATTTATATGCACGACGGAAGCGAGCTGCCTATTGAAATCCTAAACGGCAAGCCCGGCTACATAAATTTTTTGGACGCCTTCAACTCCTGGCAGCTGGTTAAGGAGCTTAAGGCGGCACTCGGTATGCCCGCAGCCACTTCATTTAAGCACGTCAGCCCCACGTCCGCGGCCGTGGGCACGCCTCTTTCCGACAAGCTTAAAAGGGCTTGCTTCGTTGACGACGTTGAAGGGCTTGACGGGTCGGCCATAGGCTGCGCCTATGCCCGCGCAAGAGGAACGGACAGGATGTGTTCTTTCGGCGATTGGGTTGCGTTAAGCGACGTGTGCGACGTTGTCACGGCAAAGATGGTTAAGCGCGAGGTCTCCGACGGTATAATAGCTCCGGGATATGAACCGGAGGCCTTGGAAATATTAAAAAGCAAAAGGAAGGGCGGCTACAACATAGTAAAGATAGACCCGGATTTTGTTCCCGACGAAGCGGAGCATAAGCAGGTTTTCGGCATTACCTTCGAGCAGGGAAGAAACAACTTTAGAATCGACCGCGAGCTTCTTTCAAATATAGTTACCGCAAACAAAAACCTTCCCGAATCGGCCGTTCGCGACCTGATAGTCTCGCTTATAACGCTTAAATACACGCAGTCGAACTCCGTTTGCTTTGCGGTGGACGGGCAGGCCATCGGCGTCGGCGCAGGGCAGCAGTCGAGGATTCATTGCACTCGACTCGCCGGCTCTAAGGCGGACACCTGGTTTCTGCGCCAGCACGACAAGGTTTTGAACCTTCCGTTCAAGCCCGAGCTTGGCAGGCCCGACAGGGACAACGTCATAGACGGATATATAAACAAAAACGAGGAAGACGTCTGCGCCGACGGCAATTGGCAAAAGTATTTTACAAGAAAGCCGGAGCCGTTGACGGACGGTGAGATAAGGACTTATCTTTCCGAAATTGACGGGGTGTCTCTCGGCTCCGATGCGTTCTTCCCGTTCAGCGACAACATAGAACGTGCGAAGAAGAGCGGAGTAAAATACATAGCCGAACCGGGCGGCTCCATAAGAGACGACATTGTCATCGAGTGCTGCGATAAATACGGCATTGCCATGGCGTTTACGGGAATGCGCCTGTTCCACCATTAAGGAGGAGTTGCTTTATGAAGATTCTTGTTGTCGGCGGCGGCGGAAGAGAGCACGCCATAATAAAGAAGCTTAAGGAGAATAAAAACGTCACCAAGATATACGCTTTGCCGGGCAACGGCGGCATAGCGCGTGACGCCTGCACGGTAGATATAAGTGCTGTGGACATTCCGGCGATAAAGGAATTTGCACTTTACAACGGCATCGATTACGCCGTTGTCGCGCCGGATGACCCGCTTGTATTAGGCTGTGTTGACGAGCTGGAGGCTGCGGGTATACTCTGCTTCGGGCCGAATAAGGCTGCCGCAATTATAGAGGGCAGCAAGGTATTTTCCAAAAACCTTATGAAGAAATACGGCATACCTACGGCAAGGTATGAGGTTTTTGACGACAGAGACAAGGCACTGCAGTACCTTAAAACAGCGCCTGTTCCCACCGTTATAAAGGCAAACGGCCTTGCTCTTGGAAAAGGCGTTATAATTGCAGAGACGAGAGAAGCGGCGGAAAACGCCGTAAAGGCCATGATGGACGACAAGATCTTCGGCAAAAGCGGCGAAAGCATAGTTATTGAAGAGTTTTTGACCGGTCCGGAGGTTTCGGTGCTTTCCTTTACCGACGGGAAGACGCTTGTTCCGATGGTTTCTTCCATGGATCACAAGCGCGCCGGCGACAACGACACGGGCCTAAACACCGGCGGCATGGGCACCGTTGCGCCGAATCCTTTCTATACAAAGGAAGTGGCTGCGGAATGCATGGAGAAGATTTTCATGCCCACAGTCCGCGCCATGAATGCAGAGGGCAGGACGTTTAAGGGCTGCCTGTACTTTGGGCTGATGCTTACCCCCGACGGGCCGAAGGTCATAGAATACAATTGCCGTTTCGGTGACCCCGAAACGCAGGTCGTCCTTCCGCTTTTAAAGACCGACCTTCTCACTGTTATGCAGGCGGTAAGCAGCGGAACCCTTTCCGACATAAAGGTCGAGTTTGCGGATAAAAGCGCTTGCTGCGTAATTGTCGCTTCCGGAGGATACCCCGGCTCTTATAAAAAGGGCTGCCTCATAGATATGCCAGAAGACGTCGCAGAGAAGGCGTACATAGCCGGTGCTACCGAAAAGGACGGGAGGCTTTACACAAGCGGCGGACGCGTGCTGGGAGTTACGGCTGTCGCAGATGATTTAAGGTCTGCGGTTGAGGGTGCCTACGCCATGGCGAAGGAAGTGAAGTTTGAAAACTCGTTCTACCGCAGGGATATCGGCGCAAGGGCGCTTTCGGCACTAAAGGAGGATTGACGTATGGTTTACAGAGTTTTCGCTGAAAAAAAGGAAGGGCTTGACAACGAGGCAAGGGCGCTTCTTTCGGACATACGCACTCTTCTTGGCATAGAATCGCTTGAAAAGCTTCGCTTGTTTAACAGGTACGACGTTGAAAACATAGACGAAAAGCTTTTTGAATACGCTAAAAACACTGTTTTTTCGGAGCCGCAGCTCGATTTGACCTATTCCGATTTGACGCTTGACGGCGCTTTCGTCTTCGCCGTTGAGTATCTTCCGGGTCAATTTGACCAGCGGGCGGATTCGGCAGCGCAGTGCATACAGATAATATCCCGCGGAGACAGGCCGACCGTTCGCACCGCGAAGGTGTACGCCCTGTACGGGGATCTGAAGCAAAGCGAAATAGACGAGATCAAAAAATATGTTATAAACCCCGTGGAGGCAAGGGAGGCAGCTCTTGAAAAGCCCACAACACTTGCTGCGGAATACGTTGTTCCCGAAGCCGTTCAAACGCTTCACGGTTTTACAAAGCTTGACAACGCAGGACTTGACGCATTTATAAAGCAGTACGGCTTGGCGATGGACATCGATGACATTGCCTTTTGCAAAAGCTATTTTGCCGAAGAGGGCAGGGATCCGACGATAACCGAGATCCGCATGATAGATACGTACTGGTCCGACCATTGCCGTCACACCACCTTTCAAACGATCATAGACGACGTTGTATTTGAAGACGAGCTTCTCCAAAAGACGTACAACGACTACCTTGAGACGAGGAAGGCTCTTGGCAGGACAAAGCCCGTCTGCCTGATGGACATTGCCACGCTTGCAGTCAGATACCTGAAAAAAGAGGGCAAGCTTGAAAAGCTTGACGAATCGGACGAGATAAACGCCTGCACAGTAAAAATAGAGATAGAGGTTGACGGCAAAAAAGAGCCGTGGCTTCTGCTCTTCAAGAACGAGACGCACAACCATCCGACGGAGATAGAACCCTTCGGCGGTGCCGCAACCTGCATAGGCGGCGCCATACGCGACCCGCTTTCCGGCCGCGCATATGTCTACGGGGCGATGCGCGTTACGGGTGCAGCCGACCCTTTAAAGCCCGTAAGCGAGACGATAAAGGGCAAGCTTCCGCAAAGAAAGATTGTCACTACGGCAGCCGCTGGCTATTCTTCATACGGCAACCAGATAGGTCTTGCTACCGGTATAGTTGACGAGATTTACCATCCGGGCTACGCCGCAAAGCGCATGGAAATAGGCGCGGTTATTGCCGCCGCACCTGCCGAAAACGTCAGGCGCGAGGTTCCGACCCCTGGAGACGCAGTAATTCTTCTGGGCGGCAGCACCGGCAGGGACGGCATAGGCGGGGCTACCGGTTCATCCAAGGCACATGATTCGCACTCCGTTGAAACATGCGGTGCGGAGGTACAAAAGGGCAACGCCCCGGAGGAGAGGAAGCTTCAAAGGCTGTTCCGCAATCCAAGAGCGTCAAAGCTTATCAAGCGCTGCAACGATTTCGGCGCAGGCGGTGTTTCCGTCGCAATAGGCGAGCTTGCCGACGGCCTTGAGATCGATTTAAACGCCGTTCCCAAAAAGTACGAGGGCCTTGACGGGACGGAGCTTGCGATAAGCGAATCGCAGGAGCGCATGGCTGTTATAGTGGACGCGTCGGATGTAGATACCTTCCTCGCCTTGGCAAAGGAAGAAAACCTTCAGGCCTGCCGTGTTGCGTCGGTAACCGATACGAACAGGCTTGTAATGAACTGGAACGGTGCGAAAATTGTAGATATAAGCAGAGAATTTCTAAATTCAAACGGTGCAGAGAAGCATATAACCGTAACACCCTCTGCGCCCGTCTATTTAGGAAAGACTGTAAAAGGCTCGTTTGCGGAGAATATGAAAGCTGTCGCTTCCGATCTCAACACCTGTTCAAAGCGCGGCCTTTCTGAAAGGTTTGATTCTACTATCGGCGCGGGCACCGTGCTTATGCCCTTCGGCGGCAAAAACCAGCGAACGCCCATACAAAGCATGGTGCAGAAAATCTCCGTTGAAGAAGGCCATACAGACGACTGCTCTTTTATGTCCTTCGGCTACAACCCGTTTATATCGGAGGGCAGCCCGTACCACGGTGCCTACCTTGCGGTTGTAGAGTCGGTCTGCAAGCTTATCGCCTCCGGTGCGGAATTTAAAGATGTGTATCTGTCTTTCCAGGAGTATTTCGAGCATCCGAGGAAGGACGGCAAAAGATGGGGCAAGCCGCTTGCGGCGCTTCTGGGCGCTTTCAGGGCACAAAAGGAGCTTTCTGTCGCTTCCATCGGCGGCAAGGACTCTATGAGCGGTTCTTTTGAAGATTTGGACGTTCCGCCAACGCTTGTGTCGTTTGCAGTTACCACGGGGAAGACAAGCGACGTCGTGTCGCCGGAGTTCAAGGCTGCCGGCAGCAAGATCGCCGTTTTAAGGCCGGAGTACGGCGAAGACGGGCTGCCTGCGGCTGCTTCACTTTTACAGCTGTTTGACAAGGTCACCTCGCTTATAAGAAGCGGAAGTGTGCTTTCCTGTTACACTCCGGGCATGGGCGGAGTTGCGGAAGCGGTTATGAAAATGTGTTTCGGCAACGGTCTTGGTGCGTCTCTTGAGAACATCTCAATGGAAGAGCTTTTCGGTTATTCCTACGGCTCGTTTGTGCTTGAGGTAAAGGAAGGCGCTTGTGTCGGCGGCATAGTCGGCGAAGTTGTTGACAACGGGAAGCTTTCATACCGGGGAGAGAGTATAGGGCTGAAAGAGCTTTCGGATTTGTACGAAGGCGTTCTTGAAAGTGTTTACAGCTGCAACATTAAGCCTTCCGGCGGTGCTGCCGAAACTTTTTCCTATAGCGGTAAAGGCAATAGATCTGCCTCTGTAAAGGCAGCAAAGCCGAGGGTGCTTATACCCGTTTTTCCCGGTACGAACTGTGAATACGACAGCGCAAAGGCGGTTGAAGACGCCGGAGGAGTTTCGGAAATAGTGGTTATAAACAACCTGTCTGCTGCGGGAATTACCGATTCCGTTGAGAGGTTTGCAAAGGCTCTTCACAATGCGCAGGCTGTGTTTATACCCGGCGGCTTTTCCGGCGGCGATGAGCCGGACGGAAGCGGCAAGTTTATAACGGCGTTTTTCCGCAACGCTGCGGTCAAAGACGGCGTTTCGGAGCTTTTGGAGAAGCGTGACGGCCTTATGTGCGGGATATGCAACGGCTTTCAGGCGCTTATAAAGCTTGGGCTAGTGCCTTACGGGAAGATAATCGACACAGACGAGAAGTGCCCTACGCTGACTTTCAACACGATAGCGCGGCATCAATCGAAGATAGTGCGCACACGCGTTGCCTCCAACAAATCTCCGTGGCTGTCTCTTACAGAGGTCGGCGATGTTTACAGCGTGCCGATTTCACACGGCGAGGGAAGATTTTTGGCGGACGAAGCTCTTATTCGAAGCCTTGCGGAAAACGGTCAAATTGCCACACAGTATGTTGACTTTGACGGAAAGGCGACAGAAGACATACAGTTCAACCCCAACGGCTCGATGTTTGCAATTGAAGGTATAACCTCTCCGGACGGCAGGGTGTTCGGCAAAATGGGTCACAGCGAGAGGAAGGGAAGCGGTCTTTATAAAAACGTTCCCGGCAACTACGACATTCGCATGTTTGAGGCTGCGGTAAAATATTTTAAATAGAACAGGAGATTGAAAATGGCCTACTTATCCGATATTGAAATCGCTCAGCAATGCAGGATGGAGCCTATAACCGAGATAGCAAAGAAGGCTCATATCGACGAAAAGTACATAGAACAGTACGGGAAATACAAGGCAAAAATCGATCCGTCACTGCTTAACGACACAAAGCGTGAAAACGGCAAGCTTATTCTTGTCACGGCTATAACCCCGACTCCCGCAGGAGAGGGCAAGACGACTACTACAATAGGTCTTGCCGACGGCCTTAAGCGCCTCGGCAAGGACGTGACTGTCGCTTTAAGGGAGCCTTCCCTCGGCCCGGTTTTCGGCGTAAAAGGCGGCGCTGCAGGCGGCGGATACGCGCAGGTTGTGCCTATGGAGGACATAAACCTTCACTTTACGGGCGACTTCCACGCGATAGGTGCGGCAAACAACCTTCTTGCCGCGATGCTTGACAATCACATACAGCAGGGCAATTCGCTTGGCATAGATCCCCGCAAAATCTGCTGGAAGCGCTGCGTCGATATGAACGACCGTCAGCTTCGCTATGTTGTGGACGGACTTGGCGGGAAGGCAAACGGCGTTCCGAGGGAGGACGGCTTTGACATAACCGTTGCCTCCGAGATTATGGCGGTTTTGTGCCTTGCGGATTCCATATCGGATTTGAAGGAAAGGCTGTCAAGGATAATAGTCGGATACACCTATGACGATGAGCCTGTCACCTGCGGCCAGCTTAAGGCGGCCGGCGCAATGACGGCGCTGCTTAAGGACGCGATAAAGCCAAACCTTGTGCAGACGCTTGAAGGCACGCCTGCTTTTGTACACGGCGGACCCTTTGCAAATATCGCCCACGGCTGCAATTCCGTTATGGCTACAAGGCTTGCGCTTAAAATGGGTGACTACACGGTTACGGAGGCAGGCTTCGGTGCAGACCTCGGCGCTGAGAAGTTTTTGGATATAAAGTGCCGCATGGCGTCTCTCGTTCCGGATGCAGTTGTCGTGGTGGCGACGGTGCGCGCTTTGAAGATGCACGGGGGACTTGCAAAGACAGAGCTTGCAAATGAAGACCTTCAAGCACTTGAAAGGGGCGTTCCGAATCTCCTAAAGCATGTTTCAAACATAAAGAACGTTTACGGTCTTCCCTGCGTGGTCGCTGTAAACCGCTTTCCCACGGATACGGATGCGGAAATTGCTTTTATAATTGAAAAATGCCGTTCGCTTGGCGTAAACACAGTGCTTTCCACCGTTTGGGCAGAGGGCGGAAAAGGCGGCGAGGCTCTTGCAAAAGAGGTAATTCGCCTTTGCGAAGAAGAGAAGGCGTCTTTCAGGTTTTCTTATGAACTTGACTGTACAATAGAAGAAAAGATAGAAGCCGTGGTTAAAAAAATCTACGGGGGAGACGGTATAATAGTTTTGCCATCCGCGAAGAAGCAGATTGAAAAGCTTACCTCTCTCGGCTTTGACCGCGTACCTGTGTGCATTGCCAAGACACAGTACAGCTTTTCCGACGACCCGTCAAAGCTTGGCGCACCCGGGGGCTTTAAGGTCACGGTTAAAAACGTCAAGGTGTCGGCCGGCGCGGGCTTTATTGTCGTGCTTACAGGTGACATACTTACCATGCCGGGGCTGCCGAAGTCGCCCGCTGCGGAGAGGATAGACGTTGACGAAAACGGCAGAATTTCCGGGCTGTTTTAAGGAGGATTCCATGACTGTAGTTAAGTTGGGAAAAACGGGGATTTTTTCCGCCAAAAACGCGTTCGGCGCTCTGCCGATACAGCGCGTTTCTACCGAATACGCAGGAAAGCTGCTTAAAAAGGCATATGCAAACGGCATAACCTTTTTTGATACGGCGCGCGCGTATTCCGACAGCGAGGAGAAGATAGGCCTTGCCCTGTCCGACGTTCGCAAAAACATCACAATTGCCACAAAAACCGGCGCGGAAACCGTAGAGGGCTTTTGGCGCGACCTTGAGACGAGCCTTAAAAACTTAAAGACCGATTACATCGATATCTATCAGTTCCACAACATTTCATTTTGCCCCAAGCCCGGCGACGGAACCGGGCTTTACGAGGCGATGCTTGAAGCTAAGGCTTCCGGAAAAATCAGGCACATCGGTATAACCAACCACCGTCTTGCTGTCGCCGAAGAGGCGGTTAAAAGTGGGCTTTACGAGACGCTGCAGTTCCCGTTTTGCTATCTTGCCGGTGAAAAGGACATTTCCCTTGTGCGCCTTTGCCGCGAGAACGACGTGGGCTTTATAGCGATGAAGGGCCTTTCCGGGGGACTTATCAACAATTCCGCCGCAGCGTATGCCTGGATGGCGGAGTTTGACAACGTGCTTCCGATATGGGGAATTCAGCGCGAGAGCGAGCTTGACGAATTTTTGTCCTACAACGACAACCCGCCTTCCATGACAGGCGCAATGAAGGACCTTATCGAAAGAGACAGAAGGGAGCTTGCAGGCTCGTTCTGCCGCGCCTGCGGCTACTGCATGCCCTGCCCGCAGGGTATAGTTATAAACAACTGTGCGAGAATGTCGCAGCTTATAAGAAGAAGCCCGTCGGCACAGTGGCTTTCCGAAAGAAGCAGAGAGATGATGTTTCAAATAGAAAAATGCGTCGGCTGCGGCAGGTGTAAAAGCAAATGCCCTTACGGTCTTGACACGCCCGCACTTTTGAAACAGAATCTTGAAGATTACAAAAAAATTCTTTCCGGCGAGATACATCTTGATTAAACTTTGTCCCTGCGGTTTTACCGCAGGGCAGGTTGGTATTTAAAGGATTTTGCTGCTTTCTGTTTACAAAACCTTTAATTTGTATTATAATGACCGTGGGGTGAGACGGCAGTGACAGTGCGTGAAATGGCGGAAAGACTTGAGCTTAAAATTTTCTGCGGGGACGCAGACAGGGAAGTCTGCGGTGTTTACTGCTGCGACCTGTTAAGCCGCGTTCTTGTAAGCGCAGAAGAGGGAAGCGTGTGGCTTACAGTCATGAACAACGCAAACGTTGCGGCTGTTGCTTACGCTAAAGGCTTGTCGGCGGCCGTGCTTACCGAGGGCTTCATTCCGGACGGCGAGCTTTTGAATGCAGCAAGGACGCACGGCGTGTGTCTTCTCGGGACAAGCCTTAGTACATACGGCCTTTCGTGCGAATTGTACGGTATCTTCGGGAGTTAAATTCGACTTTAAGTAACAAACAGACAAAAAATTCGAAAAATTATTACAAATATCGTTTTTATACCATTGACCTTTTAAAACCAACATGGTATAATGTATTGGTTTATTAAATAACTATTTTTACGTACCAAAAGGAGGAGCTCATTAAGATGAGGAATAAGCTTGAAACAATTCCTTTTAAGGACACGCCGGAGCAAAAGGCTCAGCTTGAAGCGATCATTGCGGAGTTTAAGGACGTACCCGGTTCGCTTGTGCAGGTTCTTAAGAGGGCGCAGGAGGTTTACGGTTATCTGCCCTTGGAGGTTCAGATGACCGTGGCAAGCGGTCTTGACGTTCCGCTGGAGGATGTTTACGGGGTTGTGTCTTTTTACTCTCTGTTTTCCATCTATCCGAAGGGTGAGCACAGGATTTCCGTTTGTCTCGGTACAGCGTGCTATGTCAAAGGCAGCGGTGACATTTACGACGCACTGCAGCAGAAGCTTGGCATTAAGGGCGGCACCTGCACGCCGGACGGCAAGTTTTCGCTTGACGCCTGCCGCTGCGTCGGCGCCTGCGGCCTTGCCCCTGTTTTGACAGTCGGCGATGAGGTTTACGGCAGACTTACCGTTAAGGACGTTGACGGGATACTTGCAAAGTACGGCGCGTAATGCGCAGCCTGGCTTTGTCGCTTATTGACCTTATACAGAACTCTTTGGACGCGGGTGCGGACCTTGTAAAGGTCATTATTCGCGAAAGTACGGAGGACAAAGAGCTTTTTATAAGCGTCGAAGACAATGGCGCGGGTATGACCGAAGAACAGGCAAAACAGGCGGAGGATCCGTTTTTTACGACAAAAGCAGATAGAAGCGTCGGCCTTGGCATCGCTCTTTTTAAGCAGCGTGCTTTGCTGACGGGTGGAAGCTTCGGCATATCGTCTGCCGTCGGCCGCGGCACTGCCGTGAACGGCGTTTTCAAGACGGACAGTGTGGACTTTGTACCTCTTGGGGACTTAGAGTCTGCCATAGAATGTGTGCTTCTCGCCTCTCATTCAGACTTTGTTTTTGACGTAGACACGCGGAAAACATGTTTTGCATTTGATACGCGCACTAAAGGCGGCAGGGAAATAAAGAATAATACCGAAAGGATATAGAATCGATGAAAAACGTTGAAGAGCTATTGGCGATTAAAGAACGTATGCAGTACCAGATGGGCATAAGGAATGACAAGAACGAGGCAGGTAAGATCGTTGTCGGCATGGGGACCGTTGGGATTGCCGCAGGTGCCAAGGACGTCGTTCTTGCCTTTACCGAGAACCTCGGTAAAAACAATATTTTCAACATTGCCGTTATTCAGGACGGCAGCATAGGCTGTGAAAAGTGCAGCCCCATGGCAGAGGTGCACATGGGCGACGCGGAGAAGGTTACATACGTAAACCTCACTCCCGAAAAGGTCGCAAAGATTGTTGCAGAGCACATTATTGGCGGCAAGGTTGTCGCGGAATATACTGCAAGCGCAGGTAAATAAAGGAGGAAAAACAAATGTATCGTTCACACATTCTTATCTGCGGCGGTACCGGCTGTACCGCTTCGGGCAGCGCTTCCGTTATTGCCGCACTTGAAAGCGAGATAAAGGCTCACGGCCTTGAGAACGAGGTAAAGGTTGTAAGAACAGGCTGCTTCGGTCTTTGTGCCGTAGGTCCTATAATGATCGTTTACCCCGAGGGCTGCTTCTACTCTGCGGTTAAGGCGGAGAACATCCCACGCATAGTTGAAGAGCACATTATTAAGGGCAGACCCGTTAAGGAGCTGCTTTACAAAGAGACGGTTACAGAGGACGCAATAAAGTCCCTTAACCAGACCGATTTTTACAACAAGCAGAAGCGCGTTGCACTTCGCAACTGCGGCGTTATAAACCCGGAGTCGATAGACGAGTACATAGCGTACAACGGCTACCAGGCTCTTGCAAAGTGCCTTAACGAGTATACGCCTCAGCAGGTTATTGACATCGTAAAGGCAAGCGGCCTTCGCGGCAGAGGCGGCGCAGGCTTCCCCACAGGGCTTAAGTGGAGCTTTGCCGCAGCAAACAAAGCAGATCAGAAGTACGTTTGCTGCAACGCCGACGAAGGCGACCCCGGTGCGTTCATGGACCGTTCCGTTCTTGAGGGCGACCCCCATGCAGTGCTGGAGGCAATGGCAATAGCGGGCTACGCGATAGGCGCTTCGCAGGGCTACATTTACATCCGTGCAGAGTACCCCATAGCCGTTGAAAGGCTTGAAATCGCCATAAAGCAGGCTCGTGAATACGGCCTTTTAGGCAAGAACATCTTCGGCAAGGGCTTTGACTTTGACATAGAGATAAGGCTTGGCGCCGGAGCATTCGTTTGCGGCGAGGAAACTGCGCTTATGACCTCTATCGAGGGCAAGCGTGGCGAGCCGAGACCTCGTCCTCCGTTCCCCGCACTTAAGGGCCTTTTTGCAAAGCCTACAATTCTTAACAACGTTGAAACGTATGCGAATATAGCCCAGATAATTCTCAACGGTCCGGAATGGTTCGCTTCCGTCGGCACCGAGAAGAGCAAGGGCACCAAGGTGTTCGCTCTCGGCGGCAAGATAAACAACACCGGCCTTGTTGAGGTTCCGATAGGCACCACCCTTCGCACCGTTATTGAGGAAATCGGCGGCGGCATACCCAAGGGCAAGAAGTTCAAGGCTGCACAGACCGGCGGTCCTTCCGGCGGCTGCATCCCGGCAGAGTATCTCGACCTCCCAATTGACTATGAAAGCCTTATTTCCATCGGCGCAATGATGGGCTCCGGCGGACTTATAGTTATGGACGAGGACAACTGCATGGTCGACATCGCCAAATTCTTCCTTGAGTTTACGGTTGACGAGTCCTGCGGTAAATGTACGCCTTGCCGTATCGGTACAAAGCGTCTTTATGAAATGCTTGACAAGATAACCAAGGGTCAGGGCACGCTTGAGGATCTTGACGAGATGGAAAAGCTTTGCAACTACATAAAGAACAATTCGCTTTGCGGCCTCGGTCAGACCGCACCGAACCCCGTTCTTTCTACTCTGCGTCACTTCCGCAACGAGTATATCGCTCACGTTGTCGATAAGAAGTGTCCCGCAGGCGTGTGCAAGGACCTTCTCACCTTTGTAATTGATCCCGAAAAGTGCAAGGGCTGCACGCTTTGCGCAAGGAACTGCCCGGTTAATGCAATCAGCGGTTCCGTTAAGCAGCCGCACACCATTGATACCGCCAAGTGTATAAAGTGCGGAACTTGCCTTGACAACTGTAAGTTCGGCGCAATAAGCAAGAAATAAGGAGGTACGGAAACAGATGGAACTTAAAAATTTAAAAATTAACGGTAAAGAGTATTCCGTTCCCAACGACATGACAATTCTTGAGGCCTGCCGTCACGTCGGGGTGTACATTCCCACGCTGTGCTGGCTCAAGGATATAAATGAAATCGGCGCTTGCCGTATCTGCGTTGTAGAGGTTAAGGGCGCAAGGTCGCTTGTCGCTTCCTGCGTTTATCCCGTGTCGGAGCTTAGGCCCGATTCCGAGATATTCACCAATTCTCCCGCAGTTATAGAGTCGAGGAAGACTACTTTGCAGCTTATCCTCTCCAACCACGAGAGGAGATGTCTCTCCTGCGTTCGTTCCGGCAGCTGTGAGCTTCAGACTCTCTGCAACGAGTACGGAGTAGAGGACGAAGGCAAGTTCGACGGCGCTAACAACACCTATGAGATTGACGCCACGGCTACCCACATGGTAAGGAACAACAACAAGTGCATACTTTGCCGCCGTTGCTCCGCAGTGTGCTCTAAGATTCAGTCCGTTGCGGTTATCGGCCCCAATGAGCGCGGCTTTAAGACGCACATTGGCTGTGCTTTCGAGGCAGACCTCGGCGACGTTGCCTGCGTTTCCTGCGGCCAGTGCATCAATGTCTGCCCGACCGGTGCTCTCACCGAAAGGGACGACACGGATAAGGTGTTTGCAGCTCTCAACGATCCTTCCAAGCACGTAATTGTTCAGACCGCTCCTTCAATAAGGGTTGCCCTCGGTGAGGAGTTCGGTATGCCCATAGGTTCTATAGTGACCGGCAAGATGGTTGCCGCTCTCAAGAGGCTCGGCTTTGACGGTGTGTTTGATACAAACTTTTCCGCTGACCTTACAATCATGGAAGAGGCGAACGAGTTTGTGGAGAGGTTTACGAAGAAGGAAAACCTTCCGCTTATAACCTCCTGCTCTCCCGGCTGGATAAAGTACTGCGAGCACTATCATCCCGACATGATCCCCAACCTTTCCACCTGCAAGTCTCCTCAGGGCATGTTCGGTGCCTCCGCAAAAACCTATTATGCGGAGAAGATGGGCATAGATCCCAAGGACATCGTCGTAGTAAGCGTTATGCCCTGTACAGCTAAGAAGTTTGAGGCAGAGCGTGTAGATCACAGCGCCGTTAAGGGTCTGCCCGATATAGACGTTGCAATCACCACGCGTGAGCTTGCACGTATGATAAAGAAGTGCGGCATTATGTTTACCGCCCTTCCGGACGAGCAGTTTGACAAGCCCTTCGGTCTCGGCAGCGGTGCCGGCACCATATTCGGCGCCACCGGCGGCGTTATGGAGGCGGCTCTTAGGACTGCGGCTATCAAATACCTCGGCGTAGAGCTTCCTTCGATAGAGCTTAACCAAGTAAGGGGCGTTGACGGCATAAAAGAGGCGGAGTTCAACCTCGGCGGTACCGTTGTAAGGGTTGCCGTTGCAAGCGGGCTTGCAAACGCAAACAAGCTTCTTAAGATGGTTAAGAGCGGGGAAAAGACCTACGACTTTATTGAGATAATGGCTTGTCCCGGCGGCTGTGTGAACGGCGGCGGTCAGCCCATTCAGCCTGCGTCTGTACGCAACTTTGTTGACCTGCGTGCAGTTCGTGCTGCAGCTCTTTACGAGGATGACAGGCAGCTTCCCGTAAGGCTTTCTCACGAGAACGAGGACATAAAGGCCATATACGACGAGTATTTCGGCAAACCCGGCAGCCACCGTGCGCACGAGGTTCTTCATACCGGATACACTGTTCGTTCCAGGTATTGATTTCTTTAGATTCTCTTTATGCGGCAGGGTTTTTGCCCTGCCGCATAAATCAGAAAAAGAAAAAGTGTGTTTGTATCTATAAAACATTGTTTTTCTTTTTTTGTTTTCACTTGGAGGTTTGTCATGAAAAAGAGAGAAATTAAAAGGATAGGCGTGCTTACGTCGGGCGGCGACGCTCCCGGCATGAACGCCGCAATTCGCGCCGTTACAAGGATGGCGCTTTTCAGCGGGCTTGAGGTTGTGGGTATACGCAACGGTTATCAGGGTCTGCTTGACCAGGATATGGTTGATTTGCACGTTCGCGACGTTTCGTATATCATAAATCGCGGCGGTACGATGCTTTACACTGCCCGTTGTGAAGAATTCAGAACTCCCGCAGGGATAAAGAAGGCTGCGCAGATCTGCCGCGACAGGGGCATTGACGGCCTTATAACACTTGGCGGCGACGGTACGTTCAGGGGTGCTTACGAGCTGTCGGAGCAGGGGATACCTTGCGTGGGCGTTCCGTGCACGATCGACAACGATATTGCCGCAACGGACGTAACCATCGGTTTTGACACCGCAATGAACACGGTTGTTGAGCTTATCGATAAAATCCGCGACACGGGCGAAAGCCATGCTCGCTGCAACGTTGTGGAGGTTATGGGCAGGCAGGCCGGCGATATAGCCATACAGACCGCGCTTTCGGTAGGCGCTGTTGCCGCGATAGTGCGCGAGTACGACGTTGACATTGGCGCGATGATCGAAAAGATGAAAAAAGTGCGTCTTACAGGCAAGCGCAACTTTATAATAATAGTGTCCGAAGGTATGGGCAAGGATTACAGCAACGAGCTTGTAAAGCGTGTTCAGACTGAAACGGGCATTGAAACGCGTTTGTCCATTCTCGGCTATATTCAGCGCGGAGGTTCTCCTACGCTTAGGGACAGGGTTCTTGCAACGCAGATGGGTGCGGCTGCTGTCAGCAATTTGATTTTGGGCGACACGAACGATGTAATTTGCGCTCACGGCTCCAATATTGTGTCGGAGGAGATGTCTTACGCAGTTTCGCTTGACAACCTTTACAAGGGACATATGAAGCCGGAAGAGATTCAAAAAATGCCCCCAAGCTTGAAGTATGAGATGGACAAGGTGATAGCCGAGAAAAAGGCTTACTACGCGTACATCCAAAATTTGATAGGCACAGTAAGCTTGTAAAGCACGGCAAAGGAAAAACACAAAAAGGGCGGCGTGGTGCAGACCATGCCGTCCTTCAACTTTAATATAAACGTCAGTTGTTTATTGCCTCTTCCTTCAAGATGCCGATATACGGAAGGTTCCGGTAGTCCTCGCCATAGTCAAGGCCGTAGCCGACTACAAACGCGTCAGGTATCGTAAAACCGTAATAGTCCGCAACAATGTCCGACTTCCTTCTCTCCGGCTTGTCAAGAAGTGTGCAAATTCTTATGCTCCTCGGCCCCCTTGGAAGAAGCAGCTTTTTTATGTAAGAAAGCGTAACTCCGCTGTCAAGTATATCCTCTACGATAAGTATGTCAAAGTCCTTTATAGGCTTGTTCAAATCGAGAATTATGCGCACCTGCCCGGAAGTCTGCGTACCTGCGCCGTAAGACGATACGCTCATAAAGTCTATTTTGCAGTTCGTCTTTATAGCCCGCATCAAATCCGCCATAAAGACCATTGACCCCTTGAGAATGCCGACAAGAAGCAGCGGCTTCCCCCTGTAATCCTCGGTTATCTTTGCACCCAATTCTCGGACCTTAGCCCTTATTTCATCCTCGCTTATCAAAACCCTGTCAATAAAGCTTTCCAAAATACAACACCGCCCTTTTTAAAGTGCTTTTATTATAGCATATATTTTGCTTTTTTCAACAATTAAAATCGTAAAATATAGAAAAACTTTTATTTATTTGTTATTGCAATCTGCGGGCGCTTGGTGTAAAATAATACACAGTATGGATACTTTTAGTTTTTTAACATGGAGGGGTCAGGTATGGCAAACAAAACGGCAAAAGACGGCGTTCTTACAAAAGACAGCGTTGTTGACGGCATGAATGCAAAAGAGCTTGCCGCAATAATTTCCGCTGCGATAGCCGCCGCAAACGGCGACGGTAAGGTCAATTTCAGAATAAGGTCAATCAAACAGCTTTAAAAAGGAGCACATCATGATAAGAAAGTATATTGTAACAATCGACGGCAGCAAATTTGAGGTTGAGGTTGAGGAAAACGGCGTTGTAAAGAGTGAGAAGGTCGCTGCACCCGTTGCGGCTGCACCCGCTGCGGCACCTGCGCCGGCGGCACCTGCTGCTCCCGCTCCCGCGGCTGCTCCCGCTGCTGCACCTGCAGACGGCAACAAGGTCACCGCACCGCTTCCCGGTACGCTTCTTAGGATAACGGCAAAGCAGGGCACCACCGTTAAAGAGGGTGACGAGCTTTGCGTTATAGAGGCGATGAAGATGGAAAATCCCATTGCTTCTCCCTTCTCCGGCACCGTTGTTTCCGTTGCCGCAAACGAAGGCTCTATGCTTAACGCAGGCGACCTTATCCTTGTTATTGCATAAAGGAGCAGAGTATGGCAAAAGTTAAAATAACAGAAACCGTTCTGCGCGATTCGCATCAGTCACTTGCGGCAACGCGCATGACGACAGAGCAGATGCTTCCCATCCTGCAGGCTCTCGACAACGTCGGGTATCACGCGCTGGAGGCCTGGGGCGGTGCTACGTTTGACGTATGCATGCGTTTTTTAAACGAGGACCCATGGGAAAGACTTCGCATAATTCGCAAAAACGTTAAAAACACAAAGCTTCAGATGCTTTTCCGCGGTCAGAACATACTTGGATATCGGCATTATTCCGATGACGTGGTGCAGTATTTTGTTCAGAAGTCTATAGCTAACGGCATAGATATAATCAGGGTTTTTGACGCATTGAACGACCCGCGCAATCTTAAAACCGCGATAAAGGCTACGAAGAAAGAGAAGGGTCACCTTCAGGCTGCCATAAGCTATACGACAAGCCCGGTCCACAATAACGAGTTTTTTGCGGACTTTTCCGTACAGCTTGCGGAAATGGGTGCGGATTCCATATGCATAAAGGACATGGCAGGGCTTTTGAAGCCGTATGACGCTTACGAGCTTGTTAAGGCGATAAAGGCGAAGTGCTCGCTTCCGCTTGAGATACACACGCACTACACCACCGGCCTTGCTTCCATGACGGTGCTTAAGGCTGTGGAGGCAGGTGCCGACATCATAGACACCGCTATTTCTCCCTTCGCGATGGGCACTTCCCAGCCGCCTACGGAGCCGATAGTTGCCACCCTTGCGGGGACGGAGTACGACACCGGTCTTGACCTTGACAAGCTGAACGTCGTGTCTAAGTATTTTGCGCAGCTTAGGACAGAGTATTTGAACAGCGGGCTTATAGATCCGGCGGTTCTTAAGGTTGACGTTAACGCGCTGCGTTATCAGGTGCCCGGCGGCATGCTTTCAAACCTTGTTTCTCAGCTTAAACAGCTTGGCAGCTTTGACAAGCTGCAGGAGGTACTTGAAGAGGTTCCGCGCGTTAGGGCGGATGCCGGCTATCCTCCGCTTGTTACGCCGACCTCGCAGATCGTGGGCACTCAGGCAGTGCAGAACGTTTTGCAGGGTGAAAGGTACAAGCTTGTAACAGGTGAGTTTAAAGGCCTTGTAAAGGGCGAGTACGGCCGTACTCCCGCTCCGATAGATCCCAAATTCCAAAAGAAGATAATCGGCGACGAAAAGCCCGTTACTTCCCGTCCGGCAGACGCTTTGTCGCCGGAGCTGCCCTCTTTGAAAAAGGCTTGCGAAAAGTTCGCTATTCAGGACGAGGACGTGCTTTCCTACGCTCTTTTTGAGAAGGTTGCCGTTAAGTTCTTTGAGCAGCGCAAGAAGTACATGGCGGAAAAGGAAGCCGACGCCAACGCTTTGTTTGTGGCAAAGGTAGAGGAAGATTAGTTCTTTTAAAAGATGATAAAAAGTTGCGGTGCAGTGCCCTTTGGCACTGCACCGCACGTATTTATATGGTTTACTGATTGACGCTTTCCGTAGGTGCGTTCACGGCTGACGTCTTCTTTCCCAAAACATTTGTCATGTAAAGGATGGTCAGAATCGAGAGCACAAGAGCCCCGAGAGTAAGCAGAACATATAGCCACCCGGATATTGATAAAAGTACCGAGCCCAACATTCCTATAGACGAATGAAGGAATGAATACGAGGAAATTAACCACAGCAGCGAAAAGAGAGAAAATACAGAAGACGGAAGTATGTAATAATATTTCCATTTTTTGCCAATAAACATCGGGAGAAGCAAAACAACCAATACTGCAAGGTGGAAAAGTATGAACATCACCTTTACAAAGACAGAGCCACCAAACATACCAATTGTTACACCGCTCCTATAGGTAAAAGGATTGAAAAGCAAAAAGATGAAGCTGAGGAAAACCAAACCGAGGTTGACAAAGTAAAACACTGTGCTTTTGCCAAGCTCCGAAACAGCGGTTTTCATATTCGCCGATATGCCGGCAGTCGAAAACTGCTGGTTTACCGAATTGCCGCTTGAACCGGCCATTGTTCCGCAGGCAGAACAAAACTTCTCGTTTTCGCCTAACTCTTTACCGCATTTTGCACAAAACATAATCTTACCCCCTAATATTAATTTTTTTGTGTGCTTATGCATGAATTTTGAAAATTCACATTTTCATTGTAGCACTTTGAAAGTGCATTTTCAAGTCATTTTGAATAAAATGTCACCAACTGTTAAGAAAAAATATAGAAAAATCTTGACATTGGCGCAAAAATGTCGTATAATAAATTGAAATTAAGACTTAATATCAATTTTAGAAGGTGCAGATTTGACAAACGACCGTCAAAGATACAACACAAAACAGCAGTCGCTGATATACGAATTCTTTAAGAAAAGCTCCGGCGCACATTTTACGGCGGACGAGGTTTGCGACTCTTTAAAGCAAAGCGGCGTATCCCGCGCAACCGTATACAGGGCCGTCGAAAAGCTTACCGAGGAAGGCGTTCTGATAAAGTACAACTTCGGAAAAGGACAAAGCGCCTGTTATGAGTTTTGCTCCGAAGAATCGGAAAACGACACCTTCCACTTTATCTGCACAAAGTGCAAGCGGCTTATGCACCTCGATTGCAGTGCGCTTAGCGATCTGGAGGAGCATTTGAGCAAGGATCACGCCCTAAAAATCGACCGTTCTCTAACGGTTCTTTACGGCACGTGCGGGAGGTGCATGAAAGAATGAAGCGTACAACTGCACTTATTTTTGCTTTACTGCTTACTCTTACAGTTGTTTCATGCAAATCGGAAGAAAGGACGGAGGAAGAGGGGCTTGTCGTTGTCGCATCCATTTTCCCGGAATACGACTTTGCAAGGGCGATTTTGGGGGAGAAGGGAAGTGCAAAGCTTTTGCTTAGCCCCGGGGCAGACAGCCACAGCTTTGAAATAAAACCGTCCGATATGAATTTGATAAACGGAAGCGACTTGTTCATATACACCGGCAGCAATATGGAAATTTGGGTAGACGGCATACTTCCGTCGATAGACAAAAGCGTTAAGGTCGTCGACATGTCCGCTGCCTCTGCCGACGTCACAGACGAACACGGTCACAGCGACCCGCACATTTGGACAAGTCCCGTCATCGCAAGAAAAATGCTTAGTATAATTTATGAAGCTATTTGCGAAATTGACAGCGAAAACTCGGAAATTTATAAAAGCAATTACGAGAAGTACGACGGGCTTCTTGTGTCTTTGGACGAGGAGTTCCGGGAAATTGCAGCCGACGCAGCAGATAAGACCCTCTATTTCAGCGGTGCATTTGCCTTTGCGCATTTCACGGAGGAATACGGCTTTTCGTATTGTGCGCCGTTCAACAGCTGCTCGGACGTTCAGCTCGAAAGCGTTGCGGCCGTAAACACACTGATAACCAAAATGAAGGAAAGCGGTGCAAAGTACGTTTTTTATCAGGAGCTTTCAAACGACTCGATATTAAGCACCGTTACGGCAGAAACCGGCGCAGTCCCTCTGCAGCTTCACAGCGTCCACAACGTAAGCAGGGAGGACTTTAATAACGGCGTGACCTATGTTTCGCTTATGGAACAGAATGCCGAAAACTTAAGAAAGGCACTTTGCGATGACGAAGCTTCTTGAATGTAAAAATTTATGTGTCACTATCGACGGAAGAACCATAATTGACGATATATCGTTTGATGTTGAAGAGAACGACTTTATCTGTATAGCGGGCGAGAACGGAACAGGGAAGACGACGCTTACAAACGCCATACTCGGCCTTGTGCCGATTTCCGGCGGAGACATAAGCTTTTACGGGATTTCAAAAAGCGATATCGGCTTTCTTCCGCAAAAGCTTAAGGTGGAAAACAACTTTCCGGCATCGGTTTACGAAATAATAATGTCCGGCTTTGTCGGCAAGTCGTTTTTAAGGCCCTTCTTTACTAAAAGCCAAAAGTGCAAAGCCGACGACTGCCTAAAGCTTTTAGCGATTGAAAAGCTAAAAAATCGTTCGTTTTTAGAGCTTTCCGGTGGGCAGCAGCAGCGGGTCTTGCTTGCGCGCGCAATATGCGCCGCAGAAAAGCTTGTTCTGCTTGACGAGCCCGTAACGGGGCTTGACGCCGCCTCCGGTGCGGGATTTTACGAGCTTATAAAGCATTTGAATTCGCACCACGGTATAGCGGTTCTTATGGTATCACACGACATCGAACGCGCTGTCGGTTTTTGCAGCAAGGTTCTGCACCTTGGCTCCGGCAAGTATTTCTTCGGTAAGTCGGAGGATTACGTAAACACAGACTTTTTCCGCAATTATTTGAAAGCCGGGGCTGATAAAGATGAGCATTGAAGACATAAAAGCGGTTTTTACAACGGAATATCTCAGAAATGCACTTATAGTAGGGCTTCTTATATCCGTCTGCACGGCTATCCTCGGGGTGGAGCTTGTGCTTAAAAAGTTTTCCATGCTGGGTGACGGACTTTCGCACGTAAGCTTCGGCACATTGGCGGTGGCCGCAGCCTTCAATTTTGAAAGGCTGGAGCTTTCGCTTGTTGTAGTAGTTCTCGTTGCGTTCCTGCTGCTTCAGATAAAGCAGAACAGCAAAATAAACGGCGACGCCGCTGTTGCCATAGTTTCGGGCAGCTTTATGGCGCTTGGTATTTTCGCGTCCTCCTATTCGGGAGGAGCAAATACAGACTTTAACAGCTATATGTTTGGAAGCATCTTTGCCATAAACAGGGGTAATTTTGCGATAAGCGTCGCAATGTGTGCGGTTGTAATTGCCGTGTATCTGCTTTTCTACAACAAAATATTTGCTGTTACCTTTGACGAGAGCTTCTGCAAGGCCACCGGCGGAAAGTCAGGAGCTTATAATCTTATAATAGCGGTGCTGACAGCTGTGACTGTCGTTATAGGAATGCGGCTTATCGGCACCTTGCTTATAGCAAGCCTTACGGTGTTTCCCGTTGTTTCGTCTTACCGGCTTGCAAAGAACTTCAAAAGCTGCGTTCTGTACTCTGCAATTATTTCCGTTGCGGCGTTCCTCGCCGGCTTTGCGCTGTCGCTAAGCTTTGAAAAAATGCCCCTTAGCACAGGAGTTATCTTTTCTAATCTGTTTATTATGCTTTTGTGCGGAGCAGCCGTAAAAATAAAAAACGCCTGCCTAAGCAGGCGCAGAACTGTAAAAAAATAAATACTTTCCGGTGGGGAAACCCGGCGTGACGAAAAACTGCGGCAAAAATCGCTCCCGGGCTTCCCTTCATTTTTCAACATCCTATTATACAAAATGCAAATTTTGTTCAATTGAGTGGGGGGAGAATGAAAGGATTTTTAAGGATGGGTGGCGCGAAGACCGTATGATAGATTGGAAAGCCATATGGGTCAATGTGGGCTAAAACGGCTTAAAATCAAGGATTTTTGATGCTTTTATAAATAAGGTTTTAGAGCTTTTTAATTATTGGAATTATGGAAGTACTATAGATCCGCCGTAATCGTACAGCGGATCGCTGCACAGGCTTTTTACTTTTTTGTTATGCTTTTCACAAAAGCTTTGGATCTCGGCAAAGCTTTCGTGCGCTTCGATTTTTCCCGTGAAATACACCGTATCGTTTGTCGTAAATGCGCATCCACCTATAAAGCCGTTTTTATAGCCGTTAAGCCTGACGCCGTCGTTTGAAACAAGCAGCACGTCGTGCCCGTTTTCCGAAAGCGCCTTCGCAATACCTTTGTCCGATGTTATAAAAGCTTCGCTGTTCAGCTTTACGGTGCTGCATGCGGCATAGCCCTGATTTACAGTTACTCTTTTAAGTCCAAGCTCTTCACAGCTTTTTGTTATTTCTTCAGCAGTATAGCGGCCAGATATTAAGCAATATTTCGTATAAAAACAGTTAAAAACACAGTCAAACGGATATTTTGCACCCTGATGCGTCTTTGACACTATGCACTCGCAAAATGTTTCTAAATTGTGAACAGGTTCTAAAGAAGGGGACAGGAGCAGCTTATTGTTTGGCAGCAAAAAGTACAGCATATCGGGGTGATATGCTGTTTCATCACAAATTACGGAAGATCTGCCTGCGTTTATAAGCTCAAAGCCTTCGCAAGCAAGAGGGTGCCTTATATTTTCTGGCAGCAGCGACGACACAATAAGTCTTGTTTTCATAGCCCCAACAGGCCTTTAAGGTCGTAAACGCCTCTTATCGGCACTATCTCGACGCCGCTGTACTTCTTTTTCAGCGTTTTTGCGGAGTGTGCAGGTATGGCAATGGTTTTAAAACCAAGGCGTATAGCCTCGTTAATTCTAAGCTCCATTCCGGTGACAGAGCGGCATTCTCCGGCAAGCCCGATTTCGCCGAAAGCTATAAGATCCTCCGGAATCGGCGTGTCCTTTAGCGAAGAAATAAGCGCAAGCGCCGTCGGCATATCGCTTGCCGTTTCGTAAAGTTGCAGCCCGCCTGTGACATTTAAATAAACCTCTAATGAGGAAAACTTCAAGCCCAGCCGTTTCTCAAGCACTGCCAAAAGCAAGGCAGAGCGGTTGTAGTCTATGCCTGACGCCATCCTTCGCGGTGACGGCGTAGGCGAGCTGTTTACAAGCGCCTGAATCTCAGCTATAATAGGCCGCGTGCCTTCCATAACACAAACAGCGCAAGAGCCTGAAACGCCGTGCGGGCGCTGGGAAAGAAGCGCTTCCGACGGATTTGCTACCTCTGTAAGACCGTCGTCCCCCATTTCGAAGACACCTATCTCGTTTGTAGAGCCGAAACGGTTTTTTGCAGCCCTGATTATCCTGTAAAGGTGCTGCTTGTTTCCTTCAAAATATAAAACCG
Source organism: uncultured Clostridia bacterium (assembly GCA_947628695.1). Lineage (GTDB taxonomy): Bacteria > Bacillota > Clostridia > Oscillospirales > CAG-382 > SIG636. The sequence continues at coordinate 51,704 of CANRAV010000010.1, forward strand.
AATCCACCATGTGCTCCAAAACCTTAGGTCCTGCAATGGCGCCGTCCTTGTTGACGTGCCCAACGATAATAACGGCAGTTCCCAAGGTTTTTGCTATGCTTATAAGACACATGGCGCTTTGCTTTACCTGAGTTACAGTACCGGGCATTGACGCAAGGTTGTCGTCGTACATAGTCTGGATAGAGTCTATAATCACAACCTTCGGTTTTATGGCCTCTATCTCGGTTGTGATATTGTTTATATTCGTTTCGCAAAGTATGGAAAGGCTCTCCGTAGTTACGCCAAGCCTTTCGGCGCGGTGCTTGATCTGCGGTGCGCTTTCCTCGCCGGAAACGTAAAGTATATCCGTACCCTCCGCAATAGAGCTGCATATCTGCAAAAGCAAAGTCGACTTCCCTATCCCGGGCTCGCCCGAAAGCAGAACAACGCTTCCCTCGACTATGCCTCCGCCAAGCACGCGGTCAAATTCGCCTATTCCCGTGGAAAACCTAAAACAATCGGTGTAGGTTATATCCTTTATTTTCATCGATTTGGAGGCAGAATTTAACGCCGTACGGGTGACCTTCCTTGCAGCGCCTTTTGGCTTTTCCGCGGACTCTACTTCCCTTTCTTCAAGCGTGTTCCACTCCCCGCAAAGAGGGCATCTTCCCATCCATTTCGACGTGGTGTATTCACAGTTAGTGCAAATGTACTGTGTCTTCATCTTTTACCTCTCCCGTATGTATTTCATTATCCCGCAGTAAATTGCAAAGGCAAGCTTGTTTTGATAATCCTCAGACGACAAAAGACGGCTTTCCTCCGGGTTGGAAAGAAAACCGCACTCCACCAAAACCGCAGTTTTCTTTGTGTTTTCAAGGATGTATATAGTCTTTCCGTCCGGTTTTACAGAGCGCTTATTTGAAGGGTCCAAGAGCTTTGCATACTCTTGTATATACCCCGCAAGAATACCGGCGTCGTCAGAGGCGGAAGCGTAAAAGGTTTGAAGCCCCTTTGCAGACGGCGACTGAAATTTGTTCATATGTATGCTTACAAAAACGCAGTTTTCAGTGGAGTTAAGTATCCTAAGCCGCTCGTTCAGGTCGGCTGCCTTGCGGCCGTTTGCGGCGTCTTCCTGCCCGAGAAGCGTGTCGTCAGTCCTTGTAAGAACAACCTCTGCGTCCGATAACGCCAAAAAGCACTGAAGCTTTTTTGCAAGCTTTAGATTAAGGTCCTTCTCCACCAGGCCGTTTGCTATGGCGCCGGGGTCTACGCCGCCGTGCCCTGCATCCACTATGACCGTAACCCGCGGCACGGAAGCGGAAGCGACGGCCTTATCCCTGTGTCCGGTCTTGCTGTAGCCAAACGAGGCGGCAAGAGAAGCAAAGCCGAAATAGCTGACAAGCACTATAAAGATTATTATAAGCACCACGGAAGTATAGGCAATTTTTTTATATTTCACAAAATACACCGCCGTCATTTTTTTAAAATCATATGACGGCGGCGCAGAAAAAATGCTATTTCCTTTTTTTGACCGAGGGGTCACCCGTGGTTGGCTTCATGCCAAAGAATGTCTTTATCTGCACGTCTTCCGTACCGAGATAATAGCCAAGAAAATACGCAAAAACTGCGGGAATAAAGTACAAAAGGAAGAAAAGCGGATACGCCTTCGGCATAGCACCCGCAAGCATCCAGGAAAAACCAAGGTACATGCCGTTGCAGACGAAGAGCGAAATAGTGGTAAAAACGGTAAGTGCACCGTCAACGGCACTAACGCCGGCAAGCGATATAAGCGTTAAAACCACAGACGGTATCACAAACAGCATTGACGGGATGTAGGCAAAAAGCGCAACGGCCGCACCGTGAAACGGCCGCTTTTTAAGCCTTCCGTTTAAAATCCTGTTGCGATCCCTTGCACCCTCTTCCCAAGCGCCGTCATAAAGCAAGGCACAGAAGAAAAGAGCCGCGCAAACCGTTGCTATGATCATAGCCGTTTGGCTCATGGACGTGGAAATAATGACCATAAAGCCGAACAGGCCGATGGCGATTTGATTCAGCAGAAACTTGTGAATAAGCTTCATGTTGTCAAGGTAGAAGTTTTTAAGCTTGTTAAACATTTTCAACGCTCCGAATGCTTTCCGTACAGGTCGATGTCTTTTGTGGGAATATACTCCCCGGTTCTGTTATAATGCTCTTTTTGTATGGCGTCCTTTACCTCCAGGTCGTGGTCTCCCGCAAGCGACTCGTTATGATGGGTAAGCTCGTGGATGAGTACATCTTTCAGGTGCTTTTTAAGCTCTTCGTCGCTTTTTCCGCCGTAAAGCCTGCGAAACGAACCGTAATAAAGCACAATATACCTGCCCATAGCCCTGCTTTTTATATATTCACCGAGGATGTAAAGCGAAGGAGTTTTAAGGTCCCGCTTTTCGTCGGGAACCATGTTTATTCCGCCGTTAAGCTGCCTTGAAAGCTCTGCTGGCAGCCCGTCCGCGACACCGTCAAGGTATGCGGCCGCTTCCTCAAAGCTAAGCATGTCAAAGCTCCATTATAAGCCCGACGGGGCAATGGTCGCTTCCCTGCACCTCCGGGTAAATAAGGCTGTCTTTTATCCTGTCCTTGGCGTTTTCCGAAACCACAAAATAGTCTATACGCCAGCCGACGTTGTTTGCACGGGCATTGGAACGGTACGACCACCAGGTGTAGGCATCCCGCGCATCGGGATACAGGTACCTGTATGAGTCGACAAATCCTGCGTTGAGAAGTGCGGAAAAGCAGCTTCTTTCTTCGTAGGAAAAGCCCGGATTCCCTACATTGCTTTTCGGGTTTTTAAGGTCTATTTCGTTGTGGGCAACGTTCAAATCTCCGCACAAAATGACCGGCTTTGTACGTGAGAGATTCGAAAGCCAATCTCTCAAATCGTCTTCGTATTTCATGCGGTATTCTATACGTTTAAGCTCCGGCTGAGCGTTTGGAGAATAACTTGTGGTTATGTAAAATCCGTCAAACTCAAGAGTTATGACCCTGCCTTCGTCGTTGTACGCGCCTTCAAGCCCGTAAAACACATTCATCGGCTCTTCCTTTGAAAGGACAAGCGTGCCGGAATAACCACGTTTGTCTGCACTGTTCCAGTACTGATAATAGCCGTCAAAGCTGAAATCAGCCTGTTCCTTCAGCATTTTTGTTTCCTGAATGCAGAAAACGTCGGCGTTTGCTGCAGCAAAGAAGTCAAAAAAGCCTTTATTTGCACAGGCCCTGAGGCCGTTGACGTTCCAGGAGATAAATTTTTTCATCATTCAAGGCTTTCCGCACTGCCGGTGCTTTCATTGCTCTCCGCAATATCGGCACTGTCCGCGCTTTCGGGAGCAGTGCTGTTTTCGGGGTCTTCACTGCTGCTTTCAACTTGCACGCTCTCTTCTCCGGCCGATTCGTCGAACGCGGGCGCGTCCGTTCCGCCGCCATCCAGGTAGGCGTTATATTCAACCATCAGCTCTGCTAAAAGCTGTGTCACAAAGTTGAACTGGAATTGGCTGGAGCTGTCTTTTACTCCGTCCCTGCCCATAAGCACCGCGATGACGTACTCATGCCCGTCAGCGTAGACTATGCCCGCGTCGTTGAAGGCCTTACCGCTCCACCCGGATTTGTGCGCTGCTTCATACTGCGGTATAGCACGCCAGATATAGTTGTACTGAGCGTGCATAAAGCGGTCAAGCAGCTCTGCACCGCTGTCACAGCTTTTGCTGTAATAGTATATCTCGCGCCAAACGCGCGCCATTTCAAGGCCGGTTATATTACCCCAGTTGCTTCCCTGAGGGATAACCCTCGTACCGCCGAGAGCGGCGATCATCTTTTCAAAGTTTTCAGCACCTACGCGCTCCTTTATCATAAGGTAAGCCTGGTTGTCGCTTATCCTTACCATATAGTCCATAAGCGTTTTCAAAGTAAATTCCGTCCCGAACGGCGAGTTCTGAACAAGCCCGGTGCTGTCCTTTTGGAAATGATAAGGCTTATATGTCAGAACCGTGTCCCAGGAAAGGTCACCGTTGTCTATACAGCGGTATGTGAAAAGCGCCATCGGCCCCTTTATAGAGCTTGCGGTTGCTATTTTTGTGTCCTTGGAATAGCAGAAGACCATATCCGTATCCATGGAAATCAGCACCACGGACTGCGCATGAGAGAAGGAGGCAAAACGTGAAGCAAACTTCTGCACAAGCGCGTCACTTAGCCTGAAATCGGTATTGTAAAGCTCCATCCCGCCATTTGACCAAGCTCTATCAAGCTTAAGATTCGGTCCTACAAGGTCAAAATCGCCAGTTATAACCTCTTCCGTTGAACTGTCCTCCGGGTCGTCAACCGGTGCTTCTGTCGATTCTGCGGAAGAATCCGGTCCCGAAGACGTGGGGTCTTCCGAAGACGGCTCTTCCGCTGACGGCTCCTCCGACGAGGGAGCGTCTTCCGAAGGGGCGTTGCTTGAAAAGTCTACGGATTCATCGGATATGCTGCTTTCGTCAAGAGAAGCTGCAGATGACCCGTCGGTATCTGCCGACGAGGACGAGGATGTGTCCACAGAGGATGCATTATCCGCAGAGGACGAGAAAACACTCGTATCCGCTGCAGAGCTTTCGTCTCCGTTTTCAACGCTCGTACAGGAAACCGCGCTTAAATACAAAGCGACGCACAAAAGAACCGCCGCGCATCTTTTAAAATAGGCCATCGCTGACTCCTTAAACATCGCTTACTTTGAACGTTCACGAATTATGTCAACCATCTCGCCGACATTTTTCATGGTGGAAACTTCCTTCATGCTGAACTTGACGGAAAATTCGTCTTCGACTGCGGAAATAAGGGTTATATGCGTAAGGCTGTCCCAATCTTCAACGTCTTCTGCGGTCGTGTCCGCCGTCAGCTTTATTTTTTCGTCAAACACGTCTTCAAAGATTTCTTCAAGCTTCTCGTATATTTCCGTATCCTTCATGTCAAATCTCCTAATTCACTTTAATATATCTGTTTTTGTTTACATATCCGGCTGTGTCAAGCTCCCAAACGGTGTTTCCGGCGTCGTCTTCGCTTATTTTTTTAAAGCCGAAATCGCCGAACAGATTCTTCACCATGCCGTTTTTTGCCGTCGGATAATAGAGGCCTTCTATTTTTTCAATCCCCTGCTTTTTGCAGCTGTCGACAAGAACGTCAAGCATGGCATATTCCATGTCGCGCTTAAGCACGCGGCAGGACATGATCCACAGGCCAATACAAAGCCTTTTGCCTTCCTTTTTGCCGATTACCACGGAAACAACGCCGTTGTCGCCAAACCTGTCGCAAAGTCTGCCGTAAAGGTCGATGTATTCGCCGCTTTCGGAGACGGCGGCAATTTCTTCCGCGGTATAGCGTTTTGTTGTCACATTAAACTGGTTGCTTTTGTTGGTAAGCTGAGCTATGCGCTGAATGTACACGGGCGCAAAGGGGGCGATCTCCGCCGTCATGTCAAGGCTTTTAAGGTACTCGCCGTAATCCTCAAAAGAGTGCATCTCCTGCTCTCTAAGCGCGTTTGCTTTGTACATTTCGTTCCGCTTAAGATCGTCTTCGGAAAGTGTCGTAACCTCAAAAAAACCGCTCCTGTCGAGAACGCGTATATAGTCGCCAACCGTGCCTATATCGGGCGCAGCCGAAGGAAGCGAACGTCTTACGTTTTCTCGCTCCACCGGGTTGTCGTCGACAAAGACTATTGAATCGGACATTATGTTAAGCTCTTTTGCCGTCCGCGCAACATTTCGGCCCTTAGGCTCCCAATTAGCCTTTATAACAAGAAAGTCTTCCGGCTTTAAAGCGCAGTCGGGATGGTTCAACCCGTCAATGGCGTTATTGTAGTCGTTTTTAGAGCAAACGGTAAGCATAACGCCTATTTCCTTGTTTTTCTTTATATACTGCTGAAATTCAAGGAAGGCCTGCCCCGTCGGTGTTTCGCTGCCTATTTCAAGGCCTTCAACACCGTCGTCGCCGACAACGCCGCCCCAAAGCGTGTTGTCAAGGTCAAGCGCCAGCGCCTTTTTGTTCTTACCGAAAATCGACTTTACTATGTTTGAAAGGTTAAAGGAAAGGTACGGTATTGCCTCCAGCGCGCAGGCGTACTTGTACATGCACCAGCTGTTTACGTCGTGCCATTTGTCAAGCCCGAAGCAGGCGGAAACGTAATTTATGTCGTTTACAAAAAACGACTCGTGCTTGGCGGCGTATTCCGAGACGAAGGAATTCATCCTGTTTACGAAATTTGTCCGTCCGCGGTAGTCAACCGTGTCACGGTTGCCGAGAATCCTATATGCGGGCAGCTCGAAATTGTTCTGTATTACCGGGCGGTGGAAGGTCTCCTCAAGCTTGCGCCACATGGACAGGAAATGATCCTTCGCATCATCAAGGCGTTTTTCCGCATCTTCTTTGCTGTCCTTTATTTCGGGAAAGAACCTTTCAAGGTTCCTTACCGTGGTATGGACGTAAACAATATCCGGCTTAAACAAATTGAGGGATTCGTTCCCAAACATCGCGTCCTGCCAATACTGCGCATACTCCGACAGGTAAAACGTCGGCTCTATTCCCTGTTTAAGCAGAAAAAGCTCTAAAACGTCCGCAACGTCGTTGACCGTAGAACCGCCGAGTATTGCAATATTTTTCTTTATTCGCGCAGAGCCGTCTGCAAGAAGCTCTCTTTTAAGCTTGCGCTTAAGCCTTAGTATTTCCGACGGGTTAAAAGGATATGACAAAACCGACATACCGCATCCTCCGATATCACGGCGCTGTCCGCAGCTCTTCTATATGCTTGTAAACAACGCCTGTGGCGGTGTTTGCGGATATTGCAAAGACGGCGTCCGTCGCGCCGACCTCCTTGCAAAGCTTAACGCCGTTTCTTTTATAGTATCTGATGTCAACAATGTATATCTCGTCAAAGGAAGCCAGCGTAAAAGGCGCAAAAGCGTTGCCGTAGCTGTCTTTAAATATAACAAGCTTTCTTCCGGTGTTGTTCTTCGTCACGACTTTAACTGTGTAAGAGTCGCCGCATATGAATGCACCGGCATAGCCCATTGTGTCAAATACGATGTTGTCCCTTTCAAAGTTCGGGCTTGAAAGGTCGTAGTTCCCCTCGTTGTAGTAATATGCCGTGCACTCTGTCTGCGGCATGTAAATTACAAAATCCTCGGGGTTGTTCTTTATTACATCCGCCTTTGAGAAGGTGTAGGCACTGCCGACATACCCCTGCTTAACTATTTTTTTGTAGCTGTCAAGCGGAGGAAAGCTTACATTCGCTTCCTTTGCAAAGGCCTCTGCCGCGTAGTAACCCGCCAAGGCTGCCCAGTGGAGCTCCGTGCGGTGATAAATCGGCTCGTCAACGTGTTCCCAAAGCGCATTGTAAACGTCAACGTAGTGAACGTTCGGCGCGCATTTTTCCTTTAGGTTGGCAAAATTCATTCTGCCTCGCTCTATAAGATTCGAATAGCTGCTTGGCGCATAGTAGCAGCTTGTGTGTGGCGCAACGGCAGTGTACACTTCAACGCCGTCGCCAAGGTCATTTTTAAAGTCACCTATCATTTTGGAGCAGCTTGCGCCGGATTCCGGAGAGCCGAAGTATTGCTCCATCCCCCTTGTGCCGGTTATGAGTATCCCGTTTGCAAGATACGCGGTGTCGTCCCCCGCTTCGGAATTCACAGACGCCGACACGTCGGCAGCCGAGCTGTCCTCCTCGGACACAGGCGGTTCAGGAACCGAAACGTCGACGGTGACGTCGGCAGAGCTTTCCGGAACGGAGCATTCGGATGTTTCATTGCTGCCTGAGCTTTCGGCCGTCTCTGCGCTTGAAGATTCAACGCTGCTGTCTGCAGACTCACTTACGTCGCTTTCCGCAGCAGAAGAATTAGAAGAAGCATCTGCAGAAGAAGGTTCAGCATCCGGGGACTCTATCCCGGAGCAGGCACTTATAAGCAAGCAGAAAGCCAAAAACACGCAAAGTGCAAAGCGCTTCATTATCTGGACCTCATCTCGGCAATTTTCTTGCAGTTGCCGCCCATAGCGGAGAAGGAGCTAAGCGCAAAAATAACGTCCGTTGCGCCTACATCCTTGCAGAAGGTAATCGAATTCCCGGTATAGTACCTTATGTCAACTACATAAACAGTCTCATACACAGACATAAGAAGCGGAGCAAAGGCATTGCCGAAGCTGTCCTTGAAAACAACGGCGGTTTTGCCGTTATTAGTCCCCGTGTTAATCTTGCAAAGATTGTTGTCCGCATCGAGGAAGGTCATATACCAGGCGCTGTTGTATTCGTCGCTTATATGCAGGTTGCAGGTGTCTCTTGTAGCTTTAAGCGTCTTCCCGGTTTCAACGTCGTAATAATCCACGCTGTAGGTGTGGTTGAAGTCGTACCAGAAGAACTCGTCCGGGTTGTCCCTAAGCACGGCAGGTGACCCGGCAGAGTTGAAAAGCGAGCCCAAGAAAGGCTTAGGCGAGCCGTCGTCGTTGTATTTGCCGTTCTTTGTGTAATATCCGCTGTCAAGCTTTTTAAAGTCAAGCCCTGCGACTTCCGCAAATTTCTCCGCCGCATAGTATGCGCCAAGCTGTGTCCAGTGCCAGTCTGTGCGGAAGTAAATCTGCTCATCCCAATGGCTGTACAGTGCGTCATACACGTTGACCGATTTAACACCGGTGCCTTCGAATTTTTCGTCGAGGTAGTCAAGCTTTTCCGCCTGGCTGCCGCCGTACTTTTCATAGAAGTCAACACCGTCCCTCACCACGTTGCGAAGGTAAATGGATGATGAAGTCGGAGCAACCAGCGAGTAAACGTCTACACTGTCCCCAAGGTCCTTTTTGTACTGTGCAACCACCTGCGCGTAGTAATTTGCGCTGTCATAAGTGCCGCCGAAGGACTCCATGCAGCGGTCGCCGAGGATGATAAGGCCGTTTGCAAAGTCAAGGCCTGCACCGGTGTCCGACACATCCTCAAATGCAGAGCTGTCGTCTGTGCCGGCAACGGATTCCGGCTCGCTTGCCGCAGAGCTGTCGTCAATAGCTGCGGAAGAGTCGTCTGTACCCGAAGCCGAAGAGGCCGCATCACTTCCCTGCTCGGAATTAACGGTGCCTGAATTGTATATATCCGGTTCATCGCTGCCGTCATCGTATTCGATGTTGGAGCAGGCTGTAAAAGCCGTCAACACTGTGATTATTGCCAAAATAATTGCTGCTGTTTTTTTCATCTTTCCTTCGCGGTAATACCGCGCCTTTCTTTAATTTCTTGATTTTTAAGACGACAAAACCTTATCCGTTGTAGTCGTCAAAAGAATATTCAACATCGCTTTCCGGGCGGGAATCATGCGCACCGTCTTGAATATTTGTGCCTATCAAATCCGTCTTTATGCCGTACAGGGACTTGATATCGACGATAAGCGAACGGAAGTTGGCCCTGTAAGGTATGGAATCCGTGTACCAGTCCGCTATCTGCGCGGTGTATTCCCCGCTGAAATACGCATCCGTGCTGAAACGCGGGAATTTTACAATATAACGGTTCTCACTGTCTGCAAAGCCGTAAGTCCGCGTGCCGAAGGACATAAGACATATGACCGCAGCAAAAACAAGCAGTATACATACAAGATTTATGATGTAAAACTTTTTCATGCCGTCCCCCTAAAACCTAAAGTACAAAAACGGGTTGTTTGTGGAGTCCGTAAGCATTATCACGCACAAAACAAGCAGTGCCGCATTTGTAACCGCAGTGACGCACACAGCGGCAGCCTCGCCCCTGCTTGTGGCATAAAGGCGCTTTTTGATGCATGGAACAATGGGTGTACACGCAACGGCGGCGAAAATAATCAGGAACAAAGAACTTAAAACCGTAGACTTTGAAAACGGGTCAATCAAAGCGTTGCCGTTTGCGCAGACCAGATTTTTAAAGAAATTGCCGAGGTCCTTTAAGTTCTCAAAGTAGAAGATGCCGAACCCGATTACAATGACAAGCAGCGAATAGATGTGAGAAACCACAGCCGGTATCTTTTTCATCCGCTTCTTCCCTATCAGCATCTCTATGAAAATAAAGGTGCCGAAATACAAGCCCCAGATTATGAAGTTCCAGGAAGCGCCGTGCCAAAACCCGGTGCAGAACCATACAAGGAAAAGGCTTAAATACTTCCGCCTCTTGCCGAATATCGGCACGTAAAGCAAATAGTCCCTGAAAAACGTTCCGAGGGAGATGTGCCACCTCTGCCAAAACTCCGAAATATTTCTGCTTACGAAGGGATGCTTGAAGTTTTCGTTAAAGTGGAAGCCGAATATCCTGCCAAGCCCTATCGCCATATCGGAGTATCCGGAAAAATCGTAGTAAACGTAAAGCGCAAAGCATATGACACCGACAACAGTACCGAAAAGGCTTTGCCCGACAAGCTTGCTGCCGATAAAGTTCGTCTCTTCATAGCTTCCAAGCAGTTCCCCGACGACGGAATACAAAGCGTTTGCAACAAGCACCTTCTTTGAAAGACCCACTACAAAGCGCGTAGCCCCTTCGCTTAAATCCTTAAGCGTCGTCTTCCTGTCGTCGATTTCTTTTTCGATTGTGGAATAACGAACAATCGGCCCTGCAACAAGCTGCGGAAACAGCGAGACGTACAAAAGCAGCTTGAAAAAGTTGATCTGCACATCTACCTTTTCCCAATAGCAGTCGATAATGTAAGACATTATCTGGAAGGTGAAAAAGCTTATGCCTATAGGCAGCCTGACGCCGGTAAGCGGTATAGATGTCTTTAGCAGCGCATTTATGTTTTCAATAAAGAAATCCGTGTACTTGAATACAAACAGCATCCCTATGTTGAAAACGATAGCAACAGTAACAGCTGCCTTCGCCTTGCCCGTGTTGCGGTGTTCCTCAATAACAAGCCCCGCAAAGTAGTTGACAAACGCCGAAAGAAGCAGCAAAACGACATACGTCGGCTCTCCCCAGGCGTAAAATATCAGCGAAAATATTATAAGAACAGCGTTTTTTACCTTGATTTTCGGGACAGCGAAGTAGCAAACGAAACAAGCTGCCAAGAAAACAAAAATAAAGAACAAGTCTGAAAAAACCATAAGTACACCCGCGTTTTAATATAAACGTAAAAACACGATTCATTATATATCATTTTCCTAAATAAGTCAATACTATTTACCTTAAGTCGGCATTATTTGGGCAAAAATAATCCCCCGCTTTTGCGGGGGATTGCGCTTAACTTAAGTTGTAATAAGCTTCGTCTATTTTGCGCTTTTTCTTTGTGTAAACCTTTATAATCATCATTGCCGCAAGTACTGCCACAATAATGCCGCAGGTGACGTAAATCCCTACCGTATTTCCGCCGTCGGCTTTTATAGACGACCACTCGTAGTTCATGGTGTTTATAATCTCCTGCTTTTGGTTGCGGAACATAAGGCTGTGGTTGAATGGCTTTGACCCGTCAAGCTCCGGCGGGTAGAGTATGTTATACGCGTACTCGTCGTTTTCCTTGCTAAAGATGTAGTCCGGGTTTTCTACAACCGTTTTGTTCGGGCTTGCATAGCAGATGTACTCCGCATTTGCAAGAGCAATGTCCTCGCGCAGCATGTAGTCAATAAACTTCTCCGCTTCGCTTACGTGCGTGCTGTTTTTGGTTATGCACATTACGTCTATAAACTGGTTTGTTATAAGCTCTCCCTGCTCGTTTCTGGGATAAAAGAACTCTAAGTCTTCGTTTTCATCCTTCATGGTCAGAAAGTCGCCTGCGTAATAGGTCGCAACTGCGGCGTTGCCGTCCTCCATGATGTCAAAAATCTCGTCGTTGACGTAGCGTTTTAAAACCTTTTTTTGGCGTCTCAGCTCGTCGGAAGCTTGCTTCCAGTCGTTGACATTATCGGAGTTTACGTCAATCCCAAGCTTAAACTGTGCAATTGCGAAGGCGTCACGCGGGTTGTCAAACATAAGAATCTGCCCCGCATAGTCTTCACTCCAAAGAAGGTCCCAGTTTTCCGGAGGGTCGCTTACAATGCCGGAGTCGTATATCACCCCGACCATGCCGACAGTGTACGGTATTGAATACTCGTCGTTCGGGTCAAACGGGAAAATTCCCTTGTAAATATCCGCAATGTTTTTGTAATTGGGGATATTTTCCGTGTTTATCTTTTGAAGATAACCCTCTTCATACAGCCTTTCAAACATGTAGTCGGAAGGCACGACTATGTCGTAGGTAATCCCCCCGTTTGAGAGCGCCGCATAAAGCTCCTCGTTATTGGCATAGGTTATATATTCAACGTCTATGCCGGTTTCCTTCTCAAACTCCGCGATAACGTCAAGAGTGCCGTCTTCACCGTCGGAGATATACTCGCCCCAATTGAAAACGCGAAGCGTAGCGCTTTCCTTGCTTCCGCAGGAAGTAAGGCACAGCGTGCCTGCCAAAATAAGGGCGGAAAAAAGTATGCAAAAGACTCTTTTCAAATCATACACGCCCCCTTTACCGCTTCTTCTTGCCGCGAACTTTCGAATATATATCCTTGCTGCTTATGAAGTTCTTAAGTATAAGCACCAAAAGGACCCCGACAAAGATAATTGTCGAAAGCGCGTAGATGTAATCGGGTATGCCCTTTCTTGCCGCGCTGTATATGAAAAGCGGCAGCGTGTTGTAAGACCCCGCTGTGAAGCGGCTTATGACAAAGTCGTCAATCGAAAGCGTAAAGGCCATGAAGAAGCCTGTCAAAACGCCGGTCTTAATCGCCGGAAGCTCTACCTTGAAAAAGGCCTTAAGCGGCTTGCATCCAAGGTCCATTGCAGCCTGCGGAAGGTTTTCGTCCATCTGATTTATCTTCGGCAGAACGGACAGCAGGACATACGGAATTTCAAAGGTAATGTGCGATATAAGAAGCGTCCAAAAGCCCAAAAAGTCATTTACGTTTACAATGGCAAAGACAAGGCCGAACAAAAGCACAAGCGACACAGCCATAACTATGTCCGGGCTTGTCATAGGTATGCTTGTAATAAGCATAACGGCCGACTTTGCCCTTCTGCTTTTGTATTTGGAGATGCCAACCGCAGCAGCCGTGCCGATAACAGTCGCCACGCATGCGGAAATTATTGCAATTATTATTGAGTTTTCAAGCGCTTCCTTTGCCGCGGTATTCATAAAGAAATCCTTGTATGCGGCAAAAACGTTATCTCCGCCGAAATCGAACGAACGGTATATGAGAAGCGCTATCGGCGAATAGAGGAACAAAAGCACAAGCCCAACATAAAACAGATTAAGCAAGGTGCCCTTCCTGCTTTTCATCATAACAGCAGCCCCCCTTCGTCATCGTCGGTGGTAAACTTGCTCATAATAGCCATCGAAATGATGATGAGAACAAGAAGAATTATCGAGAACGCAGAGCCCAAATTGTAGTTGTTCGTCAGCATGAACAGGCCTTCGATCTTATCGCCGACCGTTGCGAACATGCCGCCGCCAAGCTTTTGGGAAATGTAGAAGGTGCTAATCGAGGGGACGAACACCATCGTTATGCCGGAAACTACACCCGGCATGCTTAGCGGGAAAAGCACTTTCCTAAGCACTGCGAACTTCGTACAGCCAAGGTCGTAAGCAGCCTCGAACAGGCTGTTGTCAAGCTTTGAAATCGCAGAGTAAATCGGAAGCACCATGTATGGCAGGAAGTTATACACCATACCGACAACGGCAGCAGTGTAGGTTTCGCTGAACCCGAGCGCTTCTGTTAAAATGTAGATTGCGTTGGTGCGGATGACAAAGTTCACCCACATGGGAAGCATCATCAAAAGCATCATTGCGTTTCGCCCGGAGTTCGACATCTTCGAAATGAGATACGCCAAAGGGTACCCCACCACAAGGCATGCCACCGTTGCGATAAGCGCAATTGCAATTGATATCATCATGACGGAGACGTTTTCCGACGTCCCCAGCTCCGCCAAATTGGACATTGTAAATTTGCCGTTCCCGTCAGTAAAGGTGTAGTATATCACCATAAACAGCGGAAAAACGACGAAAATCACGGACCAAACAATGTACGGAGCGGAAATAAGCTTTTGCAGAAGGTGTCTGCCCCCGCGCCTACTCATCTTCAAGTTCCTCGCCAGCGTTGGAAAGGTTGTCAAAATCCTCGCTGTAAGAACTGTAGTCCCCGTATATACCGGAATACTCCGATTTTTTCATAATGTGTATCGCGTCGGGCTCTATATAAAGCCCTATATTTGCGCCGACAGGCTGGAAGTCCGTGGTTTGAATCATCCACTTGAAGCCGCCTATGTCGACAATTATTTCAAAGTGTACACCCTTAAATGTAACGGACGTTACTATCCCCCTAAGCATGCCCTCTTCGGGAGATACGACGTCCACGTCCTCCGGACGGACGACAACGTCAACCGCCTCGCCGTTTTTGAAACCCTTGTCGAGACACTCGAAAACATGGCCGGAAAAAGAAGCCTTGTAGTCCTCAAGCATAACGCCGTCTACAATGTTGCTTTCGCCAATAAAGTCGGCTACAAAGGCATTTATCGGCTCGTTGTATATGTCCTCCGGCGTGCCTATCTGCTGTATAACGCCGTCGTTCATAACGACAACCCTGTCGGACATGGACAGCGCTTCCTCCTGGTCGTGAGTTACGTAAATAAAGGTTATCCCCATGCGCTGCTGGATGTTCTTAAGCTCGACCTGCATATCCTTTCTGAGCTTAAGGTCGAGAGCGCCCAAAGGCTCGTCCAAAAGGAGAACCCGCGGACCGACAGCCAGCGCCCTGGCGATAGCAACGCGCTGCTGCTGACCGCCGGAAAGAGTGGAAATATCGCGTTTCTCAAAGCCGAGCAGGTTCACCATCGAAAGCATATCGTGCACAGTTCGCCTGATCTCATCCTCAGACGCCTTTTTCACACGAAGGCCGAAGGCGACATTCTCGTAAACGTTTAAATTCGGAAACAAAGCGTATTTTTGAAAAATGGTATTGACCGGTCGCTTATGCGGCGGAACGTTATTCATAAGCGCGTTGTCAAAATACACCTCTCCCTTATCCGGCGAGATAAAGCCCGCAATTATACGAAGAGTAGTAGTTTTTCCGCATCCGGAAGGACCCAAAAGCGTGACAAATTCTTTGTCACAAATTTCAAGCGACACATTGTCTAAAATCTGCTCATTGTCAAATTTGACAGATATGTCTTTCAGACGCAAAAGAACATTGTTCAATTCTCTTTTTTCTCCTTTTAGTTTTGTGAATTATAAGATAAATATACTTATTTTTTACTATTTTGTCAATAGCCGAAACAACATTTATTTTTCTTTTTTTCCGTCAAACATCCGCTTCACATTTTCTATATCCGCGCTGCTGCTTTCAAACATAATTCCGTTGGGGCAAAGCGCCGAATTTTTGAATTCGAGAAGGATGTATTTCTTCGCCTTTTTTACGCTTTTCACCCCGGAAAAAGGGATGCGCTCGTACTTGCCGTTGATCAAAAGATATACATTCTTTTCGCATATTTTACAGCGAACATCTGCGTCCTTTCCCTCGTCGTCAACGTCGAGGACGCTTATAAACAGCCTGTGACCGAAGGCGAGGACATAAATCATAAACAGCGCGGCAACGATAGAAAGGGCTGCAACGTAATACTCCCTGAACCGCAGGTAAAAAGCGGCAAACGCAAGCAGCACCACCAAAAACGAAGAATAGACTATTATCCTTATGTTGGAAAAAGAGCGCCACTTGAACTTTTTCTGCGCCATGGCAACTTCCTTGGAAGCCTTGCGGCTGAATTCAAAAGAGGTCTTTTCGCCGCCTGCGTTGTCGAACAGCTCGGCATTTTGTGTTTCCTCAGGCAATCTTTCGGTGTTATCCATTTGTTTCTCCTCTCCTTGCCAAAGCTTTTTTCATAAAGGATTCACTTTTGACAATAAACCTTTCGTGGTGTACTTCTGCAACCTTGCCCTGCCTGTCGAAAAGCTCCATTTCAAAGCAAAGCCTTCTGCCGTCAATCTCCGTAAGCCTGCAGACGCACCGCACCTCAAGCCCCGGCGGGGTCGGCGCGAGATGCGAGATGTTCAAAACCGTGCCGACAGTGGTGCACCCTTCTTCACATTGCCAGGTAAGAAGAAGGCACGCGGTCTTCTCCGCAAGGGCTGCAAGAGAAGGCGTTGCGAACACCTCAAGGCTGCCGCTTCCTACGTAATTCGCCGTGTTTTCCGCGCATACCGTACAGCTGCTTTCGCACACGTCACCGATTTTCATAATGCACACCCCCTACGTGAAGAAGTATAGTATAATTTTTTATTTTTGTCAATAAGGCTGAACGAAATACTGCCCCGCCTTTTCCGACGGGGCAGTAAATTTTACGTTTTAATCAGGCAAGGCCTATAAGGCTTAAAAGGTTATTGTCGCGGAAAACGACAACGGTAACAAGCGCTATAGTCGACATGATCTTGATAAATATGTCAAGGCAGGGGCCGACGGTATCCTTAAGCGGGTCGCCGACGGTGTCGCCGACAACGGCTGCGTCATGTGCGGGGGAACCCTTGCCGTGTCCCTCAAGCCCGCCTTCTTCTATATACTTCTTCGCGTTGTCCCAGGCGCCGCCTGCGTTGCCCGTAAAGATGGCAAGCATAATTGCGGAAAGCGTAGAACCGACAAGAAACCCGGCTACAAACTGTACACCAAACAGGAAGCCGCATATGACGGGAATGGCTATTGCCATAACTGCGGGAATGCGCATTTCCTTAATAGAACCCCTCGAAGAGATCTCTATGCAGGTCTTGTAATCGGGAAGAACCTCGCCCTGAAGCAGGCCCTTTATTTCCCGGAACTGGCGTCTAACTTCTTCAACCATCTTGCGTGCGGCTTTTGCAACGGCCTCTATAAGCATGCCGGAGAACAGGAACGGAAGTGCTGCACCGACAATTGCACCTGCAAGTGCAAGCGGGTTGATTATGTTAAGGGAAATGGCGTCAACCACGGTTTCGGTAAATGACTCGTACTGACCGGGATTTGCGGCGAACAGATAGGAGGACATCATCGAAAGTGCGGCAAGCGCAGCGGAACCGATGGCAAAGCCCTTGCCTATGGCAGCGGTGGTGTTGCCGACAGAGTCAAGCTTATCCGTTATCTTTCTTACGTCTTCGTCAAGGTCGCTCATCTCGGCAATGCCGCCGGCATTGTCGGAAATCGGGCCGTAGGTATCAACTGAAACGGTTGCTGCGACGAAGGAAAGCATACCAAGCGCGGAAAGCGCAATGCCGTACATGCCGCAAACGCTGTAGGAGGCGTAAATCGCAACACCGAGAACAATGCAGGGAGCAATGCAGGAGCGCATACCAAGCGCAAGACCCTGAGTTATGTTAAGAGCCGGCCCTTCAAGGGAGGCTGCGGAAACACGCCTTGTGTGCTTATAGTCGCTGCTTGTGTAACGCTCTGCTATTATGCCGACAAGTATACCGGCAACTATACCGCTGACAGCGGCAACTGCAGGCGACAGCCAGCCTATTTTAAACTCTATCTGCTCAAAGGCTTCTGCCTTCATGCCGCCGATGTTTGCAAAGGTGAAATAGCTTAAAGCAAACACGCCGATAATTGCAATTGCTGCGGAAATCCACGTGGTCATATTAAGCTCTCTGTGCGGGTTTTCGGAAATCTTTGACTTGATAAGCAGAGATGCAACGCCGATTACACAGGCGATAAGGCCTATACCGGCAAATATAACGGGGAAAAACGCAAGCTTTTCTATAAGGCTGACGTTGCCGAACGTAAGCTCCCTGTTGAACGCATTCTTCGAGAAAAGCTCTATGGCCAAAATAACGGATGCAAGAATAGAGCTTACATAGCTTTCCAAAAGGTCGGAACCGAGGCCTGCCACGTCGCCCACGTTGTCGCCAACGTTGTCCGCAATCGTCGCGGGGTTGCGGGGGTCATCCTCCGGTATATGCGCCTCCGTCTTGCCGACGAGGTCTGCGCCCATATCCGCAGCCTTGGTGTAAATACCGCCGCCGACACGGTTGAACATTGCTATAACAGAGCAGCCAAGTGCATAGCCCGAAAGCGTCATGGTAAACGTTGTGGGCATGTTGTAGCCGCCGACGATCATGTGAAGTATGCTGTTGTGCGCCTCAAAGTCGCCGTTCCCTGTTATTGAAGTGAGCTGCCCGAGGCCGAGACCGAAAACAAGGTAAACTATAACAATACCGAGCAAAGCAAAGCCGCCGACGCAAAGCCCCATTACGGAACCGCCGCGGAATGCCACCTTTAAGGTCTGACCAAGGCTTTTTGTTGTGCGCGCCTTGTTGGTAACGCGAACGTTTGCATAGGTTGCAACCTTCATGCCGATAAAGCCGGCACATTCGCTCATCGTCGCGCCGATGATAAAGGCAACGCCGGCCTGCCAGGATATAAACACGGCAAGCAGCGCGGCGATAATAAGCGCAACGATAACTATAATTTTCAGCTCGTAATTGATAAAAGCGTTTGCACCGACGCGTATAGCGCCTGCAATTTCCTTCATCCTGTCGGTGCCTTCGTCCATCTTCTTAACCTTAAAGAAGCTGAACGCGGCATAGGAAAGCGCAAGCACCGCTGCAAACACAACGATGATTAGAAGTAGCTCCATAAAAACCTCTCATAGAAATTATGTTTGTATGGTAAATTCGGAAATGCCCGAACAAAAGCGGAAAGTGAAGGTTTTGCGCAAATAAACGTTACATGTTTATTATATATCCCCAACAAAACCCAACATATTATAATCGTTTGCCGAAAAAAAGCAATGAACCGGCAAAAAACATTTTGTTAACATTAAATTAACGCCGCGGAATGCCGCAGCGTTATGAAAAATACACAGGACGCGGACTTTCTGCAAGCGGCGAAAAAAGCAGCGCCCGAAAAAACGGACGCTGTATTTTTCAATTAAAGCGCATTTGCCGCGCACCGACGGGCGGTGAAAGCAATCAGTTAATCGGCTCCATCACGTAAACCTGAAAGCCCATGATATCTTCGCCTATGACATTATACTTTATTCCGTTTTTATAATGAATTTCGCACTCTCCACCTTCGCCGAAGATACCGTCATCGTCGTAATGGTAGACGTCATCTCTTGCAACGTATAAAATTCTGCCGCTGCTTTGATGTCTTGCGCAAACCCATAACTTGTCTGTATAACCGAGACGAACCATGCCAAGACTTATTGCCGCTACGTCAACCGGGTTGTACATAAAATCGGGTGCCTCGTCGCCGTAGTCATAACACCTGTATATCGGTCCGTCGTACTGCGTCGCACCTGCAAACAGCGGAACGATAAAAGAAAATACAAGCAGACAGACGGCACAGTACTTAACCCATGTCTTGCCGGACTTCTTTCGAACTATGCACACTGCTGCGTACAAGCAGGAAAAAAGTGCAAACACCGCGAACAAAGCTATACCGGCGTACAGAGGGTAAATACGATGACCACCGTACCAATTGTTCGAATCTCTTTGAGCGTTTATGACGAAAGAAATTGCCACAAAAACAGAAGCCAAAGCCGCTGAGAGGCAAATGACCGTGCAGCATATCCTGAAGCTTTTTTCGCTTCTCTTCTTCCAAAACGATAGAAGCTGATAAAGCCCGGAAGCTGCAGCAAACAGCAAACAGCTTAAGCAAATAAAGAAAATGTTGCAGATTAAGTCCAACCTATAGCTTTCGAATAAATAGCCGGAAAAAATCCCGTTTAGTATCCCTGCATACAGCGCGGCACAGGAAAGGAGAAAAAACGCCGTTAAAGCAGACGTCAATATCGCGCGCTTTTTTACAGTAAGCCGCCTGAAAAGCGCTGTAATAAGACGGACAGAGTAAACGGAAAGAGCAAACGCTGCAGCCAAAATGACTGCACTGAGTATGCAGATCCAGACAGCTCCGATTGTTGTGTGATCATTTATCACTATTCTTACCGCCCCATAAATCTGTGTAAACGGGGCAAATTCAAATATTGAATGTGAAAACACACACATAAGAAAAGAGTTTACAATAATCGCGGCAGGTATTGCCAGGTATTTCAATTTCTTTTTCACTTTTTAAGCTCCTCTCGTTGAAAATCATCAAATATTATACTTAACAGTTTTTTTGCTGTTCCGCGGCATTACTATATTGCTTCTGTCAATAGATATAATGTTGCTTGCAACAGCGGATATGCTTGCAGAAGGAGCATTGTTAAAGTCTAAAGTATCGTCCACGGGGATTTCTTCTTCAGTTAGTGAAGAAAAATTGTCTTCGGTAATTTCGTCGTCATATGACATGTCGTCAGCTGAATATGAAGGGCTATCTTCAGAAATTGGAACATCATAAGAAACATCTTTTTCAAGTTCTGCTGCCGAACCATCCGTCGCAAACGCTGTACTTGATAGAACGAATAAAAGAGCCAATGCTATAGCGAGAAACTTATTGAGTCTAATCGAGTTACATTTCATAAGTGTATTCCTCCATAATTTATAGTAGGCGACTTATGCTGTTACCTCATCTTGCAATAAACGCATACACACCCTCTTTCCGCATATAAAATTTGACAAGCACAACGACATAATTCTCCTCTAAGAGAAATAGTACCACAGTCAACGTCATATGTCAATAGCTTATAATGAAAAATATTCGAAATTTGTATATACAAGCCGATTTATCTCTTTTTAAATTTAAGCGAGCTTGCAATCTTCTCGAAGGTCGACTTAAAAAGCGGTTCATCGTTTTCATATCCGGGATAGCCGAGGTCGTCGTAATAGCTTTCAGTCATGAATTTATAGTCGCCGTTCGGTATCTTCTTTTTGCGGAAGTACACGGTGTAGCCGATAAGCAAAGCGATGCCTATCAGAGTTGCTACAAGACCTACGATTCTGCCCGGGGTGATGTACTCAAACTCTATAACGGTATTTTCGCCTGCCGGTATCTCTACAGCCATAAATCCGTAGAAAACCTTGTTTATGTCGACCTTTTGGCCGTTGACCTTCGCGCTCCAGCCGCCCATGGGGATGCCCAGGAGCTTCTCTATGCTGTACGGAACGGAGAAGAACACAACCTGCTTCTTGTCACTGCTTATAGTTGCCTTAAAGCCGTAAGAATCAAAGTCGAAGCTGTCGCAAACGCTGCCGTTAAGACGGTCGTTCACCGAATCTGCATAAGTCTGAAACTCCGCAGCCTTGACGTCGTCATGCTTTGCCTCCGGAAGGATGCCGGCGTAGTAATCCGCCATATCGTCCGGAACCACGAGATAGCTGCAAAGGTAAATGTGCCTGTTTTTCTTATCTATCTTTTCAAACTCGCTTTCCGTCATGAACGCTTCGTAAGTGAAGCCCATGGGGAGGTAGTACTCATTCTCGTAAACGTTGAACCCGTAGCTGCCGTCGCTAAGCCGGTTCTGCTGGGACACGGGATCCTTTGTAAAGCCCTCCATGGAAAACTTGCTTATATGACGCTTTTCCACGAAGCAGTACTTCACGGAAAGGAAGGCGCGAAGCCCGTAATAGGTGTTTGCGGGACGGGATGCGACGTTCCTTGTAATGTCAACCTTCGGATAAAAGTCGAGAATTGCGGAAGGAACGGTTGAGTTGAAACACTGTATCGACGGTATTTTCCAGAAAATACCGTAGTTGTCAATGTGAGAGCGCGTGTTGCCGTCCTTATTGTAAAGGTCCATCCTGTAGAACTGTTCGTCTACGTTGTCCAGCGGAGCGTCCTTTATATCGGCAGGATCCGGCTCGTCATTTGAAGACTTCATCGTCACCGAAGACTCCACACAGTAATTAAGCAGGTAGTTTACGGACGACTCGCTGCAGTGCTGCTTGCCGGTAGAAATGTGTATAACTGCGTAAATGACAATTATCACGCATAGACAGCCCAAAACAAGCTTTTCAAATATCTTCTTGCCCCTGAAATACTTAACAAGTACGTACGTCAGTGCAATGCACGCGAAGCAGATGACCGTCGAGATAAAGATCCTTACGGGGTAGGAGGAACGCGTTGTCGCCCATACGTCGCCGTCCTGCTTCCAGCTTATGAAAGAGGGAACGAGAATCATAAAGCTGAACACTGCGGTAAGTATAATGCCGGCGTTCCAGCGTATATTGCTCCTGTCAAGCGAAACAATTGTCGCAAGCACAAGCATCATAACAAGCATGAACATCCATCTTGCGTAGTAGGATGTGTTGCCTGCGAAGAAAAGCGAGTTCAAAACCGGCACAAGCGCACACAGAACGAGGAAGATGATAAAGCGTGAAAGCCAGCTGTTGCGTCTGTTCCAAATATATGTCAGCGCACCGGTCATGCCGAACAGAGGAACCCACGCCGCATTGGAAGCCCAGCGCGTTGTGTGCGTCTGCAAAGCCTTGTCAAGGCTTTTTCCGCCGAAGAACTCCGGCCTTGAAGGTATGTCGGGCGGGTAGAAGAGGCTTTGAAGAATGTGGCCGTAACGCTTGGTGTAAAGCTTGCCGCTTGTGGTCCACAGAAACGCCGATTTGAGAGAGGTAAACTCCCTGTTGAGACGGTTGTTCCCGAGAATCGATATGATGGAAGGAAGGAGGAACACAAGGGACAAAAGAACGCCCATAGCAGCCTCAAACACAAGGCGCAAGAACTTCTTCATTTTAAGCTTGAACGAGCCGGAAGAGCAGCGGAAGAAGAAATACATAACGCAGAAAACCACTTCCCCGGTGAAGAAGAAGTAATTGACGGTTCCGCACAGAAAAACGGCAAACGCGAACAAGCCGCGTCGGTTGTTTTGAATAAGCTCCTCTATGCCAAGCAGAAGAAGCGGGAAAAACGCAACGGAATCGTGAAAATGGTTGAAGAAGATGTTGTAAATCTGAAAACCGCTGAAAGCGTACATCAAAGCGCCCGCAACCGCAAGCAGCGGCTTTTTAACAAAGCGCTTCAAATATGCGTAGGCACAAAGCGCGGCAACCGCAAACTTAAGCGTGTATATCGGAGCGATAAGGTAGGCCGACCAGGACGCCGGGAACAGACACATGATGTAAAAGAAGGGGCTTGTCGTCATGTAAAACGAATAGTCGCCCATAAAGTTGGAACCGAGGTCTGTGTACCAATCCCAGCCTATGTCGCCGTTACGTATCATATCAACGCCGTGGCGCGAGAAGGGAATCTGCTGAACGTTAAAATCGCCGTAGTAGATGAAATATCCGCCGTCCTGTATTACAAAGGGCAGGAAGATAAGAACAGCGAGAACGATTCCCATAAAGAACGTAAGCTTATAGTAGTAATATTTTGAATAGCCCGTATGCTCGTGATACGAAAGCCTTTTTGTTTTCGACATCTTTACAAACCTTCCTCTCGGAAAAAAACAAGTTATTGAAGCAACTAACGAATAAACACCATTATTTTACTACTTTGGGTCGGCTTTGTCAATGAAAAATATACGTTTGAACAAACAAAAAGCCCTGCGAAGCCGGCAGGGCTTTTTATGCGCCGCATTTAATCCTTGCGTGAAGCCTTAATACAGCGGTAGATAATGTAGCCGACAACAGCTATTACTGCAGCTGCAACGGCAGCGCCGATTATGCACTTCTTTCGATCGCAGACCTTTTTGGATGCGCACACTTCAAACTCGTCATCTGCGTCATCCCACAGCTGATCAAGCTCTTCGGGAGAGGTACCGTCCAAAGAAAGCTCTACACCGTCATCCTCGGCATCGAGATTTTCGTCCAAAAAAAGTTTATTTTCTTCCATTTGCATACGCCCCTTTCGTTGTGTCGATTTGCTTCTTTGATTATACACGTTAAATGTTCCCTTGTCAAGAGCAGATAAGACGTTTTTTCGTTATTTTTTGCCTAAAGTAAATTCTCAAAGTAAATGCAACAGTGCAATTTAGAAGTTGCATTTAGTGTGAGAATGAAAATGTGGTAGAATT
>CANRAV010000011.1 GCA_947628695.1 uncultured Clostridia bacterium
GACCGGCGAAAAACGATGCGGGAAGCGGAGATCGACCGTGCCTTGGAGGAGTCCGTTCGCTTGCTTTTGGAAGCGTATCACGACCTAAACGGCGGCGAAGAAGGCTCCCAAAAGACAGGTGATATGCCGTGGCAGTGACGAAAATCTGGCCGGTAAAGGACAGCATCGGGCGGGTGGTCGGATACGCAAGAAACCCCGAAAAGACGGAATTTTCGGAGATGAAAAGCGTTCTTCACTACGCCGAAAACGATGAGAAAACCGTCATCGGGGACGAAAAAACCATGTACGTCACCGGGGTAAATTGCCGGGCGGAAACGGCGGCGGAGGAGATGATCGCCGTGCAGGAGCGCTTCGGAAAGACCACCGGCAACGTCGCCTATCACGCTTACCAGAGCTTCAAAACGGGCGAGGTTTCCCCGCAGCTTGCCCACCAGATCGGCGTGGAGTTGGCGCAGAGAATGTGGAGCGACCGGTATCAGGTGCTGGTCGCCACCCACTTCAATACCGGCACCTACCACAACCATTTTGTGGTGAACGCCGTGGGAATGTGGGACGGCAAAAAGTTCAACTGCAACGAAGGCGCATACTGGAAGTTCCGCCATCTTTCCGACGAATTGTGCGCCGAACACGGGCTGACGGTGCTGAAAAATCCCAAGGGCAAGACTCCCCGCAAGCTCTACTTTGCCGAGAAAAACGGCGAGCCGACCCGGTACAATCTGATGCGGGAAGCCATCGACAGGGCGCTGACTATGAGCACCAACGAGAAGGCTTTCTGCTATGTGATGCGGCGCTTAGGCTATGTAATAGACCTGAATCCCTATCACAAATACGTCACGATCCGCTCGGTGAACAGCCAAAAGGCCACCCGATTATACCGCCTCGGAGAAGCCTATGACCGGGAATCGCTGTATGCCAAAATGCTGGAGAACCAGCGAAACAACTGGCAGGAGGCGTACCGCTTGTACGGGGAATTTACCGGGAAAAAGGACTTCGGCATGACGATTCAACGGCGGCAGTTCCCGCTAAAAGGAAGTTTCAGAACCGTAAAAAAAGTGACTGGTCTGCGGGCGTTGTATCTGCATTACTGCTACCTGTTGGGCGTGATCCCGAAGAACAAACCACACCGACCGCTCTCCCCGGAGATGCGGGAAGCGTGGCGATTTATCGACCGGTATTCCCAACAGGTGCAGCTGATTTCCAAGCAAAAGCTGCATGACCTTTCTTCCGTGGAGGCGTTCATCGGAAAAAGCGAGGAAGAAATCAAGCTCCTGACCGATTACCGAAAAACCCTCTATCGGAAGATCGACCGGTGCCGTGAGCCGGAGGAAAAGGCGTCGCTCGTTTCCAAGCGGAACGACTGTACCGCCGTCCTTGCGGAGCTCCGAAGGGACATCAAGACCGCCGGGCGGCTGATAGAAGACAACCCTAAAATCAAAGAAAATATCCGCATTGAGGAGCGGATGCGGCAGGAAATTTACGCTCCGAAAAAACAAAGAAAGAGAGATTACGAACGATGACAAAGAGAAAATCCGATTTTACTTTACCGACCTTGGACGATTTATTTTCCACGCAGGAGGAGCGGGACGACGCAAAGCTCGAAAGGATAAAAGAGATTCCGCTTGAGGAACTGCGCCCCTTCAAGGATCACCCGTTCAAGGTGCAAAGCGGCGAGGAAATGGAGCGCATGATCGAGAGCATCCGGCGCTTCGGAACCCTGACCCCGGGGCTGGCGAGACCCCTGCCGGATGGAGGGTATGAGCTTGTTTCCGGGCATCGGCGGCTGGCGGCGTGTCAGGCGCTGGGCATGGAGACTATGCCGGTGATCGTCCGGGAAATGACCGATGACGAGGCGGTGATCGCCATGGTGGACGCCAATTTGCAGCGGGAACACATCCTGCCCAGTGAAAAGGCATTTGCCTACAAGATGAAGTTAGAGGCGCTGAAGCATCAGGGTGTAGCTTCGTCCCAACTTGGGACGAAGTTTATAAGAAGCGATGAAAGGGTGGCTTTGGATGCTGGAGAAAGTAGGAATCAAATTCAACGATATATCCGCTTAACTTACTTAATCCCCGAACT
This sequence comes from uncultured Clostridia bacterium, assembly GCA_947628695.1. Lineage (GTDB taxonomy): Bacteria > Bacillota > Clostridia > Oscillospirales > CAG-382 > SIG636. Next base: position 2,077 of record CANRAV010000011.1, read on the forward strand.
GCTTTCTATGGTAGATGATGGGAAAATCGCCTTCAATCCCGCTGTGGAGCTTTCCTATTTGGAACCGGCGGAGCAGAAGACACTGCTCGATGCCATGACTATGAACGATTGCACGCCTTCCCACGCACAGGCGATCCGCCTCAAGAAAATGGCGCAGGAGGGCGTTCTCAGCGCTCAGGACATTTACGACGTGATGAGCGAGGAAAAGCCGAATCAGGCAGAGCAGCTGCGCTTCCGGCGGGAGGATTTCAAGGAATTTTTCCCGCCTCGTTACACCGACGAGCAGATCAAGCGGGATATTCTGAAGGGCTTGGAGCTCTTAAAGCGTCAGCGGGAGCGAAACCGGGACGCCCGGTAGATTCGAGCCGTCCGGCGTTTTCAAAAGACAAAATCGCACAGTGGCAGAACCCACACCGGCAAGGTATACTGTTCTTGTCGGTGTGAGCTGTCCTGTTTGCCAAAATAGAAAGGAGTTAAAAGATGGTATCAGGACACTTGGAAACCAAAAAAGGGTACTACTATGTGGTACTCAGCTACGTCGACGTCAACGGCAAGCGGCACAGGCCGTGGATCTCGACGGGACTTCCCGAAAAGGGAAACAAACGAAAGGCGGAGGCGGAGCTTGCCCGCATTCGCAGTACTTACGAGCCGCCGAAGGAGGTGGAGGACTTAAATTCGGACATGCCCTTTGCGGATTATCTGCTGCAATGGCTGGAAATCGTGAAGGTGCGCATTAAAATCGCAACCTTTTCATCGTATGAATCCATGGTCAAGCGCACGATTGAACCGTATTTTCGCAAGAAGGGATACACCCTGCGGGGCTTGGAGGCTCGGCACATTCAGCAATTCTACACGGAGAAGCTGAAAACCGTCAAGCCTAACTCCGTGATCCACTACCACGCCGTCATTCATCAGGCGCTGAAATACGCACTGAAAACCGATCTGGTAACGCAGAACGTGGCAATGAAGGTGGACAGGCCGAAAAAGAACGATTTTCAGCCGGTGTTTCTCGATGCGGCGGAGCTGCAAAAGCTGTTCATGGTCATCAAGGGCACTAAGCTGGAGCTGCCGGTTCTGGTAGCCGCCTTCTACGGTTTGCGGCGTGGGGAGGTGTGCGGTCTTAAATGGGACGCTATCGACTTTGAGCGAGGCGCAATCACGATCAAGCGCACCGTGACTTCCGTTCAGTTAAACGGAAAAACGCAGATCATCGAGCAGGACTCGGCTAAAACAAAATCCAGTATGCGCACCCTGCCGCTGGTCGGCAGCTTTCGGGAATACTTCCTGCAAGTAAAAGAGGCGCAGGAGCTGAACAAAAAGGTCTGTGGGAACTGCTACAATTACAAATACGACGGTTATGTTTTCGTAGATGAACTGGGCGAACGCATGAAGCCGGATTATCTGACCTCGCAATTTCCTGCTTTTGTTCAGCGCCACGGGCTGCGGAAAATGCGCTTTCACGATCTTCGCCACAGCTGCGCCAGCCTCTTGCTTGCCAACGACGTCCCCCTCAAGCAGATTCAGGAGTGGCTTGGTCACTCGGATTTCAGCACCACCGCCAATATCTACGCGCATCTGGACTATTCCTCGAAGCTTTCCTCGGCGCAGGCGATGGTGAGCGGAATGCCGCTGCCAGAGGCCGGGGACTTCAAAAGCAAATGGAGCGACCTGACCGAAGAATCGGAAGTGGCCAATGAAAAATCCGAAGAATAAAATGTTGTTCTGCCCTAAAAATGCGGTGCTCTGAAAACGCTTTGCCAGAAAAGGAAAAAGTCCAGAAACCCGCATGGTTACTGGACTTTTTGGCGGAGAGTTAGGGATTCGAACCCTAGGTTCCTTAAGGGAACACAGCATTTCGAGTGCTGCACCTTCGACCACTCGGACAACTCTCCGTGTATTGTTGAGCCTGAAATTCTGCGAAAAACCGAAAGGCAGAACAGCAGGACAGAACAGCAAAATATTCAATTTTTGAACTGAGCAAAAGCCCCGTAAAATGGGGATTTTCGGGTGGACAAAGCTGACACAGAAGTCAACCATTTCGAGTCAGCCCCGTTATGACCACTTCGATACCTCTCCGTATATGCGGCACTGCAAAAGAAGGCATTTTGCTTCCTGCTGCAGCTGCCGAATTATATAATAGCATTAAACTTTTGTTTTTTCAAGCCCTTTTTTAAAAATTATACAGTCTTTTTCGGCCGCGCTCGGGCAGGCATGAAACAGAGCCGGATTTGCCGGGTTAAAACCGCAGCGGCGACTTAAAGTGGCAGCAAAATCGGCGGCGACTTCGGAGGCGGGAGAGGGCAAAAAGACGTCGCACAGCTGTTACGAAGGGCAAACCAAAAGCCGGCAAGTCTTTCGCCTTGCCGGCTTTGCCCGAACTAAATTTGCATATAGGAAAAAACGGGCAGGCATGAAACAGACGCCGGATTTGCCGGGTCAAAACCGCAGCGACGCCTTAGAGTGGCAGGGAAGTGGCGGTGCCTTCGGAGGCGGGAGAGGGCAAAAAGACGTCGCACAGCTGTTGCGAAGGGCAAACAAAAAGCCGGCAAGCCTTTCGCCTTGCTGGGCTTGCCCGAACTAAATTTGCATATAGGAAAAACCGGGCAGGCATGAAACAGACGCCGGCTTTGCTGTGGCTAAATTCGCATGTAAGGAAAACCGTGCAGCCGAAGCGGCGTGCACCGGGCACCAAGCGCCCTGCCTGCGGCGGCCGTTTTGCTCCCGAAGGGGCAGGCTATTTCTCGATCATGTTGCTTATAAACCAATCGCCATCCTCTTTGACCATGGCAAAGGTTATACTGTAATCCGTTTCGCTTACGAGATCGCCGTAGCCTAACGACAGCGTAGTTTCAACCGTCGCATTTTCCCCGTCGGTTATGTTTATGTTGCTTACGGTCACGTCAAGCACGTCGTCGCCTGCTACGGCAACGCTGAGGCTGAACAAATCGGAAAGGCTCACGCCGTCCATGCCAAGCATGCCGCCCATTGCCTCCGCCATGCTGAAGATCGCCTTTGTCGCATTCCTCGTCTTCGTGTCAAGCGACTCAAACACGCCGTCCATATCGCCGGAGTTGTACGCCTTCATAAAGCTGTCAATTCTGTCCCTGATAAGCTCCTCGTCGCTTTTTTCCGCGGCGCAGCTGCAAAGCAGCGCAAGCACCGTCAAAAGCGCCAAAGCAAGTGCCGTAATCCTTGTTTTCATCTTTTTCTCTCCCCCTATTTTTAATGTGATGCTGCGTGTATTGCGCTTTCTTCTACAGAAAAACCCAACCTCGCACATTTTATCACAGCAAAACCGCAAAGTCAATACTTTCATGACGAAAAATCGATGATATTGCCGCCGGTTAACCGTAAAACGGAACAGGACGTGTAGAAAGAGACACAGCAGATGCGGTAATTGAAGCCACCGCAACAAACAAAAACCGTGACCGAAAAAGAAAAACCAAGGCCGGCAAGCTTTTCGCATTGCCGGCCTTGTCGAGATTAACTCCGCATATAAAGGGAAAACATGCAGCCGAAGCAGCGGCACCGCACACAAAAGCGCCGATTTGCAGCGACCTTTTTGCCCTTATACCCGGTGGGGATAATCAAACGTTTTTTAAAAGCGCACCCGCACAGATTAGTCCTGACGGCTGTTTTGTGCTGCAAGAATCGCCTTTGCCATCTCTTCCTGCTCACGCGCTCTTTTGCCGCGTTTCGTGTGGGAAATCATGATAAATGACAGCACCAACATGGCGATAGTGGAGAGAAGGAACAGCCAACCCGCAAAGCTTATGCTGCAGGCATCAGAGGCGACACCCTCCTGCACACCGTACAGAATTAAGAAGCTTAGCAGAGTGATAAAGCCTGTCACTATCTGAAGCGCAAAACGTCCGGGGTTCCAAATTTTTGTGGTAAAAAACGGGAATATAACCACTATGATGGCTGCGATATAAAGTATCGAATGGAATACAGCCCATATGCTTGATACTCCGCCAAAGCTGTTGAGCTGGGGTAAATCGCTGGTAAAATAACCCAAAATTCCAAAGTCGTACTTAAGCAGCTTGGTAAACGAGAGAATGAAGCTGAGAATAAGCGTGCCGATTGTTATAAACAGAAGCGGCGCGTTCTTGCCGAGAGAATTAGCGGAGTTAAGCGCCTTAGAGGTGACCTGACCCGCTTTGTCCTTGATGGCGTCCAACTGAACCGCACCGTTGCCGGACTGCCCCACCTTAGTGCCGCACTTAGGGCAGAAGGGCTCGTTCTCGCCTAATTGATTTCCGCATTTTTTGCAAAACATTTTTTGTTTTTCCTCCTTTTATTTTTGAATCATGTTTTTTATAAACCAATCGTCATCTTCTTTGACCATGACGAAGCTTATACTGTAATCCGTTTTCTCTACGAGATCACCGTAGCTTAATGACAGCGTGGTGTCAACCGTTGCGTTCTCTTCATCGGTTATGTCTATATTGCCTATGGCTACGTCAAGCACGTCGTCGCCGGCTATGGCAACGCCGAGGCTGAACAGATCCGAAAGGCTGACGCCGTCCATGCCAAGCATGCCGCCCATGGCCTCCGCCATGCTGAAGATAGCCTTTGTCGCAGCCCTCGTCTCCGAGCAAAGCGAATCGGACACGCCGTCCATATCGCCGGAGTTGTAGGCCTTCATAAAGCTGTTGATTCTGTCTTTGATAAGCTCCTCGTCGCTTTTGGCGGAGCAGCCGCAAAAAAGCGCAAGTACCGTAAATAGCGCCAAAGCAAGCGCAGTCACTCTTTTCATTTGCCGTCTCCTCTTATTTTTTTAAATATAAATGCCGCTGTCATAAGCAAGGCGAAAAATGCAAGCACCGCGCGCTTCATTCCGCCGCCTCTGAACTTTCCGGTGCGGAGGCTGCCCTCTCAAAGGAGGACGCGCCCAGGCAAAGGCAGGCTCTTCCGCCCTCCGCCTTCTCCGCAACTATGCGAAGCGTGCTTGCGCCGGTGACGTCTACGGAGATTTCAAAGGGCTTTGTCTCCTCGCTTATGTGCTCTTTTTTGTACGCAACCTTGTCGTCCGTGTAGACGGTGAGCGTTATGTCCAAATCCCTATCGGAATCGGTGGAAACAAAGGCTGTCGCCTTAAGGGTCTTGTACTTGCCGTCGAGGTTGTAAAGCGCAAAGCTGTCGCAGCGGTAAACTGCAGCTCCGTCATACGTCGCACCGTAGCGATCGTTCACATCTCCCTCGTCGTTCCATGCGTTGTCGCTCGAAACCGTCACAATATTGGAAAGCGACATAGGCCTTGTGTTCACAAGGTTGTCGTAGGCGGCCTTAAGGGTCGCGTCGGACTCGAACTCCTCCAAAGCCCTTTCAAGCAGGGAAATGGCGTCGTCCCAGTCGCCGTCTGCGGCAAGCTTGGTTGCCTCTTCGATCTTGTCGGAACGGTATGCGTCAATCGCAGCCGCAAGCCCTTCCGCAGCCTTTTCGCTGCTTTCGTAGGCCTCTATGGCCCTGTTGTACATATCTATAGCGTCGCTGTACTCTTTATCCTGCATGTATTTTTCCGCTTTTTCTATGTACTGGTCGCAGTTGTGTATCACGTCTATTTTGTCAGCCGCCTCGCCGGTGACATCTCTTACCGTCTGTCTCGCCTCTGCGCTGTTCGCAACCGACGAATACATTCCGTTTAACAGGTCGGAAAGGCTTGACGACGAGGAAGAGCCGGAATACACCCCGTAAGAGCGAAGTACAAGCTCCTCTATGCTGTCTATAACCGCGTCGGCCCTGTCGTAGGTGTAGGAACCGCTTTCATAGCTGCTTGCAGCAGAGTCTGCGGCCTTCTTCAAACCGTCAAGCGACTTCTGCGACAGCCTGTCTCCGTTCAGATCCTCCGCGTAAATTTGTATTGCTTCGCTTATGTTGCCCTTCGATATCGCGCGGTTCATCTTCGCCTCCGCGCCGTTGTACACCGCCAGGAACACTATAAGCGCAATAACCGCAACAAGCCCGGCCACTATGCCGATCTTCTGCTTCTTGCCAAGCTTTGAAACGGTCTGCTTGACCGTGTCCGTAAACGACTTGCCGTTTCCTCCAATCGGCTTGCCGCAGTGGACACAGACCTTACCCTTTGCGTCCGTCTCCTTTCCGCAATTCGGACAAAACATTTTCGTATCCTCCTTAAATTTTTAAATTTTCCCGTAGAATGCTTAGAACAGACAGAAAAAGCACAAAAACGGCGTATCCGCGCTTAACGCTTGGGAAGGTTTTCCTCCTCCACGGAAATGAATACCTCCGGATTCACGTTAAGAGCAAGGCAAATAGCACGCAGATCGTCCGCGTAAAGCTTTCTCCTCCCGTTCATTATGGCGTTGAAAGTCACAGCCGAAAAGCCGGACTTGCCGGCAACCGCAGCCTGCTTCAGGCCGTTGGTGTTAATATAAGCCTTAACCTTTTCGTATACCTTCACACCGACACCTTCTTCTACAGAAAAACTTGAATTTCTATTTACTTTTTCGCGTTTAACGTGTATAATGATAATGGCGAGGTGAAGGCTTTGAAAGAGATGCGATACAGTATAGGCAACAGAATACGGAAGTACCGCGAGAATATTGGCATAAGCCAGAAAGAGCTTGCGCGGCGCATTGGGGTTACAAACAGCCGTGTCTCAAATTGGGAGCAGGGCGTAAACAGGCCGGATGCAGATATTTTGGTCAAGCTTTGCGTTGCGCTTTCGGTGTCGCCAAGCGAGCTTTTGGATGTGCATTTAAGCGACGATGACCTGTCGGAGCACGAATGGCGGCTTGTGCGTGCATACCGCGAGAAGGACGGTATGCGCAACGCCGTTGACACGCTTTTGGGTTTGAATGAAAATACCAAGTAAAGCTTCCTAAAAACACCCTAAGCTTGACAAAGCCGCGCCGTTACTGTATAATAATGAACAGCGTATTTACGCGGAAAGGAGCGCTTTGCCCTCGTTCCGGCAAAGCCGTGCAGAAAAAACGATGAAAAGATGTATAGCTTCGGCACTTTTGTGCCTTGCCGTTTTGCTTTCGGCATTTTCGCTTGCCGTTTCGGCAGAGAACAATGTCGACACCCCCATTGCGGATATAGGGATTTATGCGGACGAGACCGTTCAGGTCGGTAGCAACTTTACGGTCGAGATTTATGTGGAGAACATCACTGCCGCAAACGGCGTCATAGGCAATGACCTTCCGCTTTCCTACGACAGGGACAGGCTTACTATCCGGTCTGTCGACTGTGTTTTCCCGGCCGCCTGGGGAGATAATGGGCTGTTCTTGGGCAAGACCGCTTTTGACGAGTACCCCTATTACCTGCGCTCGCTTCCGGATGTCGACGACGCTGTCGAAAATTCGGCTTACTGGGTCAAGGAGAGCAAGCAGCTTGGCTACAAGGTCACGTTTTCGGCCGATAAGACGGGCGAGGCGTTTGTCGCAGTGGAGAACGACCCCGCAGGCAGGGATCTTATCTTCCTCGTTACGGGCGTCGAGACCGACAATTACACCGCTAACGGCGCAAGGATAAATATAAATATCACGAACGAGCCGGTAGAGAGCAAGCCCGACGAAAGCAGCGTCGCCGAAGGCAGTGTCGCCGAAAGCAGCGCAGAAGAAAGCAGCGCGGCAGAGAGCAGCGAGACATCCTCCGAGGAGCCAAGCGGCTCCGAGGACAGCGCGGAAAGCAGCGAAGAGTCTGCGGAATCTTCAACCTCTGCCGACGACAGCACGCTTGACGAAGCGTCCTCCGCCGACGAGAGCGCGGAATTCTCGGTCGGCACGGCGTCTTCGGAAAGCAGCGTAGAAAGCCGCGACGCAGAAAATGACGGCGGCAAAAACGGGCCGAAGCCCGCGGTCATCATAGCCGTTGTCGCCGTGGCCGTTGTCGCCATCGCCCTTGCTCTCGTCTTCGCATTCGTAGCAAAGAAAAAGAAACAGCAGTCGTAGAACTGCCGCCTAACCGAACAAAGTAAAACCTAACAAAAAAAGGAAAGGCATGCTGCCGTATTTCGGAAGCATGCCTTTTTGTGTGCTTTTATCGAGCAGTTTTTAAACTATGCTGAGAGAAATTACTAAATAGATAACCCAAGCAACAATACCGGCGATACCGCATGCGCGCGCACGGTTGGGGCATTCCCTGTGCTTGACCGGCCAGTAGATCATGCCGAACAGGGGGATAAGTATTGCGAGAATTACAAGACCAACGCTTACCTTGTCCTCCACATAGCCCTGCATAGGCTGCTGCGGTTGCTGCTGAACGGCACAGCCACACTTCACGCAGATAACTGCGTTATCGTCGATTTGGTTGCCGCAGTTGGAACAGAATTTCATGGTTTTCCTCCTTTCAATCATACATTTTTATGCTTTACGGGCGGAATCCGCCGCATCGGCACTGATTTTTTTGCGCTGCCGCCCCCTGCAAAACCCCGACGGCTTTTACAACCCGCACCTCGGGCAGGTGCAGGCTGCGCAAATTTTAAAGGAAAAACGCAGCAATATACTAAAAAGTGCTTAATACATATACGAATAGACGCTTGAATAGACGCTTGAAAAGACACTTACATAAATTATTACTGCGATGACAATGCTTGCCACCCAGGAGATAATCCCGGCAATGCCGCAGGCACGCGAACGCTTGGGGCATTCCTTGGACTTGACCGCCCAGTAGATTATACCGAACAACGGAATGAGTACCGAGAGAATTACAAGGCCAACGCTTACACTGTCGTCTGTATAGGCGTACAAGGGCTGTCGCGGTTGATTGACAGCGCAGCCGCAGTTGAGGCAGATAACGGCATTGTCGTCAATCTCGGCGCCGCAGTGCGTACAGTACTTCATTGTTGTTTGCCTCCATTAATGTCACAAATTTTTGTTGTTTTCGGGAATTTTTTTAAAATATCTCCCTCTTTCGGCATATTATAACATATATTTTTAGACGTGTCAACAAAAACAACAAATATTTTTATGCAGGTGCATATAGAAAAACGTCTATCATTGTTTTGAGGTGAGAAAAATGACAGACGAAAAGTTCGTAAGGGACAGGATAACCGGTCTGCGGCTTAAAAAGGGCGTTTCAGAGTACAAGATGAGCTACGACCTCGGTCACAGCAGAGGGTATGTGTACAACATTTCTTCGGGGAAGGCGCTTCCGCCCATGAAGGAGTTTTTCGCTATATGCGACTATTTCGGCATAACCCCGGCGCAGTTTTTCGACGAGGGGAACGACTGCCCCAATTTGATAAGCGAGGCGCTTGAAGGTCTTAAACGGCTGGAGGAAAGCGACGTTTTGCTTGTGCTTGAGGTCATAAACAGGCTTAAAAAATAGCCCCGGCCTTCTGCGCACGCTTTCTTTATAAAACGGAAAAGGCACGCTGCCGAGTTTGGCAGCGTGCCTTTTGTGTATGCCCTAACGGTTTATTTTTCTTCCTTAAGCCTTGCGATGTTAATGGCGGAGAGGACGAAGATTTTCACAGCGCTTTCAAACTCCGCAACGCTTAAATACTCGTCCCTGTCGTGCGCCTTGCCGCGCCCCTCGCCCAAAAGCCCGCGGTGCTTTGAAAGCGTAGCCCCGAAGGCCACGGTGTTCGGGAAGCTCCTTGCGTAGGTGCCGCCGCCCATGGTGTAGGGCTTGCTTTCCTCGCCCGTAACGGCCTCGCAGGCTGCGGTAAGAGCCGCAATCTCCGGCTTTTCGGGGCTGAAGCTGTAGCCCTCGCTGTGGCTTTCGCTTTCAAGAACGCCGCCGTACCTTGCGGCCGTTTCCGCCGCAGCCGCGGTTATCTTTCCCCAGCTGCCGACAATAGGGAAGCGGACGTTGAAGTTCTGCACAGCCTTCCCGTGCGCTGTGGTAAGAAGCCCGCCGACGCAGGTAAGATCCTCCATGAGGTCGTCGTGCTGTTCTATGCCAAGCTTCTTCCCCGTAAAGTCGCCGCATATATCGCGGAGGAAGGCAAGCATCTTCGCCTCTCCCTCTCCGAAGGTGAGGTTCTCGGCAAGGTAGGCGGCCAGCACGCTTATCGCGTTGACGCCGTCCTCCGGCATGGCGGCGTGCGCCGTCTTGCCCTCTGCGGAAACCACAGCCTTCCCGTCTGCATACCTTACGGTTATGCCCTCTGCGGCGGGAAGCGAGCCGTCTGCCACGTCCTTCACCACAGCAAGCGCCTTCCCGGCGACGGCGTTTGTAACCGTGCCGCCGCTTACCGTCTCTATCCTGTCAAGCCCGCAGTCGAAGCGTATGTTCATCTTGCCTATGCCCTTTTCGCCGCAGCAAACGGGAAACTCGCTGTCCGGCGTGAAGGAGAAGAAGGGCGCTTTATGCGACTTTAAAAAGTGAGGAAGGTCGTTCATCCCTCTTTCCTCGTCGCCGCCCAAAATAAGACGCACAGAGAACGGAAGCTTTACGCCCTTGTCCTTAAGGAAGCGCATAGCGTAAAGCGCGGCAACCGCCGGCCCCTTGTCGTCCTCGGTGCCCCTGCCGATAAGCAGGCCGTTTTCCTTCGTCAGCCTGTAGGGCGGATAGCTCCACCCGTCGCCGGCGGGGACGACGTCGACATGCGCAACTATGCCAAGCTCCTCCTCGCTCTCTCCGTACACTATGCTTGCGCAGTAGTAGTCGTGGTTTTCGGTTTTAAAGCCGTATCCCTTTCCTATTTCAAGTATCTTGTCTATAGCCGCCGCGCTCCCGTCGCCGAAGACGTGCGCGCCGTTCGGCTCGCACCCGACGCTTTCGATGCTTACGAGGCTGTCAAGGTCGCGCTCGTACTCGCCCCTTTTGGATACTATGTATTCCTCAACCGCCTTTAAAAGCTCTTTTTCTTCCATTGCTCAGCTCTCTCCCTTCAAATCGTAAATATTGCCGCCATATACGTCGGTTGCGACGTAAAGCGGAAAATCCCTGAACACAAGCCTCTTTACGGACTCGCACCCAAGGTGCTCAAAGCCTATGACCTCGCAGGCCGCAATGCAGCTTGCGGCAAGCGCGCCGGCGCCGCCAAGCGCCGCAAAATACGGGCTGCCGTACTTTACTATTGCCTCCGTCACGGCGGCGCTCCTGCCGCCCTTTCCTATAGTGGCCGCAACGCCCCTTTTAATAAGCTCGGGCGTGAAGGCGTCCATCCGGCCGGAGGTCGTCGGCCCGAAGGAGCCGCACACCGCGCCCCTCGGCGTCTGCGTAGGCCCCGCGTAGTATATAACCGCACCCTCAAGCGGGAAGGGAAGCTCCTTCCCCTCGGCAAGAAGCCCGGAAATAAGCTTATGCGCAGCGTCGCGCGCGGTGTACACCGTGCCGGACAGAAGCACCTCGTCCCCGGCCTTAAGCTCCTTTGCCGTCTTTTTGATATCCGCCGTGTCAAGCCTTATCATTTCTAACCGCCTTTTCAATCTGAGAAATCGCGTCCTCAAGGATCCTCTTCGTCTGCTCCAGCCCGGAGTTAATAAGCGCGCTCTTCTGCTTAAGTATGTCCGCAGCGCGAAGCACCGCCGCCGCGTCCTCCCTCGCCTTCGCGCCTATCGCCGCAAGGGTTTGCTCCGCCTTTTCGGAAGCCTCCGCCTCTATGCGCGCCTTTGCGTCCTCCGCCTCGCGCTTTATCCTTGCCGCCTCGCTTTCCGCAAACAAAAGCTTTTCCCCCATCTTTGCGCAAAGCTCGTCGTATTTGGCGGCGCTTTCCTCGCACTTCGCCGTCTTCTCGGCAAGCGCGTCCTCAAGCTCGCGAATGCGGCCTTCGTGCTCCGCCTTCATTGCCTCGACCCTGTTAAGAAGCCGCTTGTACTCGTCCTCCTTTGCCTGCAAGGCCGCAAGATTCTCGTCGCTTACGCGCTTTAAGAACGCCTCGACCTCCTGCTTGTTATAGCCCTTTTTGGCCTCGCTGAAGAAAAACTCCTGCATGGCAATACCTCCCCGCGTTTGTCAATAACATTCTACCAAGTTTCGCCCTCCTTTGCAAGCCTTTTTTGCATTTTTTTAATTTTCGCACGGCAGCCGGCATATACATTTCACAAAGGAAGTGCCGTATGCGGTTTTTGATTTTCACAAGAGATATGCTTTGGGGTGTGCCTACGGTAGCCCTGCTTTCTGCCTTCGGGCTGTATTTCACGGCAAGGCTGGGCTTTTTCCGCCCGCGGATGCTTGCCTCGGCCTTTACAAAGACCTTTTTTGCTCCGGGCGGGAAGGGAAGCGGCGGAAGCCTTTCTCCCCTGTCTGCGCTGTTCACAGCCCTCGGCGGCACAGTAGGCGTCGGCAGCATAAGCGGGATAGCGCTTTCAATAAGCTTCGGCGGCGCAGGAAGCATCTTTTGGATGTGGGTCTGCTCCTTCCTAGGCATAGGGCTCAAATACGCGGAAACGGCAGTTGCCCACAGCATGCGCGTGTCAACCCCGCGCGGCTTTTCCGGCGGGGCGATGTACTGCCTTAAAGCGATGGGCAAGCGCCGCCTTGCCGCCGCCTTTGCGCTGCTCACGGCCGCGTCTGCAGCCGCAGGCGGAAGCGTCGTTCAGGCCGGTGCACTGGCGGACGCCCTCTCCGGCGGAAGGGGCAAAAGCCTTGCCGTCGCCTGCATTGCCGCCGTATCTGTCGGCGCCGTCATATCCGGCGGAAGGCGCCTTATCGCGGGGTTTAACAGCGTGGCTTTGCCGCTTGCCTCCGCGTCCTACGTGCTTTTGTGCCTGTACGTGCTTTTCGTAAACGCCCATGCGCTGCCCGATACACTTGCCCGCATATTTTCGGAGGCTTTCGGTCTTCGCCCGGCGCTTGGCGGCATAGCCCTTACGGCGATGATGCGCGTCGGCTGCACGCGCGGGACCTTCAGCAACGAGGCGGGCATGGGCTCGTCGCCCATATCCTACTGCGCGGGTAACGAAAAGGATTCGCACATCTGCGGCCTTTGGGGCGCGGCGGAGGTCATAATAGACAGCTTCGTCGTAAGCACGCTTACGGCGCTTTGCGTCCTCTGCACGGGGAAGACAAGCGTCCTTTCGGTGTTTTCCTCCGCCTTCGGCGTCTACGGAAGGGCGTTTTACTTCGCGGCGATAAGCGTTTTTGCCTTTGCCGCCATTGTAAGCTGGTGCTTTTACGGCGAGGAGGCGGTCCGCTATCTCAGCCCGCACGGCGGCGCGGCCGTAAAAATATTCAGGCTTGCGGTCACTGCGGGCGCCTTTGCGGGCGCGCTGCTCCCGGAGGGCGAGGCCTTTGCGGCCGCCGACATCTGGGGCGCGCTTATGATATTCCCCAACCTGTATCTGCTACACAAAAAAAGGAGAGATATAATTGAACTGGCAAAGCAAAAGCGTTAAGGAAGTCCTCAAGGCCTTAGACAGCCGAAAAACGGGGCTTACGCCCGAGGAGGCGGAAAAAAGGCTTAAGGCAAACGGAAAGAACGCGTTCTCAAAGCAGAAGAAGGTTTCGCTTATAAAGCGCTTTCTCTCGCAGCTTTCCGACAAGATGATAATAATACTTCTGGCTGCGTCGGGCGTGTCGTTTGCAATATCGGCGGCGACGGGGGAGAGCAGCGCCGACAGCCTTATAATCCTGCTTATAGTGGCCGTCAACGCCGTCTACGGCGTAATACAGGAGAGCAAGGCCGAAAAGGCGATAGAGGCCTTAAAAGCGCTTTCCATGCCGGAAAGCACCGTCCTTCGCGGCGGCAGAAGGACGCGCGTCAAAAGCGAGGACATCGTCGTCGGCGACGTGGTTCTGCTTGAAAAGGGCGACTTTGTGCCCGCCGACGGAAGGCTTATAAGCTCAGAGGGGCTTTTCACCGACGAATCGGTGCTTACCGGGGAGGCAGAGGGCGCGGAAAAGGACGCGCTTGCCGAAGTCGGAGCAGCTGCACACACGGCGGAGATGAAAAACATGGTCTTCGGCTCCACCGCGGTCACCGGCGGTCACGGAAGCTTTGCGGTAACGGCTGTCGGCAAGGACAGCGAGGTCGGCAGGATAGCCGACCTGCTAAGCGGCACAAAGCAGGACAAGACCCCACTTCAAAAGCGGCTTGCCAAAACGGGCGGCATGCTTGGCAACATTGCGCTTCTCATATGCGCCGCGATCTTCGCCTTTGCGCTGGTGAGGAAGATGCCGCCCATTGACATGTTCATGACCTCCGTAAGCCTTGCCGTGGCGGCAATACCGGAGGGGCTGCCTGCCATTGTAACCGTGGTGCTTTCCATAGGCGTGCAGCGCCTTGCAAAGCGCCGCGCCGTGGTCAAGCGGCTGCCTGCGGTGGAAACCCTCGGCTGCGCCAACGTGATATGCACGGACAAAACCGGCACGCTCACCCTGAACAGAATGACCGTGACCGAGACAAGCGGCGACAGGGAAAAGCTTAAGCTTTTCTCGGTGCTCTGCGCGGCCGGCTCGTCCCCGACGGAGAACGCGCTTATCGAATACGCGCGCTCCCTCGGCGTAAACCCCGCAGAGGCGGAGGCGGAATACCCGCGCGTGGCGGAGTTTCCGTTTTCCTCCGAGACAAAGCGCATGGCCACGGTGCACCGCATGGGGAGCGTCTACAGGGTGATAGTAAAGGGCGCACCGGACGTGATAGCAAAATACTGCGCCGGCGGCGCGGGAAGGTACCTTTCCGAAGCGGAGGCGATGGCTAAAAAGGGGCTTCGCGTGCTCGGCTTTGCCTATGCCGACAGCGGAACGGTGCCGAAGGACGCCTTCGACGGCAGCCTTGTCTACCGCTTCGCCTGCCTTGCCGGTATGAAGGACCCACCGCGCCCGGAGGCGGCGGACGCCGTTGCGATGTGCCGCCGCGCCGGCATAAAGCCGGTCATGATAACCGGCGACCACAAGGACACCGCCATATCCGTGGCGCGCTCCGTCGGAATATGGAAGGAAGGAGAGGGCGCATACACGGAAGCGGAGATAAAAGCGCTTCCCGAAAACGAAAGGGAAGCCGCCATACGAAGCGCCTGCGTTTTCGCAAGGGCAACGCCGGAGTTCAAGGTAAAGATAGTGGAGGCGTACAAAAACGCCGGCCTTGTCGTGGCAATGACCGGCGACGGCGTGAACGACGCGCCGGCGCTTAAAAAGGCGGACATCGGCTGCGCCATGGGCGGCTGCGGAACCGACGTCGCGCGCGAGGCGGCGGATATAGTGCTTACGGACGACAACTTCGCAACGATAGTTGAAGCTGTTCGCCACGGCAGGGGCATATACGAAAACATCAGGCGAAGCGTGCGCTTCCTTCTTTCCTGCAACATAGGCGAGATACTCACCGTCTTCGCGGCAATGGCGGCAGGGCTCGGCTCGCCGCTTACGGCGATACAGCTTCTGTGGGTGAACCTCGTCACCGACTCGCTCCCCGCAATATCACTGGGGATGGAAAAGGCAAGCGGCGACCTTATGGAAAGGCAGCCCTTGAAGGCGTCCGACGGGCTGTTCTCCGGCAACACGGGCTTTAAAATCGCCGCAGAGGGGCTGCTTATCGGCGCGCTGTCGCTTACCGCCTACTGCATAGGGCAAAGGTTTTACGGCAGCACCGAGGTCGCTGGCACGCTTTGCTTTACCGTGCTTTCCATGTCGCAGCTGGTGCATTCCTTCAATATGCGAAGCGACAAACCCCTTATAAAAAGCGGCCTCTTCGGCAACGGCTGGCTTTGCGCGTCCTTTGCCGTATGCGCGGCACTGCAGCTTTCAACCGTGCTTTTTGCGCCGCTTCGCGCCGTTTTCGGCACCGCTCCGCTTACGGGCGGGCAGTGGGCGGTGGCAGCTGCGCTTTCCGTCTCCCCGCTTTTGGTGCTGGAGCTTTACAAATTGCTGTTGACAATTTTTTCCCGAAGGGTATAATAGAAGCAGATATAAACAAAAAGGAGCAAAGAAAATGGCAGTTATAAAAGATATAAAAATCAGCGGTGCAGACGCTTCCGTTTCCACCTTCGGCAGGCACTCCCTTGCAGACGGGCTTCCCGCCTTCGACTGGCCGAACAGCGGCTTTCGCTTCCGTTTTAAGGGGAACGGCGTTATTTTAAGCTTTAAGACATTTAAAACCCCCTACACGTTTTACGTGCTTGTAAAGGTCGACGGCAAACGGCAGCGCTTCGCCCTCTCCACCGGCGACGAGAAGATAATAATAGAGGGTCTTGCGGACAAAGAGCACAGCCTTGAGCTTATCAAGATAACTGAGGGCGATGAGAGGATAGTTTTCGCAGGGGCCGACATATTCGGCAAAGCCCCCGCCATAATGCCGGCGGAGGAAAAGCCCTACCCTTTAAAAATAGAGTTTTTGGGTGACTCTCTTACAGCCGGCTACGGCAACCTTGCGCCCGCTACGGAAAAGCTTTTCCACACCTTCGAGCAGGACAGTACCAGGGCATACGCCTACATATGCGCGTCGCTCCTCGGCGCCGACGCGCATTACGAGTGCATCTCCGGCCAGGGCATTTACCAAAACTGCAACGGCGTTAAAAGCAACGAGATACCAAGCTTTTTCACCCACGCCTCGCGCGAGACGAAGGAGCCCTGGGACTTCTCCTCCTGGACGCCGGATGTGGTCGTGATAAACGCCGGCACAAACGACTATTGCGGCAAGGTGACGGACGAAAACTTTACAAACGCCGCGGCGGATTTCCTGCGCCTTATCAGGAGCAAATACCCGAAGGCGCTTATAATATGGGCCTACGGCATGACGCAGAAGCTTGCCTTCCCCGCGATAAAGACGGCGATAGCGGAGGTAAACGACCCCTCCGTCCGCCTGCTTGCGCTGGAGTCGATGTACGACAAGAAGGACGAGCTTGGCGGCAACGGCCACCCCAACGTAAAGAGCCATAAACGCGTCGGTCGGTTCGTCGCCGATTACATAAAAAAGGAGCTTGGCCTTTAAAGCACCAAGCCCCAACGCAAAACTGCCGCACAAGCTTTTCTCGCTTGTGCGGCAGTTTCTACTTCTACAGGCTGACGGGGTTTGTCTCTTATAGAAGTGACCCCTTTGTTCCAAAGAGATTTTTTCGTGTGGTATGGTTACTTACCAAGTGAAAGGGATGCGCATCTCGAAGTGTTCATCGCCCATATATAGGCGTAAGAGATATACGTAATTACCGCTTGGCATATTTTTTGGAAGGCTTATCGCAAATATCCCATCCGACGAGGCATAGAAAGACGCTTCTATATCCAGTTTATTCCCATCTGCATCCAAAATTTCTCCGTTGTGCCCCCACGTAGCATACTCAATATCCGTTAATTCCCTTGAGTATGAAAAATGTCCGGATATGCCTTGATCGTATTCAATATAGCTATATGACGACTCGGTTTCAGGCGCACGGTAATAAAATCCATTGTAAAAGTATTGACAGTCATTAATAAACAGAGAAAGACTGTTAGAAGTGGTGCCTATCTGGATCGTCTCGATTGGTATCATCTGATTATCAGCATTGGAAACTTCGGAGATGATCACATTATCTGTTGTATCAGGCTGGCTTATCGGCAGCATAGCCTCGTCGTTGCTATCGTACATAGCATTGCTATTTGTGGCTTCGGTTGCGTCGGACGTACTATAAGGTGCAGCTGACGAGGTAACCTGGTCGGCATTTTTGGGAAAGAATCGCCAAAATACGCCCTCGCCAAAAACGAATACAAGTAATGGGATGATAACTACTATCATACCAGCTGCTATTCCCTTTGTTTTCTTACTCATAACTTTTTCCTCCATTTCATAATTTTACAGAATTGGTCAATTATATTGGATCATATTGGAAAGTGAATTGAAGCAAATCTTAATACATCAACTCTCTATGAAATTTAACTTTCCATATATGTTATTGTTTTCGTGGTAGATCTTCGCAGTATCCATTTCTAATTTTGGATAGTCTACCTTTCCCACGGATGTACGAGGTAGCGTATCTAAAATGCGAATAACATCTGGATAATATTTTTGGGGAAGTTTAGCCTGTATGGTGCTTTTGATGCTTTCCAGGGCGTCCGCTCTGGAAATGTCGTAAAACTCATCAATTACAACATGAAGGATCAATCTACCGTTGAATTCCATCAGCTTGCAAATTTTGATGCATCTGTCGACTTTTATTTTTTCAACGATATCAAGGAGGTTCACCATCTCTGTGTGATCATCGACTGTAATCTCAACAGGTTGTTTGTCTCTGTCCAAAACGAAAAGGCATCCATTTTCATCTACATATGCATAGTCTTTTGTATCATACCAAACTGTCCCGTCTTCGTCGGTATATAGAGCCTGTTGAGTCAAATCGTTACGGCCAAAGTAACCAATCATGAGACAAGGACTTGTTATAAGCAATCGCCCCGGCTGATTGTATGTAAGATCTTTCCAGTCCGAATCTACAATTTTAACGTTGTTAAATGGTAGAGGAATTCCTGCTGAGCCTACAACATTGCAATTTGGAGATGCAAAGCTAAAGCAAGTGTCAACTTCTGTTGCACCATAACCTGCTTCTTGGATGATTCCTGTCAATTTGTAGAAGGAATCAGCTTGGTTCCTCTCACAGCGTTCGCCGCCAACCACCACCCTTTCTAGATTCTTCGATACATTTTCAAGTCTATCTTTCGGGAGATGCAGGATAGAATCCCATAAATATTGTGACCATATCCCATACTGTGGCAAATACTTGACCATGTACCGAGGAATGTTATCATAGGACAGGTTCAATTCCAGTATGTCTTCAACACCCATGCACAGTGCCATATGTATTATGTCTGAATCCCAAAACGCGAGAAACGGAGGAACAAGTGCCAAATGCTTGGCATGGCGCTTGAGGCCCAAATCTGCAAGCTTATGTTGGTAAGCCAATGCATTGTTGGCATCATGTGAAATCAACACGGCTTTATTCTGTCCGGTTGTTCCGCTTGTGAAGGCAATATTACACGGCAGCCCGGGTTCGTAAACACTTTCTATTTTTTGCGCGTTCGCTTTATAATGTCTTGAAAACTCTTTGAAAGATACGCAACCAGCTATCGTTTTTCTGCTTAACTTGTTTTTAAAAACTAATAAAGCAGTGGCTAGACGCTCTACATTATAAAAAGGCATAGATTGATCCAGCGGTAAGCGTATCTTCACAATACTACTCTCAGCAGCATTGACAATGGATGACACCTTGTCTTCCAATATGTCAAGCGTAAACAGCATTTTTGGCTTTAATAGCGTTATTTCGTCAAGAAGTACATTCTTTCCGTCGATCGTGCGCTCGGAATCAAGGAAGTTTAGATTGCAAGTAATGGCACCTATCGTTGCACATGCGTACTTAATCGCGACCAGCTCGGGGGTAGAAAGAGCTATCGTACACACGATATCTCCTTTTCTCAGATTGTAGCCATAATAAAAGATATTGGCGAATCGGTCTACAAGCGCCTCAAACTGCTTGACGGTATATTTCTTTTTACCTCTGTAGTTGAGGAGCACTGAATTAGGATAATCAGCATTGCATTGGAACATATAATCTCGCTGATTCATTTTGGGAAATATGCCGGCCATTGCTTCTTCTGAATACCATTGTTCCCATACGCGATCCTTGTGGATTACACCTGTAATTTCTCTGTCCAGCACACGGCGCTTGCTGTTATTGATTACGTCCGTCAATTGCTTTTGTGCATTTATCTTCATTGATATCTCCTTTTTCCGCATCATATGTTCTTCCGATAAGATTGCCTGAATGGCCACGAGTAGGCAGATGCTGTTGTTAAAAAGTGTACTTTTTAAAATCAGAACAAATTTTGCATAAAAAAGCCGAAAATGCTTGACGTTTGTCGTCTTTTTTGCTATAATGAATTGAAAAGGGAAAGTTTGAAAAAGTACACATTTTCAAACTTTAAACCGTTTTATTTAATTGACCTTTTTCAAACTCGCGCGCTTTGTGGTAGAACGTTCCGACAGGCAGGCTGCATTTTTCGGCCGCCTCTCGAAGCGTTATTTTTTTGCCCCGCCACTCCTTGTGAACGGCGTAAAAATTCTCCGGCAGCGGTACCGGCGGACGGCCGAATTTTACGCCCCTAAGCTTCGCCGCCGCTATCCCCTCCGCCTGCCGCTGCTTTATGTTCGTGCGCTCGTTCTCGGCGACAAAAGACAGCACCTGCAGCACAATGTCGCTTAAAAAAGTCCCCACAAGATCCTTGCCGCGCCTTGTGTCAAGCAGCGGCATATCTATAACGCAGATGTCGACCCCCTTGTCCTTGGTAATAGTCCGCCACTGCTGCTGTATCTCCTCGTAATTGCGCCCGAGACGGTCAATGCTTTTTATGTAAAGCAAATCGTCGCGCTTAAGGCGCCTAAGCAGCCGCTTGTAACCCATGCGGTTGAAGTCCTTGCCGGACTGCCTGTCGGCAAAAATGTTTTCCGGCGGAACTCCCGCCTTGTTCATGGCAATAAGCTGCCTGTCCTCGTTCTGCTCTCTTGTGCTTACGCGAATATAACCGTAAATCATCTTTTTTCTTCCTTTCTGTGCTTTTTATGTTACTTTCAGATTGACATAAAAGTGTAAATTTGCTATAATATTCGTAGAATAATTGTTTGCTTAGGGGGAGCGTGTTATGAAAAAACTAATACCCGTCTTTTCGCTTATTCTGTGTTTGGCTTTGCTTCTTCCGGCATTCCCCGCGTCGGCGGCGACCCTGTCCGCCGGCGGTTACAGGACCGTGACCATGCAGGGCGCGAAGCTTGTCTCCGTGCACGCCGACCAGACCGTCGGCGGTTCCAACTGCACCTCCATGCAGGGCATGGCAGTGGGGGAGAAGTACATCTACACCGCCAAGCGCGACAGTAAGGACGCCTACGTTTCCATCGCGCGCACGGACGCCGACACCGGCGAGGTCGTGTACATGAAGTACTACGCGGACGACGCGGCAACTACCACTGCGGCCTTGGACGTCTGCGGCCACGCAAACGACATGCTGCTTGCCGAAGCGGGCGGGAACGAGTACCTCTTTGTCGCCACAAGCGCCAAGGGCGTTGCCTTCACAAGGCTCAGGGTTTCCGGCGACAGCCTCTATTTCGCCGGCTGCTTTGACTTTGTAAACACCAAAAGCTCGCAGATCTCCGCGTCAAGCGTCCGCCTTATCAAGCAGCAGGACGGCTATTTCTTCTTCCTTATTAAAAACGCCGAGACCTTCTATTACTGTAAGATAGCGGAGGACGACGCGGGCGGCACAAAGGCCGCACCCGCAAAGATAAAGTGCCACAAGCTTTTCACCATCGATAAGCGCAACGCCGTCTTCGCCAATGCGGACGGCACCTTCGGCACCGTCGACAACGTCGAGACCTACGTAAACCAGGGCTTCGGCTACAACCCGGAGGAGCAGGTTATCTACGTCCCCATGTTCAAGCCTGCCGGCTCGATAACCACAAACATAATCGTCACCTACTACGTCGGCGACGTGCTTAAGGACGAAAACCTAACGTTTTCCGGCAACAAGACGACCCTTATACATCCGACAAAGACCAATTTCTACCTCTATTCAAAGGACTTCAATGCCTCCTGCACCACTTTGGAGATAGAGTCTGCCGGCTTCAGAACGGGGCAGGGCGAGAACGGCGATCTCAGGCTGTACGTCAACGCAAACGCTGCTCCCGTCGCTTCCTACGAGGGCGTGTATGTGCTTGACTACACAAGCGGTTCCGGCGACTTTACGCCCATGGTCGGCGACGACGCCGTCGTCTACACCGTTAAGTACGACGGAAACGGCGGTACCGACAGCGCCACCAACTCCAGCTCCGGCAACTACAAGATGAACGACACCGTTCATATCCGCGGTGTGGAGACTAAGCTTCGCCCCAACAAGTTCACAAAGTCGGGGTATCAGTTCTCCGGCTGGTACCTTACGAGGGAGTCGGACGGGAAGTGGCTTTACCTCGACGGCGACGGTGTGGCGAGGTGGTACCTCAAGGGCGAACAGCCCGTCTCCTCTCACCTTGCGCTTTACGGGGACAAGCAGGCCGTTTCCGACCTGACGGACACAGACGGCGATACCGTTACCTGTGTAGCCCAGTGGCTTCCCAACATGACCATTGCACATTATTACTACATACGCTACGAGGCAAACGGCGGAGAGGGCGCTATGGACGACACCCGCGTCAGCTACGGCACGGAAACGGAGATAAGCAAAAACGCCTTTACAAGAGAGGGCTATGTCTTCACCGGCTGGACCGTGTACAGGAGCTCCGACGGCAGCCGGCTTTACAAAACCGCCGACCTCGGCGACAAATGGGTTCCCGCTGGTGACGGTGCGGAGGGGCTTTTCCTCGGCGCAATTCCCGACGGCGGAACGGTTTACAACCTTTCGGAGACGAAGAGGGACCTTTTGACCTTCTATGCGTCCTGGGCACGCGTAGAGGACGGCGTTTACCCCGAAACCGTCGAGGAGGGGACGGACTTCACCCTTGGCGGCAGGATACGCTCAGGCGCCGGCATTTACGCCGTAACCGCGGCAGTGAAGGACGAAGGCGGGAGAACCGTGGCTTCCTATACGGCAAACCCGTATGCAAACGAATTTGACCTTGCCGGGGCAAACGCGGGCATCGACTTCCCGTCCCTCAACTACGGCAGCTACACATACACCGTAAGCATACAGACCGCGGGAGACGCGCCCTCCGACGCATACACCCTGCTTGAAGCACCGTTCACGGTAAGCGAAAGCACAAATCCGCACATTGCGCTAACCAAAGAGGCTTGGGGCGACAGCCGCTACAGCCTGACCGAGCAGTACTTTTCGGGCTTTGCGGCGGGCACAACGGCAAAGCAGCTGAAGGCGCTTTTCCGCTTCGACCCGGAGGTTAAGGACCAAAACGGCAAAGTCCTTGCGGATACGGAGACGGTTTCCACCGGCTGCACCGTAAACGTTGCGGGCGACAGCCGCACGCTCTTGCTTCGCGGCGACGCAAACGGCGACGGGAAGGTCAACAACATCGACGCGTCCTTTGCCCTCAGGTGCGACGCCGGGCTTGAGAAGCCCGACGGCTTGCGGAAAACGGCGCTTGATTTAAACCTTGACGGGGAAGCGGACAATTTGGACGCAGTCCTGATTCTTGCGGAAGACGCAAGGTAAACTAAGCACTTTGCGGGCGCCCTGCATACCGGGCGCCCGCACCCCATGGAAGGCGCAAAAAACGGCAGAATCAAAAAAAATAAAAAAATCCGAAAAAATTTCAAAAAAACTATTGCAAAAAAAGAGATTCTGTGATATTATAAGCAAGCGCTGATTTGAGGGGTGCGGCACAGACCCCTGTGTTGCGTGGCTTACACGGTCCGGTAGTTCAGTTGGTTAGAACGCTAGCCTGTCACGCTAGAGGTCGTGGGTTCGAGTCCCATCCGGATCGCCAAATTTTTCCTTTGCGGATTTAGCTCATTTGGTAGAGCGCGACCTTGCCAAGGTCGAGGTGGCGGGTTCGAACCCCGTAATCCGCTCCAGCCCGTTTGGGCAAAGTGCGTTTCTAAGGAAGTAGGAATGGCGCCATCGCCAAGCGGTAAGGCAAAGGTCTGCAAAACCTTTATTCCCCGGTTCGATTCCGGGTGGCGCCTCCAAAGCTTTCTTTGCGGCGCTTGCATTTATTCCTTATAAATGCCTCTGTAGCTCAGTTGGTAGAGCAGAGGACTGAAAATCCTCGTGTCGTTGGTTCGATTCCGACCGGAGGCACCATATATGCTGATGTGGCACAGGCGGTAGCGCGCATCCTTGGTAAGGATGAGGTCATGGGTTCAATTCCCATCATCAGCTCCATACGGTCCGGTAGTTCAGTTGGTTAGAACGCTAGCCTGTCACGCTAGAGGTCGTGGGTTCGAGTCCCATCCGGATCGCCAAATTTTTCCTTTGCGGATTTAGCTCATTTGGTAGAGCGCGACCTTGCCAAGGTCGAGGTGGCGGGTTCGAACCCCGTAATCCGCTCCAAAAAGAAATACCCCTCTTTTGCTTTTGCAAAAGAGGGGATTTTTCGTGCACGGGGGGGCAAAAATCCCCCCTTTTCTATGTTTAGGTGATAAGCCAAAGCATGTCAAGCATCTTTTCGCGGTCCTTTTCCTTCATGTTCATGCCGTTCACGTATGTGCTTGTCTGCGCCCTTGCGTTGGCGCGTGCCTTGTACGAGGCCTGGTTGATTCCGGCACCGGACGCCGTCTGCTTTATATAGCTCTCTCTGTAGTACTTTTGATAAGCGTAATAGGCAAGCTTAAGGTTTTCGCTTCTTGCCGTATCCACGTCGAATTCCGCACCGAAGCCGTGGCTTCTCAGAACGCTCAAAACCTCGGTTGCGTAGCTTTTACTGTAGTCCGAAGACACTATAAGCCGCAAGAGCTCCTTGTAAATGCGGCTTTCCATGTAGTCGCTTCGTATTATTTTGTCGTCAGCGCCGCAGTTGTTCATAATGTCGTTTGCCACCTTTTCCGCGCTGTATTTCGGCGTGTTTCCGTCTTCGGTTTCGGTCTCTCCGGTTACGGTGCTTGACGTGCTGTTACGGTCGCTTCCGCCGCTGCTTTCATCGGATGAGTCTGTTTTTGACGAAGAATTCTTCTTTTCCTCAAGCTCCGACTTCCACTTTTCGCTGCTGTCGGCAAGCTCTGCCTGCCACTTTTCCTTATCGGCGGCAAGCTCTGCGTTCCATTTGTCCCTGCTGTTTTGTGCGTCGGTCATCCATTTATTGGCGTCGTTCGCAAGCTCCGATTTCCACCTGTCGGTTTCGTCCGCAAGCTCTGCGTTCCACTTTTGATTGTCGTTCGCAAGCTCCGACTGCCACCTGTCGCTGCTGTCCGCAAGCTCCGATTTCCATCTGTCGCTGCTGTCCGCAAGCTCTGATTTCCACCTGTCGCTGCTGTCCGCAAGCTCTGATTTCCACCTGTCGCTGTTGTCTGCAAGCTCTGCGTTCCACTTGTCCTTGTCGTTTGCAAGCTCGGACTGCCACCTGTCACTGCTGTCCGCAAGCTCGGACTGCCACCTGTCGCGGCTGTCCGCAAGCTCCGACTGCCACCTGTTCCGGTCGTTCAAAAGCTCTGCTTTCCACTGCTCGTCGTTTGCGGCAAGCTTCTCAAGCTCCCCAAGCCGGTTGTAAAGCCTGCTCTTGTCGGCTTCCATGGCGCTTGCCTTTTGCTTTCCAAGCTCCGTTTCAAGGGCAGAGAGATCTTTTTGGTTCTGCATATACAGGTCGTTTTTGCTCTTCATGGCTTCGTTTGCAAGGCTTGCAAGCGCGTTGTTCAAGGACACCGCCTGGTTTATGCGCAGTGCGGAGCTGTCCCCCGACCTTGCAAGTCCCCTTGCGGCAAGGTCCTCCTGCAGCGATTTTGTCTGCAGTGCATTGTTTCCTACCGCCTTTTGCACCGAGCTTTTAAGCGATGCGTCGATGTTGGCGCCTCCGGCCTTGTACACGTTGTCAAGCCGCTTTTTCGCCTCGCCGTATATCGCAGAGTAAGCGCTGTCGTCGAAGCTGTAGTTTTTTATTTTGTCTTTTGTTTCGTCTATAAGTGCCTGATAGTTCATATTGCTCCTTTCGCTTTGTCAATTCAAACGCTTCCCGCCGTCAAGCTGCTTGCCGAAAAGGTGAAGGTCGGCGACGGATATGCGGCTGCATTCCGTGGAAAAGTGCAGCTTTGCGGAAAAGAAGCGCTTAAAGTTCATCCTTGCAAATATTTTGCGGAAGCCTTCAACCTCCGTCTGCGGCGCGCTGAGGTTGGTAATGCTTACTCTCCCCGCAAGCTTGTTTCCGCTGCTTACCGTCAAGTCGCAGTAGATCTCGTCCTTTCCCTCAAAGGAAACTGATATGCCATTCAGCGATTTTACGGAATAAGGCGCCCCGAAGGTGCAGTAGGGCGTTTCGAACTCGGCAGTTATCGGGTACACGTCGTCGTTTGTGAACCTGTCGGAAAACAGGCACACTCTCCCGTCGCTCATCCCGAGGATAAGGTCGTCACCGCTTTCATATATGGAGCAGAGGCTTTTTATGCTGTACGTGGTGAAGCAGTCAAGCGCGTAGCTGTAAACAAGCGTGCCATAGGAGGTGCAAAGCCAAAGCTCGCTTTTCGCCTTCCTTGCAAAAAGAAATATGCCGGTGCTGCTGCTTCCGAGCTTAGAAATAAACCCAACTGCGCGCTGTGATATGTTCTCGGCGCTTCTTTCGTCCGCAATTGCCGTCGACACCCATCGGTTAAGCCCGTCCCTGCACAGGGTAACAGGCGTGTTCTCGATAGAGCATCCCACTCCGGGGACTGTGTTCCCCTTTGAAGAGTGCAGCTCGTAAACCGGGAAGGAGGTGCGGCTTACTCCCGTGCTGTCCGTCTTAAGGTCGGCGTAGGTGAAGCAGGCGGAATCGTCAAAAAAGATAAGCAGCCTGTTGTAGCAGGGTATTAGAGAGGTCACGCTTTTTTCAAAGCTGTGGTATCCCAGCTCGGAAAAATATTCGCAGCTCGGTATACCGTCCGCAAGCTCCGAGCGATACACCCTGTCCGGGTATTCCGCACAGCCGTAAACAAACAGCCTGCTTTCAAACACAACGGCGTACCTGCAGCCGGTTATTATTTTTTTGCTTTCCTCCCCGCCGGAGGCGGTGTAGCAGATTTCCACGTTGTTTATGCCGTCCGTCGGCGCTGTATAAAAGGTGACGGTTCCGTTTGTCTTGTCGGAGGTGTATTTGCCTATAAGAAGCTCGCCGTTGACCTTGACGCTGTTTACAGCGGCAAGACCTTTTTCGGGAAGGGAAAAGACGGTGCTTTTGCCGTCCCCGTTGTAAAGAACCCTTCTTTTCTGCGTCAGCATATTCGGGCTTTCAAGCACGGTGCCCGCACCGTCGGAAGAGCAGCCCGTGGCAACGGTCGGCACGTAGCCCTCCACCTCTCCCACGTCCTCGCCGGTGCAGCGGTAAAGACCCCCGCCGAGGCAGTAGACCTTCCCGCCGAAGGAAAAGAACTTCATAACCGTGTCTTCGGTGTCCAAAAGCTTTGCAAAGCTTTCGCCCCCGTCCGTGGATTTGTAAACGGCTTTGCCGCACGCGGCAAGAATAGCCTCGCCTTCGTCCGTCTGCCCCTTCCACAGCGCGGTTATCGGTACGCCCTCCGCAATTTTGCAAAGGCTGCTGTATCCGCAGCGCTTTTCCAGGTGGCCGCTTTCGGTCACCCGCATGTTCACAAGCTTCGGCAGGCTGCTTACAGAGGGCGAGCAGCCCGCACGCTCGTCCAACCCCTTAAAGCCGTTGGCGCTTAAAACAAAGTGCTTAGCCATGGTACTTATAGCGGTCCTCTATCCTGTGCGTGACGGCGGAGACCGTACTCCTGACGTTTTCAATACCCGCAAGGTACCTGGCGTACAGGCTGCGGCTTAGGTCCGGATCCTCGTCGGCAACAAGCAGCGACGCAAGCCCGTAGGAAAGCACCCCGTACGCGAGAAGCTCATGACAGGCAACCTTGTCGTCCAGCGACGAGATCGGCACGGAATGTGCACCGCGGTCGCGGCGAAGCAGGCGGTCTGTCTGCAGGGTTTCGGCAAGAAGTATGTTAAGCAGCGACGGAGAGCGCGACATGTAGTCTGCGCAGTCGGGGTTGTCGTTTCCGTTGCTGTTCTTGCAGGCAAGAAGCTGCACTGCAAGGTCGTAAATGTTTCGTCCGGTCATATATTTTCCTCCCAAAAACGGGGGCGCGAAAAAGCGCCCCCCGAAATAGCTCTGACAGATGAAATTTACTTAGTCTCCACGGGCAGGAACTGCACCGCGTGCACCTTTACGCCGCCGGAAGAAAGGTTCTTCCCGGCGTCCGGCCTAAGCTCTATCTGCATCTTCCCTTCGTCGGAGATGCACTCCCTCGACTCGGCGTAGATAACGGCCTTTGACTTCGCCTTTACGGTGCCTATGTTTTCCTTGTATGTCTTGGGCTTGCCTCTTGACGGGGTGAAAACCGTGACCCTGTCCGTGTTTGCGGTGTTGTCCACTTCAAAATACCACTTGCCGTCGGCCGCGGATATTTCGGCCTCGAAAATCTCCCCACCTCCTGCCTGGTTGCTGGCCGCAGCCGTGTATTCGCTTGTGTCGGCAGCGCTGTCGCACTTGGTTACGGTAATGGTCTTAATTGCAGTTGTCATTTTTCATATCCTCCTCAATTTATATGGTGTTTGCGCCGTCGCTTACGGGCTGGGCGACAAGCTCATCCGGACGTATAACCTTTGCACCGAAGACTATTCTGCCTCTTACGGCAGTGGCAAAGCTGTCTTCAAGTCTGTCTATGACCTGGGTTTCAAGCACCTGCTCGGCGTACGCAATGGCGCTGTAGGAGCCGGCAAGCAGCACGGTGTTGCCTTCGGAGTCCTTCGGCAGGTTGTTGGAAACGTAGATGTCGCAGCCAAGCTCGTCCGTAAAGCCGGTAGAGCCTGTGCCGTTCACGCCCTCGTTTACGGAGAACTTGATTCCCGCAAGCAAAAGCTTTGTCTTCACAAACGGGGGAACGACTATCCATATCCTGCCGTCGGGAACGTTCTTCTCCTCAAGTATCTGCTTCATCTCGGCAACGACCTGCAGGACGTTTGCAACGCTCACCTCGGTGGTACCAAGCTGGTTTCCGGCCTCGGGGTAAAGACCGAAGACGTAGGCGTCCACCTGGTTTTTCAGGTTGTAGGAAGCCCTCTTGGTCTGCGAGTCCTTAAGCCCTATGCTGCTTCTGAGGGCTTCAAGGTCCTTCACCTTAAAGGAAAAGGCCTTGTCCTGGTCGATGTAAAGCGTGGTCGCGCTGTCGTCTATGTCCTCGTAGGTGACAACGCCGTTGTAGTCGTAGACGGAAGGCTCGTTAAGCCCTATAAAGGTAACGCTGTCGCCCGCCTTCTTGATGTCGCCGGTGAAGTCCGTCTTGCAGACGGTGTTTGCAAGCAGGTTGTCTTCGTTTGTTCTGAGTATCTCTGCCGCAATAACTTTTTCAATGCTGTTGTTTGTAGCCATAAAATTTCCTTTCTTTTAACGTTTACTGTATTTTCCACTTGGATATAGAGCGCAGGATTCTGGGGAAGTTCTTCTTCACGGCCGACGCCGACATGCCGTCCACCTCGTCCATGCTTATCTCCCCTTCGTCGGCGCCCTCGACGAATGCGGGAACGGCGTATTTGCTGTTCCTTTCGTTTACCTCCTCGGCGTAGGCGTTCCCGCCGCTGTTCTCAGCTGCAAAAAGCGCATAGGCGTAGGCAAGGGGTATTCCCCTTTCCACGTCCGCCCAAACGCTTTCCGGTATGCTTTCGGCATCCACGCCGGGGAATACGGTGCAAAAGCGCTTTATCTCTGCGGAAAGCGCGTTGTCCCTTTCCGCCTGTCTTTCGCTTTCGCGCCTTGCGGCCTTTTCGGCCCTGGCTGCCCTTACGTAATGCGTCGCCGCGTCGTTAAGGTCGCCGAGACTGCGCTCGAAAATGGCCTCGTTTTCGTTCATCAGCGCAGAAATAAGACTCTCCGTGCTTATTCCCGCGTCCTCCGCCATATCGCTTATGGCGTTGTAAATTTGCTCCTTTGTCATACTTCTCCTTTCGTCACGTCTGCTGCGGAAATCGCCGCCGTCACTTCCTCAAGCAGCTCTTCTTTTTTGGGGATAAGAGATTCGGGTATGCGTTCAAGGTACTGCTTAAAGTTGATATTGCCGCTTTGTAAGAGGGAATTAAGTGTGTTTATCGCGGCAATTTCGGACCAGTACCCGGACGCACCCGCTTCAACGCGGCAGTCGAACAGAAACGGCCTGTAGCGGCTGAACGGAACGCTTACGTACCCGTCTCCGCCTGCCTCGACCAGGCGAAGGTCGTCGTAATACGAGAACACAAAGTCCAGCCATATAAGCCCTATGCTTTCCGCAAAGGCGTAAAGGCTTCTCCTTATGTTCTCAAGCGGCAGCGACGACGCCTGCTGCAGGGCAATGATTGCAGAGGTGTTTGTCGGGTCCACGTCGCCGAGAGCGGTGTCCGTTGCCCCCATAAACTCCTTTGTGTGGGCTATTGCAAGGCTAAGCACCTCCAGCATGCCCGACTGCATCTGTCCCGCAGGCAGAACCTTCGCCACGCTGTCCACACTGCCGTTTACCGCTATGGCCTCGCCCACGCGGTTTGTCCACTTGTCAATGATGGTGGAATCGTACACCACCTTTGAAAACGCTGTGTCCATCATGTGCTTCATCGCCATGGCAAAGCCCTTGTTGATGAACACCTGGTTTTCGATAAGCTCCTTCGCAACCGACTCACCGTGCCAGGAGTTCTTGACCGGCGTCCAGTTCATAAAGCAAATGGGGTAAAGTGCAAGCGGCGTCGTCGTTTCCGGACATATTACGGCGTTTTTAACTGACTTGCGGTAGCAGACCTTCCCGTTCTCGTCCTTCCACAGCTTTATAAGGGTCGTACACTTTGTCCCCTCGTTCTCCACCGCGGCAAGGTCGCCGCTTTGGAAGGAGGTGTCGTCATCGGCGCAAATCTTCTTTATCTCCGCGTCGGGAACGCCGTTTTCCTTAGCCGCCTTTATAAGCGCGGAAACGTTTTCCCTTGCAGAAATAAGGATGTAAGGCTGTGTCTGCACGTTTTTGCTGTTGGGGTTGCCGAAGAAGACGTTTGTGTTGTCCACCAGCACCGTGCGGAAGTCGCCCTTAAAGGCCTGTCCTGTCTTTGCCGACGCGTCCCAGTATGTGTATGCAACCGCATCTCCGCTAAGGGCGGCGTCCGTTAGGGCGTCGGAAAGCAGGTTGTTAAGCTTTAGCTTTTCCGATTTTGCTTCGATGACTTTATTTAAACAGTCGGTTACGGCCGCCGCTTCCTCCTTGGAAACACCGGCAGCCTCCCCGACAGGCGAGGCGTAACTGAAACGTATGGAGGTCTTGTTCTGCATGATATTGCTTACGTAGTAGCCGATAACGCGCTTGAACACGTTGAACACGGGCTTCGGCAGCCCGTCGGACTCCACACCCTCCCATTGGTTTCCGCGGTAGAACCTCTCGTTTCGGTTGACCGTGGAGTAAAGGTCAAGCGCAAAATTGTACTCTCTGCCCTTTTCAAAAAGGGCCCAGTCCTCTGTGCATTCCTTCTTTTTGTTCTTAAACATAGCTGTTCCTTTCTTTTATCTGTAGTCTATGATGCTGCGGTAGGTCTCCTTCTCCGGGGGACTGCCGTCAAAGCTGTAGTAATACGAAGGCGCCCTTCGCTTTTCCTCCGCCGCCCTCGGCGTGCGGGACATAAGCGCGTACCTAAGCGCCTCCGGGGCGTGCGTTATCTCGTGCGGGGTGTCTGCCGCGTCCTCCCTTACGTTTTCGTCAAAACGCAGAAGCGGCAGACAGCGTACAAGGTTTTCGCAGCAGTTGAAGATGCATATTCGTCCTTTTCCGTCATCGCCGCTGTTAAGGTACTCGCGCACCACGCGCCATCCGGTTATCCTCTCGTTGTCGGCTTTTTTAAGACCCGTAAGCCCGTTTTGCGTCATTATCTCCGCACCGCTTTTTCCGCTCTCCTGCCTTCTGTTCCAAAGGTCGGGCGAGGCAACGGTGTACCGCACGCTCTCCCCGGGCGGCGTAAGACGGCATATCTTTTTCGCCGCTTCCGAAAGCAAAAGCCCCGGCTCGTACAGTTCGCGGTATACGTAAACTTTCTTATCCGGCGATACGGCAAGCCAAAGGCAGGCCGTCATGTCAAGGCCGTAGTCAAGCGCGCGGAAGCGCTGCCAAAATGGCGGTATCTCAAACGGAGCACACACGTGCATCTCCTCGCTGAACTCTGGGAAGAACGCCCCTTCAAACGAGTTCCAGTCCCCGTAAAGCATCGCCTTCCTTCGCTTTTCGGGAAGTGCCTCCAGCGCCTCTATGTACTCCGGGTTGTGCTTCATCATATAGTCGTTGTCGTACACAAGCGACTTTATGAACACATAGTTTTCGCTTTTTTCGTTTCCTCTGTACTGCCGGTCGACAAAAAGCCTCTTAAACCAGTCGTGCCCCACCCCTCCGGGATTCGCCGTAAGAAGCATTCTCGGCGGGTAGGGCTTTTCCATCGCGCCGGAGGCGCGGTTGCACTCCGTAAGGCACTGGTATTGGAAGTAGGTGAAGTGCGTAGCCTCCTCAAGTCCTATGACCTCGTAGGACTGCCCCTGATACTGCAGCACGTCCGATTCCGCGTCGCAGTACCCAAGCTTTATCCTGCTGCCGTTGGGGAAGCGGAACTCCTTTTGCACCTCACGGTACTCAACGCTCCCGCCAAGCATCTTTTGTAAGGGGAGAATGTGGTTTTCCCTCAGCTCGCCGAGGGTACGCCGAAGAAGCAGAATGTTTATCCCCGGGTGCGCAGCGGCAAGCATAACCATCTTCATGCGCATAGCCCAGCTTTTTCCGCCGCCTCTTGCGCCGCCGTAGGCGGTGTAGCGGGCGGTGGACTCGAAAAACTCCTTCTGCTTTTTGTTGGGCGATATAATAAGCTCGTTCGTCATTTGGACCAGTTCTTTGCGGCGCCCTTTATCACAAGGGTCTCTGCTCCGGCGGCCTCTTCGTTT
The DNA here is from genome assembly GCA_947628695.1 of uncultured Clostridia bacterium. Lineage (GTDB taxonomy): Bacteria > Bacillota > Clostridia > Oscillospirales > CAG-382 > SIG636. The sequence goes on from CANRAV010000011.1 coordinate 34,445, forward strand.
TTGTCGCGGTAGCCGTGGTTGTTTTTAAGGTCAAAAGAAAGCACCGCCGGCGGCAGCTTGCCGTGGAAGGCAAGCTGCTTCTTTATCCGCGCTATTTTGTTCCGTGCAAGCCGAAGCTCGAACCCGTAAAGCTTGTTCTTCTCCAGGGCAAAAAGCCCTTCACGCGTCGTCCCCAGGTATTCCGCCAAAGACTCTATGTCCGCAACCTCGTCGGCGTTTTCGCGAAGAAAGTCTTCAAAGTAATTTGAAAGCTTTTTTCTGCAGTCGTCTTCGTTTAAAAAAACCGCCTCCTCGGGCGGTATGCGTCTTTTCATTTTTTTCTTGTCTCTCCTTCGTGCTTTGCGTATCTCTCCCTTACGCCTTCAGTTTAACACGCGTCCTTTTGAATTTCATCCCGTTTTTGTCCCGTCTTTTTCTCACTTTTTTCTCTCTTGACTGTTTATGAACTTTGTTGTAAAATATATGGGAAGCAGACAAAGGGGGCTTTTATATGCAAAAGATAAAGGAGCTTGTGAAAAAGCTTTGGAACTTCGCCTTCCACACAGAGGGCGGGCTGTACCTCGTTTTCGGCGTGCTTACAACGCTTGTGTCCCTTGCGGCCTATTACATATCGCAGTTTGCCTTCGGCGAAAGGGCATTGATTTCCACGGTCATAAAAAACGTCGCCGGCATACTGTTTGCATATTTTACCAACCGCGGCCTTGTCTTCGGCAGCACAGCAAAGGGCACCCAAAAATTGTACGAGTTTGTAAAATTCACCGCCTCCCGCCTCTTTACCTTTGCGCTTGACATGCTTTTGACCTTCCTTCTGTGGACGAAGCTTGGGATGAACTCCAATTTGGTAGGTCTTCTTACAACGGTCATCGTAATAATACTGAACTACGTTTTAAGCAAGCTTTTTGTGTTCACAAAAAAGAAGTGATTCGGCATCTTGCACAAAACGGCGCTGCCCTTTTTGTGCAAAAGCAAAAATGTTAAAATTAGCCTTTACTGTTGGGGCAAAAGGTGCTATAATAAGAACGCCGACTTGTGCATATTTGTAGCATTTTATCCGGAGGTAGAAATGAAAAAGTTTATTTGCATATTGCTTGTCGCCGTTATGGCGGTGGGCCTTGTTTCCTGCGGTTCAACGCTGAAGGAGGGCGAGAAGGGCGCAATGATTAAGATGTGCCTTACCACCTTGCCGGACACATTTGACCCCTCAGCTTACGCCATAGATGCGGACTGTGCAAAGGTGTACAGCCTTATGTATATGGGTCTTACAACTCTTAACTCCAAGGGCGAGCTTTCAAAGGGTCTTGCCTATGACTGGGGCTATTATTACGACGACATCTACGAAGAAGATAAAATGTACTTCGAAATGTACGACACCGGCTGGAGTGACGGCAGGCGTGTCTCTTCAAGTGACTTTTTGTATGCTTGGGATCGCATCCTTTCGCCGGAAAGCAACAGCCCCTACGCGTCCCTTCTTTACCCGATAAAGAACGCCAAGGCGGTTAAGATGGGCGACATGACCAGTGACGATTTGGGTCTTGCCGCTGCGGACGATACGAGGATAGAGATAACGTTTGAGGACGGGTATGTAAAGGGCAACGGCGACGACGTTGCAAAGCAGTTTGCAACAACCGTTGCAAACATTGCCTTCGCTCCTCTGCGTGAGGATAAGGTCGACGCGGACTGGACGACAAGCTTTGCAATAACCGAGGTTATGAGCTGCGGCCCCTTCGCGCTTCGCGGATACAACAACACCTCCGACCTGCGCGAGCTGGAGCTTGAGAGGAACACCTTCTATCGCCGTGACGACGAGGACGAGGACGAACCTCTTGACGCGTTCGTTGTTCCCTACAAGATCATTTTCACCTACGACCCCGAAAACGGCGAGCTTGCAAAGGCTTCCGAGCAGTACGACAACGGTGAAGTTTTCTACCTTGCGGAGTTTAATAAAGACACCTATGCGAAATACAGCGGCATCAAGTCCGCAGACAACCTTTCAAGCTATGTGTACTACTTCAACACGGCGAACGAGACGCTGTCGGACGCACGCGTAAGGAAGGCCTTAAGCCTTGCAATAGACAGGACAAAGGTTGCGGAGATCGTCGGCTGCGGCGCTGTTCCTGCTACCGGCTTTGTGCCGAGCGGCGTGTTTGCCTCGGGCAGCAGCAAGGGCTCCGGCTTCAACAGTGAAAGCGGCGTTTACTCTGCCTCTGCCGATATGGACGGCGCAAGGGCGCTTCTCAAAGAGGCGGGCGTCAGCGGCGGCAGCTTTGCGATAACCTATATTAACGAGCTTGAAAGCGACGTAAACAAGCAGGTGGCGGAATATGTCGCCGGCGTTTGGAAGGAGCTTGGCTTTAACGTAAGCACAAACCCGCTTGCATGCCGTGTCGGCTCCACAAGCAAGGCTATAAGGGAAGTGCTTGCCAATGCGGACGGCGCACAGTTTGACGTTTTGGCTGTTGACCTTGCCATGTCCTCCGTCAATGCAGAGGCGTACCTTGTTCAGTTTGCGGAGGGGTACAGCGGCAACACCGTTACGGAGACGGACGGCGGCCTTTCCAACCCGCATTTCACCGGCTTCAGCGATGAAGAGTACGAAAATCTCGCATCGCAGGTTGTGGCAGAGTCCGACGGCAAAGCAAGGGCTTCTCTCCTTCACGAGATGGAGAAGCAGCTTGCCGACAAGTGCCCTGCAACGGCGCTCACCTTCGGCAAGAACAGCTATGTCGCATCCTCCAAGCTTTCCGATTACGGCACGTACTACAACGGCGCTCCCACCTTCTTCGAGACGGAGCTTAAGGGCTGGCGTGATATAAACAAGCAGATAGAGGCAGAGGAAGCCGCAAAGGAAGAAGCGGCCAAAAACGAGGAATAACACCTGTTTACAAAACCCAAAACAAAAACCGGCGGGGACGGTAATTCGTCCCCGCCTTCTTTGCGAAAAGCGGTTACACCTCTTTAATGTACTTTGCAAAAGCGTAGCCCTGCAAATCCCCGCGGCGCACTAAGTACCAGTCGCCCTCTCTTGTAAGGAGCGTAAGGGAAGCGCCGTTCGGCGCCTGTCCTATCACGTCGGCCCCAAGGCTCGGCGCGCAGCGTATGTTAAGCCTTCCTCCTCCGGTAGAGACCCTTCCTTCGCCGATAACGCCGACGTCCCCGGGCGTCTTAAATGGGACGTTTAAGTACTCCGCGACGGAAAGAGACAAAGCGTTTGCAATCTGCGGCAGGCTTTCCCGTATCCATTCCGCGTCCTCCGCGTTGTCGTGGTACCCGATCTCGGCAAGCACCGCAGGCGCGCGGGTAAGCCTAAGCTCTGCAAGCGTGGTGCTTGGAACGGTGCGCACCCTTTCGGGGTAGGGGTAGATCGCCGCAAGGTTGGATGCGACCACCTCCGCCGCCTTTTTCCCCGCAGTGCTGCCTTGGTAGTAGTAAACGTCTATGCCTCGCTGACCGCCGACATTGGCCGGGCCGGAAGCGTTCGTGTGCATGGCAAGGTGCAGGTTGTAGCTTCCGGCGTTGGATTCCGCAATGGCGCCGTTTACGCGTTGGTTCGGGTCGTTCCTTCCGAAGCTTATGCCGGAGGCGGTGAGATAAGGCTCCATATAATCGGCGACGAGATTCATGTAGTATTCCTCGCTGCCCTCGCCGTCATAGTAAAGGTTGTATTCCTGTGTAGACGGGCTTAAAAAAACCGATGGCACTGTAAAGACCTCCTTCTGCTACACATTATACGCTCCCGCCCCTGCCTTTGACACGGGCTTATTTTTGTTGACAACAAGCGAGACCTGTGTTATAATGAACTAACAAATTAACGGCGTAAAATGCGCCGAGGGAGAGGACAAGATATGAAAAAATTTATGTGTCTGCTTCTTGCAGCGCTCATGCTTTTTGCAACTGCCTGCTCCGGCAGCGGCGACGGCGAGAAGGGCGACGCTTCTGCGGATTCCGTGGCGGAGCTTTCGTCCGGTGACACCGCAGCCGTGGCGGATAAGATAACCGTTCCGGACATAACCGGCAAATCCCGCGAGGAAGCGGAAAAGATGCTTTCCGACGCCGGCTTTACCGTAAAGGTTAAGGAGAAGCCCTATGACGACGTACCGGAGGGCGAGGTCGCGGAGATAGACCTTAAAGTCGGCGAAAGCTACGACAAGGGCACAAAGGTTTGGCTTTTCGTCTCCACCGGCAAAAGCCTTGCCGCCTCTACGCTGGAGTATAAGCAAAGCGCGCTTGTAGAGTCAAGGGAGAAGCTTGAACAGGGCGCGAACAGCGACTATGAGCCTATTAACTATACGTTCATGCGCGCATGCTGGCTTTCGCAGTACGACATGGGCGACGTATACTGCAAAGGCGGGCTTCAGCGCGACGAGGAGGAATTCCGCGCCCTTATAAAGGAGCTGTTTTCCGCCATTGCCGACCGAGGCATAAACACGCTGATAGTGCAGCTTCGCCCGAACGGCGACAGCTTCTATCCTTCGGAGTATTACTGTCCGTCCAACTACGTTACCGGCGGCTACTACATCGACTTTAAGTACGACCCCCTGACAATAATGGTTGAGGAGGCGCACGCGCTTAAGCTGAGCATACACGGCTGGATTAACCCCATGCGCTGCATGGAGCCGAGCCTTATAAACGGCGTCAACATAAGCTACGGCGTCCGCAAGTTCGAGCAGGAGCATCCCGGCGACTATATCGTGGAATACAACGGCAGATACTACCTTAACCCCGGCAGGGAAGAGGTTCGCCAGCTTATCATCGACGGCGCTGCGGAAATCGTCAGGTATCACGACGTTGACGGCGTACATATGGACGACTACTTCTATCCCACGGGCGACAGATCCTTTGACAAGCAGTCGTACGAGGATCAGAAGGACGAGTACGTGGACGTTCCCTTCTTCCGCAAGGACAGCCTTAACAAGCTTGTAAGCGGCATCTATTCCGCAGTCAAGGCGGAGAATCCGAAGGTAATGTTCGGCATCTCTCCCGCGGGGAACATCACCAACGTCAGGAACGCAAGCGCGGACATAGACACCTGGCTTTCTCACGAGGGCTATGTCGACTACATCATGCCGCAGCTTTACTTCGGCCTTGAAAACGGCAATTCCTCCTACGACACACTGTACGATAAATGGAGCGACCTTGTAAAGGTCGACACAATCCGCATGATCCCAGGGCTTACCCTTCAGCACGCGGCGGAGGGTGCCACCGGCAAGTCCACGGCGGAGTGGAACACTCAAAAGGACGTGCTTAAGCGCTCTGTACAGTATTCGTACAAGAAGGGGAACTGCAGCGGATTTTCGCTGTTCTCGCTGTCATATATCTTAGGGCCTACCACCTGTACCGAAACGCCTACCACAAAGAAGGAGCTTGACAACCTCTTCGAGTTTGCCATGACAGTTCCGTGTGACGAATTAAAGTAAAAAACATACGGCGCTTCCGAAAATCGGAAGCGCCGTTACTTTATCTTAAATTAAAGGTCTTTTCTGCGGATTTTGCCGCTTATCGTCTTCGGCAGCGCGTCTACAAACACAACCTTGCGGGGGTATTTGTAGGGAGCGGTGCGCTTCTTAACGTAGCTTTGTATCTCCTTGACAAGCTCGTCGCTGGGCTCTACGTCCGGGGTCAGCACAATGGTCGCCTTCACTATCTGCCCTCTAAGCTCGTCCGGCTCGCCGGAAACGCCGCATTCAAGGACGTAGGGAAGCTCCATTATAACGCTTTCGATTTCGAACGGCCCTATGCGGTAACCGCTGGACTTGATAAGGTCGTCGCCTCTGCCGACGTACCAGAAATAGCCGTCCTCGTCGCGCCAGGCCATGTCGCCCGTGTGGTAAAGACCGTCGTGCCAGGCAAGGTCGGTGTTCTCCTCGTCGCGGTAGTAGCCTATAAACATGCCGCAGGGAACCTCTTTGTCGGTGCGGACGCAAACCTCGCCAACCTCGCCGGTTTCTGCGGGCTTGCCGTCGGCAGTCACCAAAACAACGTCGTAAGCGGGGCTGGGAAGACCCATGGATCCCGGCTTTGCCACCCTGCCGAACATGTTGGCAACGGTAAGCGTCGTCTCCGTCTGACCGAAGCCCTCCATAAGCTTAAGGCCTGTAGCCTCGTAAAACTTGTTGAACACCTCGGGGTTAAGCGCTTCGCCCGCAATGGTCGCATGCTTTACCGTAGAAAGGTCGTACTTTGAAAGGTCCTCTTTGATAAAGAAGCGATACATGGTAGGAGGTGCGCAGAAGGTCGTTATGCCGTACTTTGCAAACAGCGGAAGAATGTCGTCCGCATGGAAACGGTCGAAGTCGTACACGAAAACTGCCGTCTCGCACAGCCACTGACCGTAAAGCTTGCCCCAAAGTGCCTTGCCCCAGCCGGTGTCGGAAATTGTGAAGTGTATGCCGTCCGGATCCACGTGGTGCCACCAGCGGGCAGTCACGATGTGGCCAAGCGGGTAGGTGTAGGAGTGCGTCGCGATCTTCGGGTAGCCGGTAGTTCCGGATGTGAAGAACATCAGCGCCGGGTCATCCTTCGAATTAGGTATTCTGTCAAGCGTCGTCGGCTGATTTTCGAACAGCTCTTCGTAGGAAAGCCAACCGTCCTTTTTGCCGCCTACAAGGAACTTAAGCTCAAGCTCCGGGCAGGTCTCCTGCGCCTTGTCGACCTCGTCGGGGCAGCCGTCGCTGTCCACGCAGACTATGGCCTTCACGCCGGCGGCGTTAAAGCGGTATTCAAAGTCCTTTTTCGTAAGCTGATGCGTCGCCGGAAGCGCTATCGCCCCTATCTTGTGCAGCGCAACAATGGACTCCCAAAACTGGTACCTGCGCTTAAGCACAAGCATGACCCTGTCGCCCTTTTCGATCCCCATGAAGAGGAACATGTTGGCGGTTTTGTTCGTCCTTTCGGACATATCCTTAAAGGTAAAGCGCTTTTCCTCCTTCTTGTTGGAAAGCCAAAGCATGCAAAGCTTGTCCGGGCACTTCCTTGCAAGCTCGTCCACCACGTCGTAGCCGAAGTTGAAGTCTGCCGTGGGGGTGATCTTTATCTCTTTAAGAAGCCCCTCTTCGTCAAGCTTCTCCGCAACATAGCGCTTGTAGAGAAGGTCCTTGTACTTTTCGTCCTCAAGCGCCTCGGAGGAGACGTATTTTTCTTCAATTGTTTCGGGACCCGCACCGTCCTCCTTCATGACAATTGCAAGAAACTCGCAGTCGTCGCCGTCAATGGCAAGGTTGCCGTGGGGGTGTGAAGAATCGTAGTAAATGCTGTCTCCGGGGTAAAGAATCTCAACGTGGTCGTCGATTTGAACAAGCAGCGTGCCCTTGATTACATAGTCAAGCTCCTGCCCCTTGTGGGTGGAAAGCGGTATGGGCTTGCCCTGAGCCTCGCTGTCGTAGATGGCGGTTACCATGAACGGCTCTGAAAGCCTGTTCTTTATCATCGGAGCCAAATGGCGGTAAACAAAGCCCTCGCTCCTCTTTATCGGCATTCCTCCGCTTGCCCTTGTAACGTCGTAAAAGTTAAGCTTCGGATTTTCGCCGGAGACAAGCTCCGAAATGTCCATGCCGAGGGCTACTGCCGCCTTGTACAGGTGAGAGAAATAAAAATCCTCGTCGCCGTTTTCGTATTTCCGATACTCTGCAGGGGTGACACCTATTATGGATGCCATCCTTTCTATTGTAATATCGGAATTTGTCCTCGCCCATTTAAGGCGTGCTGCGATATCGCGTGTGCGCATATCCATAACGATGTCCTCCTTGTAAAGAAATATTTTTGACGTGCGCTTTGCAAAGCGCCGTTTGAGTTGAATTTTACCACAATAAAGCGCACAAATCAATAGCGAAAAACACAAAAACGAGGCGCAAAGAGCGCCTCGTTTTTTGTCGGTGTTTAACAAAATGCGCTAAACAAGCGGCACGCGCAGGAAGTGTTCTCCGCCGTCCGGCACAAAGGGCAGCGTAAGCGGCTTCCCGTCCACCGTCGGCCTTGCTCCCTTTTCCGCCTTTATGTGAAGCTTCCCGCAAAAGTCAAGCTCCGCCTCATATTCGAAAAGCGGATTGATGTCGACACCTTCGGCCGATATATCCACGCCCATAAAGACCTCCAAAACCGTCTTGCAGTACCAGCCCGCGGCACCGGTGTAAAAGGTCCAGCCGCCCCTGCCGGCCTGCCCGCGTGCGGTGTAGATGTCGGCCGCTATTGCGTAAGGCTCTGTCTTGTAGCGGGAGAAAAGCACCTTGTCCTCGGCGCGCTTAAGCGGGTTTATGCCCTCCATAACGGCAAATGCCTCCGCAATCATGCCGACCTTTGCCAAAGCGGCGGCAAACCACACGGCCGCGTGGGTGTACTGCCCGCCGTTTTCCCTTATTCCCTTGGCGTATGCGTTGATATATCCCGCGTACTCCGTGTCTCTTCCGAAGGGCGGCGAAAACAGCTTTACAAGCTTGTTGTCCGCATCGTACAGTCTGTCAAAGGCCGTCTTAAGGGCTGTTCTGCACTTTTCTCTGTCAGCGCCTGCGAACAAGGCAAAGCTTTGAACAAGTATGTCTATGCGGCATGCGCTTCCGCCGTCCGTTCCTATGGGCGCTCCGTGCCCCGTGTAGGCACGCACGAATCGGTCGTTTACAAAGCAGCTCTCGGCCGCGGAAAGCACACCCTCCGCCTCGTCAAGGCAGCCCTTCGCGTACTCCGCATCCCCGCACTCTTCCGACAGAGAGGCAAAGCGTTTCAGCGCTAAGACGTAAAAGAAGGCGGTAAACACGCTTTCCGCACCTTCCCCCAGACCCGAGAAGGCGTCGTTCCAGTCACAGCTGCCCATAAGCGGAAGCCCCCGGTGGCCGTAGTTCTTCCCGTGCTCTAAGGCACGCACGCAGTGTTCGTACAGGGTTTCCCTAAACGGCGTCACCTCCGCCGCCTCGTACCGCTCGCTCTGCTCGCCAAGCTCCGGGGAGGAAAGGTAGGGTATCTTTACGTCAAGCACGGCTCTGTCGCCGGTTCGCTTTACGTATTCGCACACGCAAAGGGGAAGCCACAAAAAGTCGTCGCTGCACTTCGTGCGCACTCCGTACACCTTCCCGCCAACCCTGTCCGGGTGCCACCAGTGCTGAACTCCGCCGTCGGTGTACTGCCTCGCCGCACAGCGGATAAGGTGGGTCCTCACCGTCCCCGGCATGGAATACACAAGGTAAAGGCAGTCCTGAAGCTGGTCGCGGAAGCCGTAGGCTCCGCTGCTTTGGTAGAACGCCCCTCTTGCAAAAAAGCGGCAGGCTGCCGCCTGATAAGGCGCAAAGTAGCAAAACATCGCGTCGTGCGCCGCGTCGCCGCTTGAAAGCTTCACGGGCGGCAAAAGCTCCGCCGCAAATCGCCGCGCCTTCTCCCGCTCCGCCTTGTACCCGCTTTTGCAGAAGGCGTCAAGCACCGCGGCGGCTGCCTTTGCCGTAGGCGCCGCACCGAGCAGGAAGACCGTGCCCGCGCCCCTTTTCCGCACGGCCGCCGTGTCCTCTATGCCGTTCGGCTCGCCGCAAAGCAGCTCGCCAAGGCTGCCTGCCGTGCTGCCGCTTCCAAGGCAGGCCGCAAAGCCGACCCAACCGCTGAAGGACACACTTCTGCTGTTTGAAAAGCCTGCGGCCTTCCCGCCTGCAAACTCGACCTCAACTCTCAGCACACTGTCCGCGCGAAAGGCGCCGCTCCCCATAAGCGGCTGTACGGCAAAGGCTGCGTCCCCCTCGCGCCCGTCCGCGAAGGAAAGCCGCATGACCTTTACGGGAAGCTTTTCGCACACAAACACCTCAAGCGTAAAGTCCCTGCCTCCCGCGCATCCGCTGTAAAGCGCCGCACCGCAGCCGTACTTCACCTGTGAAGCGCAGGCCGCAAGGTCGTAGACCTTCCCGCCTTCAAAAAGATAAAGCGTCTCGCCTCTGTCTGCGCCGCCGTAAGCGTCGCCGTCAAAGGCGGCTATGCGCCGCAGGGCGCTGTTGCCGCAAAAGCTGTAGCCAAGCGTTCCGTGCGTCACCACGGTGCCGAAGCTTCTGCCCGCAAGGACGTAGGAATACGGCACCTTCTGCCCGCAGTCCTTGTCGACGGTGAAGGACTCCCCGTCGTATTCCCCGCCGCAAACCCCGGTACCGCAAACCGAGCGTGAGTAGCCGTGGCTTCTCACAACCGGCGGAAGCGGCTTTGCAAAGCGCCTGTCGCCCCTCTCGCCGAATGGGGTGTCAAAGCTTTCGGTAAAGCACACAGCGGCGTCCTTAAACAGCGAGACAGTCTCTGCATCTCCGCCGTCGGCAAAGAAAATGCCGCCGCGCTTGCCGGCAAAGCTTTCGCACTTTTCCGCGCGGATAAGGCGCTTTATGCCGGCCGTGACGGGGGAGGAGTACTTCTCCTCCTCGCACACCAAAAACACAAGCTCCGTCCGCACGTTAAGCGACGCAAGGCGTGAAAAAACGCCAAGGTAAAAGGCGATGTCGCTTTCGTAGTATTCCCGCACAAGCACGGCTAAGATGGGGAAGTCGCCGGACACGCCGAAGCTCCAAAGCGCGCCGTTTGTCGCAGACGCCGTCTTCGCAAAGCGCATCTTCCCGTAAAAGATCCCCGCAAGCAGGGCGTTCTCCCTCTCGCCGAAGACGGAAAGCCCCGCAGGTGCCGCCCGCATCCTTCGCGAGGCGTTCAGCCTGTCAAGCGCTTCGCCCCTGCTCCTTCCGAGGGAGACGATAAACCTTGCGTCTCCGCCCGCAATCGGCGGCGTCTTTATAAGGCAGAAGGGGTTCACGCAGACACCTGTCGTGTCGGTGCAGGTCTCCTTCACAAGGTCCTTCGGGCTGTAAACCGAGAAGGCGTCAAAGCTTTCCTTGTTCGTTTCAAAGCTTATGGGGATGTCGGCGTTTCCCATTCCCACCGCCATAAAGACGCTGCTTTTCCCGTCACGCGCGTTCTTCGCAAACAAAAGCGCAGACGCGCTTTTGTCGTACTCGGCGCTTACAAAAAGACGCGCAAAGGCGGGGTGCGAGAAGAAGCGGCTGTCGTTTTCAAGCTGTACGTCAAAGGAAAAAATAAGGGAAAAGCTCTTTCCTCCGTCGCTTTTTGTCTCGGTTATAAAGCAGCCTGCGGCGTCGGTGTAGTATTTGACCCTTCCGGAAAAATCCGGGGAAGAGCATATGTGCGCAGCGTAGCCGGATGTGCTTTCAAAAGAGAACTTGCCCTCCGTCACGCCCGGAGCGGCGGAGTATACCCCTCCGCCTCCGCAGAACAGCACCGACACGGTTTTGACGGCAGAGAAGGGGTCGAACTTCACCTCGTTCACGCTCATGTCCCCGTGGGAGAAGCGCACGTGGCCGCAGCTGTCTGCCACGACGGTGTTTGCCCCCTTGCCGGAGACGTGCACCACCGGCTCCGCGGGGTTGTACTCCGTAAGCCTTTCGGCAAAGCTGCCGCGCGTAAACGCCGCAGCGCGCGTCTGAGGCTGCTTTTCCGCATTTGTAATGACGGCGCTTATCGGTATCTTCTCCTGAAGCAGCTCGTAGAAGGCCGCAGTGCGCGGGTGATCCATAAAGCGCTTTACGAAGATGTTGTCGAAAAAGGCGTTTGCAAGTGCTATAAGGCTCATGCCCATGTGGTGCGCCATATAGCTGTGCACGACCCCACCGCCAAGGCAGTCTACCGCCTCGTAAAGCCCGTATTTCCCGCCTCCGACCTCGCTGTCGTAGGCGGCAAGCGTCTTAAGCGCCGCAGAGGGGGATATGCACATCGTAAGGTACACGGAGTAGGGCGAAAGCACCTTCTCCTTTTCCGTGTAGCGCATAAGCGCAAGCGCCTGCACCCCGTGCGCCTTGTATTGGTAGTTCATATCGGCGTCGAAGCAGTAAAACCCGCTCTCGGAGCAGCCCCAAAGCCTGCCCGCCGAAAAGCGCCGCTGCTCGTAAAGCGCAAACCGAAGGCTTTCGTAAATAAAGCTGTCCTTGTAAACGGGCAGAAAAAGCTGCGGCATAAAGTATTCAAAGGCCGTACCGCTCCAGCTTGCCATGCCTATGTGCCCGCCGTCGCCGACAATCGGTCTGCCAAGCGCACGCCAGTGCTTTACGGGCGCTTTGCCGAAGGCGAGGGCGAAGTAAGAGGTGCTTCTCGCCTCGCTCATATAAAGGTCGTAGCATATGTCGGAAAGCTTCCCGGCGGAAGTGTCAAAGCTAAGTGAAAAAAGCTGCCTTTCGGCGTTGTAAAGAGACGCAAAGTCCGCGTTTTGGAAAAACGCCTCGCAGCGCTTTGCAAGGCCGTTGCGGCCGCTTTTGTAAAGCGCGCGCGACAGCGCAACAAGGCAAACGCAAAGGTTCCCGCTGTCGACCGTAGAGACGTATCCGCTTCCCAAAACGGAAAGCTTTTTAAGCTCGTACCAGTTGTAAAAGTGCCCCTTCCACTTTTTCATCCTGTCCATGGTGTCAAAGGCGTGCGCAAGCCGCTCCTCCGTCTCTGCCGCAGAGATAAAACCAAAGTCCTCCGCAGCCGCGACGGAAAGCAGGTAAAGCCCTATATTTGTCGGGGAGGTTCGCATCGCCGTCGCCTCTACGGGAGACACCTGGATGTTGTCCGGCGGGAGGAAGTTGGTAGACGCCCCCACGTTCTCTTCGAAAAACCTCCATATCGGAAGGGCTCTTCTCAGGATAAGCTTCTTTTCCGAAGGCGAAAGCGGCGCCTTTGCGCCCCTTTTCCCGGAAATGAAGCAGGAGTAAACGGGGAATAGAAACCACAAAAGTCCCAAAAGCCTTGTCGGCCATATATTTGTAAAAAAGAAGAATAAGCTTCCCACTATAGCGGAAGGGAAAAGGCTGTATATGTGCGTGAAAATCGTATTTTCAAAGCTTTTCTCCGTCTGCGCCGCCGTGACCCAAAGCAAAAGCTTTTTGCCGCTTGCAAGGCGGAAAAGCGCCTTTACTGCCGCGTCAAGGCTAATGACGGCCTTAAAGCAAAGGGAAAACGCCTCGAAGAGGGAAACGCACACGCTTTGCAGGAAGGCGCTTTGCACCGACGAAAAGAAGCGCCTTCTTCTGAACCTCAGCGCCGCAGGCCCGGAGATAAGCGTGAAGAACACCGGGGAGAGTATCCCCGTCAGCGCAAAAAGGCAAACCCAAAGCCTGCCCTCCCCGTGGGCAAACCCCGCCGCCGCAAGGGCGGCAAACGACAGCACGGGAAGAAGGTGACGGAAGACGTTCTGCACTATGCGCGCCGCGCCTCTTGCCCCCTGCTTAAAGCCCCTAAGCAGCGAAAGGTTCTGCACGTCGCCCCTTATCCAGCGGTGAAGCCGTTTGTAGTAAGAAACGACGTTTCCCGGCACGTTGTCCGTAAAGCACAGGTCGGACACGTACCGTGTACGCAGTATGTTGCCCTCCGGCATGTCGTGGCTAAGCACGCGCCCCTCGGGCAGCACGCCGCAAAGCGCCGCTTTGTAGGCTTTTATGTCAATAATGCCCTTGCCGCAGAAAATCCCCTCGCCGTAGATGCTTTGCTGCCTGTTGAAGGCGGCGGTTTCGTAAACGTCTATCCCGCCGACACCGGCAAGCAGCGCCGCAAAGCGCGTTTCGCCGAAGGATTCAAGCCGGCTTTGCACGCCCGGCTGCAGTATGCCGTAGCCCGAAACGACCTTGCCGTTTTTTAAAACCGGGCGGTTTATCGGGTGAAGCATCATGCCGGTAAGCTCGCACACGCCGTCCGGCGGAAGGCTTGTGTCGGCGTCCAGCGTCAAAAGGTAGGGTATGCCCGTGATGTCCGGCCCTGCCTTTAAGAGAAAGCAGTCGTCGCCGTCTCCGCAAAGACAGCGCACAAGGTCTTCAATGGCACCGCGCTTCCTCTCCTTTCCGCGCCAAACGCCGTCCTCCGCAGGGAAGCGCTTCCGCACGTACAGGCAAAACCTGTCGCCGTATTTGTCGGAAAGTGCGCGTATCTGCTCCAGCGCCTGCGACAAAAGCTTTTCGTCGTCCTTTCCGCAGGGCGTCGGCGACGCGGGCAAATCCGCAAGCAGACCGAAGTAAAGCCCGTCCTCGCTGTTGGTCAGATACAGCCGCTCCAGTGCCGAAAATGGCTTCACGTCCCCGTCAAGCAGGGTGGTTATGACAGTAAGCGTAAGGTCGCGCTTCGGCAGCCTGTCCGGCGAAACAGCAGGGCAGGCCGACGGACGCGTAAGCACCGAAAAGCAAAAGTCCCCCACACCAAGCGCCACTGCGGCAAGCGGCAGCGCCAAAATCGGCACGCTCCAAAGCGGGCAAAGCAGGTAAGCAGCCGACAAAAGCATCGCCGCCACTGCCGCACAAAAGGCGGTGTAGCTTGCCGTCTTCGGCCTCTTTTCTATCCCTATGACCGCAGCTATACAGCTCCCGTCCTTCGCCGCCTCCTCCCTCGCCGCAAAGACAGCCTCGCTTTCGGTAAGGCGCCGCTTCGCCGCATAACGCCTAAGCGCCCTTCGGTACGACGCCTTTGTGGCGGGTGTCATGTCCGCATACAGCTCCTCGCATTCCGTAAGCGCCCTTTCGGCGGACGACAGGTCAAAGTATATAAGTGAAAAGTCCGTCGCGTCCGCCTTCTTCATGGCGTTAAGCGCGTTCTGCAGCCGTCTTGCGCCTCCCCCTGCAGCGGGTGCAGCGCACACAAGCCCGGTTTCCAAAAGCGCCGCCGCGTCCACAACCGCCTTCAGCATGTCAAGCTCCGCCGTTGCGCAGTCGTAGCCCGCAAGCGCCTCCTTCACCTCTTCCTTGTCGAAAGAAAAGCCCCGCTTTTTAAATCTGCTCCAAAGCGCGCGGAAGACGTGCGGCACGCCGTCGCAGCCCGGAAGCGCCTCAAGCGCGCTTTCGTTTTTTTGAATTTCCCTTATCTTGCGGCGGTAGTAGTAGGCGTTTGCGGCAATTCGTGCGGAAACCGCGTCTGACGCGTCCTCTCTGCCCCCCGCGCGGATGGCCGCCTCTATGTTCCTTACAGCCGCCTTCAAAGCGGCGGTAAGCTTTACGCACCTCTCCATAAAAACAAAAAGTCCCCCTTTGGCAAAAACAGCCTTCGTGCTATTATTTACCAAAGGGGTCGAATTTATTCTCTGTTATTTTGACAGCAGCTTTATAAGAAGCGGCTCTATCGCCTTTGCCATGTACATAAAGCCAAGGTCATTAGGGTGCGCACCGTCGACAAAGCAGTATTCCTTTTCGTCCGGCGGGAACATCTCGTCGCCGTCTATAAAGTATACGTTCCGGTCGCCGTCCTTAAGTGCGTTTTCGTAAGTCTTCAGTATTATTTCACGCCGTCTCTTCCCGTCCTCAATGCCCTCGCCTACGCGTATATTCGGGCGCGAGATGAAGATAACGGGCAGGTTCGGAAGTGCAGCGCGCACGGTTCTAAAATAAGGCTCGTGCGTGTTTTCAAGGTGCTCGGCAGAGGGCGCGTTGTGGTCATAGTCCATCACAAAAACCTTCGGGTCAAGCGTCACGATAAACTCCGCTGTCTCCTTCTCGCCCCTTGCGCTGCCGGAAAAGCCGAGGTTGTAAACATCGCAGTCCAGCCGGCGCGAAATAAGCCCGTCGTAAGAGTTGCCGGAGCGCGAAGCGCATCCACCCTGCGTTATGGACGAGCCGTAAAACACAACCCTGCCGTATTTGTACGGCGTCGGCTTTTCAAAACGGCTGTCCTTGTCAATCCCTATGTCAATGCGCGTTATGCCGTTGTAAAGTGGCAGCGTTATCGTTATATCGCGTAACTTCCTCTCCGGAACCTCCGGCGGCGGCTCTACAAAAGCGCCGTCCTCGTATTCAAGCCTGTCTGCGGCGACCGGGCAGCACATGCGTGCGTGGTAGGTGCCCGCCCCGCGGCCTACGTATATGTCGCAGCCGGAGGAGCCGGAAAGCGGCATATGCCGCATGTAAAACCCGCTTCTCAAGGTCACCTTCACCCCAACGAAGGGCGAATCGGTCTTGAACCTTATCCTGCCGCCTGCGGTGTGGTACGCAAGCGAGCTTATCCCATCCGAAAGCTTTGGCAAAAGCGCCTCCGGCAGTCTGCAGAAAACGCCTCCTTCGCCCTTGCGGTAAAGTCCACAGACCTCCGCACCGCTCTCTTCAAGGGTGTACATTTTAATTGTCGGAAAGCGCTTTTCAAGCGGCGCACCGACGGCAAAGTTGTGGTCGATTCTTTCTATAGGTTTAAGCATATCCGTAACCTCTCACCGCAAATACGGGTTGTGAAGCCTCTCCTCGGAGAGGGTCGTCTCCCTGTCGTGCCCGGGATAAACGGCATAATCGCCCGGCATGCGCTTAAGCAGCGCAAGCGAACGCCGCAGCTTCTCTGCGTCTCCGCCGCGGAAGTCCGTCCTTCCCACGCCCCCGCAGAAAAGCGTGTCCCCTGTAAAAAGCAGGTCGCCGAAGAGGTAGCAAACCGACCCTTCGGTGTGCCCGGGCGTGTGTATAACCTCAAAGTCAAATCCGCCCTGTCTTGCGTGCCTGTCCCCGTCCCCGAACAGTACGTCCGGAGCCCCAAAGGGCCAGGGGTTGTAGCCGAGCACGCTTGGCGACAGCAGGTCGCTTGACACAAGCATGTCTGCGTCCGCCCCGTGCATGCAGACGGTCGTCTTGGGTGTTCTAAGCTCGTCGAGAGCCAGTATGTGGTCAAAATGCCCGTGCGTAAGCAGTATAACCGAAGCGGCCGCGTCCATCTCCAGGAGCACGCTTTTTATAAGTATCGCGTCGTCGCCGGGGTCAATAACCACCGCCGCGCGCGAGGCCTTGTCCTTAATAATGTAGCAGTTCGTTTCAAGCTTGCCGACTACGACACGCTTTACAATATAGTCCATGCCGCAAATTCCCCCTCTACGCTATTTTACCATAGCCGCGGGGAAGTGTAAAGTGTTTTTTTGCATCTCCCCGAATAAAACCGAAAAAATGCGGGAACAATCCCCACGTAACCAAAAACAGGAAAGGAACACGAAGAATGACAGACAAAGAGCTTATGTACGTGGACGACGCGCTTTCCCACGCGCGCTTCCTGCAGACGCAGTGCAGCGACTGTGCCTCCAAGCTTACCGACCAAAGCCTTAAATCGTTTGTGAAGGAGCTTGCGACAAAGCACGGCGAGGTATTCGGCAGCCTGTACGGCCTGCTTTAAAGGGGAGGGAAGACGATGGACGACAAAACATTGATGGAAAACCTGCTTTACGCGGTTAAGGGCACCTGCGACCTGTACTTCCACGGGACGATAGAGTCCTCAAGCGGCGACGTGCACGGCGCGTTCAGCTGCGCGCTTGACAAGACGCTGCAAATGCAGAACGACATCTACAATAAGATGAGCGAAAAGGGCTGGTACACCACCACCCCGGCACCGCAGCCGCAGCTGAAACAGACTGCGCAAAAATTTTCCATGCAGTAAAAAGAAAAGCGGGAAGCCAAACGGCCTCCCGCTTTTGTCGTCATTTAAAATGCCGGCATGCCCGCGTCGTACCTGAGTATTGCCGACGCGTCCATGTTGTTTACGTCACCGTCGCCGTTGAAGTCCGCACGGCTGAGCTTGTCACCCTTAAGCTCTTCAACATTCGCCTCGTGGCGGAGAACAGCCACAGCGTCTATGTTGTCGACGGTGCCGTCACCGTTGACGTCGCCGAGAAGCGCGCCGGAAGAGCTGCTTGTAACGATAACGTTTGTCGAAGCGCCGCTTACGCCGTAGTTCTCAAAGTCGCCGCCGTTTACCGCAAAGATGTAAACGTCGTTGTCAATGTCGTTGTCAATCGTTATGCCCGCTGCGCCTGCGGCAAGCGCCCTGAAGGTAAGCGTTACGCCAAGGACGTTGTCCGTCTTAACGTTGTAAGCGGAGTTTGTCGCAAGGTCGTCTGCGTCGCACACAACGCGAACCCAAGTCTTATTGCCGTCTGTGCCCTTGACGGTAAATCCGGTGTTTTTCCAGGAGCTCGGGTATATTCCAACCGCGTCCGTAAGCAAAAGCTTCTGCGTGTCGTAAACAAGCGGAAGATCTAAAGCCACAACGCCGTTGGGCGTCTTTATGTTCTTAATGAGAACCTTCACCTGAACGGTCGCGCCGACCGCAACGCTGCTCTTCGCCGTCTGCATTGTAAGCTCTGCATGTGCGGGGTAAGCGTTGCTGTCACTGCCGTAGGCCTCTATCTCGTCAACCTGCGCAAGGTATTTGCGCTGGTTGTCAACAGGGCTCAGCGTGTTAATGTGCACCCTTATGTATGCCACATGCCTTACGGCCTTCTTAAAGGTCAGCGTCAAATTGAAGAACTGCTCTTCAGCACCGCCCATAAGGGGCGCTTCGGGTATAACCGCGCTGCTTTCCGTAAACTCCGCTTCGGTGTAGGTGCTGCCATCGCGTGAGGTTTCAACACCCGCAACGTTGAAGTACCTGTTGCCGTTGCGGCGTATGCCCCTGAAGAAGAGGCTTTCAAGCGTCACCTCTTTTGCAAGGGTGAAGGTTATATATGTTTCCGTGGGCACATTGCCCGTGCCGTCGCCCACCATCTCCACGGAAGTGCCTTCCGTGGCAGTGTGGTTGCTGTTGAAGGTCGCGTTCCCGTCACCGCGGTACTTGCCGTCGGTAAGCAAAGTTCTTGCGTCGTCGGTGTAGGGGCTGAAGAACGTAACGCCGCTTGAATAGGTGTACGTTGCGCCTGCAAGCAGGTTCTCACCCTCGCCCTCTGCGGCGCTGACGCCGACAACGGCAAATCCGAGGCACACGGTAATCGCCAAAGCGATGCACAAAAGTTTTCTCATCTTGTTTTCCTCTCGTTGGTAAAAAATGGTCACTCTTCGAAATACTTGTCGAAAAATTCAAGCTTGTCCCTGCTGAACTGCCTGCCGTCCTTACGGTCCTTCACGCGCGCAAGCCGCGTGTCAAAGTCCGCCTCGGCGGTAAACACCCTGTATTCGATTTTGTTCTCTCTAAGAAAAGCCTCCGCTGCCGCAAGCTCTTCCTTAAGCCAAAACCCGTGGTCAATGACTGCGTCAACTCCGCAGCCGTCAAGCTCCTTCGCCATGTCAAGGCAGAACGCAAGGACCTTCCTTTCCGCCGAAACATGCCGTTCCCTGCCGATGCACCCGTCGCCGAAGACGCTTTCCATAAAATAATCCACGGAAAGCAGCCTTGCACCGGTTTTACTGCAAATTTCCCGCGCAGCAAAGCTTTTGCCGGAGCCTATCCTGCCGCGCATAAGCGTAACGCTCACAGCGTTATCAGCTCTCTTCCAAGGCTTTTCGCCTTCGCAACCGTGTAGTACGTGCCGCCGATACGCCGCCTGAGATAAGAAACACAGTATTTGCAGCGTTCGACCATATAGTCGTTCCGCGTGAACATGCAGCTTTCGGTATATGCGTCGCTTACATAGTGCACGCTGTCCGCGTTCATAAGCACCCTTTCGTACT
Source organism: uncultured Clostridia bacterium (assembly GCA_947628695.1). Lineage (GTDB taxonomy): Bacteria > Bacillota > Clostridia > Oscillospirales > CAG-382 > SIG636. Next base: position 53,815 of record CANRAV010000011.1, read on the forward strand.
GCGTCCTTTCCGCCTCGCTCCACCTGTCTGCCTGGCTCCGGCAGGGAAGCGCAAGGCGAAGCTTGATAAACGGATACCTGCCCTTAAGCTGCAGTACGCACATGGCGGCGATGGTGTCAAACCCCAAAGCACCGCCCGCGTAGAAATCGGTAACGCCCTTTTCGTTTATAAGCGTCTCGATCTCACAAAGCAGCCTGTCCTTCACGTCGCACTGCGCCGCGGATAAGTAGCGGTGTCCCGTGAAACAGCAGCTTTTCTCTATTTCCTCCGTTATGTCGGACGCGTTTTCGTAAATATCAAAACCGTTTGTCATAAAATCCTCGGTAACAAAAGAAATTTCTGAAAGCCTCCGTATTTATTATAAATGAAACTCGCCACAATGTCAAGAAATAAACAAAAAAATATGTTGCAATAACACAAAATATAATGTAAAATGTTATTGTCATAAAACAAAGGCAGGTTCTTACCTTGAGAAAAGCAAAACTTTGGCTTTGTCCGCTTGCTGCGGTTATTATCTTCCTCTTCTGCACCGCCGGATGCGGCTTTTATGCGGAGGACGTTTCGTCGGATCCCACGTCATTTGCCGAAACGGCCTCTTCCGAGGCAGTCTCCGGTGACTTTTCCGTCCTGTTTATAGACGTCGGCCAGGCGGACAGTGCGCTTGTCGAATGCTCCGGCAGCTTTATGCTTATAGACGGCGGCAACGCCGCAGACAGCGACATCATCTATACGGTTCTGAAAAAGCACGGCGTGAAGGAGCTGGAGTATCTCGTGGTCACCCACGCGCACGAGGACCATGTCGGCGGTGCTTCCGCCGCGTTTGAGGCCTGCACCGTCGGCACGGTGCTTTGCCCGGTGACAAGCTACAGCTCCAAGACCTTCCAAAAGTTCATGTCTCAGGTGGAAAAGCACGGCAACACCGTGACCGTCCCCTCTGTGGGGGACAGCTTCGCCCTTGGCGAAAGCACCGTCACGGTTCTCGGCCCGGTCGCAAAGTACGACGAGCCGAACAACACGTCGATAGTCTTAAAAATAGAGTACGGCGACACCTCGTTTTTGTTCATGGGGGACGCGGAGAGGGAAAGCGAGCTGGACATTTTAGACACGGGAGCAGACCTTTCGGCAACGCTCCTCAAGGTCGGCCACCACGGCAGCAGCACCTCCACCTCCTACCCCTTCCTGCGGGAGGTCATGCCCGAATACGCCGTCATATCCTGCGGCAAGGGCAACAGCTACGGCCACCCGCATGAGGAGACCCTAAGCCGCCTTTCGGACGCATCCGTCACCGTCTACCGCACCGACCTTTCAGGCGACATCACCTGCACAAGCGACGGAAAACAGCTTTCCTTCACCTTTGCAAAACAGAAAAACAGCTGACTCATAAATAAAACACGAAAACGGAGGAGAAACAAATGAAGACAAAGGCTTTATCCCTTATTCTTTCCGCCATTATGCTGCTTTCCCTTACGGCGGCATTCCCGGCCGGCATTACGGCGTCTGCGGAATTGGAGGACATAAACGTTCCAAACCCCTTCAACTGGTCGTTTGGCACCCTTGACGGCGGAACGGTAACTTGCGATACATACGCAGGACAGCTTCAAATCCTCATCTTCTTCAAGGCAGACGGCACTTGCCCGAACAGCCTTGGCACTATTAAAGCGCTGTCGAGGATAAATTTGTCCTTATACGAAGGTGTTAAGGTCATTGCCGTCGGCTGCGGTGTAGGCTCGGAGTCTGCCGAAACGGTAAAGGCCGAAATACAAGAGAATTACGGCGATTATCTTTCAGACAAGGTCGTGTTCTGCTATGCCGCAGCAGACGAGCTTTGGGAGGCAATCGGCGCATACCACGGCGCAGCAGGCAAGAATATTTACAGCTTGACGTTCTGCGAGAACATTGTTATAGATAAAAGCGGGAACCTTCGTTACCTATGGAACGGCCCTTGGGATATTGAAAGCTTTTCCGACGCTGTCGAGCTTGGCGGAGATTGGGACGAAGGCATTTTCTATGCGGGAAGCAACCTTATAACGACAGATCGCGGAGTAAGCGGAAGCCGTGTCATCAGGGAAGGGACAAAGTCGATAAACGAATCGGCCTTCTACAACCGCCTTTATCTTACGGGCGTGACCGTTCCCGAAAGCGTTGTCAAAATCGATAGCTATGCGTTCGCCTACTGCTACAATCTCAGCAACGTTTACATAAAGTCTCCCACCGTTGCAAAGCTGCTTACGGACAGCTGGTCTGCAGGCTCTCTTATCGAAAATGCGGGGACTGTGATACTGTCGGAGGGGATAGCTGCCACCGACTACATAAAAGGCGCCTACCCCTTCACCGGCACGGCCGTAATCGGCGGTGAAAACGTCGTTTGGTACAAAAAGACCGAGGAATGCGCCGTCCACTTCTATGAAAGCGAGGGCGACGCAGACTGCAACATCTGCGGCAAAATCGGCAGAGAAGAACAGCCCGTGCTTCCGGGCAGCACTACCCTTGGGATAGAGGGAAAATACATAACGCAGATTGAAGAAGCACTCAACCGCATCAACGAGATCCGGCTTGAGGCCTGCACCGAGGGCGTTGCCAACCCCGAAACGGGCGCACCGCTTACTTTGGCAGACTACACGCCACTGAAGTGGTCAGCCGACCTTGAGTACATCGCAAGGATCCGCGCAGCGGAGGCAAGCATAACCATGGACCACGCAAGAACCAACGGCGAAAGCATCTGGTTCACCGGACCGGGCGGAATACAAAGCTATGCAGAGGTTCTCGCCTGGAACTACGGCGAGACCATGACGGAAGGCGTCAATCAGTGGTATGCCGAAAAAAGCGACTGGGTCAACAAAACGGGCGGCGTCACCGGTCACTATACGTCCATGATAGCGCCTCGCTTCCGCTACGTCGGTTTGGCCGCGTTCTGTTCAAACACCGCAAAGTACTACAACACCACCGCAGGCGAGTTTTCGCCGGCAGCGACCGTTCCCGACACATCCCGCGGAGAGCCGACGGAAGTGTTTGTACAAATGCTGGAGTTTGACAGCAAAAACGTAAGCTACGAGATAAGCTGCCCGGATACAATAAGCGCTTCGGAAAGCATCTCCGTAACCGCAGCGGTGTCTTTCACGGATTATTGGTCGGCACCGATAGAGACAAAGGGGCTTGTTCTCCCGGAAAGCACCGCAAATGAAATACAGTGGAGCACCTCGGACGCCGGCGTATTTACCGTATCGGGCGGGCAGATAATCCCCGTTTCGTGCGGAACCTCCACCGTTACGGCATCGCTGCCCAACGGCATAAAGGTTACAAAGCAGGTGACCGTCGAACACAGTTACACCGTCTCCGCATGGGAAAGCGACGGTGCCAAGCATTGGCACCTGTGCAGACTGTGCGGTGAAACGCTTGACGAAGCAGAACACGTTTACGACAACGCCTGTGACGAAGACTGCAATGTCTGCGGCGCGACCCGCGAGGTAACGCACAGCCCCGGCGGCTGGGAAAGCTATGGCGACAAGCACCGCCGCGTGTGCACCGTGTGCGGCAAGACGCTTGACTCTGCCGACCACGTTTTCGACGACGGCCTCGACGCAAGCTGCAACGTCTGCGGATACCTGCGCACAGTGACCGCCGTCGGCGACGCAAACGGCGACGGAGCCGTGAACAACGTCGACGCCTCGTTAGTGCTTCAAATCGACGCCGGCATAATCGGCCCGGACGACTCAACGCTTCGCACCGCCGACGTCAATGGCGACGGCAGCGTCAACAACCTCGACGCCTCCAATATCCTTCGCTTCGACTCCGGCATCATACCTCACTTCTAAGTCGACGCAAAAACAAAAAACAGCGTGCCGCGCATGTCAAAGCGCGGCACGTCTTCGTGCTGAAAACTTTGTTTGTATACGGCGCAGATTTTCAAAACCGTTTTACAAAATCCACCGGACGCTGCACCGCGCCGGAGCCGTAAAATAACACAGGCAGCATGCTTTCGCGTGCCGCCTGTGTATATGCAGTTTGTCTTATGTGTCCGAATTAATGCCGTGTCCCTTATCAAACGCCTCTTCTAATCCTAGCCACACGTTTACACCTTGACCCTGGTCTACGCCCTCCGCCATATAACTTTGTTTTTCCGAAATAACCGTTCTCGTCAGTACTACACCGTTTGTGTCAAACGTTAATACCGAACCGTCGCTTTTATCGAAAGTGATAAATCCCGGTCCAAATAACGGTTCGCCGTCCTCACCAACGGTTATCACATGGTCGCCCGTAGGGAAAAGCTTCAAGCTCTTCAGGTATGAAATAGCCGGCTCCATCTCTTCACCTGTGACCGGTTCCCTACCCATACAGCGGATTCTAACCACATTTGAAAAGAACTCATCGGTAAATAAATCGTTATTCGCAACGCTTTGCTCCTTGGTATTCTCATCACTATCCACGTCACTATTCACGTCAGTCTGCTCCTGCTTAGCACAGCCGAACAACACAGCGGAAAGAATCAATACGGGCAGCAATATTGCTAATAATTTTTTTATACTCATGATAAGCCTTCCTTTCTTTAATCGACTACTTTGATTTTGAATTAAAACAAATGCAACCGCAGAAAAAGGCGCGACACAAGGCGGATAACACTCTTACCGTCGTTTTCCGACAACAACGAAGGAGTACACCAACCTGTATCGCTGCATACATATTACCATAGCGAACCCCTCACTTCCGTATTCAATTATTTATACTTCTGCCTCCTATATACATTCTTAGTATAGTACCCTTTTCGTTTGAAGTCAAGACACAGCCGCATAATTAACAAAATATTAACAAAAGCGCCGCCTTTGCCGGGCAAATGCGGCGTTTTCTTTCTTGCGCGCGTGATGTTTAAGCCACAAACTCCGAAAATTACCGGAAGGCTGCGCTGCTGTCTTCGGCCTCTAAGAACCACTTGTCGCTTCTCGTCCTTACGCCGTTCATGTCTACCGCCCAAACTATAAGGTGCCTGCCGTTTATCGGAAGGGAAAAGCTCGCGCTGTACTCAGTCTCCACGTCCTCGTCGTCGTAAGAGAACCCGTCGCACCATACATAGGACAGGCTTTCCACATAGTAGTCATTCCCGTTTGCTATGGCCTCTATTTTGACCGCATCACTGTCGGCCATCAGAATACCGCCGTGTGTACTGCCGTCGGGGACGGTGACCGTTATGTCCGCGCCCGATTTAAATGCCGCAATGAACACAAAAATCGCAAACAAAGCGGCAAAAACGCCCTTTGCGGCATTGAACTTGTTCCTGCCCACCTCACAGCGGTGACACAGCATAATCATGGCAGCCACGGAAAATACAAGCATCGCGACTATCAAAACTATCTTTTCCCTGTGGAAGCCGCTTTGTACCGTCAAAGCGCAGGCAGAGAAGGCCGCACCGCAAAGAACAGTTACCCAAAACGCGGCGTTTTTCCCCCACCCGCTGAACGCACGCGGCAAAAAGACCGCCGTGACGGCGCTTAGCAGCAAAGCCACGCAAAGCAAAACGCAGCCCTTGTATATGAGGAATACGGAAAGCACGGTGCACGCAGCCGCGCCCAAGGTGCAAAGCATAAAGGCAGACCCCGTTTTCCTGTTTGAGAAGAGCGTTTGGAAAAGATCTTCAATCCCGGACATGTAGTGTACAAACCCGTTCAACAGCGACACAAGCAGTATGACGTATACGCAAACGGCTATCCAGTTCAGCCGGAAGCAGAAATAAGCGCAGGCCTTAACGACCCAAACCCCGCCTGCCAAACCGGCAAGGAAAACGTCGTCCACGTCAAACTCGCCCTTGTTGAAGAAACAGCCTATACCGACAGCGGCGAAGCAAATAAACGTAAGCACGGCAACCGTGTACCAGGGAAGCAGCTCTATCGATATAAACGCCGGTACCCTGTAGCGGGAAAATTCAAAAGTCGGGCTGATAGCCGACACGGCTACATACAGCAGGGAAATGAGGAGCGAGCATCTCGCCGGCCGGATATGGCCGGTTTCATACTCCGACTTGCACAGCCTGCAAAACGCAATGACCGCGAACAGCGCGTTTATCGCGGCAAGGGCTGCATAGTCTTTGAAATACACGCTCCCCCTCAGAAAGTAGGAGAATCCCGAGGCGGCTATGAACGGGAACAAAGACTTAAGTATAGACTTCGCCGCGCTGTTGGCGGGAATCCTTGAAAGTCCGTTGAAAAGGAACGCAACAGCTATTGCTCCCACAAAAATATACCCGTCGGTTCCTTTGATTTCGTCGAGCCTTACGTAGTTAAAGTTTTCGTATATTTCCTCGTAATGGAGCGCGTATATCCCTATAAAGGCAATAAGGAGGTAAATATCGATCTTATCGATAATATTGTCTTCCTTTTTGTAAAAGAAGGCAATGCAAAGCACCAAAAGGACAGAGAGCGCGGCAATCCCCGCACGGATAAACGAAAAATCCTTTGCCAGTGCCTGTACAAAAATCGCGCAGACTACAAGACCTATACCGAGATTTTTGATTTTGTTTTGTTCCATCCTTCAACCCTCCTTTACGCCAGAACCAAAAGAAATGCGTAAACTGCCCACAAAAACAGTTGAACGAACATGAAAGGGCGGATATTGTTGAACGGCTTGCGCCTGTTGTAAACGACCTCTGCCGCAACCGTGAGAATCGACAGGATCACAACGGGTATACCGACGCCCAAACGGCTTGAACCGGAGAAAATCCCGCTTCTGAAGTAGACCGCAAACACCGCAGTCATCACCGCCAAAATGACGGAAAACAACAAGGTAAGCCTGTTAGCCGCCCTCTGCATGCTTATGTCCTTCAAAGCGTTTTGCTCCGTTTTCCCCATGGCAAGCGCGCCCGGCCGCGTGAAATAGTAGTGCGCTGCGGTGTAGTCCCTAAGCCTCGGATTGTCCTCGCAGTAATAAAGGTTCCCAAGGAAGGACGCCGCCTTTGCGTTGCCCATGTCGGAGGCGCAGGACATAAACGTAAGAGACGCCTCTTTGTCAACTGCCGTCCCGCAGTCGCCGTAATAGTGGCAAAGCCCAAGAAGGTAAAACCCCTCGGAGATGCCGCAGGAACACAGGTTGTTTATGGCGTTTATCGCCTCCTCGGCGCTCTTTTTAACCGTCTCTTCGTCCGCGTTTCCCTCGGCTGCATCGTCAACGCTTTTCTTGTAAAGGTCGTAAAGGACGTGCGCGTCTTTAATTTCTCTCTCCGCCGCAGAGGAAGGCATTGCTGCGTGAAGCCTCTTTTCGATTTTTCCGTCTGCAAGCACCGGGCTGAACTCCACCTCAAACCTCAAGCCGAAGGCGTAAAGCACGTCCACCGTCACGGTAAGTGCCGCGTCGTGCGTCAACCCCGTGGATTCGGCTACGTTGTGTATGGCGTTGTCAAGGTCGACCACGCTCATATCGCTCTTGGAATTGCGCACGTAATCCGCAATATTGCTGCACTTTAAGACAAGCGCAAACTGCGACTTTGTTTTTTCGTCCAGCTCCGTTTTCTCTATCTCGCCGATGACAAGGTCCTTGTTGTCAAAGACCTCCGGCCCGAGTTTTGAAACAATGGACTGCAGCTCCCTGCTCAGCGGGGAAGCGCCCTCTTCCTTCGGGTATTTGCCGACAGTGTTTTTTATAAATGAAAAATCCATCCTGCATACTCCTTGACGTTATTGACAAAAGGTTTTAATCAACCGAACAGCGCGGTTTTAAACTCTTTCGGCGAATAAAATGTAAGATTTTCAGACTTTCGCAGCGCGTTTTCCGTCCGGAAAACGTCGCAAAACATCTGCTTTAGACGTTCCGGAAGGCCGTTCCACCTATCCACAAAGATCTCGTCCTTTGCAAAGCCGGTCTCGCCGCCGATGTGGTTTGTACCGTCGTTTTCGTCGAAAATAAAATACGGGTTCCTGTGGTAGACCTTCAACCAGCTTAAGTGCTCCTGCGGGGTAAGGTTGGGCTCGTGCTCCATAACCGCACCCTGATACGGCAGCCTGCCTATAAGCAGCTTGAACAGAATGACGGCAATCGAGTAAAAATCCGACGCCAGATCCAGCTTCTGCTCGCCCTCCTGCGTATAGTAAAACGTGTCTGCAAAGTCCGAGGTTATCCTCTCGGCGGGAACCTTCCGCCTGTCAAAAAGCCCGTCCGACTTGTGCGACGAAAAGCTGAAGTCGAACATCACCTCAAACGTTTCCTTGTTGTAAAACATGTTGCTGTAGGAAAACTCATGGTATGCACAGCCGGAATCGGCAAAGCTTTCGCACGCGTCAAGAAAGCTTTTAAGGAACTTCTGCACCCAAGGTAGATCCCACCCCATATTCATGTCGTTTGTCAACAGCTCTGAAATGTTGCCGTAAGCCGGCAAAGAACGGAGAGGGAAGACAAGCGCCCTTTGAACCTTCTCTCCGTCTTCAAGCGCGACGATGTCGACAGGCCAGATGTGGCTTTTCCGCGCGACGGGCTTCCTTATAAGCTGCGTCCGGTCGCGAAGATTAAAAGCCTCGTCGGCATCGGGCGGAAACGTCGATATGTAGAAGAATTCGCCGGTCTTGACGTGCTCTATTACGGTCTTGTCTTTACCCAATATCTTGTATTCTTGTTCGACGCGGGGAATGTAGAAGTTGTGTCCGCTGCACAGGCTGAAAATATATTGTTGTTCTTTAACACTTTTGTTCACTGAAGCAGCCCTCCGTGATCAGCGTTTGGAATTGTTTTTCTTCTTTGAAAATCCCGGGAATTTGGAAAGGAACCCTCCTTTTTCGGAGCTCTCCTTCGCCTCCTTGCGTTCGGTGCTTTCCTTTTTCTTCCTGTCCTTCTCTTTTTGCTTTTCGTCGTCCTTTATGATGTGCAGCACCTCCGCTGCAGCCTTTGAATTATCCGACTTTTCCTTGGAATACTCCGTCAACAGCTTGACAAATTTTTGGCGGTATTCCGCGTCGTTTTGCAGCAGGTCGGAGGACTTGTAAGCCTCCTCAAAGCATTCCGTCATGGGCTTTACGTCTTTTTCAAACATAAGCTTCACGGGGTTTATGTATTCCGCAGCAAAATAATCCGTCAGGTACAGCCAAATGTCAATGCAGCGTCTGTCCACAAGATCCTTGTCCTTGATGCACCGATGAATAAGCTTCCCCGAAAAGGCCGCTTTTTCTTCCGGTGTAAACGTTACATTCCCGCTTTTAAAAAGCGCTTTGCATGACAGTTTAAGCGTAGATATGTCGTTTTCCACAAAGCTTTTATGTATGCGCAGGAGCCCTATTACGCCATAACATCTGCTGCATTCAATGGCCAACGGTCTGTAAAGGTCCAAGCTTCCGTACAGTATATTTCCGTAATCGAAGTTGTCCCAGTAGACGCGCTTTGTGTACTTAAACAGCTCGTTCTTAAGGTCGGCGCGATCCCCGAAAACCGTGTTAAGAAGCGCGCTCACATCCTCCGCAACAACGTCCGGCCTGCTTTCCTCTCGGGCAAAACGGTCTATAAACCCGCTTGTCTTTTCGTACAGCACTTCCTGTATCCCGTCCTTGTCGGAAAGGTCTGCGGTTTCCGCATAAAAATCGAGAATGGCGTCCTTGCTTTCCGGCATCTCGCCCGCAAGGATCCCGGTGTACAGGTAGTTAAGCGTTTTTCTGCCCTCCCCGTCGGCGTTAAGGTTTTGCTTTATACGTAGGAAGGACGGCGCCCTTCTGTTCGGGAAGGTGTTCTTTAAGTATTCACCGCCGGCCTTCCGCCCCATGCGCGCAATTCTTTGAGAAAGGTAGCTGTACCCGCATTCGGCAAGCTCGCGGTCGGAGGTTGTTTCCAGCTTTTTGCAAAGCTTTTCCGCTATGACGTCGTGTATGTCCGCCCCAAGCCTTGCCAGGGAGGTGACAATGTCCCTTATGCGTCCGTCGAGGTAGGGGTGGCTAATCGATACACTAAGCAGCTCGTTAAGCCGAACCGCAAGCTCCTCTGCCGAAATATTCGCCCCATTGTTTTGTTCGTCGCGCAGCAGGTCGTGCGCGATTTTGTAAAGATCAAGCGACGTCGTCTGCCTTCCGCCGAAAAGGTCCAGCTTTTCTTCAAGCCTGCGGAAATACCCGTCAAAGTCTTTGCCGTCTGCGTAGTGCATAGGCACGGCCTGCATAAACTCGTACTTCGACATTCTTCTGCGCACAGCGTCACTCAGTACGTTGTTTTCCTGCGTCCCGGGGACAAGGTAGTAAGCACCGCTGCTGCCGGCAGCCCTGTCAAAAATTACGGTTTTCGGCACCCCGTTGGGGAACTGATACGTGGAAAAGGACACCTTTTTTCGGAATTCAAAGGGCAGCGCCGCATATATGCACGTCATGTACCTGCAAACCGTTTCCCATTTCCTGTCGCACACTATGTGAAGCGAGCTTTTTGCCTTGCTGTCGAGGATCTGATATACGCACTGCACCATAGTAAGGTAGCTTTCCTGTGAAAGCCCCAAGCTGTCCGCGCATTCCTTTACCGAAAGCGCGCGGCTGCGTCTAAGCTCCGTCGGCGGGATTGACGTCTCTTCAAGGCTGAATTTAAAATTGTCCCCGTCGACAGACAAAACGTCGGCGAAGTTTTCCGCAAATTCGTCCGTCGGGAAAACAAAGGAATGTGCAAACATGATCTGCCTGCCCTTGTCGTCCGCCCTTGCGTTGCACTCTATCCGCGTGAGGAAGGTATACTCTTCGTCGCTCTGCAGCTCTGCGGCAATTTGTCTTTCGGCGTCTGCGCTGTCAAACACCGGCGGAACTATGTTCCCGTTTTGGAACTTGGTGAAAGAGGAAACCGCACTTTGCGGCAGCTCCGGCGAGACGTTTACCGCCTGCCATCCGTCGCCGCTGCCTTGCCCGCTGATCCTTGTAAAGCAAATTTGCCTGTGTGTCATAAACAATTACCCTCCGTTGATGGTGTGTTATCTGCTGAACAGTCCTTTGCGTTTGCCGAACCTGTTGGTCTTGCATTTAGGGGTAGAGCACCAATCGCCCTTCTGCACCGTTTGGCAGCGAGGGCAAAGCCATTCGCCGTTGTTGTTGGTTTTGCAGGTAGGGCAGAAAGCCTCCGTAACTCTCCGGCGCGTGCCGCAGGTGTTGCATATCCAGTCCTTCGGCTCGTGGATTTCCCCATGGGAAGAGATGAACTTGTATTTGTAAAGCAGCCAAACTACGGGCTCCATTATTCGCTTCGGGATAGCAGGGCCTGCAGGGGTGTCAAGCCCGGTGCCCTCTATCTTTTTAACCGATGTGCCTATCGCGGAAAACAGAAAATAGTTGTAGTTGTCGTATAAATTTCTAAGCCTTATGTGAAGCTCGTTGTCGTTCCTTTGTACAAAGTCCTTAATTGCGTCGTGTATCCTGTTGTAGTCCTCTGCATTGAAACAGGGAAGATATGCCCCGCTGTTGTCCTGCAAAAAGCTTATATCGTCCAGGTTTTGCTGCATCATTTCCCTTGCAACGGTGTCGCCTTTCGAGATGCAAACCGCAATGGGGAGGTTGCGAACCTCCTCCCGTCCCTTGTTTTGGAACAGGTTGTATATTGTCTGAAGCACCAAAACCGGCTGGGCTTTGTTGGAAGATTCGTTGAACTGCGCCGGGTCGATAAGCAGAATTATGCCGTCGGAGTGTTCTACAAATTTACCGAACCCGCGTATTTTTTCGTGGTCAACGCAGTTTTCACCCGCAATGTCGTAAAACACCACGGTGTGAAACCTCCCCGTGTTGTTGTGGCGGTAAACCAGGTCAAAGCACAGCGGCTGCAGGAACTGTTCCGGCGGCGTACCTATCGGAAGCTCCTTCCCCATCACGACCGGGTTTGCTTCAAGGTACTCCTTGGCGTAAATCGAAGTCGGATTAGCGGTTATGTCGAAATAGCTTATCTGCTTGGCTATGTATTTACAAAGCTGGGAAAGGTATACCGTTTTGCCTGCGCCCGAGATGCCTATCACGGATATGAACTTGACCGGGTATTTTCCGTATGCACCGGGAAGGGGATTGTGGCAGTGCGGGCAGACCCTGCGCTGCGTCTGCCTGCCGAAGCAGTCGTAAGCGGCATATACAAGGCCGGTTTCGTTGACGGTGTCGCTAAGCTTTTCCCTTTCGGAAAAGAACTCCGCATGCTCCGGGTTTTTGGGGTCGAAAACAGGCCTTTGATACGGAAGCACCCCGGGAGTCTTGCCGTCCCTGCTTATCGATGACTTTTCCGTGGTTCCGCCGAACTCTGCCCAAAACGCTTCGTATTTCTCGTCGTCCCGCTTGACAAACTTTTCCCGTCTGTCGTATTCCTGCAGCTGCGCCCTTATCTCGCTGCCGGTAAAGCGGCTGTCCATCTCTATTTCTTCTCTGGTGCGGTGTTCGTTCTTCGGGTCAAGATCCTCTTCGTCTAACACCGTTTCCATGCGGAAGTGTACTTCATCGTCCGCGAATTCGTCAAAGCAATACGGGCACATTATTGTATGTCCGGGCATTTTGCGTCATCTCCTCATAATTCGGTTTTTATATAATGTGCGCGGTCAGCTTGTAACCGCTTCCGCTGCTGAAAACCTGCGGCGGCTGTGAGTTGGGTGAAAAGACAAAAAACGGCTTTCCAAGCATCGTTCCCACAACGGGGAAGTCATATCCGAAATTGTTGTATGTGTAATAAATACCCCCGTCGTTATAGCCGGGAATTTCCGGTATATTTACCGAAAAGCACGTGTCCTGCGAGCGTTTGAACAGCTTTTTCTTGGACACCACCCCGGCTATCGTCACGTCTATGACAAGCGACGCGTCGCAGGAGTAAAGGCAGGCCTCGTTCGGCACATATACCGTAAGCTCCTCCGCCTCTTTGTCATAGCTGCAGCAGAATATCGCATACGCAGCCGGGCAGACCCTCATGGCAAAATTGTTTATATATCCCCTCGGCAGGAAACACAGCACGTATTTCCCCACGGTAAACTCCTCGCCGGAGGTCAGTGCATAGTCCGGTATCCCGTCAAAAGCGCTCTCTCCAAGCTCCGAAATGTCTATTTTTTCGCCGAAGTCGGCGCGTATGATAAGGTTGTGCGTGTTGCCCTGTGCGTCCCAGCGCAGGGTTCCGGAAGACTGCACCACATTAGACGCGTAGTGCGTGTTGTCAAAGTCCGTAAGAAACACTTTCATCTGTAAATCCCCCGTAAAGCTGCCTCAATAAAGCAAATTAGAGCCGGGGCAGGCGATGAAATACAGCGCCTCAAGCGAGTCGTCATACCCCGTGTTGAAAAACTGAACCGTGGAATCGTCCCCGAAGGTCTTTTGCAGGTGTTCGTAAAGCTCCGTCGGATGTCCTCCGTTCCCGTCGTGCGTGTGAAGCATAAGCACCTTAAGACGCGTGTCTATCGGGTAGTTCCCGTGCAGTCTTATCGCGTTGTCGGCGTCGTCGGTTATGGCTTTGCTTATCATGCCGTAGATTTGGTCGCCCGCAAGGCCAAGCTGAAGCGCCCACGCGTTTATAAAAGAAAGTCTGAACAAATCCGTGTTTGCATCCAGAATTTCTCTAAAGCAGGCGACAAGCCTGTCAAGCAGGTCTGCCGTGGGGTCAAGTATGCTCTTCTTGCACTTTTCGCCCTGAGCGGACCTTAAAAAGTTGCTGCATCGGTTTTTGTATATTGTCCCCACGTCGTCGAAGGAAAGCGGTATGCAGTCCTTCAGCTCCTCATAGCTGCTCTTTATTTGCCCCACTCTTTCGACGGCGCGATTCCTCAAATCCGCAAAAGTCTCTTTAAATCGCGGGTAAAGCAGCTCATTTCTGACATAGCTTCTTGCTTTTGCTGAAAAGTATGCGGCAGCCGCCAGGTCTTTGCTGACAACGTCTGCCTGAATTTGGTCAAAAAGCCTTTCAGCCGTGTCGCCGCCGTATACCGCAAGCTCCGCCGAGTCAAGCTGTTCGACAACTTTTTTGCGAAACATCTCGACGTAACGGTCTATGCTGATGCCTTTCCCGACCTTAGAGTCGCAAAAGCGCGCCAAAAACGCGGAAAAAGCCCCGTCGCAAAGCAGCGGCTCCACGTCCTTATAGCGAGCTTTGGAAAAGTCCGTTTTCGCCATGACAGAGCTGTCCTTAAACGGAAGCAGCCTAAGCACCGAGCTGTCTATATCAAGGTTTATGCTTTTAAGGTAAACCTCGCTTTCAAGACGGCTTGTGTTGTCAAAACCAAGCTTTTTTTGAAGGGAGGAAAAATCCGCACTCTTTCCGTCAATTTCTTCAAGCAGCTCGCCGAACATGACGTCCAAAATCTGCTTTGTTATCTTTTCGTTGGGTCTTTCGCGAAGCACATAGGACACCGTGAACGGAACCCCCGAAAAAAGGGTAGACGACAAATTCACAAAAACCTGGTCGTCCGCGCTCGAAACGGCGTCGTTGTTCGAAAGTATAAGAACGTTTGTGACTATACGGTAAAGCTCCTCCATCTCGCACATGCTGTTGCTTCTGGAGCGGTTGGATATAATCACCGTAGAGTCGTACTTCGGGTTGTTTGCTATGTAGTCTCTTATCGAATTTGCGGTGCTTCTCTTTGCGGTAGAGTCGTCAAGAAGGATAACAGCCATCGTCTTATGCGGGTCAAGCACGATTTTGTCTATGTCCGCGCACAGCCCGTAATGTCTGACAAACTCTTCTTCCGTCTTTATAACGCTTGTGTCGATGATGTTGTAGACATTCCAAAGGTTCATCTCGGCAAATATGCCGGATGCCTTTTTTGCGCTGTCTATCTGTGCAAAGACCTCGTCGCTTGTATACTCGCTCCCCTCGCATACAGAGCCGAAGGAAAGCCCCCCGTCACCTGCCGGGGAATAGGAAAAGCACACCAAATGCTTCACAGACTGCGACCATATTTTCCGTATACGGCTGAACAGCAAATCGGCCTGCACCCGGTCAAACTGCCTGTTGAACAGCATAAACATCGGGTAATGGGGTCTGTTCCCGACCGCATATGAATTGGAGTTGTTCTTTTCAAGCTCTTGCTCCGATTTTTTCAGCAGCTCTTCAATTACGCTCATTCTTTCCTCACTTATCGATATCCGGGCTGTGCTTGTGAAGTACAGCCCGGTTATGTCGTCCGCTTACCTCGAAGCGGCAAAGTTGTTGATTTCGGTGACAAGCCTTGTCAGGAACGACGTGATGGCATCCGCGTCGTCCGAATAAGTCGTCCTCGCCATGTTGGCAAGCGCGTTGACCCTGTCCTTGCCAAGAGACGCCAAAGTCTCGCCAAGCGCGGCGTCAACACCCTCCCTGTCGTTTACAAGGTGCGTCTTAACGGCGGCGGAGATCTCCGCCTTCAAAGCGCCGTCAAGCGCACAGTACCCAAGGAAGGAGCTGTAAAGCGGCAGAGACATGCCGTACGGCTCTGTTTCTATTGTGGTAAGATCCTTGAACTCCTGAAGGCCGAACGTCTCCTTCACATAGGAATAGGTGTAGTCGTTCAGCTTCTTTACGGCGCCGGTTGCCAGCGCCAAAGCGTAGGAATGCACATCCGTGTCAAACGCCTTAGCCTTGCTTGAAAGCGACTTCAGCGCATCCTCCGTCCCGCGCCAGTCTTCAAGAAGCTTTATCTGCTCGCGCAGGATCTTCGTATACAGCTCGGAGCCCAAAACGTGATCCCTTATCACTATTTCCGCAAAGTCGGCATAGCCGTTGTTCGGTATTACGTGGTAAGTCTTTGCGTCAAGCACATGCCCGCCGGAGCCGCCGAGCAATGCAGCTGCGCCTGCGGTGTCTCCGTTCTTGATAACGGCCTCCGCCGCCTCTTTCTTTGCGGCGATGGCGTCCGTGTCAAAGATGTTAAGCCTGTATTCGTAACCGTCGCCTATCGGAACCCTGGTCATAATTCCGCAGTCCCATGCCTTTTGGTAAAGCTCTGCGTTTTCCTTTTCCTCGGGGTTCAAAGCGTCGGCGGATATGCAGCTGAACGGCGATATGTTTATAAGCTTCCTGCTGTCACGAGGGTCTTTTACCGAGCCCTCGTACAAATGCGAGCCCACGCCGATAGAGTTGACCCTGGTCTTATACTCGCTCTTGTAATTGTTTACGCCCTTGTAGCCGAACATAGGAATGCCGCAGCCGAACCTGAATATGGTGATCCTGTCCTGTGCCCAGGCCTTCCTTATATCTATGCCGCCGTGACCGATCTTGTATTCGTTTGCAGCTGCCTTGATCTCGTCGGAGATGTTCGGTATCGAAAGGTACCCAAGCGGCTTCGCGTCGTCAAGCGAGTAAACGCTGTTGTCCGTCCAAAACAGCGGAGCCGAGCTTTCGCCCAAAGGCATGATAATGTCCTCGTAAACCCTGCGCTGCAAAAGCGTCTGATCCGTCGTGTCAAACTTTATCTGCAGGTAGTCGACTATGGTCTTCCTCGTGTACTCGCTGAGCTGAGAAAGGAAGTAATCCGTAACCGCAACGCATATCTTGCTTTCGTCCTGGGTTATCCACCCGTCCGGATTGCGAAGCATGGTTTCGATAAATCCGCGGATCAAATCGTCTATCCGCATGTTCTCAACCGACCTGTCAAGCGACTCCTGAAGATCCTGGATAGACATAAGCTTAATGGCGTAGCTGTTGTCCGCAACGATAGGCTCCGCAAGCGACTTTAGGTTTACGTCAAAGGTCGCCTGCAAATTCTTCATAACGTTTGCAAATATCCCGAAGAAGCCGGAATAAAGCTCGTCAAGCTGACGGTTGAACTCGCTTAAAACTTCGCCCAGCACCTGAAGCAGCTCTATCTTGGCAAGCTGCGAATAGTAAGCGCGAACGGAGGAAACGTAGTCCTGCGCCTTGCCCTTCCTGCCTATTTTGTGCGAATTCTGCAGCTCTCTCAAGGTGTTGGCGATAGACTGCTCCCTGAGAGAAAGATCGGCATTTGCCTTAAGCAGGTTTTCGGAGTTTTGAGTGATGTAACCGCTTATCTTGTTGGACAGATCCCTCGAATTGAGGTTGTGAAGGATGGCGCTTGCGTAAAACGGACCCTTGTCCGGCGTCGCTGCAAGCTCCGACAGCTCCTTCTTTGTCTTCGCGTAAAGCGAGAAAATCTGCCTTCCGCCGTTTGTCACCGGTGCGGCCTTCGTGTCAAGCATGGCGGTTTTGTTTTCCGCAAGCTTGCCGCTTATCGCGGAAGTCGCGTCCCTTATCTGCGCAAGCAGCGGAGGGATCTTATCCGGGGTCATCCCCTCGACCTGGTCATACAGCTCGTTTTGGTCAACGGCGTAATTCGGAACCATCGGCACCCTGTCGTTAAGTGTGCGCATCATCTCCTCGTATTTAAGGCCGCACTTTATGACAAAGGCGTCTATGTCGTTGTCAAACGGAAGCTGTTGGTTGAGGCGACCGAAGCCTTCAAATATCTTCGACGTCAGATAGGTGGTGATCTCCTTGTAGGGAAGGTACGCGTTGGCAGCGCCTATGACGCAGTAGTCATAGCACGCACCGTGCTTTTTCTGCACCGTCTCTATAAGGCGGTTTACGTTGGAAATGTGCGACTTTATGGAAAATACGCCGTCGTTGTCCGTGTCGTCGCCGTCCGCAATGTAGGGCTTGATTATGTACTCAAGCACGTAATCCACTGCAACGTGCATAGCGTACTCGTAGCCGTTGGTCCTTATCGCGCCCTGTGCGTTTGTGGACGTTATAAGGTGTGCAAGCTTTACGGGCGGCTTAGAGGTCTTCACGCGGAAGCCGTCGTACTGCTGATCCCACTCTCCGCCGTTGTTGTCGTAATTCATCGCATAATCAAGCTCTTTCATGGCGGCGAAGCCGTTGAGGGGTATATACTCGTTCGTAATGCCCTTGGCAATGTTTACGTCGGGCATGAAGAAGTATCCGCAGGTAAACGCCTGCCCGGCCAGACCCATTTGGCTCAGCACGTATTGAATTATGTAGCAAACGTCAAGGAAGGTACCGGAGCCGGTACCGCCTCCGAGGCCGGTGAAGATGTGTATGTTTATGTTCGGGTTGCCCATAAGGTCCTTGCGGGCTTCCGTGATAATATCGGTAAGCTTGCGCACAAAGGCACCGCAGCTTCTAAGAAGCAGCAAACGTCCGATCTGACGCACGCCGCCTGCGCCCGCCTCTGCGGAAAGGATCCTTATGCCTCCTCTGTTGTCCTGCGTGTTCTTCGTCTTAAGCCACTGCAGTGAAGAATCCTGCTGCAAAATGTGTGCCTTCTCCAAAAGTCCGGAAATGTCGGCACAGCTGATGTTGAAAAACTCCGTATTCCCGTCAATGGCGTCTACAGCGCCCGTGCTTCCTATGCTGGAGCGGTCTGTGTCTACGGCGAGGAACTTAATGTGCTTGTACTTCGGCGCCGGACTGCTTCCCGGGTCGGGCTTTACCCTGGTAAAGATCTCCTTTTTCAGGGAGCGAAGGCACGATATACCGGTACCGCCCAAACCTATGGCAATGGTGGTGCATTCGTCCTGCTCAGCCTGCTGGTCGCGTGATATGATGCCGCCCCCGGCAGAAATAAGTAGCTTTTCGTACATGTCGATATACTCCTTTATGTGTAGTTAAATTGTTCCGCGTGTATCAATACATATTGTTAAGCATGCTGTCAAACCGAACCAAGATGCCCGTTTCAAACCGGTCGTCCGTGGAAATTCTCGTGTCCAGACCGCTTTCTATCTTTATCTTCTTCAGCTTCTTAAGCGAGCCCTCGGTGCATAACGGCTTCGAGGATTTCAGGTATATAAAGTTTTTGCCCGTTGCCTGGAAGTAGGCGTTGCCGTCTATTCCGCACTGACCTATCTGCATGGTTTTAAGCTTAAGGCGTCCCCTGCTCTTGCGCACGGAGGCCGATTCACCTGTCGCCGTATTCTCAACGGTTACCGTACCCATAAAGGGCTTGCCGAGGCTCTTGTAAGTGATAAACGCCAAGGCGGCTATCACCAAAAGCGCGCCGATGCCTATCACGATAAGCGCTATAATCCCCACGTTGTGGGTCTTGATTATGACCTCAATGTCGCAGGAAAGCCCGCCGGAGTCCGTAGCACGCACGGTAAACGCGCCCTTGGAAAGGCTGAAGTTGTCGACTGTCACAACGCCGTTTTCGTCCGTACGGTAGTCCTTGTCTTCAACGAAGGAGCTGGAAACTATCTTGTAACGCAGGGTTTCATCCTCTGCGTCCTCCGCAAGGATGTTAAGGTCGAACTCCGTCTTCCCCCCGAAGAAGGGCCATACGTAAACGGTTTTCGTCACCTTTTCCTGCTTCGGAACGGGAGGCGTGTTTACGGGAATTATCACTTCCGGCTCCTCTTCCGATGCGGTGTCATCCGTGCTGTTTTCTACGACGACCTTCTCCACAACGGTTATCGGTCCCACCGTGGCAGACTCCTTGCTGAGGTGGTTGCCGTTTACCGTGACCATAAAGTTGTAAACGCCCTCTTCAAACAGCTCCTCGGTCTCAAAATGACCGTCTGTTAAGCCCATCTCCTCGGTTTTTATCTCGTCACCGTAGGCGTCGTATATGTGCAGTGTCGCGGAATAGCCGGTGTACTGCGACTCGTCATCCGCGTAGCTGCTGCCGGCTTTAAGCGTTGCGGTAAGCTTTATAGGCGTCTCGGTGTAGGAAAAGTTCTGTTCCGTATTCGTCACAAGCTCTACGCCAAGGTTTGTGTTGTAAACCATGTTTATCTTTATGCTGTCTCCCGGCACGCCCTTTGTCATTATCGTCCAGGAGCCCGGCAAAACATCCGTCACCTTTATCATGGTGAACGAGTCGTATACCACAGGCGACGCACTGCTTAACTTCCCGTCGGGTCTTGTGAGAACGACCTCGGCAGTCTTGCCGTATATTATTATGTTTACCTCTTCAACACCTATGCCGGGAACCTCAAACTTGTTTTCCGCAAAGCCTTCTTCCGGGAAAACCTCGTCGACAAGCATAACCGTGGAGGTGCCGTATATAAGGTTGTAAAAGGTGTTGAACACCTCTTGAAGATCCTCCGCCTTGCCAACCTCACGGAACACGCCGCCGGTGGCGTCGGAGATCTGCTCCATCTCCGACACGTCTGCAGAGTCGTTTGCGTTAAGGCACACGGTGTATATGGCAACGTCGCTTTCCCTTGCCGTCTGAATGGCGTCGGCTTTTTTGTTAAGGGATTCCTCCGTCTTGTCCTTGTCGCCCATGTCGGTGTTGCCGTCGCTTAACAGCACGACAACAGAGGGAAGGGATGGGTCGCCGTTTGCGTTTAAAAGGTCTACCGCACACGCCAAAGCCTCGCCGGTGTTTGTCCACCCCACGGCCGGAACAGACTTTAAAAGCTCCGTTACGCTGTCCTTGCTTTCCTGCGAGCTTACCGGTACCGGCTCCTGCTTGGCGGATATATCGGTGGAGAATACTATGCCGCCAAGGTAGTTGCCTTCCGCCGCAAGCAGGTTTGTAAACTGACTTATCGCTTCAAAACGCAGGCCGTTCGGGTCCGTATTCGTCATGGAACCGCTTGCGTCCACAACTATCATCACGTTAAAGCGGTTCACCTTCGTCTCTTCCTCGGCAAACGTCGGAAGCGCGCCTGCAATAGCCAAAGTTACGGCGAGACACAGAACAAGAATCTTAAATCCACACTTTTTGATGTGTATCATAATGCAGTCTCCTTAGATTCGGTTTTATAAAGCGGTTTGCCGCCGCAAAGCACGGAAAAAGCATAAAAAACAAGAACGCCAAACAGCGCGGGAAACGGTTTGACCGCGCTGAGGCTGGGACGGTAAACTACTGATTTTCGCACATATGGCGCTCATATTTTCGCAGAGTTCACAACTATGCGTACGTTATTATACCACTTGAATGTATATTTTTCAAGTGCTTTCGTAAATCTTT
>CANRAV010000012.1 GCA_947628695.1 uncultured Clostridia bacterium
TGAACGGCAACACCTATGTTACCGGCGTTATCGAGCTTGAGGTTCGCAACTACGGCCTTGCAGAGGCTGAAGAGTCTTCCGAGGCTCCTGTTGAGTCTTCCGAAGAACCTGTTGAGTCTTCCGAAGAGCCCGTAGAGTCTTCCGAGGAACCTGTTGAGTCCTCCGAGGCTCCCGTAGAGTCTTCCGAAGAGCCCAGCGAAGAGCCTTCTGTTGACACCACCGAAGAGCCCTCCGAGGACAGCTCTGAAGAACCTGTTGTTCCGGCTGATTTGACATACACCGTTGCTATTACCGACAACAAGGACGGCACCGTTACCGTCACAGCGACTCTCCCCGCAGGCGGGGTTGTCGGCGGCAAGATAGTAATTGTTCCCTCCGAGGATCTTACCTATATACCCGGCACCCTCAAGACGATATTCGGCGGCAAGGCCGATTCCGCCTACGAAGTAGACGGCAAGGTTGGTCAGTGCGTTGAATTTGCAAGAGAAAACGCATACGACGTTGGAACTGTTGTATTCATGGCAAACTACACCGTTGCCGAGGGCGCGGAGATAACCGCAGACGACGTTACCGTGCCCGAGTGGTACCTTGACGACGCAGACGGCAAGCTTGCCGACCAAGACGACCGCGACGTTATCAAGGTCGTTGAGGGTGAGGAACCCGAAGGCGGCCCCGTAAACGCAGCAGCCTCCGCGAACGGCGGTAAGTATCAGTACCAGACCGCATTCCCGAAGGGCGACGAAGACGGCATCACCTGGTCCGACGCAGCCTATAAGGACGGCAAGTGGGACGCAGAGGAAGCGGTTTCCGTTTTCGGCACCGGCGAATTGAACGACGGCATCAAGGCCACCGGTCATTACAGCGACGCCAACTGGATGGGCATTATAAGGAACACCAATGTTTATCCGACCTTTGACCTTGTATTCGACCTTGGCCATGTATATGGCGAGATCGAGTCCTTGAAGTTCAGCAACCTTTGGTTTGAAGGCAAGTATGTTGACTGCGAGCAGGCTATTGATTCCGTAAACCTCCAGTTTGCAGGCGAAGACTTCAAGTTTGGCGACACCGTTACCGTTAAGGGCATCGTTTCCAAGGACGAAACCCGCATGAGGACGATATACACCTCCGAGTTTGAGATAGACGCTTGGAACGTTCGTTACGTGCGCATTTCCATTCCGCGCAGCCATAACGAGACCCACCTTGACGAAATCGAGATAATGGCTTACGAAGAGGCTGTTACCCAGCCCGAAGAGCCGTCCGAGGAACCCTCCGAGGAACCCAGCGAAGAGCCTTCCGAGGAGCCTTCCGTTGACACTACCGAGGAACCTTCCGAAGAGCCTTCCGAAGAGCCTTCCGTTGACACTACCGAGGAACCCTCCGAAGAACCCAGCGAAGAGCCTTCCGAAGAGCCTTCCGTTGACACCACCGAAGAGCCCTCTGAAGAACCCAGCGAAGAGCCTTCCGAAGAACCCTCCGAGGAACCCAGCGAAGAGCCCTCCGAAGAGCCTTCCGAGGACGTAAGCTCCGAAGAGCCTTCCATAGACTACTCCGACGCTCCCGGCGACTATGACCCCGACGCAGAATACGCTCACGAGAACGACTTCCGCACCGACGTTTCCGCCGCATACGGCGACTTTGACACCGACGGCGACGGCGAGAACGACTTTACGGGCGTTGAAGTTACCGTTAAGGTTGTAGACATCAAGGGCGAGTACGGCATTTACGGTATCGAGGGCTACCTCAACTTCAATGAGAGATACCTTACCCCGCTTTACACCTCCGACGCCGATTTGAACGGCAGTGCGAAGCCCGTTGCGGCATGGCCGACGGTAAGCAAGGACGGCGTTGACGTTCCTTGCGTTGAAGGCCTCTGCACGCCTTTCACCGCAGGTGACGGCAGGATAAGCATACGCTACATCTTCGACACCGAGACCTTTGCAGGCTACGGTGCGGATTCAGACCACAAGGGCGCAACCGAGGACGGCGCAATAGTGCTTAAGTACTACTTCAAGGTTAAAGCCGGCGCTTACAACACCAAGCTGACCTTCACCGTTCCGGACAGCCCCGCAGCAACCTCCTTCGCAGACGCGCTTCTCTACGCGCCCGTTTACGACGCCGATAACCCCTCTAAGCTGGGCAACGCATACGGCGAGGGCGGCGAAGCGGTTGTTGTTACCCCCGACGCCGAGGACTTCTTCAAGTTCAAGGAAGAGACCGGCCACGACGCAGTTATCGTTGACAAGGTAGAGTGCGAGATTACCTTCAAGGCGGGCAATATGACCGTTGAAGAGATCAAGGCACTGTTCGTTGACGAAAATCTGGAGTTCAAGAACGCCGCAGGCGAGCCTGTGACCGAGGGCAGCATTGGCACCGGGTTCACCGTGACCTCCACCATCAACGGCCACACTAAGACGCTTACGGTTCTTGTTCTGGGCGACATCGACGGCGACGGCGACATCGACGAGGACGACTACAACCTGTTGAAGGATGCGGTTAAGGGCGAGAAGGAGCTTGAAGGCATGGCCTTCAGGGCGGCTGACGTCATCATCCCGAAGAAGAGACTTACCGCAAGGGATATTTCGAAGCTCCGCGCATTCCTTGACGGCGACACCGACACGTTCTAAGTTTAACCATCACCAAATGCAGGAAGCTGCCGCACATCTTGCGGCAGCTTCATTTCGGTAAAGCGACAAAAGGGAGGTAAGCGAAGCGGCTGCTTTGACCGCTTTGCAAGGCTTTAAACAAATGAAAACCACAAAAAAACTTATATGTTTTGCGCTGCTTGTCTGCCTTATGGCGGCGCTTTGCGCCTGCGGCGACGACGACGGGGGCGGTCCCGTCGTTGACAAAGACAACGGCTGGATTCTGACCGAGGACGGCACGCTGACCGTCGACCGCGAGGGGAGCATGCCCTCTATGAACACCGACGCTTACGACAAGTCGACCTGGTTCTCCGTGAAGAAGGACATCCGCCGCGTCATCATCAAAAGCGGTGCTACCGACATTTGCGACACCGCCTTTGCGGAGTGCGAGAACCTCGAAAGTGTCTCCATCCCGTCGACCGTCACCAAAATCGGCAACAGCGCCTTTGCGGACAGCATGCGCCTTAAAAAGATAAGCATCCCGGAGGGCGTCACCTCCATCGGCACGCGCGCTTTCGACTCCTGCCGCGGGCTTGAAGAGGTCGAAATATCAAACACGGTGACAAATATAGATTCTATGGCGTTTGTCGCCTGCGACAGCGTCGAGAAGCTGAGCATCGGCAGCGGGCTTAAGGCGATTGGCCACACGGCCTTCGGCTTCGGCCGGGTTGAGAGCATCGTTCTGCCGGAGGGCTTCGAGTCCGCCGGTGACAACGCCTTTGCGGGCTGCCTCTCCCTGAAGGAGATAAGCCTGCCTGCGTCTGTAAAGCAGCTTGGCGCGGACGTGTTCCCGTCGTGCCTTGAGGTCGTCAACTACGGCGGCACCGTTGCGCAGTGGGAGGCGCTGACGAAGGGCGTGCGCCTTAACGCCGCCGGCAAGGAGTTTTACATCTCCTGCAGCGACGGCAGCATCGGTACACCGCCGGCAGAGCCTTCTTCGGATGCCGAATCCTCTGAATCTGCCGAGACAAGCGAGGCGAGCTCGGAATGACGACCGAGGACGGTATAAGCAGGCTTAAGGAGCTGCTTGACGACGCGAAGTACGCGGTGTTCTTCGGCGGCGCCGGGGTTTCCACCGGAAGTGGGATACCCGACTTCCGCGGGACGGACGGGCTTTACACCGCCGCCGACGGCGAGTATGGCTACCCGCCGGAGTACATGCTAAGCCGCGACTGCCTCATAACAAAGCCAAAGCTTTTCTTTTCCTACTACCGCAGCCACATGCTGTACCCCGACGCGCGCCCGAACCCGGCGCACGTCGCGCTTGCGCGGCTTGAGGAGCGCGGGCTGATTAAGGCCGTCATAACGCAGAACATCGACGGGCTGCATCAGGCCGCCGGCAGCCGCCGCGTGTTTGAGCTGCACGGCACCACCGCGCGCAACTATTGCGAGAGCTGCGGCAAAACCTACGGCGTCGAGGCCGTCACTGCCACCGACGACGTGCCGCGCTGTACCCACTGCGGCGGCATCATCCGACCCGACGTGGTGCTTTACGGCGAGGGACTGCCTACAAAAACCTTCCTCGGCGCCGAGCAGGAGCTATTCCGCGCCGACCTGCTTATAGTCGGCGGCACTTCACTAACCGTACATCCCGCTGCCGGGCTCGCCGGCGCCTTCGGCGGCAAAACCGTCATCGTCAACCTGTCCCCTACCCCCTACGACTATAAGGCCGACGTCCTTATACGCGACCGCGTCGACGTCGTGCTGCCTCGGCTGGTTTAATTATTTTTATATTTTTGGGCGGGCTTACACCCGCCCTGAAATTTTTGAAGGGACTCGGTCCCTTCAGGGCGCTCTAATTAGAGCTTTTCAAATAATAAAGCTTTTTTAGCCAAAGGGTTAGCACCCTTTGGAATCCCGAGCTGGCAACGCAAGATGTGCCCATGCGATGTTTAGCTTGTCACACGTATGAAGCGCTTACTCTTTAGAGTGAAGAGTTGGTCTTGGTGCCGGAAGGCTCCATACGTGCGAACGGCCTAAACATCGCGTTGACGTAACCTGCGTTCCCAAATTGGGTTTCCAAAGGGCTGTGCCCTTTGGGCCTAAAAAGCCATATGTTTTGTTAAACATAAATTTGATAGCCCCCGAAGGGACCGAGTCCCTTCGTAAAATCCCGGACGGGCTGGGGCCCGTCCATAAAAAATAAAAAAGTCACTATAAAAACAAGAACCACAAGCCGCAAATACATACAAAATGCCACAGGCAAAAGTGCAAAAACTGTGGTATACTAAGGAAAAAGAAAGAAATCGGGAGCGTTGGATGAACGACAGGGACGGTGCGGAGAAGCAATACCGAAAGATGACGGAGACGCCGATAGCGAAGCTTATAATGACGCTTGCGGTGCCGACTACGATAAGCATGCTTATCACGAACATATACAACATGGCGGACTCGTACTTTGTAAGCAAGGTATCGCTAAGCGCGGGCGGCGCGACAAGCGTAGTATTCGGCGTTATGGGGATACTGCAGGCTTTTGGCTTTATGTTCGGGCACGGTGCGGGCAGCAACATAAGCCGTTTTCTCGGCAGCCGCAGGCAGGACGAGGCGGGCAGATACGCCACGACGGGGTTTTTCTGCGCCTTGGTTTGCGGGGTGCTTATCGGTGTGCTTGGCATAGCGTTTTTGACGCCGCTTATGTACCTTATGGGCAGCACGGACACCATTCTGCCTTATGCGAAGGACTATGCGCGCATGATTTTTATAGCGGCGCCTGCGATGACGGGCGGCTGCGTGCTTAACAACGTGCTTCGTTACGAGGGGCGGGCGACGCTTGCGATGGTCGGGCTGACGACGGGCGGGCTTTTGAACATGGCGCTTGACCCGCTGTTTATCTTCGTGTTTGGTATGGGCATCACCGGCGCAGGGCTTGCCACGGCCGTGTCGCAGTACATAAGCTTTGCGATACTGCTTTCCATGTTTCTGCTTGGCAAAACGCAAAGCAAGCTTCGGCCGAAGAACCTCGATTTGCGGCCGAAAACGCTTCTTAACATACTGTCAACAGGGCTTCCGAACCTCGCAAGGCAGGGGCTTAACAGCGTTTCGACCATGGTGCTTAACGGCCAGGCGAAGGCGTTTGGCGACGCAGCCATCGCCGCAATGGGCTACGTCGGCAGGACGGGGAACCTGATTTTCAGCGTCGGCATCGGCATAGGTCAGGGCTTCCAGCCCGTGACGGGCTTCAACTACGGCGCAAAGCGCTTCTCGCGCGTGCGGAAGGGCGCGCTGTTTACGCTGTGCTTCGGCATGGCGATAATAGGGCTGCTTTGCGGCGGCTGCTTCGCGCTTGCGCCGTCCATCATCGGGCTTTTCCGCGACGAGCCGGAGGTGCTGTCGATAGGCGGGACGGGGCTTAGGATCCTGTGCGCAATGCTGCCGCTGCTGCCGGTCTCCGTCGTCGGGGCGATGCTTTTCCAAAGCATCGGCAAAAACTGGAGGTCTCTGTTGATTTCCGGCCTGCAAAGCGGGCTTCTGTTCATCCCGCTGTGCCTTGTACTGCCGCGCTTTTGGGGAATCAAGGGGATCCAGCTTGCACAGCCGCTTGCGTACCTGCTGGCGGCCGTCGTGGCGCTTCCGATGCTGCTTTCGTTTTTGCGCAAGCTTCCGCGGGAGGAGGAGCAATGAGGGACATAAAGATAACGGACGTGCGCGCGCTTCCGGGCGACAGCGCGTTTTTGATAGACGACGGCAAAACGGCCGTGCTTTACGACACGGGCTTTGCCTTCACCGGTGACGCCGTTGCGGCAAATGTGAAGGCGGCGCTTGGCGGCCGTGGGCTTGACTACATATTTTTGACGCATTCGCACTACGACCACGCGCTTGGCACGCCGTACGTAAAGCGGGCGTTCCCGAAGGCGGTCGTCGTCGCGCATGAGTACGCCGCAAGGATTTTCGGCAAGGAAAGCGCGCGGGCGACCATGCGCGAACTGGACGCAAAGTTTGCGGAAAAGTGCGGTGTTTCCGGGTACGACGACCTTGTGGACGAGCTTTCCGCCGACGTGACCGTCGCAGACGGCGACACCGTGACGGCGGGAGACATGACGTTTACGGTTGTAGGGCTGCCCGGGCACACAAAGTGCTCTGTCGGCTACTACCTTGCGGAAAACCGCCTGCTTTTGGGGAGCGAGACCCTTGGCGTTTACTGCGGCGATGCGGTTATACCGTCGTATCTGATAGGCTGTGGCATCACGATGCGCTCTATCGAAAAGGCCGCTGCCCTTGACACGGAAAGCGTGCTTGTGCCGCACTACGGCCTGCTTTCCGGCGGCGACGCGCGCAGGTATATAGCCATGGGCGCGGAGAGCGCGAAGACCACCGTCCGCGAGATAGCCGCCGTAATGGCGGCCGGCGGCACGGACGAGGACGCCTTCCGCTTCTTCAAGGACAAGTACTACAAAGGCCCCGTCGTCGACGTCTACCCCGTCGACGCCATGACGCTTAACACGTCCATAATGGTAAAGCTCATCCGCGCCGAGTACTTCTCCGAGGATGACGAGGACGCGCAGTAACAAAACGCTGCGCTTTGCATATTTTCCGCCAAAAGCGCGCACACTAAAAAAACTGCAAATTTATCGATAAATCTATTGACATTTCAAAACAGTTCTGCTATAATGGCAGTGTAAGGAGTGATAACGATGGCAGATATGACGGGCGCTATAAGGAACACGGTCTCGATAACGCAGTTCAATCGCGGCTTTGCCGGGAAGATATTTGAAGAGGTCAAGCGGGCAGGTGCGAAGGTGGTTATGAAGAACAACGCGGCGGAGTGCGTTTTGCTTTCCCCGGAAGAGTATGTTCGCATGGTGGACGAGGTGAACGACGCAAGGCTGCTTGCGATGGCGACCGAACGCATGGAGAAGGCCGATTTGTCGAAGGCCATCCCGGCCGAGGAGATGTATGCAAGGCTCGGCATAACCAGGGACGATATTGACGCTTGCGAAGACGTAGAAATAGAATGAAGTGGGCTTTAAAATACCTTCCGGAGGCGGAAAGGGACTTCAAAAAGCTTGACGGCAGCCGGCAGGTTATGGTGACAAAAGCGATTGAAAAGGTGCAGGAAAACCCGCTTCCCGCTCAGGAAGGCGGCTACGGAAAGCCGCTTGGGAACAAGCACGGGAGAGATTTGACGGGCTTTTTAAAGATAAAGCTTCGCGGGGCGGGTATTCGCGTAGTTTACAAGCTTGTCCGCACACAGACGGAGATGCTCGTGGTAGTCATAGGTGTTAGAGCCGACGACGAGGTGTACGAAATAGCCGCCAGGCGTGCAGACAAGCACGGCCTTTAAGGGGCGCGCTTTTAACAAAAGGAAACAAGGCCGGGGGCATGGTGAGAGCCCTCGGCTTTTGTAATATATGGACGCAGGCTACGCAAGCTCGGCGTAAAGCTTCAAAAAGCACTCGGCGGCTCTGCGCGCGGCGGCCTTCGCCTCCGAAAGTGTGTTGCCGGCGCTGCCTATCTCAAGAAGCATTCCGCCGACCGAAAGCTGCTGGTTGTAGCTTGCCTTGCGGAGGTATATCGGACGCGCGAATGTGGGGAAGTCGTTAAGCAGGCGCTGGTACTTCGCTGCGGCGCAGAAGTTGTTTCGCCAGCCCGCGTGCGAAGCGCCCGCCTCGTTGGTGCCGACGACAAGCATGACCTGTGCGCACTCCTCGCCCTCTATGCGGCAAAGCGTCTTTGCGACACGGCCGTCCTTGTCGGTCACGGCGTCGCGGTGTATGTCCAGTATGTAGCGGATCTGCGGGTGCTTTGCAAGGTAGGCGGAAGCGGCTGCGCGGGAGGAGGCGTAGGCGTTTTCAAAGCTCGCCCTGTCGTGCATGGTGCGGTCGTGGAAGACCTCTATTCCGGCGTCCTCAAGCACCGCCGCAAACGCGTCTCCAACGGCGACAACCGTCTCCTTCGGGTCGTCGCTGCGGAAGTCCTCGTCCTCGCTGTAGCCCGCAGCGCCGTCGGGGAGGTAGGCCTCGCTCCCGTGGGTGTGAAGTATAAGCACGGCCCCTTCGCCGACGGAAAGCGCGCTGTTGGCGGCCGCAAGCGGGTACGCCTTGTAGCCCGTCTCGTTTGCCAAAAGCAGCTTTGCCTCCTCGCCCTCTTCGTAGCGGCACAGGTTCAAGGCCGACACCGCTATCACGTCCTGCGGCTCCGGCGCGGAAGGCGCGGGGTCGGGCACGGAAGGCAGGGGCCTGTCCTCTGCGGGAAGGCTGCTTTCCTCCGGCTGCGGCTGCGCGCTTTCCGGCGGATGGGAGTCCTCTATTTCGTAGTACGGCACGTACAGCTTGCAGGCCGCATAGCGCGCCACGTATTCGCTTACCTCGTCGGGCATCGCCGCGGCCGCCGTCGGCAGCACGGTAAGCGAGAAAACCGCTGCCGTGAAAAGCAGCAGGGAACAGCGTCTGTTGTTCACGTTTTTCGCCCTCCTTCACGGCATTATATGCGCCTAAAGGGGGGCGTATTCCTCGATGTCGCTCACGCCGTGCAGCGCGCCGTTGACGGCGGCGGCAAGAATGCGGCTCATCACGCGCACGACAACGTCCGTCTCCTTTGGGGTGACAAAAAAGCTGCCGTACTCCGCCGGCACGCCGCCCGCAAGCTCTGCGGCGATGGTGCGTGCGTCTACGACGGTAGGCACGCCTATGCCTATGACCGGGCAGCCGACGGTCGATTCCGAAAGCTCCTCCCTTCCTCCGCCTACGCCGCTTCCGGGCGCAATGCCCGCGTCGGTAAGCTGTATCGTCGTGCCAAGCCTGTCAAGCTTCCGCGCCGCAAGCGCGTCTATCGCGATGACGCAGCGCGGCTTTACTACCTCGGCGGCCGCCTTTATAAGGCGCGCGCTTTCTATCCCCGTCTGCCCCAAAACCCCGGGCGTCACTGCGGCGACGTCGCCAAAGCCTATCTCGCGGTAAAGCGAGGCGTTAAGGCGCTTCATGTGGTGCGTCACCACCAGCGCGGCGACGGTAAGCGGACCGACGGCGTCGGGTGTGACCGCCTCGTTGCCAAGCCCCGCCACAAGGAACGCGCCCTCCCCGCGCGGAAGCAGCGAAACAAGCTGCTCGCGCACTGCGTCGGCTGCCGCCGCGCGCTCTTCTCCGCTCTTCTGCCAGGCTCTTCCGGCGTCAACGGTTAGGTAGCGCCCCGCACGGCGGCCGCTTTTCGCCTCGCCGCCCGGCTTCACCTCCGCCCGCGTAACCGGCACGCCGAAGGAGAGGGACTCGCTTACGATTATGCCGTCGTCAACGCCGCGCTCTGCGTTAAGGGAATGCCCCTCGGCGGCAAGGTCCGTCCTGATGTTTTCCATTTTTTCACCTCGCGCTATTATTCCCCGAAATGAAGCTTTAAATCCGTTATAAAAAGCTCTTGACAGGCATATAATAAAGTGGTACAATAAATTGTACAGGAAAACGCACAGAAAGAGGTGAGCGAAATGCTTGCGGTGAACTATTCGACAATAAGGGGGAACCTTAAGGGGTATTGCGACCGTGTGACTGACGAGGGCGAGACGGTCATTGTCACGCGGAAGGGCGAGAAGAACGTCGTTATAATAAGCCTTGAGGAGTGGAACGCCATGCAGAAGGCGGTGCGGAATCTCGAATACCTTGCGAAGATAGACGCCTCGCTGCAGCAGCTGAAGGACGGCCAAACGGTCACGAAGACTATGGAAGAGCTGGAGCGCATGGCAGATGAATAATCTTACCTTTACCGCTATGGGCTGGGGCGACTATTTGTATTGGCAGGCGCAAGACAAAAAGACGCTTCAGAAGATCAACTCGCTTTTAAAGGAAATACAGCGAACGCCTTTTTCCGGCACCGGCAAGCCGGAGGCGTTGAAGCGCCGTGAGGGCTGTTGGAGCAGACGGATAGACGAAAAGAACAGGCTTGTGTATCTTGTCGGAGAAGACAAGGACGTTACTGTCGTTTCATGCAAAGGGCATTACGCAGATTGACGGCAAGGAGGGGGAACGAGCCCCCTTCTTTTGCGCTTAAAGGGCGCAAAAAACGCAAAAAAGCACTTGACAAAAGGGGCGGCGTATGTTAATATATCTTTTGCTGAACACTTGCGGGTGTAGTTCAATGGCAGAATCCCAGCCTTCCAAGCTGGTCGTGCGGGTCCGATTCCCGTCACCCGCTCCAAAAACGGGTGTGTCGATTTGTGCCTTTAGCTCAGCCGGATAGAGCATCTGCCTTCTAAGCAGAGGGTCGGGGGTTCGAGTCCCTTAAGGCACGCCAAATGGTGGATGTAGCTCAGTTGGTTAGAGTATCAGGTTGTGGCCCTGAGGGTCGCCGGTTCGAATCCGGTCATCCACCCCAGAAAAGACGGCGCACTTTGCCGAAGGCGGCAAGGTGCGCTGTCGCAAATTGAAGGGCTTGCAGTGGGGTCTGTCGGCAGGGCTGACGTCGGCGGACTGTGTGGCTGCCCGGGACGGCGTCGGGGTGTGGCTCAGTTGGTAGAGCGGGTGGTTTGGGACCATCAGGCCGTGGGTTCGAGTCCCGCCACTCCGACCAAAGCAAAAAGCGCCCGAAGGGCGCGGGTTGCTTTGAAGGAGTGAAAAGGCGGGACGAGAAACGAGCTCTGCGAGCCGCGAGCGTCAAGCGACGCGGGGAGCAGGAGGAAGAGCCGGGGGCTCTTCCGATCGCGAGTGGAGAGTCGCCACTCCGACCAAAGCAAAAAGTGCCCGAAGGGGCGCGGGTTGCTTTGAAGGAGTGAAAAGGCGGGACGAGAAACGAGCTTTGCGAGCCGCGAGCGTCAAGCGACGCGGGGAGCAGGAGGAAGAGCCGGGGGCTCTTCCGATCGCGAGTGGAGAGTCCCTTGTCTCGTCGCCGAGATGCTTTATCTTCTTTTAAGTCTGCATGTTCTTTCGTTTAACGTAAGACCGTTCACTCTTTTAATTAAATACTACCACGGGGGTGTAGCTCAGTTGGGAGAGCGATGCGTTCGCAACGCATAGGTCATGGGTTCGAGTCCCACCATCTCCACCAAGAAACCGGCAATGCGCAGAGCTTGTCGGTTTTGCTTTTCCGAAGACGTTTGCAAAGGTGTGGGACGAGAAACGAGCTCTGCGAGCCGCGAGCGGTAAGCGACGCGGGGAGCAGGAGGAAGAGCCTGGGGCTCTTCCGATCGCGAGTGGAGAGTCCCAGCAGGCAGTGCCTGCACCCGATTTTTGGATGCAGACGCGAACTGCCAAGCCGCCGCCTCTATTGGGGACGGGTTTTTAAAACTATTAAAATCGGCAAGGCGCAAAACCTTGCCGATTTTGTTATAACTCCTCCCCGTCCTCGGTGAAAACCAAAACGTCCTCGACGCGGCAGTGCAGAATGCTGCACAGGTCGTTCAGCGTTACGGTGCTGATGGGGCGGTTGTGCTTCAGCCGGTCAAGCAGACTGCGGCTAAGCCCGTAAACGTTGATAAGCTTGTAGGTTGAAATATTCTTTTCCTTCAAGGTCTTGTACAGCGGTTCGTAAGAAATCATCATATCACCTTCACATATGCCACTGATTTTATGATAATTTCTGCTCGACCTCTTGATAATACTCGATATATAGAGTATAATGTAATGCGTTCCTTCAATAGAGCGCGTATTTATAAATCATAGGGAGAGAAAAAATGAAACTTCTTCTTTGGATAGTAAGCGCCCTGTTTGCGGGGCTGTCTGCGGGGGCGGCCATACTTCAAATGAAAAGCGCAAAGAAGGCGCTTCCGTCTGCGCTGGCGATGGCGGCCGGCTCGCTTCTGCTGCTTGCGGCTGTAGCCTGCGGAATTGCAAAGCTTAGCACCGACGGTGTGCTTTCCCTGCTTGGCTGCGCGGCGATTTGCGGTGCGGCTCTTGTAAACGGGATAAAAAGCGGAAACCTTCACATACAGCACCACATAATCCGCTTCGCGCTGTCCGCCGCGCTCGTCACGGGATTTTTCCTGCTGTAACGGCACCGTTAACAAAAAAGCAGACGCCGCTGTACCGACAGCGACGGCTGCTTGATATATAAAGCGAAAAAGCGGAAGCTTTTTCTTCCGCACTTCTTCACTCTTCACTATTACTTTTTCACTAACAAAAAATGACCGCCACTGCTTCGACCGGTGGCGGTCGGCCCATGTAAATAAGCTGATTCAACTGCACGTACAGTATATACCCGGCGGGGCGATTTGTCAAGAGTTATTTTAACGTCTCCGCAAATTTACGCCTTCTCGCCATTAAGGCGCGCGTTTACCTCCGCCGCTATTTGCCCGTGACGCTCGTAAAGGTAGGTGCCGGGGCAGGACTTGTTCGCAAACCAGCGGTGAACGGTCATGTTCTGCTTGTCGGGCCGGCCGATAAGCTCCTTGTCGGCCTTCCACTTCAGCTCCTTTATCCCGTTGCGGCGGCATATGTCCACAAGCAGGTCGATAAGCGCCGCGTATGCCTCCGGCGTAACGGCATACGGCTCCTCCGTGTCGGAGGCGACCTCTATGGTTATCGCCCTGTGGTCGTTCGCCGGCGACGAGCTGCACCAGGAGCGGTTCTTCTCTTCAACGTAAAGCCCTATCTCCCCGTCCGGGCCGATGCCGTAGTTCGACGACGCCTGCCTCGCCTCCGGCAGGAATATCTCGCCTATCTTGGTCGCCGAAAGCTGGCCGACCACGCAGTGTATCGTCACAGTGTCAATCTCGTGGTTCCGAAGCCCGGAGTGGTTCGGGCTAAGCACCGTCACCGTTGCAAGCGGGCTGTTTGTAAATTCCATATATTTTCCTCACTTTCGCTTTAAAAAAGGCAGTCAGTGGGCACAACAAAAAACTTGCCCCGTTAACCGCGATTTTATCACTGTTTGTGTCGTTTGTCAACAGATTTTGGGGAATTTTGGGGTTATTTTGCCAAAATTTTACATGTTGCATAAAAACGAATCCGAAATTTTGTGAAACTTGATTATTGCGAAACGCCTTCGGCGGTGTTATCATGACAGTGTAGAAATGATCCGTATTAGAAGGGCTTTGGTGTCCTGCCGCGGGCTGTTCGTTTCCGGTTTAGTGCGGCGGGGCTTGGGCAAAGCAGCAGCGTTTTTGCGGAGGGGTGCCGCGTCGGCCGGCTCGCTTTGGTTAACAAGGGCTTCGTACACCCGATTACATATATCGGCCGAAGGTTCTTTGCAGACGCTGATTCTCGGAAAGAGAGGTCAAAAAGATGTCGGATCCCAAAGAGACGGAAGAATAGCCCTCTGTCGCGCGCGGTAAGCGGCAGGGGGTTATTCTTTTTGTGCGGAGAAGGAGAGCTTATTTATGACAGAAACCGAAGTACTTGAAAACGCAAAGCGCAGAGCCGACGCCCTAAGCGGGCACCTTGGCTTTTACTACAAAAACCTTGCAAGCGGGCTTGAATACGGCCTTCGCGCGGACGAGGCATACCTCGCCGCAAGCGTTATAAAGCTGCCGCTTTACCTGCTTGCCCTGAAGCGGCGCGCCGAAGGCAGATTGCGCTTTGACGAGCGCCTGACGGTTCCCGAAGCGGAGAAGGTGCCCGGCTGCGGGGCTTTGTGCCTCTTCACCGGCGAGCCGGAGGTCGACGTCGCCACCCTATGCCGGCTTATGATCTGCATAAGCGACAACACCGCAACCAACCGCCTTATAAGGCGCTTTACGCTTCCACAGATAAGCGAAGGCTTTGCTGAGCTTGGGCTTAAAACCACCGCAATAAGACGCCTGCTTTTCGACGCTGAGGCATCGCGCCGCGGGATACAGAACACCGTCTCCCCGCGTGAGATGGGCGCGCTGCTTGAATCACTCTACAACGGCAGCTTCGTGAACCCCGAAACCGGCCGCGAAGCACTTGACACGCTGCTTGGCCAACAGATAAACCACAAGCTCGGCGGCGCACTGCCCGAAAGTACCCCCATCGCCCACAAAACCGGCGAGGACGAAAACCTAAGCAACGACGTCGGCATCGTCTTCGCCAACCACCCCTTTATCCTCTGCTTCACCGGCCACGACACCGACGTCTACGCCTGGGAAACCGTCATGCGCGAGACGACGCGCAGCTTGTATAATATATTATAATTATTTTTTAGGACGGGCCCCGGCCCGTCCTGTGTTTTTATAATGAGGGGACTCGGTCCCCTCATGGCTCTCTAAATTAGGCTTTTCAAATTTTTAAGTTTGTTTTTTTCCAAAGGGCACAGCCCTTTGAATCCCAATTTGGCAACGCAAGGTATGTCAAAACGATGTTCAAGTTTGTCGCACGTATGGAACGCTCAAGCTTTAGATTGAAGTGCGGGAAGGTTCCATACGTGCGAACGGCTTTTACATTGATAAGACGTCGCTTGCGTTGGCGGCTCGGGATTCCAAAGGGCTGTGCCCTTTGGGCCTAAAAAGCTGTATTGTTTGTTAAACCTTAATTAGAGAGCCATGGAGGGACCGAGTCCCTCCATAAAAAGCCACGGGCGGGCCGGGGCCCGCCCAAAAATAAAAAAACAAAAAAGTGGCCATTGACGCATTCCCGAATAGAATGTAAAGAGAAAGGTGGTAAAAGTGATGAACGGTTACAGAGGTGCGCGCGGGACGATAAGCGTGCGCGTTACGCACATGGAGGGGCGGCTGCGCCTTGGGGGCGCGACGGTAGAGGTGCTGAACAGCGGCGAGCGGTACACGGCGGACAGGAACGGCACGGTAAAAATAACGGTGCCGGCTCCGCCGCGTGCGCTGTCGCTGCAGCCGAACCCGCCGAAGAGGCCGTTTTCGGTATATGACATCCGCATAAGCATGGGCGGTTACGAGCCGATAACAATATACGGGCTGCATGTCTTTGACGGTATCGAAAGCATTTTCCACTGCGACCTTGCGCAGCCGGACGACACGGGCGGGAGCTTTGGAAAGAGCATAAAGGTCCCGCTTTCGCCGCGCTGCGGGCAAGGGCAGGGGCAAGGGGGAATGCTGCCGGCGGTGCCTGCGGCGGCGACTTCGCCTTCCACGCGGCTGGGCGCGGTTTACGTGCCGGAGACGGTTACGGTGCATTTGGGGACGCCGGGATCTGCGGCGGTGAACGTGACCGTGCCCTTTGTGAACTATATAAAAAGCGTCGCCTGCAGCGAGATATACCCCACCTGGCCGCGCGAGTCGCTGCTTGCGAACATCCACGCGGAGGTAAGCATAGTGCTTAACCGCATCTACACGGAGTGGTATCGTTCGCAGGGCTACGACTTTGATATCTCTGCCTCGCCCGCGTTCGACCAGTACTACGTCCACCAGCGCGAGGTGTTCAACACCGTCGACAGCCTTGTGGACGAATATTTTGACAACTACATAGCGCGAAAGGGCTTTATAGAGCCGCTGTTTGCGCAGTTCTGCGACGGCAAGCAAAGCGCCTGCAGCGGGCTTTCGCAGTGGGGCACGGTGGACTTGGCGAACGAGGGCTACAAGGCGCTTGACATCGTCCGCTACTATTACGGCAAGGACGTTGAGATACGAACCGCGCCGATAGTGCAGGTCACGCCCGGAAGCTATCCGGGGGCACCGCTTTCGGCGGGGAGCGAGAGCGACGCGGTGCTTGCGTTGCAAAACAGGCTAAACAGAATCGCCATAAGCTACCCGGCGATACCGCTTATAACGCTGCCGGACGGCTCGTTCGGCGCGGATACCGAGCGCGCGGTGCGCGTTTTCCAACAGACCTTCGGGCTGCCGGTGACGGGGGCGGTGGACGAGGAGACCTGGTACAGGATACAGTACATCTACGTCGCGGTGAAGCGGCTTGCAGAGCTTGAAAGCGAGGGCGAGGAGTTTGAAAGCGGCGACTACCCCGGCAACGACGTGAAGGCGGGTGACGTGGGGCCTAATGTCCTCCGCGTGCAGTGGTACATAAACGCCATAGCGCGCTCCGGGCAGTACCCGCAGGTGAGCGTCGTCGACCTTGACGGCGTCTTCGGCGCACAGACCGCAGCAGCCGTCCGCGCGCTGCAGAAGCTTTTCGGCTTCGCGGAAAGCGGCGTTGTCGACAGGCAGACCTGGGACGCGCTGACGGATTTGTACAACGAGGTCGGCGAGGTCGGCGGCGACGACCAATACTACGGCGGCGACGTAAGCGGCTGGCCGCGTCCCTACCCGGGAAGCCCGCTGCGGCGCGGTTCCGACGGCGAGGACGTGTACTACGTTCAGGATTTGCTGAACGTCATAAGCAGGTACGACGGCGCCGTCCCCTCCGTGAAAAGCGACGGCCGCTTCGGCACGGAGACGCAAAACGCCGTCCGCGCGTTCCAGACCCGCTACGGGCTGGAGGCGGACGGCGTGGTAGGGCCGCTTACATGGGAGAAGCTGAACTCTGTATACGGTACAGCGGAGGATTTGCTGCCCCCGCAAGGATAGCGCGAATCGCTTCGCGCAAGTGAAGAAGTAAGAGTGAAAAGTGAAGAAGTGCGGAAGAAAAAGCTTCGCTTTTTCCACAATTATTATAGATTCACGTTCAGTTGCGGGCAGGAGACGCGGCGCGGTACAACAGCAGAAACGTTCCATACGTGCGGCAAACCTTTACCTCGCTACGACGTAACCTGCGTTGCCAGCACGGGTTTCCAAAGGGCTGTGCCCTTTGGGCCTAAAAAGCCATGTTTTTTGTAAAGCCTTAATTAGAGAGCCCCGGAAGGACCGAGTCCTTCCGAAAAAAACGGCCGGGCGAAAAGCCCGGCCATAGAAAAAATAAAAAATCCTACTTAGTTCCCTTTCTGTCCTTGATTTCGTCGATTCTGTTTTTCAGGATGGAGAAAAACTCGATATTGGGCTCGATCTCGACCCAGCGCTTTTTGCCGGCGACCTCGTAGACGAGGAAGGCGCTTGCGGCGGTTAGGTTTTGGCGATAGCTTCGTCCGCCGGAGGAGGCGCGCTTAATCTTGAGCTTTGAAAACTCCGCCTTGGTGTAAAGGCAGGACTTTTCGTCAAGCTCGACGGAGAAGACCTCCTTTTCCGCAAATCCGGTCATACAGCGGACGGAAAAGTCGCTTTCCGAGAGGGCATAGACGTACTCCGTCACGGTGTAGCGGAAGAGGAGCACCGCGCCCGCAAGCAGGAAGACACCGCCCGCAAGCCGCAGGTAAATGGCAATGCTCGGGAAGAACCGCGCCGACACGGCGCTTACCATCACAAAAAGTGCAGTAAAGACAACTATAAATACAGCTTGAATGGGACTTCTGTAAGGCTTGCAAAGTTTCAATACAACCACCGGTTTATCATAGTTTTGCCGAATAAGACATATATTTTACGGGAAGGAGCTGCAGCAATGAACAGCGATATGTTTAGGGATATAAAGGCACTGGACGACGAAAAGCTTCGGTCGCTTATAAAAGACATAGGAAGCGCCATAGGCGCAGACGCGAGGAAGACGGAAGCACTTGCCGGCGACCTTAACACGGTGCGAAGGACCGTGGGAGGCATGAGCGAAAGCGAGGCGAAGCGCCTTATCGACCTGGCCGGCAAGGAAAAGGCGGAAAAGATATACGAGGCGATAAAGAGAGGCACGCGCTGATGGACGAAAAAATAAGAAGCGTGCTTGAAAACGAAGAGCTTATGTCAAAGATAGCCGCAGCCGTCGGCGGCGCAGGGCAGCCTGCGGCGCAAAGCGCGAGCCTGCCGTATGCCGACCCGAAGCCGGCCGGCAGGGGAGGCGAGGCCATGGCGCTGCTTGCGGCTTTAAAGCCCTTTCTGCGCGAGGAGCGGCGGCAGAAGCTTGACACCGTCACAAGGGCGCTTGCCGTGGCAAGCGTTTACAAAAGCGTAAAGAACGCGTGAAAGGGGGAAAACGATGTACTCACGCTCATTCGGCGGCGGGATAGAGTCCGACGGCACACTGCACGAGATGGAAAGTCGCTACGGCGCTGACCGCTCCGCAGAGGCCGCACCCCTGCCGCAGCCGCCCGCGCAAAGAAAGGGCGGCGGCATAAAGCGGCTGCTTTCCGGCCTGGACACGGGGGATCTTTTGCTTTTGGCGATAGGCGCCTTGGTGCTCCTTGACGGCGAGCCCGACAACGATGTGCTTGTCGCGCTTATTGCGTTTCTATTGCTGTTTTAGTCGTCCTCGCCCGACCTTGAAAGCAGGAAGGCGGCGTAATCCTCAAGAAGCCGCCTGTCCTTGGGTCTGAGGGCGGAAACCGTGCTAAGCAAAGCTTTGTCCTCTGCGGAAAGCTTCTCTTCGTCCGTACCTGCGGCTGTAAGGAAGTCCTCGGCGGTTATGCCGTTTTCACTGTGTGCGCCAAGCTTTAAAAGCAGCTTGCGGCGCGGTGGGTTCTCCTGCTCGCAGCAGGCAAGCTTCCGCATCTGCACACTGCT
Organism: uncultured Clostridia bacterium; assembly: GCA_947628695.1. Classification (GTDB taxonomy): domain Bacteria; phylum Bacillota; class Clostridia; order Oscillospirales; family CAG-382; genus SIG636. The sequence continues at coordinate 18,901 of CANRAV010000012.1, forward strand.
TATATCGCAGTCCTCCGCAAAAACGCGCCAGCTGCGTTCACCCTTCGCCCGCTCCAAAAGCAGGGCGAAGATTTTTTTGCTGTACTTCATTTCCCCGCACCCTCTTCGTCAAAATAAGTAAGAGCTGCGCCTATTACCGTGGCGTATTCGCTGTTCTCCGGCATCACGAAGTTGAAGCCGAAGGTGCCGCCAAGCTTCGAAAACGCCTTCTTCGCGCTCTCCAGCGCGGAAAGCCTGCCCGTAAGCACTATGTCCGTAACGCCCTTCTGACGTGCCGCGAGTATCGCCGCGACACAGACGGTTTCGTAAATCATGTTTAAAAGCCCGGCCGCAATGTCCTCCTTGGAGGCAAGCTCACGTATCTTGCCGAAGTTAGAGGCCGTCATCCCGCCGGGAAGCGTCGGCCCTATCTCCTTTTCCGTCATGTCGTTCACGGAGAGGTCGACAAGCGAGCTGTCCCCCCTGTCGGCAAGCTCTTCTATTGTCTTTACGTCCGTGGTGCCCAAAAGCTTGCCGGCAAGGCCGACAAGCGTCCCTCCGCCGACCCCGGTACCGCCGAGGTGGAGGGATTTGCCGTTTTCGTGGTACACAAGCGCCGTGCCCGTGCCCATGCTTACCACAAGCGCGCGAGAAAGACCGGAAAGGCGGCTTCCGCCGCGGCCGATGGCCACAAACTCCGTAACGTGCGTCACGGGAAGCGCGTATATCTCGTCACCGGCAAAGGCGCTGCCAACGCCGGTTATCATAAGGCGGTCAATGTCCGAAAGGGCAATGCCGTTTTCACTTGTAAACTTGCCGAAAGCGCCGTAAAGCGACGCTGTCGGGTCCGTCGCCCTCGTCATAGCGGGGGCTATTATTTTGCCGTCCCTGACGCCGGCGATCTTCGTCATGCTGCCGCCTACGTCTATACCGACTATTATACCCATATCAACACCTGCTTAACTGTTCAAATGCGAAAATCCCGACCCTTAGACGGGTTTTCATATATTATACTATCATATGTGTTTTTTGTCAAGTGAAGGAAAATTTGAAAAAAGCCTTTTCAAAGGTGGAATGATGTGTTATAATAAGCGTGTATGCTTGTGGCCGAATAAGGGGAGGTGCGCTTTGTGGAACTTAACGCTGCCGAAAGGCGCGCCGTGTTTGCGGAGATAAACCGCGGAGCCGTCTCCCACGCGTATATAATAGAGGGCGACAGGGGCGTCGGCAAGCGGACCTTTGCCGCCGACCTTGCGCGGGCGATACTCTGCACCGGCGGGGAGAAGCCCTGCGGCCACTGCTCCTCCTGCCGCAAGTGCGCGTCCGGCTCGCATCCGGATCTGCACGTTTACGGTGCGGACGGCGCTTCCTTTAAGGTGGACGCCGTCAGGGGGATAAAGCGCTCTGTTTCCCTTATGCCGAACGACGGCGACCGCGCGGTGTACATCCTGCACGACGCGGGCAGCATGACCGTTTCGGCGCAGAACGCGCTTTTAAAGGTGTTTGAGGAGCCTCCGGAGGGCACGACCTTTATACTTGTGACGGAGAAGAAGGAGCTGCTTCTTCCCACAGTGCGCTCGCGCGGGCGCGTGATACGGCTGAACGCTGCGGACGACGGGACGGTGCGTGCTTCTCTTGCCGCGGCCTTCCCGCGCGCGACGGCGGCGGAGCTTGACGAGGCCGTGCGCATAGCGGACGGCAGGCTTGGCGTCGGCATGGCGGTTCTCAAAAAGGAAGGCAAGGCGGAGCGGGACAGCGCGCTTAAGCTTTGCGGCGCGGTGTACGGCGAGGGGTCGCGCTACGACCTTTACGGCGCTTTCCTTTCGCAGACGAAGAAGCGGGAGGCGCTTCTCCCCGTGATGGACGCGCTTACGGAGGCGGCACGGGACGTGCTTGTCACCAAGCTTGGCTGCGGAAGGTGCTGTCTTTTGCCGCCGGAGACGGCAGAGAAATACGCCGAGACGGCGACTGCAAGGGCGCTTTACGAGATACTGGAGGCGTTTGCGGAGTGCGCAATGTCGCTTAGAAGGAATACGGACACGGGCATAGCCGCGTCGCAGCTTTGCGCAAGGCTTACCCGTGCGAAAGGATAGATGAACTATGGCAGAGACCGAAAATAAAACCGCGCCGGAGAGGGCGGACGGTGAGGGCGCACCGCGCCGCCAAAACAGGGGCAGACGCGGCGGCAGGGATCGCCGCGGCAAGGCACGCGGTGCGGAGCAGGCCGTAAAGCAGCAGCAGGCGGCTTCCGGCGAGAAGCGCCAAAAGGGCGAGAAAAAGCAGGGTGGGCAGCAGAAGCGCCCGCGGGAGATCCCCACAAAGCAGCAGAAGCCGCGCGTAAGGACGCTTTCCGAGGCGGCACGCCGCCGTGCGGAGCTGCTCAGCGCAAAGCAGAAGGCCTTTAACGAGGCGACGGACATAATGCTTTCCGCCGCAGAGCCTGTCGTGCCGGAGCCTGTTAAGGAGGACCCGGACGCGCCGAAGATGGAGATTGTGGGCGTTCGCTTCCGTCCCACGGGCAAGGTTTACTACTTTTCTCCCGGCGACGAGCAGTTTGCACAGGACGAGGGCGTCATAGTGGAGACCGCACGCGGCAAGGAGTACGGCTTTGTTGCGCTTACAAACAGGCTTATCGACGAGCAGGACACCGTCCACCCGCTTAAGACCGTCGTCCGCAGGGCGACGGAGGCCGATACCGAAAGGTATCTGCAGAACCGCAAGCTTGAGGAAAAGGCAAGGTCGGTTTGGGACGAGCTTGTGGAAAAGCACAAGCTTGACATGAGCCTTACGGACATAGAGTACACCTTTGACAACACAAAGCTTATATTTTACTTCACCGCCGAGGGGCGCGTGGACTTCCGCGAGCTTGTAAAGGACCTTGCGGCGGTGTTCCGCACGCGCATAGAGCTTAGGCAGATAGGCGTGCGCGACGAGGCAAAGCTTATAGGCGGCCTCGGCGTGTGCGGCATGCCGTTCTGCTGCAGCCGCTTCCTGCCGGACTTCGTGCAGGTGAGCATAAAAATGGCGAAGGAGCAGAACCTTTCGCTTTCAAGCTCCAAAATTTCCGGCAACTGCGGCAGGCTTATGTGCTGCCTGAGGTACGAGCAGGACGTTTACGAGCGAGAGTACGAGACCTTCCCCCGCGCGAACATGGTCGTGCAGACTGCGCAGGGCAGGGGCGTTATAACCGAAAGCAACTTCCTAAGCGGGAAGATAAAGGTGCAGCTTGACGGCGAGGACGGCGTAAGCAGGGTCTTCACCCGCGAGGAGGTAAAGGTCATCGGCAGGGCGAGGGCGAAGGAGCCGGAGCCTGCCGACGAGGAGCTGGAGGCTCTTGAAGACGCCGATTGACGGCGCACACTAAAAAAGGCGGTTAAAGAGTGGTTTTTTCTTCACTTATATTCATATTCGCGTTTCTCGCGGTGACAATTGCACTGTACTTTGCCGTTCCGAGGCGTTTTAAGAACCTTGTGCTTTTTGTGATGAGCCTTGTGTTCTACGGCTGGGCTGCGCCCGTGTTCCTGCCTATAATGCTTGTGTCGGCGACAACGGCCTTCTTCCTCGGCTTCCCCATTGCCAAATACAGGGCGGACAAGCCAAAAAAGGCAAGGGCATTCCTTGCGCTTTCCCTTGCGCTTAACCTCGTATGGCTTCTCTTCTTCAAGTACTGCAATTTCTTTATAGACAACCTCAACAATCTGCCGTTTCTTTCGTGGCTTAAGCCCATTGAAAGCTACACACTTCCGTTTATCTCGTCAAAGCCCTTTGACTTTGTGCTTCCGCTGGGGATTTCGTTTTACACCTTCCAGATAATGTCGTATTCCATCGACCTTTACCGCGGGCAGACGGAGGTGCAAAGGAACTACATCTCCTTCGGCGCTTATGTCACGCTGTTCCCGCAGCTTGTCGCAGGCCCCATTGTGCGCTACCGCGACGTGGACGACATGCTTGCAAACCGCAGGGAGACGCTTGCCGACTTTGCCGCAGGCGCGCGGCGCTTTATGGCCGGGCTTTGCAAAAAGGTGCTTCTTGCCGACGTGGCGGACAGTCTTACCGTGTACTTCAGCTCCACGCTGGCCGTGGAAAAAACCGCGCTTGCCGGCTGGATGACGGTCATTTGCTTCACCTTCCGCATTTACTTCGACTTTTCGGCCTATTCCGACATGGCAATAGGTCTTGGCAGGATGTTCGGCTTCCGCTTCCTCGAAAACTTCGACTACCCCTATATCTCGAAGAGCATAACGGAGTTTTGGCGCCGTTGGCACATCTCGCTTTCCTCCTGGTTCAGGGAGTACGTTTACATCCCCCTCGGCGGCAACCGCAAGGGCAAGGCAAAGCAGTACCGCAACCTCGCCATAGTTTGGCTGCTTACGGGCTTTTGGCACGGCGCTTCCTGGAACTTTATAATCTGGGGTGCTTATTTCCTTGTGCTGCTTGTAATCGAAAAGGCGTTTCTGCTTAAATGGCTGGAAAAGGAGCCGGAAAAGAAGGGGCTTCGCACCCTTAAAAAGATACTTACGCACCTGTATTCGCTTTTCTTTATCGCCATAGGCTGGCTTATATTCTACTACACCGACATGTCGGAGGGGCTTCGCTGCCTTACGGCGATGTTCGGCGCGGGGAGGTTTACAAACCCCACCGTAAGCTACAACGCCCTTCTGGCGCTGCCCACGCTTATAGTTTTCGCCGTCGGATCCACCCCGTACCCCAAAAGGCTTTGGCAGAGGGCCGCCGGCGGGAACGAGGTCGGCAGAACCGCAACGGCGCTGCTATGCGCGCTGGGAGTGGTGCTTTGCATGGCGTATATGGTCGCGTCCTCGTACAGCCCGTTCCTGTACTGGAACTTTTAAAGGGGGTGTAGGCTTTGAACAAGAGAAAGCTTCTGCGTGAGGCGGAGGCGGAAAAGGCCGCCAAAGAGGAGAAAAAGCGCAGCCGGACGAAGTTTTCGGACATAGTGACGGCGGTTTTGTTCCTCGGCATAATCTTCGGCTTCGGCATTGCCTTTGCCGTGCTTCCGGACGCGGACGAAAACAGCTTCGAGACGGGGCTGCAGCGCTTCCCGGAGGCCGCGGAAGGGGAGGGCGCGGACTACGTCCTGCACGGCGAGATGGCGAAGGACTTTGACGAGTACTTCTGCGACCAGTTCCCCCTTCGCAAGGAGTTTGTCACCCTCAAGGCGCTTATAGAAACCGCAAGCGGGAGGAGGATAAACAACGGCGTTCTGTACTCAAACGGGATGCTTGCGCAGGTGCGCTTTGACGCCGTCGGCACCCCCGGGAACACCGAGTTTTACAGCGAAGAGCACGTGTCGGAGATGACCTCAAGCCTAAAGGCGGAGCTTGACAAGCTTGACATACCCGCAAGGGTTTTGTGCCCTCCGCGTGCAATAGACGTGCTGGGGCCTATGATGGACTACCCGACGGACATAGGCGACGCGCTTAACGCGCAGATTAAAGCGGAGCTTGGCGACTATTACGTGGATGTTCTGCCCCTTCTGCGCGACCCGCTGGAGGACCGCAACCCGCTGGAGGGCGCGGCAGTGACCTACTACACCGTCGACCACCACTGGACAGCCACCGGCGCCTTCTACGCCTACAGGGAGGCGGTGGCAAGCTTCGGCGACACCCCGCACGAGTTTGAACGCTTCGACTTTCCCACGGTGTTTTCAAAGTTCAGCGGCACCTCGCTGCGCAACGGGAACTACTTCTTCGTGCACCCCGAGACCATACAGTACTGCCACTACGACGGGGGCGAAGACATGGAAGTGAAGCTTGGCAAAAATTTGAACTTCCTTACGGAAAAAGAGGGCATGTACGACTATGAGGCGCTCTACGGCCCGGATCCGTACAACTTCTACCTCTACGGCAAGACGGACTACGTCACAATAACCGCGCCGGAGGAGGAGGGGGAGAGGGAGACGCTTCTTCTGCTTAAGGACAGCTTTTCGCACTGTATGGCGCCCATACTTGCAAGCAACTACAACATTGTTATGGTCGACATAGACCTGCTTACAAACGAGGAGCTTGGCAGGACGATAAACCTTTCGTCCCTTATCGAGCAGACCGGGGCGGACAAGGTGCTTATAGAATACAACCTGCAAAACGTGATGGAAAACAGGAATCTTTCACTTATCAAGGCGGACTGATGCGCGCAGGAAAGAACGTTTTTGAACAAATTGTAATATTTTTTTCCGCGTAACGAAGACCGGGGGCAGCTTTCGCCCCCGGCTTTCAATTTGTAGTGGTTTCCATAATGCGGAAATACCATCGGTAGAGAAAACGGGTTATAAAATTTTTAAGCGGAAAATGTAAACTTTTAGAAAGTTTTTTTGATGAAACTATTGACAAAGCTTGACTTTTCATATATAATTATAAACTGCGCCAAGTGTACGGCTATGCCGCTTTTTGGCACTTGTTAGGACACGAAGTTAAGCCGAATAACGGCTGTAACAGCGGTTTTTCGGCGCTTTAAGCCGCCTTTTCGGGCGGTGCGGAAATTGATGAAAACGGAGTGAGCTATTAAAAATGATGACACCCAAAGTTCTCGGCCCCAATGTAAGAATGAACTTTGCCAAGACCGAAGAGGTTTTGGAAATGCCGAACCTTATCGAGGTGCAGAAAAAATCGTTTCGCGAATTTGTGGAAAAGGGCGTTCGCGATGTACTGACGGACGTTTCCCCCATGACTGATTACTCCGGTAATCTTATCATCGAGTTTGTGGACTATTCTTTAAGCGACCCGCCTAAGTTTACGGTGGAGGAGTGCAAGGAGAGGGATGTGAACTACGCCGTCCCCTTCAAGGTTCTCGTCCGCCTTACCAACAAGGTCACGGGCGAGGTCAAGGAGCAGGAAATTTTCATGGGAGAATTTCCGTACATGACCGAAAGCGGTACCTTTATAATAAACGGTGCGGAGAGGGTCATTGTCAGCCAGATCGTCCGTTCACCCGGCGTTTATTACGACATAACCGACGACAAGAACGGCAGGCACCTTTATTCAAGCACCATCATACCCTACCGCGGCGCCTGGCTGGAGTATGAGACGGACGCTGCCGGCGTCTTCTACGTGCGCATAGACAAAAACAGGAAGATACCGATAACGGTGCTTCTCCGCGCGTTCGGCCTCGGCACTAACGAGCAGATAACCGACCTCTTCGGCGAGGATCGCCTGATACTCTCCACGCTGGAGAAGGACACCATGCCCGCGGAGGCGCTTAAGAACGGGACAACTCCCGTTGAAGAGGCGCTTAAGGAGATATACAAAAAGCTTCGCCCGGGCGACCCGCCCATTGTGGAAAGCGCGCAGGTGCTTTTAAACAACCTGTTTTTCGACCCGAAGAGGTACGACATAAGCGCCGTCGGCAGGTACAAGTTCAACAAAAAGCTTGCGCTTTCGAAGCGCATAGAGGGCTTTGTTCTTGCAAGGCCCGTCGCATCCCCCGTCACGGGTGAGCTGCTTTTCGACGCAGGGAAGAAGCTCAGCCGTGCAGACGCCCTTGCCGTTGAAAACAGCGGCGTTTGGAGCGTTTACGTCGTGAACGAGCATGGCGAGGAGGTACGCGTATTCTCCAACCACATGGTGGACGCGTCCTGCGTCTGCCCCTACACTAATGAGGAGCTGGAGATTGAGGAGAGGGTTCACTTTGAGGTGTTCTCCGAGATAATGGCGGAGGTCGGCACCGACGATCTCGGCGCGCTTAAGCGCGCAATGGCCGCCCGCATGGACGAGCTTATCCCCCGTCACATAACGGTTGACGACATTTACGCTTCCGTAAACTACCTCGTTGCGCTTTCGCACGGGGTCGGCTCTAAGGACGACATTGACCATCTGGGCAACAGGCGCCTTCGTTCCGTGGGCGAGCTGCTTATAAATCAGCTGCGCATAGGCTTTGCCCGCATGGATAAAATAGTTAAGGAAAAGATGACCACGCAGGATATTGACAGCGTGACTCCGCAGTCGCTTGTCAACATCCGCCCGATAGTTTCCGCAATAAGGGACTTCTTCGGTTCGTCCCCGCTTTCCCAGTTCATGGATCAGACGAACCCCTTGGCAGAGCTTACCCACAAGCGCCGTCTTTCCGCGCTTGGCCCGGGCGGTCTTTCCAGGGACCGCGCATCCTTCGAGGCGAGGGACGTTCACTACACCCACTACGGCAGGATGTGCCCGATAGAGACGCCTGAAGGCCCGAACATAGGCCTTATATCCTACCTTGCGACCTACGCAAGGGTAAACAAGTTCGGGTTTATAGAGGCGCCGTACCGCGTTGTCAAGGACGGCGTGGTTACAAAAGAGGTTAAATATATAACCGCGGACGTTGAGGACGGCTTTATCGTCGCCACCGCCAACGAGCCGATTGACGAAAACGGCCACTTTATAAAGTCAAAGGTCGTTGCACGCTTGAGGGAGGAAATAGTGGAGGTCGAGCCGGATATGGTCGACCTTATGGACGTGTCGCCGAAGATGCTTGTCTCCGTCGCCACGGCGATGATACCCTTCCTTGAAAACGACGACAACTCCAGGGCGCTGATGGGCTCCAATATGCAGAAGCAGGCTGTTCCGCTTATGATAACGGAGTCGCCCATTGTCGCCACGGGTATGGAGTACAAGGCGGCTTACGACAGCTGCGTCACCGTCATTGCCGACCGTGCCGGCTTTGCCGAAAGCGTCACTGCGGACGAAATTGCCGTTCGCGGCGACGACGGCTTCCTTAAGACGTACAAGCTTACCAAGTTCAAGAGGTCGAACCAGGGCACCTGCGTAAACCAGCGGCCGATAGTTTCCAAGGGCGACAGGATAGAGGCAGGTCAGGTCATTGCCGACGGTATGGCTACCTCCAACGGCGAGATTTCTCTCGGCAAGAACGTCCTTATCGGCTTCATGACCTGGGAAGGCTACAACTACGAGGACGCTGTTCTTATTAACGAAAGGCTTGTTCGCGACGACGTTTACACCTCGATACATATTGAGGAGTATTACTGCGAGTCGAGGGATACAAAGCTTGGGCCGGAGGAGATAACGAGGGATATACCGAACCTCGGCGAGGACGTGCTTAAGGACCTCGACGACGACGGCATCGTCCGCATAGGCGCAGAGGTGCGCGCGGGCGACATACTCGTTGGCAAGGTCACCCCGAAGGGCGAGACGGAGCTTACCGCAGAGGAAAGGCTGCTTCGCGCCATATTCGGCGAAAAGGCGCGCGAGGTCAGGGACACGTCGCTGCGTCTGCCGCACGGCGAAAGCGGCATAGTTGTGGACGTGAAGACCTTCTCCCGCGACGACTGCGACGTGCTTCAGCCCGGTGTTATCAAGGTGGTAAGGGTCTACATCGCCCAGAAGAGGAAGATCTCCGTGGGCGACAAGATGGCCGGCCGTCACGGCAACAAGGGCGTTGTTTCCCGCATACTCCCGTCGGAGGATATGCCCTTCCTTCCCGACGGTACACCGCTTGACATCGTGCTTAACCCGCTGGGCGTTCCTTCCCGTATGAACATCGGGCAGGTGCTGGAGGTTCACCTCGGCATAGCGGCGAAGAAGCTTGGATTTAAGGTTATGACGCCTGTCTTTGACGGCGCCAACGAAAAAGATATAGAAAAGTGCCTTATGGACGCCGGCTACGGCACCGTAACGGTAAAGGATCCCGAAACGGGCGAGGAGAAGCAGGTTGTAAACGGCAAGACCGTGCTTTACGACGGCAGAACCGGCGTACCCTTTGACAACCCCGTTACCGTGGGATATATGTACTTCCTTAAGCTGCACCACCTTGTCGACGACAAGATACACGCACGCTCTACCGGCCCGTACTCGCTGGTTACCCAGCAGCCCTTGGGCGGCAAGGCGCAGTTCGGCGGCCAGAGGTTCGGCGAGATGGAGGTTTGGGCGCTGGAGGCATACGGCGCGGCCTATACGCTGCAGGAGATACTCACCGTCAAGTCCGACGATATCAAGGGCAGGGTGAAGACCTACGAGGCGATAGTAAAGGGCATGAACATCCCCACGCCCTCCGTTCCCGCATCCTTCAAGGTTTTGGTGAAGGAGCTGCAGTCCCTCGGTTTGGACGTTCGCGTTATGGACAAGGACAGCAACGAGATTACGCTTAGGGACTACGCCGACGAAGAGGGCGAGGACGAGAGAAGGTTCTCCGAGGAGGAGCTTGGAAGCAGCGTGCTTGAAAACCCCGACGACGTTATGTATGACGACGAGGAAGGCGTTGTGGTCGACGACGATTACGATGACGAAGACGACTACGGCGATGACGAATGATTAAAGAAGGGGGAACAACAGTGGAAAACGTAGAATTTGACAGCATACAGATAGGTCTTGCGTCACCGGAAATGATACGTTCCTGGTCACACGGCGAGGTTAAGAAGCCGGAGACTATCAACTACCGCACCCTGAAGCCGGAGAGGGACGGGCTTTTCTGCGAGAGGATATTCGGCCCGACCAAGGACTGGGAGTGCCATTGCGGCAAGTACAAGAGGGTTCGCTACAAGGGCAAGGTGTGCGAAAAGTGCGGCGTTGAGATAACCACAAACAAGGTAAGGCGTGAGCGCATGGGTCACGTGGAGCTTGCCGCGCCCGTTTCTCACATCTGGTATTTCCGCGCCATCCCTTCACGCATGGGGCTGCTGCTTGACCTTTCCCCGAAGATTTTGGAAAAGGTTTTGTACTTTGCACAGTATATCGTGCTTGACCCCGGAGACACGCCGCTTGTCAAAAAGCAGCTTCTTTCCGACCAGCAGTACCGCGACTATTACGAAAAGTACGAAAACGACTTCCGCGTCGGCATAGGCGCGGAGGCTATAAAGGAGCTTCTTGAGGAGATCGACTTGGAGGAGCTTTCCGCACGCCTTAAGGAGGAGCTTAAGGACGCGCAGGGTCAGCGCAAGCTTCGCCTTGTAAAGAGGCTGGAGGTTGTGGAGGCCTTCCGCACCTCCGGCAACCGGCCGGAGTGGATGATTTTGGAGGCGCTGCCCGTCATCCCGCCGGAGATACGCCCGATGGTTCAGCTTGACGGCGGCAGGTTCGCCACCAGCGACCTTAACGACCTTTACAGGCGCGTTATCAACCGCAACAACCGCCTTAAAAAGCTTATAGAGCTTGAGGCACCGGACATTATTATCCGCAACGAAAAGAGGATGCTGCAGGAGGCAGTGGACGCGCTTATCGACAACGGCAGGCGCGGCAGGCCGGTTACCGGCCCCAACAACCGCCCGCTTAAGTCCCTTTCGGAGATGCTGCGCGGCAAGCAGGGCAGGTTCAGGCAGAACCTGCTTGGCAAGCGCGTGGACTATTCCGGCCGTTCCGTTATCGTCGTAGGGCCGGAGCTTAAGATTTACCAATGCGGCCTTCCCAAGGAGATGGCGCTGGAGCTGTTCAAGCCCTTCGTTATGAAGAACCTTGTTGCAACGGGCAAGGCCACAAACATAAAGGACGCGAAAAAGAAGGTAGAGCGCGCCACTCCCGAGGTTTGGGACGCGATAGACGTTGTGATTAAAGAGCACCCCGTGCTTTTGAACCGCGCGCCTACGCTGCACAGGCTGTCTATACAGGCCTTCGAGCCGGTCCTTGTAGAGGGCAGGGCGATAAAGCTTCACCCGCTTGTGTGCACCGCGTTCAATGCGGACTTCGACGGCGACCAGATGCCTGTTCACGTTCCGCTTTCCGCAGAGGCGCAGTCGGAAGCGCGATTCCTTATGCTTTCCGCAAACAATCTGCTTAAGCCCGTAAACGGCCGTGCCGTTACGGTTCCTTCGCAGGACATGGTGCTTGGCTCCTTCTATCTGACCATGGACAAGGAGGGCGAGCCCGGCGGCTTAAGCGACGAGGATCCCTCCGCGGGCTGCTACCGCAACATGGACGAGGCCGTTATGGCCTACGAAAACGGGCTTTTGGGTCTGCACGCGAGGATAAAGGTGCGCGTGGAGAAGGAGATAAACGGCAGGAAGGAAAGCAGCGTTATCGTTGCGACCCTCGGCAGGCTTATCTTCAACAGCTATATACCGCAGGACCTCGGCTTTGTGGACAGGACGAAGGAAGAGAACAAGTTTGCGCTTGAGATAGACTTTGTCTGCACGAACAACGAGCTTGCACAGATAATCGACCGCTGCATACGCATACACGGCAACGTTATAACCTGCGAGATGCTTGACAAGATGAAGGCCAACGGCTTCAAGTACTCCACAAGGGGTGCGATAACCATCTCCGTTTACGATATGACCATCCCGCCCAAGAAGCAGGAGCTGCTTGATGAGGCGGAGAAGAAGGTCGACGTTATAACCGACTACTTCCGTCAGGGCATGCTTTCCGACGCGGAGAGAAGCCGCAGGGTGGTTTCCATTTGGGAGGACTGCACAAAGCAGGTTGCAACCGAGCTGCAGAAGAACCTTGACCGTTACAATCCGCTTAACATGATGGCGGTTTCCGGCGCGAGAGGCTCTATAAAGCAGATAAGGCAGCTTGCCGGCATGCGCGGACTGATGTTTGCAGCCACCGGTAAGACGATAGAAATGCCTATTAAGTCCAACTTCCGCGAGGGCATGAAGATACTGGAATACTTCACCGCTGCCAGAGGCGCCCGCAAGGGTCTTGCGGACACGGCGCTTAGAACGGCAGACTCCGGCTACCTTACGCGCCGTCTTGTCGACGTAGCGCAGGAGGTCATTGTGCGCGAGGAGAACTGCGGCGACGACCGCGGCATGGTCGTGCGCAAGATAGTTGACGTTATGAGCGGCGGCAAGGAAGAGGTTATAGAGCCGTTTGCGGACAGGCTTATAGGCAGGTTCGTGATAGGCGACGTCGTAGACCCCGCAACCGGCGAGGTCATAGTCGAAGACGACACCATGATAACCGACGACGCCTGCAGGCGCATCATAGACGCGGGCATAGAAGAGGTGCGGATACGCTCCACCATCAACTGTCGCGCAAAGCACGGCGTTTGCGTACACTGCTACGGTGCGGACCTTGCGTCCGGCAGACCCGTAAGCATCGGCGAGGCGGTCGGCATAATAGCGGCGCAGTCGATAGGCGAGCCGGGCACGCAGCTTACGATGCGTACCTTCCACAGCGGCGGCGTTGCCGGCAGCGACATTACGCAAGGTCTTCCGCGTGTTGAGGAGATATTCGAGGCACGCAGGCCGAAGGTTGCCGCACTGCTTTCGGAGTACGACGGCACCGTAAGGGTTGAGGAAACCAAGAAGGGCCGCCAGGTTCACATGATAGACCGCGAGACGGGCGAGGAGAAGGTTGCGCCCATCTCCCTTAAGACCAAGCTTATCGTCGAGGAGGGGGCGGAGGTTCACCGCTGCCAGAAGCTTACCGACGGCACGGAGACGCCGGCGGATATACTGCGCATAAGCGGGCTTGACGCCGTTTACGCCTACATCATCAAGGAAATACAGCGCGTTTACCGCCTGCAGGCCGTTGAAATAAACGACAAGCACATAGAGATAATAGCACGCCAAATGACCAGGAAGGTCAGGATAGAGCAGCCCGGTGATACGGAGCTTTTAGTGGGCAGCGCCGTTGACGTTGGCGAGTTTACCGCCGCCAACGAGGAGATACGCCGCCGCAACGAGCAGGGCGAAAGCCCCATGCCGCTTATGGAGGCTGTCGGCTCGCCTATGCTTTTAGGCATAACAAAGGCGTCTCTGTCCACGGATTCGTTCCTTTCCGCCGCGTCCTTCCAGGAGACCACAAAGGTTCTCACGGAGGCGGCCATAAAGGGCAAGCGCGACCCGCTTATCGGCCTTAAGGAGAACGTAATTATAGGCAAGCTTATCCCCGCGGGCACCGGTATGCACAGATACAGGGACCTTGACGTCGACATTGGCGAAAGCGAGACCTTCAACCGCATGTTCGAGGGCGACGAGGTCAACGCCGTCAACTAAGCGGCGTAAAGAAAAGGCTTTCGGTTCCGACAGGAACAGGAGCATAGATATTTTGTAGGAAAGGAGGAAAAACATGCCTACATTCAACCAGCTGGTAAGACACGGCAGGCAGATGAGCACCTACAAGTCCAAATCCCCGGCACTGCAGAAGGGCGTCAACCTTATAAAGAAAAAGGGCACCGACCAACCCTCTCCGCAAAAGCGCGGCGTTTGTACGAAGGTTGCCATCAAAACTCCGAAGAAGCCGAACTCGGCTCAGAGGAAAATCGCAAGGGTCAGACTTACCAATGGCATGGAGGTTACATCGTACATCCCCGGTATAGGCCACAACCTGCAGGAGCACTCTGTTGTTCTTATCAGAGGCGGCAGGGTTAAGGACCTCCCCGGTGTGCGTTACCACATCATCCGCGGTAAGCTGGATACCCAGGGCGTCGCTAACAGGAATCAGGCTCGCTCCAAATACGGCGCGAAGAGACCCAAGAAGAAGTAAGCGACACAAAATTTTTCGGAAATTTTAAAGTTTGTGCTTTTTAAGCGCAGTGTCATATATATGGCCGTGCACCCGAAAAAGCACTTACGGAGACATTCCGAGTACCTTTGATCTCATTTAATTTTATGAAGGAGGGAAGTACAGTGCCAAGAAGAGTGCATGGTTTTAAAAGGGACGTTTTGCCGGATCCTATGTACAACTCGAAGTTGGTGACAAAGCTTACCAACCAGATAATGTACGACGGCAAGAAGGGCGTTGCTCAGAAGATCGTTTACGATGCGTTCGCTATGGTCGAGAAGAAGACCGGCGCCAACGCGCTTGAGCAGTTCCAGAAGGCCCTTGAAAACATTATGCCCAACCTTGAGGTAAAATCCGTTCGCAGAGGCGGCTCTAACTACCAGGTACCTATGGAAGTAAGGGCTGAAAGACGTCAAACGCTTGGTTTAAGGTGGCTTGTTACCTACGCAAGGGCAAGAAGCGACCGCAAGATGTCTGAACGTCTCGCCAACGAGATCATCGACGCCACCAACAACATGGGCGGCGCGGTGAAGAAGAAGGACGACACCCACAGGATGGCAGAAGCAAACAAGGCGTTTGCACATTACAGATGGTAAACTGCAGCCGAGGCTGTACGAAATTAACAGGAGATATTTATGGCGAATTTTCAGCTTGAGAATATGCGCAACATAGGGATCATGGCGCATATTGACGCAGGCAAAACTACGACTACCGAACGTATACTTTATTATACCGGCAAAACCCACAAGCTTGGCGAAACGCACGAAGGCGCAGCCACAATGGACTGGATGGAGCAGGAGCAGGAGCGTGGCATAACCATCACCTCCGCCGCTACCACCTGCTATTGGAAGGGTACCCGTATCAATATAATCGACACTCCCGGTCACGTTGACTTTACCGTGGAGGTCGAGCGTTCACTTCGTGTTCTGGACGGTTCCGTTACCGTATTTTGCGCTAAGGGAGGGGTAGAGCCGCAGTCGGAAACAGTCTGGCATCAGGCTGATAAGTACAGGGTTCCGAGAATGGCCTATGTAAACAAGATGGATATCACCGGCGCGAACTTTTACCGCGTTGTTGATATGATGCACGACAGGCTTCACGCCAACGCCGTGCCGATACAGCTTCCGATAGGTGCGGAAAACACCTACAAGGGGCTTATCGACTTGCTTACCATGACCGCCTTTATATACAACAACGACGACGGCACGGCCATCTCCGAGGAGGAGATACCTGCCGACATGCGCGAGAAGGCGGAGGAATACCGTGCGGCGCTTATCGAAAACGTAGCCGGCCTCGACGATGAACTTTTTGAAAAGTACATCAACGAAGAAGAAATAACGGTGGAGGAGCTTAAAGCTGCAATACGCAAGGCGACTTTGGAAAACAAATTCGTCCCCGTGCTTTGCGGCACCTCTTACCGCAACAAGGGTGTGCAGAAGCTGCTTGACGCAGTTGTCGACTACATGCCCTCCCCCCTTGACATACCCAGCATCAAGGGAACCAACCCCGAAACGGGCGAGGAGGAGGAACGCTCTGCCGATCCTAAGGAGCCGTTCTCCGCTTTGGCGTTCAAGATTATGGCAGACCCCTTTGTGGGCAAGATCTGCTTCGTAAGGGTGTATTCCGGCACATTGAAGTCCGGCACAGCCGTTTACAACGCCGTAAAGGGCACGCGTGAACGCGTTGGCCGCATAATGATGATGCACGCGAACCACCGCGAGGACGTGGACGAGATCAAAGCGGGCGAGATAGCCGCGATAGTGGGGCTTAAAAACACCACCACGGGCGACTCGCTTTGCGACGAGAAGAAGCCCATAATCCTTGAATCCATCGTATTCCCGGAGCCCGTTATTCGCGTGGCTATAGAGCCCAAGACCAAAGCGGGGCAGGAGAAGATGGGCATCGCCCTTTCCCGCCTTGCAGAGGAGGACCCGACCTTCCGCACCTACACCAACGAGGAGACGGGTCAGACAATTATCGCCGGCATGGGCGAGCTTCACCTTGAGATCATTGTCGACAGGCTTATGAGGGAGTTCCGCGTGGAAGCCAACGTAGGCAAGCCGCAGGTTTCTTACCGTGAGGCTATACGCCGCAAGGCAGACGCGGACGAGAAGTTCGTGCGGCAAAGCGGCGGTAAGGGGCAGTACGGCCACGTTAAGCTTACGATAGAGCCCAACGAGCCCGGCAAAGGCTTTGAGTTCTACGACAAAACCGTCGGCGGCTCCATACCCAAGGAGTACATGGGTGCGGTTCGCAGCGGTATCGAAAGCGCTATGCAAAGCGGTGTCCTTGCGGGCTACAACGTCGTTGACGTAATAGCCACCGTAACGGACGGCTCTTATCACGAGGTTGACTCTTCGGAAATGGCGTTCAAGATCGCAGCTTCCATGGCCTTTAAGGCGGCAATGAAGCGCGCAGATCCCACGCTTACCGAGCCTATCATGAAGGTCGTTGTGCTTACGCCGGACGATTACCTCGGCGACGTTATAGGCGACCTGACCGCACGCCGCGGCTCTATACAGGAGATGACGGCGCTTACGGGTGCCCAGCAGATCACGGCGTTTGTCCCGCTTTCCGAGATGTTCGGTTACGCTACGGACATGCGCTCCAAGACGCAGGGCAGAGGCAACTACACCATGGAGCCAAGCCACTATGCAGAGGTGCCTAAGTCCATTATGGACGGCATTATCTCCGGCAAAAACGCGTAAAAACGCCGTTTTAAAAGCCGAAACAGCTTATATTTTAAAAAAAGCCTTGACATAAGGCAGGATTTGGTATAAAATCTAAACTAAGAAAAAGTATATTACAGGAGGAAATTTTTAATGGCAAAGGCAAAATTTGAAAGAAGTAAGCCCCATGTCAATATAGGTACTATAGGCCACGTTGACCACGGCAAGACTACTCTCACCGCCGCTATCACCAAGTATCTTTCCCTTTCGAACGATTCTATCGAGTTCATGGCTTATGACCAGATAGACAACGCTCCGGAGGAGAAGGCAAGAGGTATTACGATCAATACCAGACACGTTGAGTATGAAACCGCACAGAGGCACTATGCGCATGTTGACTGCCCCGGCCACGCCGACTACGTTAAGAACATGATCACCGGTGCCGCACAGATGGACGGTGCTATCCTCGTTGTTGCAGCGACCGACGGTCCTATGCAGCAGACCCGTGAGCACATACTTCTCGCCCGTCAGGTTGGCGTTCCCGCAATGGTTGTTTACATGAACAAGACCGACCTGGTTGACGACCCGGAGCTTCTTGAGCTTGTTGAGATGGACATCCGTGACCTTCTTACCGAGTACGAGTTCCCCGGCGACGACATTCCGATAGTAAAGGGTTCCGCAAGAGAGGCTCTCCTTTCCGAAAGCAAGGACCCCAACGACCCCGTATATGCGTCCATTAAGGAGCTTATGGATGAGGTTGACAGCTATATCCCCACACCGGAGAGAAAGTCCGACCTTCCCTTCCTTATGCCTGTTGAGGACGTGTTCTCCATCACCGGCCGCGGCACCGTTGCCACGGGCAGAGTTGAGAGGGGTACCGTTAAGATGAACGACAACGTTGAGATAGTAGGCCTTCAGGATGAGAAGCGCAGCACCGTTGTTACCGGTATAGAGATGTTCCGCAAGCTGCTTGACTATGCAGAGGCCGGCGACAACATCGGCTGCCTGCTCCGCGGTATACAGAAGAACGAGATCGAAAGAGGTCAGGTTCTTTCCAAGCCCGGTTCCATCCATCCTCACACCAAGTTCGTTGGTCAGGTTTACGTCCTTACCGAGAAAGAAGGCGGCCGTCATAAGCCCTTCTTCTCCAACTACCGTCCTCAGTTCTACTTCAGGACTACCGACGTTACCGGCGTTATCACGCTTCCCGCAGATAAGGAAATGTGCCTCCCCGGCGACAACGTTGACATGAAGGTGGAGCTTATCACCCCCATCGCTATCGAGAAGGGACTTCGCTTCGCTATTCGTGAAGGCGGCAGAACCGTTGGCTCCGGCGTCGTTATCGAGATAGACGAGTAATTATTGCCCCCAAAAATCTGACGATTTTCGGGGGTACCCCCGGTTTAGCTAATAGGTTGATAATTGAGAAAGCGCGGCTTTCCCAATTATCCTCAGTTATTATAGATTCCCGTTCGCTCGCGTCTCGCGCCTACCCCCACCCCCGCGGGGGCGGGAGGTAGGCACTCGCGGGAATCTAAGGAGAATTTTCCGCGGCACATGTCCGCGGAAAATTCGTTATTTGATTGTATGCTCGCTTCGCTCGCGGTTTGGGGAACGGCTTCGCCGCTGCTCGCTTCGCCCGCGTTTTAGAGCGGCTGCGCCGCTGCTCGCTTCGCCCGCGGATGGAGAAGAACAGCCATTTTGCTAAAAATGCTTGACAAATTGATACGACGGGTATATAATGCAAATAGAAGGAGCGTTGCCGATAAGCGGCTATCTCCTACAATTTGGCGTTAGCCTATTTTCATAGGCCGACCGTCACTGGTTGTAGCAGTGGCGGTCATTTTCTGCCATGCCTGTTGACAAGATATATGACAAGACCGATAAGGCCTACGAGCATATTCACGAACGCAAAAAGGTCCGAGTATGTAACATGCATAAACAGTCACCCCCTTTCCTCTCCGGCCAAGCAAAAGCTTGCAGAGATTCAGGGAGATAGCCGCCTACCGTATATGGCAACGTCCTTCGCTTACATTATACATCTTCTGCAAAATTTGTCAATAAGAAAACGCCGCGCAAGTTCATTTGCTTGCGCGGCAATTTTTATGTTTATCCGGCTTTTATACGTGCGGCCGTCCTATGCACCGCATAGGCGCAACCTGCGCTGCCATATTGGGTTTGGGCGGGCTGTGTCCTTGGGGAAAATCACGCGCGGGAGGCTGCTTTCTGCATATACAGAGGCTGCTATCTGCATATAAAATGGTAGAATTATATGCAGATACGCGTAGAACAATATGCAGATATGGAGTGCAGACGGATAATGAGATTTGACTATACAAATTGAAAATGCAAAGCTTCCGCACCTCTTGACGCGGTACAACAGCAGAAGCGTTCCATACGTGCGACAGGCGTTTACACGGCGGAGGCGCAGCTTGCGCTGGCGGCTCGGGTTTCCAAAGGGCTGTGCCCTTTGGGTCTAAAAAGCTGTGTTTTTCTAAAAGGCTAACCCAAAACAGCCACGGAGGGACCGAGTCCCTCCGTAAAAAAGACAAAGGACGGGCGCAAAGCCCGTCCATAAAAAGCCGTAAAAAACAAAGGACGGGCGCAAAGCCCGTCCATAAAATTAAAAAGCGAAAAATCCGGGTAAGCAATGCCCGCCGAAAGAAATCACACGTTGAATCTAAACAGCACCACGTCGCCGTCCTTCATGACGTAGTCCTTGCCCTCGCTTCTGACCAGCCCTGCCTCCTTGGCGGCGTTCATGCTGCCCTTGGCCATCAGGTCGTCGTAGCTTACGACCTCCGCGCGGATAAAGCCGCGCTCGAAGTCGCTGTGTATCTTCCCCGCCGCACCGGGCGCCTTGGTGCCCTTCTTTATCGTCCAGGCGCGCACCTCCTTCGGCCCCGCCGTGAGGAAGCTGATAAGCCCAAGCAGCCTGTAGGAAGAGCGTATAAGCTGCGAAAGCCCGGACTCTTTAAGCCCCAAATCTTCCAAAAATACCCCTCTGTCGGCCTCGTCAAGCTCCGCTATGTCTGCCTCCACTGCGGCGCAAACGGCGATGATCTCGGCGTTTTCGGCCTTCACGCGCGCCTCCAGCGCCTTGTAGTAGGGGTTCGTGTCCACCCCGTCGCGCACCGTCGCCTCGTCGACGTTCGCCACGTATATAACCGGCTTGCCTGAAAGCAGCGGCGCATCCGCCGTAAGCTCCTTTTCGGCCTCCGTCAGATCTGCCGCGCGCGCAGTGACGCCCTCGTTAAGCAGAGACAGCAGCTTTTCGGACGCGGCCAGCTCCGCCGCAAGCGAGCTGTCACCCTTGATCGCCTTCTTCAGGCGGTCGACGCGACGCTCCATTATCTCTATGTCGGAAAGAACCAGCTCCGTGTTGATGATGTCCACGTCGCGCACCGGGTCAACGCCGTTTTCCACGTGCACAACCTCCGTCCCGCCGAAGCAGCGCACAACGTGCAGAACCGCGTCCACCTCGCGTATGTGCGACAGGAATTTGTTGCCAAGCCCCTCGCCCTTGGAGGCGCCCTTTACAAGCCCGGCGATGTCCACAAACTCTATGACCGCGGGGGTGTATTTTTCAGGGTTGTACATCTTTGCCAGCTCGTCAAGCCGGCTGTCCGGCACGGGGACGACGCCGACGTTGGGCTCTATTGTGCAGAAGGGGTAATTTGCCGACTCTGCCGCAGCGCTTGTAAGCGCGTTGAACAGCGTGCTTTTGCCGACGTTCGGCAGTCCTACTATACCTAATTTCATTTTTATCTACATCTCCTTATTTATCAAGGTTTTTTCGGGGCCTCAAAATGGTTTTACGCCATTTCTACGCCATTTTGTTTAGAACAGGGGCAGTTTATGGGCACCTCTGCCCCTGTTGTACTGCTTGTTACGGCATGATTACGCCATTTACTTCAAACTGCTGTACCGCCTTGCTCAATGAATCATCTGTCACATGAACATAGGTGTCCATCGTTGTTTGAATGCTGGCGTGTCCCAACAGCTTTTGTAAAACTTTCGGCGGCATTCCGCTTTCAATCGCTCTTGTTGCGTATGTATGTCGTAGAGTGTGCATACAAAACGGGGGTATGCCTGCTACATCACACAACTTGTAGAGGTGAGTGTCATAAGAGCTGTTCTTGGTTGGCATACCCGTTCGGAAATTGATGAACACCAAATCCCGCATATCAAGGCTTGCCGTCTGCCCTGTATGCCTGTCTGTATAGGTTAACACCTGTTCCAAGTCCTTTGACATCTTCTGCGATTTTCGCAGTTCCCGCAACTCCAGAAGCAGGTTGTACGCCCGGTTCGTCAGAGGAATGGTTCTGTAACTGCTCTGTGTCTTGGGTGGGCCGGCACGCCACACTTGCTGCTTATGCCGAAACTCAAGAGCCTTGTTCACGGTTAGGGTTTTGTTTACCATGTCTACTGCATCCCATGTAAGACCGATCATTTCCCCTGTCCGTAGACCCGTTTCCAGAATCAAAGCATACTGATAATAGTTGTGTGAAGTCTTCGCCACTTCAAGGAATTTTCGTTGTTCCTCTATGCTCAACACTCTATGGTCACTCGCTGCCTTAACGGGCTTTGTGTACCGCACTCCGTCCATTGGGTGTTTAGATATAACATCGTTCATCACCGCCGCACGGAACATAGTACCCATGGCAATGTATGTCTGACGAATCGTAGACCCGGCATAGACAGCCATCATATTATTGAGAATCATCTTGCAGTGCATTGGCTTCACATCGGACATACACATCTTGCCAATGGTCGGCTTTACATTTTTCTCGTACCGTTCCTTGTAGTTCCTCCGGGTATTCGGAGAGAGGTCAACAATCAGATTGTCATACCAATAATTGAACCATGTATCTACCGTCACAGTAGAGGTGATGCCTGTCGTGCCGTGCGTGTCCTCATACCTTGAATCCGCCAGCCAGTTGCGGGCTTCCGGCAGAGTATCAAAATACTTTTCCAGCCGCTTGCCGTTCTTAGTCACATACCGGGCGGAGTATTTTTTGTCCTTGCGCTGAGATAGTCCCTTTCCAAGTTCCCGCCCTTTTAAGTCTTTCGCCATACTGGGCTCCTTTCTCAGAAGAAGAGAGAAAAGAGCGCAATATACCTTGTACAGTATATCACAAGCGCCCTTTTCTCGCAATAGTTCTACGCCAATTTTATGAGTAGTAGTCCCGAACGAAATGGACCATGACCTCAGATAACCAACTGCTCGCTGATAAATTTCTCGAACTCCTTGCGCTTCACCAGCTTCTTTGTGCCAACGTAAAGCACGAAAGGACAGTTTGGACTGCGGAGCATACTGTCGATCTTGTTGATGCCAATGTTGGTATATGCTGCCGCTTCACGGACAGACAAGACCGCTTTCTGCGGGATGGGAATAGAATTGATCTCATTCATAACATTGTTCCTCCTTCTCAAAACACCACTTCCGAATCTTCATCAGCATTCGTATCGCCGGAACCTCCATTGCTATCTCCACCGTGAGAAGCCCCAAGAATCTTGGAGGTATCTATACGATATGGAGGTAATGAAGCTATCGCATTATTTTCCAATGTGATATGTGTTCCAGTTGATCGCTTTCTGTCTAACTCAAACGTAATGCCAACGGCTTCAAGATTGCTCTTGACGGCTTTCATCCGTCTGGATAAGCTGTTGGGAGCCTGCGGCATACTCTTATTGTTGGGGTTGATACCGTGCTTCTCGGCTTCCTCTCGAAGCTCATTATACAAATCCGATATACGCCCCCGCCAGTCGCTTTTATCTCTCATCAATTCGACAAGCAGGAATGCCACAACATCTGCATTGAGCGCTTCGGTATTCTGGTCAGTTTGGTTGGATATATATTCTTGTAGAAATATATCGCCATTACCACCATAAGCCTCTGCAATCGCATACCCCCAACGGCAGAAGTCAGCCATACGAGCCAGTTTATCCAGCTTCACGTTTGGGTATAGCCGTATCGCCTTTACAAGTGTGTCAAAGATAGCGCCAAGCAGCAGCGGTCTGTCCGCTTCAAAGGAATGATAGACTTCCTGCAATTCCTTTCGATTGTCCTCTTTTACACGCTCCAACTCAAACAGAATGGAACGGTCAAGCAAGTCCGCCCGGTTTGCAACATTGTTAATCCCATTAAGAGCAAGGCACCGCTTGAAAGTAAAGATATAGTCCTCACCGTTCGTGAACATCTTCCGCTGCTGAACAGCACCGCCCGTAATTGCCCGACATAAGGTATCGCTTGTCTCGTTGGTGATATTTGATACATTATCAAACGGCAGGAAATAATGCTGCTGCAAGTTTACAACAAGCGAACGGTCATCCCTGGATAGTGTTAAAGTATCCAACACGGACGGGTCAATCAACCGTTTCAGCAGTACACAGGCCGTACTCTTGGCCGACCCTTTTTCGCCGTATAAAATCGGCATAGGGTGAGGAATATCCGGCACAAAACAGGACACCAGCCAACTCAAGAACAAGGTCTTATAGCCTGTCACGTTGATGTACTGAAATACCTTGTCTAACTCGCCACCGCTCTGTGGTATCGTCTGCGGAGATTGGTGCCTGTATCTGCAAAACAGCTTTGGAACATCGTCAACCACCGACCAGCCCTCAGAGTTCACCTTGACCGCTGACCAATCTTTATTTGTAAGGTCGTACCAAAAATCATTATTGTTTCTGGCAACACGGTTTGCCAAAGGAATGACCGGTTTATTGCCGAACTTCGTTTCGGCAACGAGAACAGTAATCGCCTGTGTCATTCTGTCTTTGTGAATGACTTTCCGGGTCTTTTGATAAAAAATCCGCTGTGCCCACAATTCAAAGTCCGTACTGTCCAACGCATAGATTTCTTTGTGCTTGTCAATCGGCACTTCGATAAAGGCCGCGTTGTTTTCATTCAGAAACAGAACAACCTGTTCATCCCTGATAATATCCAGCAGGACAGTACTTTGCTGTCGCTTATCCATAGCATAGTCTGAAGCTAAATCCTCGCCATCTTCAATATCATCAAATTTGGTTTCAGGCAAGTCGGCAATTTCAGCCATTGTGTGGCCTTGCTCCAGCCAGTCATAGACATCACCTTTCGGAGGTAACCCCGGCAGCGACTTGATAACTGCTTGTGGAATGTACTTCTTGATCATCCGAGCGTAGTCCATTCCCGATTCGTCATTATCGGGAAGTATGATTACCTCTTTGCCCTCAAAATATTTTTTGTCCGCTTCGGTCATTTTCGACTTAGCGCCGCAATCGAGGGTAGTAGCCGTACAACCTTGTTTATTAACAATGTCGGCACATTTCTCGCCCTCAACAAAATAAACGGTTGAAGCCTTTACTACGTCAGGAAGATTATAGGGGATGTGAGGTAGGCCTTTTAGTCCGGATGTTCCATCGGGTAGGAAAAACTGGAAACTTTTCGGCCTGTCCGCATAGTCAAACCGTTTCTTGTTGTACGAGAGTGTGCCGTCTGCTTTTTTATAAGGAAATATTGTTTCCTTGGCAGCTTCCGGCTTAAACGGTTTGTTCCCTATGTAAAGGTCCTTCTTTTTTAGTCCCAAAGCCCCTAACACATTTTCTTTTGAACAGCCGGTCATGCACTCAATATTTACCCATTCATCATTATTGATATAGGTGATAAGACTGGGTGTTTTATCATCGTGACATGGACACCGGCACTCATATCTGTTATGAGCCGGATGTTTTAACCCATACGGTCGCAGCGCATCTAAAACTTTATTCAGTCTTTCGGAGTCCATGCTAATTGCCCTCCTCTGCATCAAGTCCGAATGCCGCCAGAAAATCATTGAACGTAGATGTCTCCGGCGAGAGAATCGTTACCTGTTCGATGTTGCCGCCTACATGAAATGTGATTTGGGGATGTTTGCCCCGGAACATTTCGTAAGTGGTTTTCTTAACCATCGGATCCTTTTCAAGATCCTTTAAGAATTGTGCCATAAAGCCAGACATAATGTTTACCTCCCTTTGCCTGGCCACAAGCCGTTACCTGCTTGTGACTTCAATTTGTTCTTGCGGTCACAAGCCAAACGTATTATAATAGTCATGGCTGAACCGCATATGATAGGAAACAGTTCACCGAATAAATGCCGTTCGAGTATTGGCCTACTCGGGCGGCATTTCTATGTAACCTCCCGATACCGTATATTTTCGGTGATGAGCATATTATAAGCCCTGCACTTGAAGAAATCAACTTTAATATGGTTATTCAACTTTTTCAACCAAAAGTTTAATTTATCCTTGACAATAAACTTTATCATCGTTATAATGAAGCTGGCACATACAGAACGGAGGGATTGTAAATGAGTGAATGGGCAGAGGTAGGCTCTCAATTTCCTAATAGATTAAGAGAAGCACGTGAAAAAAAGGGCCTGAACAAAAAGCAACTGGCAGAATTAACAAATGTTACATCACAGGCAATAGCAACATTTGAAGCAACAAATGGAAAACATAAAAACCCAAGGCTTACTACAATAATAGAGATTGCCAAAGTGTTAGAGGTCTCTATTGATTGGTTGTGTGATGTTCCAACAAGAAATGCCACAACTCCCGTTGAAGCCCTATTGACAGTTCTTGATGTATTCCAGCCTACAATCGAGGTAGGTGATGGAAAATCATCGCCCTTTGTCACATTATCTTTTTCCGTTGAGTCTGGAGAAAATAATGGAAATGAGCTTAAAAGCTTTATATCACAGTACCAACTAATACAAACTCTGAAAGAAACTGGCAACAGTTACAATACCGACACAACGGACACGATAAATGCCATACGCCAACATCTATTAGACAGATACAGACACTTGCCGCAACTGCCTGATTACCAATTTGTAAAGGCATACGAAGCAAAATCCAATACTTGATAAACGCCAAACAGCCGCTGAACTTATTGATTCAGCGGCTGCCATCTATATATACTGCAAGGTGAAGTCGAACCTTGCAGGTAAATATTGACCGGTCTTGCAATTCAAAATAACCATAGTAAATCTGTAAACACGGTAAAAACAAATTTGCAGAACATCCATTCTGCCGCTTCTCTTAATCTCGGTTAGATTGCTCCGCTTGCCGAAAGTGTCAGAAGCTTCACCAAGAAACGTGTTTCAGACCAAAAAAGTCAGTCCTATCTGCCTTCACTATTATAAAAGGTTTTTCCATAAAACACGGCTGCGTATCGCCCGATACACAGCCGTACTTTTATATGTGAATAAAATAAGTGGTGTGATTCTTAAACGCCAGAGAACGCCAGCTACAAGGTGTGTGACACCTTATTCTTCCTCTACTCCTAACAGGACATTGACAGCGTGTTGTAATTCCGGCTTGCTTCGGTATGCTCGAATAACCTCTCGCTCTTGACTTGAAAATTCATCATCAGTCAATGTTACATCTAACAATTCACTCGGTGAGACTTCCAGAACAGCACATAGATCGGCAAGTATATCGGCGGCGGGTTTGTTAATTCCTTTCTCCCAATTAGAAACCAAGCTGCTTGATACGCCGAGTCTCTCGGATAACTGCTTTTGGGTCAACCTACGCTCTTTTCTAAACGCTCGAATATTATCGCCTATCGTGTACTCCATGGCATCCATCACCTCGCTTTATAACTATTATATCAGTTTTTCCAGGAAAGTAAAGAAAAATTCCAGAAATCCTGTAAATTTCTCTTGCGAAACCAGCTATACTGTGATATTATAGATGTAACTACAGGATTTCTGGATTTTTGGAGGTGTACATATGCGAGTGTATCAGAAAGTCCGGGAGTATATCGACAGCCACGGCCTAAAACAATGTGTGGTAGCCCAAAAAGCTGGAATACCCAATAACACATTCAACGCTATCATGAATGGAAAGAGAACCCTATATGCAGATGATTTACGCGCTATTTGCCTTGCCCTTAATGTAAGCCCTGAACTGTTTATCGAGATTAACCGCGATTGTGAAAAACCAGTAGAAAAGAGGAACAACCGATGAATTTATCAAGAGAAGCACAACAATTTCTATGGTATTCCTATTTTACTGTCAGCTACGATGAACTTGCCAAAGACCACGAGGCCGCGTTGCTTCTATGCGCACAACGGGCATATCTTGACATGAACAGAACATTGACATTCGACTCGGACAAAGAAGACCATAAGGGATTTCGCAATTCTGTTTGTGGGGAAATCATCGGCGGCATCAGAACAAAGTTATTATCCTGTGATCAATCCGCATTTGATAGTAACCATTCACAGCTATGCAATCATATTATAAAGTTTGTCAAAGATAAAAATATTCTTATACCAAGAAAAGGCAATCACGAAAGTTTCCACTATGGACAAGCCCAGAAATGGCTCAACATGACGTTGAAGTACATGCTGATAATGGGTTTTTGGCCTGATGAATTGAAGCCGATAGAGGCCGTCATACATATACCGGTAGACAACTTTATCATGAAAGCCGCTTCAAATATGGGGGTTATGCTGCCACGCACAAACGGAACCTACGGCAAATATTCCGCTTCATCAAAGTTATGGAGCAAATGGAGTGAAGAAGAGTATATCAGATTTCAAACGCATCTGCGAGAATCCATAAAACAGGTATCACCGCATGAGTCGCCTATCGAGTGGGAGTGCCACGCTTGGATAGAAGCTCATAAAGATGAAATTTATAATCGCGAGGAATGATGAATGATGGATCAACAAGAACAATTCAAAATCATAAGTGAAGCCCGAACACTCACCTCAGAAGTCAAACAAATGCAATTCAAGGTCAATGCATTGAAAGATGCTCTGAAATCAGAGAGAGCCGAACAGCCGCCCACACCCCCTGTATGTATTCAAGTACCTCCACCATCACCACCCGCCATTACACCAACGGTCAAGTTTAATTACTGGGCTGCGTTTTTGCCCAGCGGTATTTCGCTGCTGTTAATCCTTGTGCCGTTCATGTTCATTGTATTTATGGCCTCTTTGATTTGGATTCCGATTTACTACCTCGTTATTTACAGCGAAAAACGCAGAAAAGAAGCCGATGCCATTCAAAACTCGCCTGTCTATCAGCAACAGTACCAAGCATTATTGCAGGAACAACAGAGACAGCAGGAGGTTGAAAATCAGAAATATCTTACCTCCAAAGAAGTATATGAAAGCAAGACTTTGCCCGAATTTGAAGCAGAGAAACAGCGCAATATTGCCGAATATGAGCAGCGGTTATCCGAAGCTACGGAAAAGTTGGCCGCCGCTGAAAAGAAACTGGCCAAGTTCTGGACAAGCGAAGCCGCTGCAATCATCCCCAGAGAATACAGGGATTGGGAAAGTATAAAAACAATCAAGAATGTCATGCAAGACAATGATGTTGATATAGCCGAAGCCATTGAACTGATCCATATTCGTGACCAAGCACAAAACGAGCCAGCCCCTCAACCGTACTATGAACCGCAAGGGTATGAACAGCCACCCCAACGCCGCAGTTCCTTTGTGAGAGATACCGCTTCTGTCGCTGCCGGGGTAGTTATCGGGAATAGCATATCCGATAAACGTCGCCGCAAAGAAATGGAAGAACTTGAACGCAAGCGTCAAGATGAAGCCGACCGCCGGGCTCGTGCTGAACGCCATCGTAGAGCCGTTGAATCGCAAATAGAATTTGATAGGGTAAAGAAATTGAACGAGGAACGCCGGAGAAAAGGACAGCCCGAATTGCCCCTGCCGCCTCGTGAATGGTATTAAAATGAAAGGAGTTGCCTGCTATGATTGAAAATGCCTATCTGCTATATGCCAACTACGGCATAAAAGAAACCGATACCCAAACAGATATGATTACCAAGGCCACCGAAAAATCCTTTAAGGATTTTTGCCGCCGGGTTTCCTATCAACAGAAAGTGCCGATTGACCGACGCACCGACATGGAACGAGAGGTTGAAAATCTGTTGTCTACGGAAATTCAAAATCTTTTACACACGGCCAGTCAGTCAAACGCAACCCAAGACAGATTTGACAGCGTACATCATCGCATTTGTGAAGCTGTTCTCCGTGTGTATGATACCATCGGCGGCATCCCTTACGGTATCGCCCAGCGTTGGTTAAATCTTACTTTGTTGAACATGGTAGTTATAGAATCCACTCTCGCTGCCGATGTATGGCCTATCTGCAATATCAGACATTTCTTTCATGCTCCTGTAGAAATGTATGTACTGGAGGCCGCCACTTCCAACAATCGCAACCATCCATTCCAAAACGGTCTATCCCTAAAAGCCGCACCTATTCAACATGAAGATGGTGCCATTTCTCTTGATTGGTTTATTGCCGGGAAAACCCTTCCGTTTGAACATTGGGATTATGACCTATACCGCCATTTCCAGACGGCCATACGGGAAAGATTACAGCCCGATATTGCCAACGGCACCTATCAAGATGTTCTGGATTGGTCTATGAAAGCCTATCTGGAAGTTATCGCCCGCAGAATCCGCTAAAACCGTATAAACATAAACAACTCATTCCGTTTATAGAAGTTTCAACACGAAAATCACCCTAAAATCAGAAAAAATTCTTGAAAAAATATAAAAGAATCGGTTTTAATCTTTTCGTTTAGCCCTTATAATAAATAAAAAGGAATTGAGGTGCCTTATGATTTACGGCTACGCAAGATGTTCTACCAATGAAAAGCTACAGGATATTAACAGACAAGTCCGCGAACTGAAACAACAGGGTGCCACGGACAAGACCATTTATCTTGAATATGAAAGTGGCATGAAAGAAAACCGTGCCGAGCTGCTAAAGCTGCTGGACATCATAAAGCCGGGTGATACCATCGTCGCTACAGAGGTCAGCCGGATTACCAGAAGTACAAAACAGCTATGTGACATCATCGAAACAGCCAAGGATAAGCATATCAAACTTGTCCTTGGCTCTTTCATCGTTGATTGTAGTAAGGAACTTGACCCCATGACCGAGGGAATGTTAAAAATGATGGGTGTGTTTTCCGAACTGGAAAGAAATATGATTAGCCAGCGCGTCAAAAGTGGTATGGAAAATGCCAAGGCCAAAGGGAAAACCATTGGCCGCCCCGCTACCACACCCGATGATATACCGTCCATCTTCTATCGGCACTACCCGAAGTATCAAAAGGGAGAGATTAACAAAAAGGAATTTTCACGTCTTTGCGACCTTTCCTATCCTACGATTTATAAATACATTCATCTTGTGGAAGGATAAGGAGCCGAAAGATAATCGTTGATGAAAAGGATTGACCCTATGGTATATGTAACCTCCGATCTACACGGATACCCACATGATAAATTTCTACAGTTGCTTGAATCTGCCCATTTCTGCAACAGGGATTTTTTATACATCATCGGGGATATTATCGACATCAACGGTGATGGTGGAGTAAAAACCCTTTGCTGGCTGCTCGACCAACCGAACATACAATTACTGCTCGGCAATCACGAGGCCATGCTACTATCCTGCGACTTCGTGTTTAACGCCGATTATCGCCCAGAGACAGCCACAAAAGAACAGTCTGATAAATTATACCGCTACAGGCTGCACGGCGGTGATACCACCCTGAGCGCCTTGCAGACATTACCGCAAAACACGAAAGAGTATATCCTCGAATATCTGCAAGAAGCACCGCTGTATGAACTGATTACAGTTAAGAACCGTGATTTTCTTCTTGTCCATGCCGGACTTGATCATTTCCGACAGGAGAGAAAACTGTCCGAGTATTCACAAGATGAACTGCTGCTCGCCCGCCCCAGCCCGACAGACCACTATTTTGATGATGTGATTACGATAGTAGGCCACACGACCACATTTGCCTACGGTGAGAAGTACAGGGGGAAAATCATCAAGGCCAGAACCTGGGTAAACATAGATGTGGGAGCCGCCTACGGACAAGAGCCTGTTTTACTGCGGCTTGATGATTTCAAACAATTTTGCATATCAGGCAAATAACACCAGACAAAAATAACGGTCATTCCGCGCCACATCACAGCGCCGAATGGCCGTTATTTGTTTGTTTTATCCCCTCAAAGGCCTTACGCCATTTCTACGCCATTCTGTCATTTGGCTTTGAGAGATTACATCCGGTTATAGAAACTAAAAATCATCGAAAACATATGGATTATGGGGCTTTGTTGACATCTATACCCACTACATGAGAACACAGAAAATCGTCAATTTATTACGATGCCAAGCTTCATAATATTTCATGCCCTCCTTTGTTTTCCGTACAAAATTATAGCAGAAACAGCCGCGTTTTTCAACATATTTTTGTCTTTTGGGCAAAAAACTGCAGGTAATTTGTGAAAATTTATAATTGAATCTTGACAAAATTGTAAATACGCGTTATAATTTATTAACAGGAAACGAACTATTTAGAAAAATCTTTACTGGGAGGGTGAGTGTTATGATGACCAAGGTTTTGGTCATAGATGACGATATAAATATATGCGAGCTTTTGCGCATGTATCTTGAGAAGGAAGGCTACGAGGTGCGCACCGCACCCGACGGGGCGGAGGGCATAGAGGCCATCCGCAAGCACGAGCCGGACGTGGTTCTTTTGGACGTGATGATGCCGAAGAAGGACGGCTGGCAGGTCTGCCGTGAGATAAGGGAGCATTATCAAACGCCCATCATAATGATAACCGCAAAGGGCGATACGATTGACAAGGTGCTTGGGCTGGAGCTTGGCGCCGACGACTATATCGTAAAGCCGCTTGACATGAAAGAGGTCTTTGCGCGCATAAAGGCGGTGCTTAGGCGCTACATTCAGCACGACCCGAACGACTGCGAGAGATTGAAGTTTG
The DNA here is from genome assembly GCA_947628695.1 of uncultured Clostridia bacterium. Lineage (GTDB taxonomy): Bacteria > Bacillota > Clostridia > Oscillospirales > CAG-382 > SIG636. The sequence continues at coordinate 50,745 of CANRAV010000012.1, forward strand.
ACAATTTGGAAATATCCCTGCAGAAGTACGAGCTTAGGGTAGCCGGCAAGCCCGTTGACCTGCCTCCGAAGGAGCTGGAGCTGCTTTATTTCCTCGCGTCCAACTACAACCGCGTCTTCACGCGCGACCAGCTGCTTGACAAGGTGTGGAGCTTTGACTATCTGGGCGACAGCCGCACGGTTGACGTGCACATAAAGCGCCTTAGGGAGAAGCTGGACGGTGCGTCGACCGAGTGGACGATTAAAACCGTTTGGGGCGTAGGGTATAAGTTTGAGGTTTATAACGAGTAGGAACGCACAACGGGGCGGCTTGGCCGCCCCGTTGGTTGCTTAGTGAAGAAGTAATAAGTAATAGTGAATAAGCGCGGAAGAAAAAGCTTCCACTTTTTCCGCTGTTAATTAAATGGCGTCTTCCGTTGACGGACGCCGCCGGAAAATAATTAAAAACACTTGACAAATTGATGCGACGGGTATATAATACAAATAGAAGGAGCGTTGCCGATAAGGCGGCTAACTCCCGCATTTTATGACATCAGCCTATTTTCATAGGCCGACCGTCACTGTTAGTGGCAGTGGCGGTCATTTTCTGTCATGCTTGTTGACAAGGTATATGACGAGGCCTATGAGGCCTACGAGCATATTCACAAAACTAAAAAGTTCTGAGTATGTAACATTATGCACGAGCAGACACCCCCTTTCCTCGCCAAACAAGCGGAAGCTTGCAGGGCTTAAGGGGAGTTTAGCCGCCTACCGTATTATGGCAACGTCCTTCACTTTTGTTATACATCTTTTGCGAAATTTGTCAATAGTGAAACCGTCGCGCAAAGAAAATTGCGCGGCAATTTTTGTGTTTATCCCACGCTCCATACGTGCGAACAGCCTTTACATTGCTTTGACGTAACCTGCGTTGGCGGCTTGGGATTCCAAAGGGTGCCAACCCTTTGGGTTTAAAAAGCTATGTTGTTTGAAAAGCCTTAGTTAGAGAGCCATGAAGGGACCGAGTCCCTTCATATAAAAACACGGCCGAGCCGGGGCTCGGCCATAAAAAACCAAAAAAAGTGAAAAAATCGGACGGGCGAAAAAAGCGACGGACGGGCGAAAAGCCCGTCCATAAAAAATAAAAGATCGGCGTTCAGCCTCATTTAACAAGGCCGGAGAACGCATTTTTAGCCTTGCTGCGGACGACGTCGCAGAGGGAAAGCTTCTTTTCGACGGCGGCCGCAGTCATAAGCGAGCAGGCAGCGCCGATCATCATGCCGGCGGCAGCGCCGCTTAGTGCGAGTAAGGCGCAAACTTTTTTCAAGCAAATCAACTCCTTGCGGCAAATATTTTGGCACAAAAGGCGTGCAAATATGCAAAAAACCTTGAAAAAAGCAGTTGACAAAGCCGAATAAAGTTGGTATAATATAAAGGCGTCTGTAGAGATACAGGTGTTTACACGGGGGTGTGTTGAGTTGCGCGTTGACATACAAGGGCTTCTTTCGGAACCGAACGGCGTGCAGCGGTTTGACTTCGGCTTTCCCGTGGACGTGCTTGACGGGGTGGACGGTGCGTCGGCAGAGGCTGTCGGTGCGGTGGCGAACCACGGCGGGTATGTGGAGCTTACGGCGGTTCTTACCGTGAGGGGCGTGGGCAGGTGTGCCCGCTGCCTTGACGAGGTGCCGTTTGAGAAGTGCTTTGACGTAAAGCGCCCGGTTGTGAAGGCGCTTCGGGAGGCGGACGACGACGGCGAGTATATCGTTGCCGACGGGGACGGGTATCTTTCCCTGCGTCCGGTTTTCGAAGAGGAGCTTATTTTAAACTTCCCGTCGCGGCTTTTGTGCAAAGAAGGCTGCAGGGGGCTGTGCCCGAAGTGCGGTGCAAACCTTAACGAAGGGGACTGCGGCTGCAGCACGGCAGAGGTGGACCCGAGGCTTGAGGTTTTAAGGGCTCTGCTTGACAACAGTTAAAAATAATTTGACATAAAGAGAGGGAGGTGCTGAAAATGGCAGTACCGAAGGCAAAAGTATCAAAGGCAAGAAGAGATAAAAGGCGCTCTTCCGTTTGGAAGCTTGATATGCCCGGCATGGTTAAGTGCAAGTGCGGTGAATACAACCTCGCTCACAGGGTGTGCAGCAAGTGCGGATCTTACGCCGGTGAGACCATCATCAGCAAGGACAGCAAAAAGGCATAAGGCTTTGTTCAACGCGTGCAGGATGCGGCTTTGCATGGCCGTATCCTGCGCCTACGATGCTTGCCCCGTTTAGGGGTGTGCTTTCAGCGCGGTTTAATGCGCGCCGTCTTCCCGGGCTATGCGCCTTTGGTAAGTCGGTGCGCTTTTGCGTTTTTCGGGGGGGTGTGTTTACGGTAAGGATAAGCGGCATCGACCCCGGCAGCGCCGCGGAAAGGGCGGGGCTTTTGCCGGGTGACGAGCTTTTAAGTATCAACGGCAGCCCGATTAACGACGGGCTGGACTACTATTTTTACACCGCGGACTCTGTCCTTGACATAGCGCTTTCGAGGGGAAGCGTGCGCGTAAAGAAGGACGAGTACGAGCCCTTGGGGGCGGAGTTCGAGACCTATCTGATAACCGGGCAGAAGCGCTGCAGGAACAACTGCATCTTCTGCTTTATAGACCAGAACCCGAAGGGCATGAGGGAATCCGTATACTTCAAGGACGACGACGAGCGGCTTTCCTTCCTGTACGGCAACTACGTGACTCTTACCAACCTTTCCGACGCGGACATCGCGCGGATAATAAAGCTGCGCATATCGCCGCTTAACGTCTCCGTCCACACCATGCGAAGGGAGCTGCGCTGCCGCATGATGGGCAACCGCTTCGCGGGGGACGCGCTGGACAGGCTTACGCAGCTGTCGGAGCACGGCATCGCCATAAACGCGCAGCTTGTGCTTTGCGAGGGGATCAACGACGGCGACGAGCTGCAGTACAGCATGGAAGAGCTTTACCGTCTTAAATCGCTGCAAAGCGTTTCGGCCGTGCCCGTGGGCGTTACGGCGCACAGGGAGGGGCTTTACCCCTTAAAGCCCTACACAAGGGAAGGCGCTTTGAAGGTCGTTAAGGCGATAGAGGCCTTTGCGGACGGGTGCAGGGCGGAAAAGGGCGTCAGGCTGTTCTACGCCTCGGACGAGTTTTACATCACGGCAGGTCTGCCCATACCGGAGGAGGACGAGTACGACGGCTATCCTCAGCTTGAAAACGGCGTGGGGATGCTCCGCTGCCACAGGGAAGAGTTTTTGTGCGCTTTGGACGCGGCGAAGGAGCGCTTCGGCAGGGCGGACTTTGCGGGCAGGACGGTGTCCGCCGCAACGGGAGCATTGGCGTATGAACACATAAAGGAGCTTTGCACAGCGGCAGAGGACGCGTTCCCGGGGCTTAAGGCGCATGTTTACAGGGTGGAAAACGACTTTTTCGGCAGGACCGTTACGGTAAGCGGGCTTGTCACCGGCGGCGACCTTATCGCCGCCTTAAAGGGCGCGCCCCTTGGGGAGGCGCTTCTTATCCCGTGCAACATGCTTCGGCACGAGCGCGACCTTTTCCTTGACGGCGTGTCCGTTACGGAGGCGGAGGAGAAGCTTGGCGTGCCGGTACTTATAACGGAGCAGGGCGGCGAGAGCCTGCTTGCAAAGCTGCTTGGCATAAGCGAGGAGGAACTTACATGAAGGCGACGGTTGCCATAGTCGGCAGACCCAACGTGGGCAAAAGCACCTTTTTCAACAGGGTCGCCGGCGGGCGCATATCCATAGTGGACGACACGCCGGGCGTAACGCGCGACCGCATCTACGCGGAGACGGAGTGGAACGGTATCCCCTTTGTGCTGACTGATACCGGCGGGCTGGAGCCGAAGGCGGATACGGAGATGCTTCGGCACATGCGCGCGCAGGCGGAGCTTGCCATCGCCGCAGCGGACGTCATCATCTTTATGACCGACGTACACGCCGGTGTCACCGCCGACGACCGCGACATTGCGGCGCTGCTTTTAAAAAGCCGCAAGCCGCTGGTGCTTGCGGTGAACAAAATAGACCGCGTCGGCGCACTGCCTGCGGAGTATTACGAGTTTTACGAGCTTGGCATAGGCGAGCCTGTTGCGCTTTCCTCCGTCCACGGCAGCGGAACCGGCGACGTGCTTGACCGCGTTGCGGAGCTGCTTCCGAAGGACGCAGAGGCACCGGAGGAGGACGACGCGATACGCGTTGCCGTCATAGGCAAGCCGAACGCGGGCAAAAGCTCGCTTGTAAACCGCATCGCGGGCGAGGACAGGGTGATAGTTTCCGACATCCCCGGCACTACGCGCGACGCAACCGACACGCGGATTGAGAACAAGTACGGCAAATACGTGTTTATCGACACGGCCGGCATCCGCCGCAACGCAAAGATAGAGGACAACATAGAAAAGTACAGCGTCCTTCGCGCAAGGGCGGCCGTGGAACGCGCCGACGTCTGCCTTATAATGTGCGACGCGGCGGAGGGCGTTACGGCGCAGGACGAGAGGATAGCCGGCATAAGCCACAACGCGGGCAAGGCCTCTATAATCGTGATGAATAAGTGGGACAGCCTTGACAAGGACAACTCCACCGTAAACAGCTTCAAAAAGGACATCTACGACGCGCTTTCCTATATGACCTACGCGCCGACGGCGTTTATCTCCGCAAAGACCGGGCAGCGCGTGGACAAGCTTTACGAGATGATAAACGGCGTAAACGAAAACGCCTCGCGCCGAATATCCACGGGCATGCTTAACGACGTGCTTAACGACGCCATGAACCGCGTCCAGCCGCCTACCGACAAGGGCAGAAGGCTTAAAATCTACTACATGACGCAGACCGGCATAAAGCCGCCGACCTTCGTCATATTCTGCAACAGTGCCGAGCTTTTCCACTTTTCGTATCAGCGGTACATCGAAAACTGCTTAAGGGACGTTTTCGGCTTCGAGGGTACGCCGATAAAGCTTATCATAAGGCAAAAGGACGACGGCAAGGAGTGAGTCTTTAATGTGGTATGACTTTGTAGCCGACCGGATAGGGCTTAACAGCCTCCTCGGCTTGGAGGTGCTTCCGGAGTGGCTTTCCGTAACCGAGATGCTGCTTGCCGCAGTTTTCGGCTACCTTTTGGGCAGCATAAACACCGCCATTATTGTTTCAAAACGGCTTTACGGCAAGGACATAAGGGAGTTCGGAAGCGGCAACGCCGGCATGACCAATATGTTCCGCGTCTTCGGCAAGAAGGCGGGATTTCTTACGCTGGCAGGCGACGTGCTTAAGTCCGCGCTGGCGGTTTTCATCGGCGCCTGGCTTTGCGGAGGAAGCTACATCGGCTCTATGGACGGGGCGTATCTGGCGGGGCTTTTCTGCATCATCGGCCACATTATGCCCGTGTTCTACAGGTTTAAGGGCGGCAAGGGCGTTATCGCCGCAGCTACCATGATACTGCTGCTTGACCCTTATGTTTTTCTGTGCCTTATTGTCATCTTCGGGCTGGTGCTGCTTTTGACGCGCTATGTCTCCATGGGATCTGTCATCGCGGCCTTCTTCTACCCCGCCGTGACCTATATAACGCACAGGTATGTGACCGGCTATCCGCCCGGGGTGTTTAAGATGCTGTTCTGCTTTGTGTGCGGGCTGCTTGTCATCTTTATGCACCGCGAGAACATCAAGCGCGTCTACCACGGCAAGGAAAACCGCGTAAGCTTCAAAAAGAAGCCCCCCGCCGATGAGGACGACGAAGACGAGGACGATCTCGACGACCTCGACGAAGACGAATAAAAATCCCCCATGAAGCCTTACGGCCTTACGGGGTGGACAGCAATTTTGTTAAAAGCTCTTGACAAATTGAGCGGACGGGTATATAATACAAAAGAAAGGGGCGCTGCCGATAAGCGGTTGGCCCCAGAGTTAACAGTTACCTACAAATTGTAGGCCGACCGTCACTGTTGCGACCGGTGGCGGTCATTTTTTGTACATTTTACAATCAAAACGACCAGCTGTATAAGGTCGCATATCATGCTTGTGAACACAAAAATAGGTTCATATGTAGCAAAAAACATAGGTATCCCTCCTTTCTCTCGCTGAGAAAGCGAGAAGGGAGGGGCCAACCGCCTACCGTGTTATGGCAACGTCCTTCGTTTATATTATACATCTTTTGCGAAATATGTCAATAGTAAACCGCCGTGCAAAGAAAATTGCGCGGCAATTTTTATGTTTAATCCACGCACCATACGTGCGGCCGACCTATGCATGGCTAAAGCGTGACTTGCGTTGCCAGCACGGGTTTCCAAAGGGCTGTGCCCTTTGGGCCTAAAAAGCTTTATTATTTGAAAAGCCTTAATTAGAGAGCCATGAAGGGACCGAGTCCCTTCATATATAAATACAAAGGACGGGCCGGGGCCCGTCCAAAATAATAAATAAAAAATGATAAAAAGACAAGGCCGGGCGAGGAGCCCGGCCTAAGTAAGCCAAAAGCTTAGAACGCGTTGATGACGCCGGAGTCAAGCTGAAGTATGACGGAGGCGTCGATGTTGTTCGCGGCACCGTCGCCGTTGACGTCGGCCGCCGCGAGGGCAACGTCCCTGAGTGTTACAAGCCCGGAGTCGTACTGCAGCACGAGGGACGCGTCGATGTTGTTGACAACCCCGTCGCCGTTGGGGTCGCCGATGGAGGCAAGCCCCTCACCGCACACGATGCAGACGCCGTTCCCGCTGCTGCAGTGAACGGTGCACCCGTCGGTGTTCCTGTACCAGGTGCAGCCCGAAACAACGGCAGACTCGCCGCTTTGCGCGTAGCTGTTCTTAACAAAGTCGGGTGCGGAAACGCCCGCGCCGAAGATAACGGTGTCGGCGTTGGCTATAAGCCCGCCGGCTGCGTCCGCAGAGGTGAGCATCGCGGCAACGTCGGCAGATTTAACGTAAACCGTCTTTATGTCGTTGGAAAACGCGCTGAAGTCGAGAAGCCCAAGCGGGTCGTCGAGCCCTCCGAAGTCGAAGCTTTCGTCGCCGAAGTCGAAGCTGAAGTCGCCGAAATCGAAGCTCTCGTCGCCGAAGTCGAAGCTTTCGTCGCCGAAGTCAAAGCTGAGGTCGCCGAAGTCGATACTCTCGTCGCCGGCGTCAAAGCTTAAGTCGCCGAAGAGGTCGCCAAGGCTGCCGAGGATCCCGCCAAACAGGTCTTCAAGCCCGCTCATGTCGAAGCTCTCGTCGCCAAGTCCGCCGAGAAGGCCGCCAAACAGGTCGCCAAGACCGCCAAGGTCGTCGCCGCTTATGTCGCCAAGGCCGCCGAGAATCCCGCCGATGAGGTCTTCAAGCCCGCTCATGTCGAAGCTCTCGTCGCCGAAGTCAAAGCTTAAGTCGCCAAGGTCAAAGCTCTCGTCGCCAAGACCGCCGAGCATGTCGCCAAGGCCTGCGATAATATCGGTTATCACGGAAGGGTCAAAGCCGAAGGCGCACGCGCCGATAGACTCAACACCGCTGCCGACGGTGACAAGCTTCAGCTCCGGGCAGAAGAGGAACGCGCCTTCGCCGATGGAGGTGACGCCGTCCGGTACGGTCACATCCGCAAGAGAGGAGCAAAGCGCGAAGGATACAGCGCCTATGGAAGTGACGCTTTCGGGGATTTCAACGCCGTCAAGGCCGGAGCAGCAGACAAAGCAGCCGTCCGGGATGGCAGAGATGCCTTCCGGCAAAATAACGCCGCTTATGTCGGTGCAAAATGCAGCAGCGCCGTCTGCTATAACGGTTGTGCCGTCTTTAACGGTCAAAACGCCCGTAGTAAGAGGGTCGCAGGCGATAAGGCAATTGCCTATGTAAAGCGCGCCGTCTTCCCAGTTGCTTTCGTCGTTCATAAGGCCGGTGCCTAAAAACGCGCCGAAGCCTATGGATTCAATGCTTGCGGGGAGAGAAACGCTTTCGATAGTCTCACAGCCGGCAAAAGCAAAGGCTGCAACGGAGGTTGCGCCCTCCGCAACGACAACGCTTTTAACCCGACCGGCATAGTCGCCGTTTATCCAGGGAACGACGTCTACGTCAAGGGGAAGAGCCATGTCGCCGTCGCAGGTTACGGTAAGAGTTCCGTCTGCGTCAATGGTCCAGCTGTAATTGGCAAGCTCGCCGCTTGCGGGGAGGGACGGCGCAGCTGCGTCTTCCGCAAAAGTAGGGATTGCAAACGCACCCAAAAGCAGGGTGAATACAACAAGTATCGCGAAGAATCTTTTCATTGTAAATCTTTCTCCTTTTCCATGAATTTTGTTTAATTCAATTATACACCAATCGTTAAAATGCGTCAAGTGGTTCGGGCGCTAAAAGCCAAGCCCTGCGTCAAGCCTCAAAATTGCCGAGGCGTCGATGTTGTTCACGGCTCCGTCGCCGTTCACGTCGGCGACGGCAAGCTGTTTTGCGGTCAGATAGCTCGGCCTTGCTTCGTTTATAAGTATCTTCACGGCGTCCATGTTGTCAACGGTGCAGGTGCCGTCAATGTCGCCGGGCATATCCCTGCTTAGTATGACAAACTCGAATTCTTTTGCAATCCCCGGGTTGTATTTGGGCGCAACGGTGACGGTTACGGCGCCGTGGGAGCGCATTGTAAAGCAGTTGTCCTTCGGCGAAAAGGCCACCTTGCCGTCGTCGGAGCGGGAGATGACAAGCTCGTCGTTCCGCTCTATCCCCGCAGGCAAATCTTGCGGGTAATTGCCGCTGCACACCATGTAAAGCTTTTCCCCTTCCAAAAAGTACCTTTCCGGGACGGAGACGAAGGTACCGTACTGCTCCCTGTTGAAGAACGCGATAAAGGAGGTGTAGGTTCCGACCTTGAACGTCTCGCCGCAGACGCTGCATTTGAAGGTGGCGACGCCGTCTTTGCACGAGGAGTCCTCGCTTTTATGCCCGTTGGTCACGGTAGTTATGTACGCGGAAGAGAGGTCGGAGACGTCGATTTCGTAAAAGACGGTGCTGTCGTTGTACCAGGTGTACCAAACGACGCGGCCGTTTGCAAGTACGGGCACGCAGTCCGAAAGGCTGCCCTCCAGGGTGTAGGTGCTGCCCGTGGGGTTCCCGGAGGCGTCAAGCGCGGTGTAGTAAACCGTTTCGTCCCTTTCCCAAAGCAGAAGGAAGCTTCCGCCGTCAAGCTTCACCAGCTGCGGGGTGGAGACGGTGCCGTCACCCTCCGCAAAGCTTGTTATCCATTTAAGGTCAACGCCGAGGGTCTTCTTGTCCGCAGAGGCGACAAAGACGTTGTAGGTCTCGCGCTCGGTGTTCTTTGCGTCCTGCACCACGGAGCTGCCCGCGACAAGGTAGTGCGAAGCGCTAATCTCAAATCCGCCCACGGTCACCCCCGTGGCGTTGTCGCCTTCGGTGCCGGGGATTTTAAGCAGGTCTGCCGACTCGTGCTTTGCAAAGCTGTCGGAGCCTATTTGAGAGAGGTCAAAGCGGGTAAGCACGACGGAACGCGGGAACGCGTCCCCGTGGTCGACAAGCACAACCTTGCCGTCCTCTATCTTCACAAACTGGTTGAAGGAGTGGCTTGCGTAGCCGATGCCGAACTGATAGTCGCCCGCAAGCACCTTCATTGTGTTTTTGTTCACGCGGACGGTTATGTTTGACTGATGGTGCTTCCCGTCCTCCGTAAGGTACCGCTCGTGGCTTGTGTGTATTACGATGCTGTCGCCGCATTCCGCCATGCGGGGGCATCCGGCGTCGAAGGGGACGGTGGTGTAGCAGTCCTTAAGCCCTGCCGAGTTCTGCTTTACCCAGCTTTTGCTGTACTTTGTAAGGCGGTAGACCTCCACGTTCGGGCTTTCCGAGGGGTTCCTCTGCCCGGAGAGGATGTAGTACGCGTCGGAGCCGGCGTAAAAGGCACCGAAGATGGGAAGCTCTTCCTCTATGTGCTTTGTCTTTTCGGGGATGACGTTTCGGTCCCTGTCGAAGTACTCCACAAGTGCGCCCTTTATCTTCCCGCCCGCTTGAACGCGCATAAGCCCGTCGCCGTCCGGCACGAGGTAGGACGTGACGGGCGACGACCACCAATGGGGGTAGTTCTGGGCGTCTATGTTGTACCCGCCGTAGTATTCGCATCGGCCCTCGGCGGTAAGCCTTGTACACTCCGCGGAGGCCGACAGCGACCCCGCAAGTATTGCCGCAGCAGCGGTAAACGCAGCAGCAGCGCGAAGCAGTTTTTTTCATCGCCTGTACCTCCCGCCTTGTTTAAAGAACAAAGTGCTCTGCAAGCACGTGTATGCCGCTTTTCTCTATCAGGGCCTTATGCTCTGCATAGGGCTTTTCGTCCGTAAGCACGGCGTATTCTCCTCCGGAGAGGGGGTGCACCTCGCAGACGGTCGACGCGTCCGCCCCGCCTTGCAGGTAAAGCCTTGCCGTCAAGGTGCGCACCATCTGCAAGCTCCTTGACGAGCCGCCCTCTGCGCGCAGGTAAAGCTTTACCGGCGTTTCGTCAAGAGGCAGGCAGAAGCCGTCCTCTGCCCTTTCACGCGGGGCCTCCGGGGTGGGGCAGCGTATCGCCGCAATGACGTCTGCCGCAACGGCGCTTGCCGTCGGCAGGCTGCCGGCACCGCGGCCGTAGAACACAAGCTCGTCCACCATGTTGCCGGTCACGGACACGGCGTTGAACACGCCGCAGGTGTCCGCAATAAGCGTCCCCTTCTTTACGAGGTGCGGTGCGACAATAAGGCTTGCCCTGCCGCCGCAGTCCTTTGCAACGCCCAAAAGCTTAACGGCAAAACCGAGGCTGTCGGCAGCCGCTATATCCTCCGCCTTTATGTCGGTTATCCCGCGGCAGAGGGCGGCCTGCTCCGTCGGGATGTGGCGGCCGAAGGCGATGCCGCCGAGTATGCATATCTTGCGGAGCGCGTCTATACCCTCCACGTCGGCAGAGGGGTCCCTCTCCGCGTAGCCCTTCTGCTGGGCGTCCGCAAGCGCGCTTTCAAACGACGCGCCTTTTGTAAGCATCTCCGTCAGTATATAATTTGTCGTGCCGTTTAATATCCCCGCAATGCGCGTTATGCGGTTCGCCGTAAGGCAGTTTAAAAGCGGGGCTATTATCGGTATGCCGCCGCCGACGCTTGCCTCGTACAGATAGCAGACGCCGTTTTCCTTTGCGGCCTTGAGAAGCACGTCGCCGAACTTCGAAACGACCTCTTTGTTGGAGGTGACGACGCTTTTCCCCGCCTTCAGCGCGCGAAGCGAGAAGGTGTAAGCCGGCTCTGCCCCGCCCATGGTCTCCACCACCACGGAAACGTCCTTGTCGTTTACAATCCTGTCAAAGTCGTCCGTCACGCGGTCCGCTATCGGGTGACCTTCAAAGCTCCTCCTGTCAAGCACGTATTTTACGTTTATAAGCGGCTCTCCGTCGCCGCCGAGGGTCTTCGAGATCGCGCGCGAGTTGCTTTCAAGCACCTCGTAAACTCCTCCGCCGACAACGCCCATGCCGAGTATTGCAATGTTAAACATTTTTACTTCCTCCATCTTTGTATGTTTTTATAATAACATAGAAACAAACCGTTTGCAAGTAGTATTTTTTTATCGGAAAATAACGCATAACTATTGCTTTTTTAAGCGTTAAGTTGTAAAATACTGTATTTAGAGAGGTATGTTCTGATGATAGAGATGCAAAAGACGCCGCAGGCGGTAACCGAATATTTAAAAGCAAAAGCGGCGGATTATGACGAGGGGCTTCTTACGGCGCGTGCGGACCTCGGCCGCGACCTTTTCCCGAAGGACGTTTACATCCTTGTGACAAAGGAGCACCTGTATATAGCGGAGGGCGTTGTAACCGTTTCGCGTGCGAAGGGGCTTCGCAAAAAGCGCGTCTCCTGCTTTAAGGAGAGCTTTTTTAAACGCTTCGATACGAAGGACTTAAAGAGCTTCCGCATGGAAGAGCAGGTCTCCGGCGGGATGTTTACCTGCCTTGAGAAGGGCAAGCCGGCCATGCTTTTCAACTACAGCGGAGAGTGCAAGCACGACGTGCGCATACTTCGCGACGTTTTAAAAGAGCTTTGCGAGAAGGGTAACTTCGACGAAAAGAAGACGAAGGCGGACATTGGCGAGCTTCCCTACTGCCCGAAGTGCGGGCGGCGCTATCCCGACCCGGAGAACAGGGTCTGCCGCTTCTGCATAGACAAAAAGAGGCTTACAAAAAAGCTGGCGCGCTTCTTCATACGCTACAAGGGCTATATGGCGCTGGTGATGCTTACCATCGCCATGGTTACGGGCATAGGGCTTATAGTGCCGCAGATCTCGGCAAAGATGTTTTACAACGACGTGCTTACCGAGGGCGGAAGCCGCTACGGCCGGATATGGTACGTGGTGGGGCTTATCGTGCTGGTGCGCTTTATCTCGCTTATAACCGACCTTATAAAGTCCGTCATCTCCGCACGCGTTTCCACAAGCGTAATCTACGACCTTAAAAACACAATCTACCACGCCATATCGCGCCTGTCGCTCGGCTTTTTCTCCTCGCGGCAGACGGGCGGCCTTATGACGCAGATAAACAGCGACGCAAACACGATATACTGGTTCTTCTGCGACGGGTTCCCGTATCTGGTGACAAACGTGATACAGCTTTTGGGCGTAATGGTGATAATGCTGTTCACCAACCCGTATCTTACGCTTTACACCTTTGTGACGGTTCCGGTGTTCATACTGCTTTACAAGTACGTTTACATACTTTTCGAAAAGCTTAACGCAAGGGCTTATTCGAAAAAACGGTCGATGAACTCGCTTATATCCGACGTGCTTAACGGCATGCGCGTGGTGAAGTCCTTCGCAAGGGAGGATTTGGAGGTTAAGCGCTTTGACGAGCGAAGCCGTGCCTCCGCAGAGGCCGACACGGACGTGAACGTCTCCTCCGGCAGGATTTTCCCGCTTTTGGGCTTTTTGCTTCAGGCAGGCTCCTTTGTGGTGTGGGCTGTCGGCGGCAAGCAGGTTATCGACCGCGTCGACGGCATGAGCTACGGCGACCTTATGGCCTTTGTCGCCTACGTGTCCATGGTTTACGCGCCGATTGACTTCTTTGCGGACGTCGCCAACTGGTGGACGGACTGCCTTAACGCCCTGCAGAGGCTGTTTGAGATAAACGACGCTGCTCCCGACGTTTCCGAAAAGGAGGGCGCGGTGACGCCGGAGGAAATAAAGGGCGACGTGGAGTTTGACGGCGTCTACTTCGCCTACGACGAAGGGCGCGACGTCATAAAGGACGTAAGCTTCAAGGTTCCGCACGGGACGACGCTTGGCATAGTGGGGCACACGGGCGCGGGCAAAAGCACGCTTGCCAACCTGCTTACCCGCCTTTACGACCCGCAGAAGGGCGCAGTCCGCATAGACGGCTACAATCTGCGCGACCTTACGTTTAAGTCGCTGCGCGGGAACATCGCCATAGTCTCGCAGGAGACATATCTGTTCCGCGGGACGATTATGGAAAACATAAGGTATGCGCGTCCCTCCGCCACGGAGGAGGAGGTCATCGCCGCGTCTAAGGCGGCCTCGGCGCACGACTTTATAATAAAGTACCCGGACGGGTATCAAACCATGGTAGGACTTGGCCACAAGGACCTTTCCGGCGGTGAAAAACAGCGCGTTTCCATTGCGCGCGCGCTGCTTACGAACCCGAAGATACTTATCCTTGACGAGGCGACGGCCGCCATGGACACGCAGACGGAAAGGCAGATTCAGGCTGCGCTTAACAACATAACGCGTGGCAGGACCACCATAATCATAGCGCACAGGCTTTCCACGCTGAGGGAGGCAGACAGCCTTATAGTTATCGAAAAGGGCGAGGTTGTCGAGCGAGGCACTGCGGAAGAGCTGCTTAAGGCGAAGGGCGTTTACTTTAAGCTTTACAAGCTTCAGGCAGAGGCCTTGAAGACCGTCGGCGTGGAATAGGAGGAAAAGATGGCACAATCGTTTACAGAGCTTGTTGAAATAATATATTTTACGCCTGAGAACGCCGAGTTTTACGAGACGGAAAACGGCTTTGCCGCGCTTAAGGCCTTTATCCCGCCCGTGAAGAAGGACGACCTTGCGGACGACGCGGAGGGGTCGAAGGAGCCCGTTTGGCAGGACCTCGGCAGGGTGCTTTTCCACAGGGCCTTCCCCTACGAAAAGCCCGACGAGTTTATATCCGTGCAGGACGAGGACGGCAGGGAATACGGCATGATACGAAACCTTGCGGACTTTGACGGCAAGGGCAGGGACATTGTGGACAAGTCGCTTTCCCGCAAGTACTTCTGCCCGGAGATAAAGAAGATAAGGCGTTTGCAGGAGCAGTTCGGTTACTCGCTTTGGGAGGTCGACACCAACGTCGGCCCGAGAGAGCTGGTTTTGAAGGACACCTTCGGCAGCATAATAAGGGTAAGCGACACGTATCTTGTAATCTTAGACATAAGCGGCAACCGCTACGTCATACCGGACGTTTCGGCGCTGGACAGGAAGAGCTACAGGAAGATAGAGCTGTACTTGTAAGGCAGAGCATATGAGCAAACCGTTTACAAAAAGACGGCATGGCGCTCTCACATCCCCCGCCGCAGCGGCGGTGCGGGAGAAGCTTTTTTCGCTTCTTCCGGAGGGGGAAGAGCCGGCCGCGATTTCCGAATACAATTTAAGCTTTTTCAACATCCCCATGCACGGCATTCTTGCCCTTTGCGGTGACACGGTTTACCTCTGCGACGAGGAGAACGGCGAAAGGAAAGTCCCCGTTTCGGCGCTTGAGGAGGTTAAAACCGCACAGTACGTCGGCTGCCTTGCGGTTGAATACGGCGCGGAGGGACACAGAAAAGAGCTTTGCCGTTCCGACATGTCGAACGCGGAAAACCTTAAAAACTTTGTAAAGCGCGCCCTGGCCGTAAACGAGGGGAGAAGCTTTGAAAAGACAAGGCCGGAGAAGCAGACGAGATGCCCGAAATGCGGCAAGCCCTACAGACCCGGCAGCGAAAAGTGCGAGCTTTGCACCGACAAAAAGCACCTTTACGGCAGGCTTTTAAAGTACGTAAAGCCCTTCGCCTTCCCGCTTTTTATAGCCGTGATTTTGTACTTTGCGACAAGCTTTATCCGCCTTATAGAGCCGGAGCTGCAAAAGCGCCTTGTCGACGAGTGCATCACGGGCGGAAGACCCTTTTCGGAGGTGTGGAAGAAGTTCTACGGGCTTATAGGCGGCATGGTCGCCTGCGGGCTTACGGTGGTTCTTATCAGGGTGACGCGTTCTGTCATAATGGTTCGCGTCGGCAACAAGGTGGCGGTAAGCCTTCGCGGGCTTGTGTTTGACAGCATACCGAAGATGTCGCTTGGCGACGTGCACCGCCGCACCGCGGGCGAGCTTATCACCCGCGTGACCTCCGACACGCAGGTGCTTAGGGAGTTCCTTACAAGCCTGCTTCCGGAGCTTTGCCGCGTGGTATCCCTTATTATAGTGGTGCTTTGCGTGCTTTTGTACATGAGCCCGCTGCTTACGTTTTTTGTGGTGCTTCCGGTTCCGCTGCTTCTCGTGGTGCTTCGCGTATCGCGGCGTTACACAAACCGCCTGTACCACCGCCAGTGGCACGCAGACAGCGAGCTTAACACCGTCCTGCACGACGTCTTCTCAGGGATGCGCGTAGTAAAAGTCTTCGGCATGG
This sequence comes from uncultured Clostridia bacterium, assembly GCA_947628695.1. Lineage (GTDB taxonomy): Bacteria > Bacillota > Clostridia > Oscillospirales > CAG-382 > SIG636. Next base: position 66,342 of record CANRAV010000012.1, read on the forward strand.
AGCAGGCGGAGATAGAGCGCTTTGACAAGGCCAACAGGAAGGTTAGGGACATCTCCTTCCGCAACGAGGTAGTTTGGGCGCTGATAATGCCCACGGTTGACTTCTTCATGCGCGCGGGCGAGTATGCGGTGCTTCTCATAGCGGGCAGCCGCGTACTTGCGGGCACGCTTACCATGGGCGCAATTCAGCAGCTTGTCACCTACACGGGCATGATTTACGAACCGCTTCGCTGGCTGTCGATGGTTCCGAGGAGGCTTGTGCGCACGGCGACCTCCGTGGCGAAGGTGTTTGAGATAGTGGACGAAGAGGTCGGCGTGAAGGAGGCGGAAGCCCCCGTGGAGCGCAAAATCGACGGCGACATAAGCTTTAAGCACGCGTTTTTCGGCTACAACAACCTTGAATACGTCCTGAAGGACATAAGCCTTGACATAAAGAAGGGCGAGATGATAGGCATTGTCGGCAGAAGCGGCGTCGGCAAAAGCACGCTTATAAACCTTGTAATGCGTCTGTACGACCTCGACGAGGGCGTGCTGGAGGTGGACGGTACGCCGATAGGCAGCTACGGGCAGCACTGTCTGCGCTCGCAGATTGGCGTGGTGCTTCAGGAAAGCTTCTTGTTTAAGGGGACGATAGCCGCCAACATCGCCTACGGCACGCCGGATGCAAGCTTTGACGACGTGATACGTGCGGCAAAGGCCGGCGGTGCGCACGACTTTATAATGCGCTCTACCGACGGCTACGACACCTATGTAAGCGAGAGAGGGCAAAGCCTTTCCGGCGGCGAAAGGCAGAGGGTTCAAATAGCCCGTGCCGTCCTTCGCAACCCGCGCATACTTATACTTGACGAGGCGACTGCCTCGCTTGACACGGAGACGGAAAAACAGATACAGGACAGCATCGCGGCGCTTACTAAAGAGCGCACGACGCTTGCCATTGCGCACAGGCTTTCCACGCTTCGAAACGCCACGCGCATAGTTGTGCTTGAAAAGGGCAAAATCGAGGAGATCGGCACCCATGACGAGCTTATGCGCGCAAAGGGTCGGTACTACCGCCTTGTTATGGCGCAGCGCGGCATATCGAAGCTTAAAAAATAGGCCGCTTTTGCAAGAAGGGAATTGATGTATTTGGAAAAAATGAAAATAACGGTTATAGGCTGCGGCAGATGGGGCTCTTTTATAGCCTATTACCTTGACCTTATAGGGAACGGGGTGACCGTCGGCGCAAGGGGTGACGACGCGTCGGCGCGGGACTTTGCGGCCACTCGCAGCAACGGCACGATAACCCTGCCTGCGCGTGTGCGCTTCGTCTTCGACCTTAAAGAAGCTGTAAAGGACGCAGAGGCGGTGGTGTTCTCCGTCCCTTCGCAAAGCCTTCGCTCCATACTTGAGGGTCTCGGCCGGGAGGCAATGGCGGGCAAGACGGTTATCCTCTGCATGAAGGGGCTGGAGATAGCCACGGGCAAGCGGCTGTCGCAGGTGGTGTCCGACGTGCTGCCGGGGGCAAAAACGGCGGTTTGGGTCGGCCCCGGGCACCCGCAGGAGTTTGCCGCAGGCAAGCCCAACTGCATGGTAATAGACAGCCTTGACAAAACGCTTACAAGGCGGCTTGCGGACGGCTTTACAAGCGAGCTTATACGCTTCTACTACGGCGACGACCTTATAGGCAGCGAGATCGGCGCGGCGACGAAGAACGTCATCGGCATCGCCGCCGGGATACTGGACGGGCTGGGGCTTAAGTCCTTAAAGGGCGCGCTTATGGCGCGCGGCACGCGGGAGATTGCGCGGCTTATAGAGGCGCTTGGAGGGAACGGGCTTTCCGCCTACGGGCTTTGCCATTTGGGCGACTACGAGGCGACGGTGTTCTCGGAGTACAGCCACAACCGCCGTTTCGGCGAGTGCTTCGCAAAGGGCGAAAGCTACACCCTGCTTGCGGAGGGCGCCTACACGGTCGAAGCGGTCGTGAAGATGAACGCGTCTCTCGGCGTCGAGCTGCCCATATGCACCGCGGTTTACGACATAATATACGGCGGCGCTGACCCGAAGGAGACGCTTGAAGCGCTTTTCTCACGGACGATAAAAAAGGAATTTGAATAAAACACAGAGAGGTACACGATGAACAACAGCGAAAAGACGATGGAAAAAATTGTTGCGTTCTGCAAGAACCGCGGCTTTGTCTACAGCGGAAGCGAAATTTACGGCGGGCTTGCGAACGCCTGGGACTACGGCCCGCTTGGCGTTGAAATGAAGAACAACATAAAGCGCGCCTGGTGGAAGAAGTTTGTGCAGGAAAGGCCGGAGAATGTCGGCCTTGACAGCGCCATCCTTATGAACCCCAAGGTTTGGGTCGCTTCCGGCCACGTGGGCGGCTTTTCCGACCCGCTTATGGACTGCAGAAGCTGCAAGACCCGCCACAGGGCCGACAAGCTTATAGAGGACTACGCCGCAGAGACGGGCGAGAACGTCAACGCAGGCGCAATGAGCTTTGACGAAATGGCCGCGTATATAAAGGAAAAGGGCATCGTCTGCCCTGCCTGCGGGAAGAGCGACTTTACGGAGATAAAGAAGTTCAACCTTATGTTTAAGACCTTCCAGGGCGTTACGGAGGACAGCGCCGCAGAGCTTTACCTCCGCCCGGAGACGGCACAGGGCATCTTCGTAAACTTCAAAAACATACAGCGCACCACGCGGAAAAAGCTCCCCTTCGGCGTCTGCCAGGTGGGCAAGTCGTTCCGCAACGAGATAACACCCGGCAACTTCATCTTCCGAATAAGGGAGTTCGAGCAGATGGAAATGGAGTTCTTCTGCAAGCCCGACACCGACCTTGAGTGGTTCGCGTTTTGGAAGGACTACTGCGCCTCCTTCCTCTACGGGCTCGGCATGAAGAAGGAGAACCTGCGCCTTCGCGACCACGACAAGGAGGAGCTTTCCTTCTACTCCAAGGCGACCACGGATTTCGAGTACCTCTTCCCCTTCGGCTGGGGCGAGCTTTGGGGCATCGCCGACAGGACGGATTACGACCTTAAGCAGCACTCCGAGCACAGCGGCGAAACGCTTGACTACTTCGACCCCGAAACGGGCGAGAAGTACATCCCCTACGTCATAGAGCCCTCCCTCGGCGCAGACAGGGTTATGCTTGCGTTCCTTGTCGAGGCATACGACGAGGAGGACATCGGCACGCCCGAAAAGCCGGACGTTAGAACGGTTATGCACCTCCACCCCGCGCTTGCGCCCTTTAAGGCGGCCGTGCTTCCGCTGTCAAAGAAGCTTTCGGAAAAGGCGTCTGCGATATACGAAGACCTCTCCAAGGACTTCTCCGTCGACTTCGACGACACCGGCTCTATCGGCAAGCGCTATAGGCGCGAGGACGAGATAGGCACCCCGCTTTGCATAACCTACGACTTCGACAGCGAGTCAGACGGCTGCGTCACCGTGCGCGACCGCGACACTATGCAGCAGGTGCGCATCCCCGTCGGCGAACTTCGGGACTATATCGCGAAAACCTTGGTGTTTTAGGTTTTGATTATTATTTTTATTATTATGGCCGAGCTCGCGCTCGGCCTTGGCTTTTTACGGAGGGACACGGTCCCTCCGTGGCTGTTTTGGGTTAGGTTTATAGAATAACACAGCTTTTTAGACCCAAAGGGCACCACCCTTTGGAATCCCAAGCCGCCAACGCAGGCCGCGCCGCAGAGAGGTTTAGGTTTGTCGCACGTATAAACGCAGGTGAAAATGTGCCCCAACGCCTCCCAAACGTAAAAAGCCGCTGCACAAGTTTTGTTTGTGCAGCGGTTTTACTTGAAAAATTCGCTAAAAGAGTATAATATTTTCGAAGGGCGTTATAGCCATAACGGTAGGCGGTTGGCTCCTCCTTTCTCGCTTTCTAAGCGAGGGGAAGGAGGGATGCCGATGTTTTTTGATTCATTTGAATCGATCTTCGTGTTTATAAGCACGATATGCGACCTTATACAATTGGTCGTTACGATCGTAAAAATGCGCAAAAAATGACCGCCACTGGTACCAACAGCGGCGGTCGCCTGCGCTTTAGCAGGTAACTAACAACTGTAGGAGCCAACCGCTTATCGGCGGCGCCCTTCACTATTTGTATTATATACCCGTCAACGCAATTTGTCAAGGGCTTTTAACAAAAATGACGCGCCTCTGCATTTAATATGTCGCATTCTGCGCGAAAATATTACGCCGCGAGGCGTATTTTTTTGTTTTCCCCTTTAAGGCGCCGACAAGCAGGGCAATAATAGATATTGAAAAGCATAATATTACATGTAAGGTCGGCGAAGGGCAAAGTGAAGAAGTGCGGTGTCCGCTGCGCGGACGGTATTTGATTTGAATATGCGTTTTCTATTTTGAGGCTAAAGCCTTAAAACAAGCCAAACGGTAAAAGCTTTTGATAGACGCACGAAGTTACAGTTAGATTATGCAATATATAATAAAAAACGAAAAAGCGCAAGCTTTTTCTACCGCACTTCTTCACTCTTACTTTTTAACTATTACTTCAAGCTTCGCTTTCAAGCGAAGGTTTTTTCCGCACTTCTTCACTATTACTTATTACCTATTAACTAAAAAAATCGGCAGGGCCGAAGCCTTGCCGATTTTTGGTGACCCGTAGGGGAGTCGAACCCCTGCCTTCGCCGTGAGAGGGCGACGTCTTAGCCACTTGACTAACAGGCCGTGAGTAAGATATTATCACAATTCGCGGCTTTTGTCAATACCCAAATACAAAAAATTGCAAACAGCCGGGAGGTTTTTTTATAAAAACGCCTACTTTGGAGGAAAAGAAACGCACCGTGGTGAATGTGCTTTACTACGGGCTTGCGGCCGCAGCGGCCGTTTTGGGGTTTAAAATAGTGTTCGGCTACCTGTTTCCGGCGCTTTACCCCTTCTTTATAGCTTACCTACTGTCCCTTATATTCGCCCCTGCGGCGCATTTTTTAAAGCAAAGGATAAAGCTGCCGAAGGGTGCGGGGGCTTTCCTGCTGGTGACGGCGGCAGTGGCGCTTGTCTTCGCACTCGGCGGGCTTCTTGTCTACCGCGCCGCAAGGGAGCTTGGCCGCCTTTGCGACTACCTCTCCGCGCTGACCCCGGAGGACGCAGAGCCGCTTAAAAGGCGGATACTTGCGCTTTTTGACAGGGTGCCCTTTGTGGACGGCGAAAGGCTTTGGCAGTCCGCGGGCGAAAGGCTTCGCACACTTTTTACGGAGAGCCTGCCCGGTATAAAGGGCACAATATCGATGGCGACAAGCCTTTTTACGGGCTTTCTTGACTTCTTGTTCACCTTCCTTGTGACTGCCGTCTCCTGCTATTACATGACCGTCAACCGCACGGCGATCTCCGCCTTTTTCGCGCGCCTTTTGCCGGAAAGCGCGCGGGGGCGGCTTAGGGCGCTTCGCGCCTCCGTCTTCGGCGCCGTGGGCAAGTACCTCAAGGCCTACGGGCTTATAATGCTTGTCACGTTTACCGAGCTTTTCGCCGCCTTTACGGTGCTGCGGCTGGACTTTGCGCTGCTTTTGGCGGCCGCGACGGCGCTTGTGGACATACTGCCCGTGCTTGGCGCGGGAACGGTGCTTATCCCCTGGGCGCTGGTGTGTCTGTTTTTGACGCGCAACATCTACCTTGGCGTGGGGCTTTTGATCGCCTACGCGGTGATAACCGTGATACGGCAGGTGATAGAGCCGAAAATTGTCGGCAGCTGCATAGGCGTGCACCCGCTTGCCACGATGGCCGCGATGTTCGCCGGGCTTAAGCTTTTCGGCTTTTGGGGAATGCTGGTGATGCCGCTTGTTGTTTTGGTGGTTAAAAGCGGCACAGAGCGAGACCGCTTGAAGTAATAGTGAAGAAGTAATAGTGAAGAAGTGCGGACGAAAAAGCTACGCTTTTTCCACTTTTATTAAATACTGCATAATCTAATTGCAGCTTTGCGCGTTCATCAAATGTTTTTGATATTTGTTTATTTTGAGGCTTTAGCCGCAAATTAGAAACCGCATATTTAAATGAAATAACGTCCGCCATAGGCGGGCACCGCACTTCTTCACTCGCCGCACCGGCGCTCCATACGTGCGGCCGACCTAAACACGGCGCCGGCGCGGCCTGCGTTGGCGGCTCGGGATTCCAAAGGGTGCCAACCCTTTGGGTTTAAAAAGCTATGTTAATTGAAAAGCCTTAATTAGAGAGCCCCGGAAGGGCCGAGCCCTTCCGAAAAAAACAGGACGGGCCGAGGCCCGTCCAAAATAATAAATAAAAAACGCAAATTGCAATAGCAAGTTGCAATAGTTAAGGAAAGATTCACAGATAGAAAGGATTTGCCTTAGAGAGAGGA
>CANRAV010000013.1 GCA_947628695.1 uncultured Clostridia bacterium
ACAGACAGACAGACAGACAGACAGACAGACAGACAGACAGACAGACAGACAGACAGACAGACAGACAGACAGACGCAGAGTTACGCCTTACTTCAGGGTTATCATCAGGCGCAAGATGTAACGGAATTATCGGCGTACCGATCACCTTCCTTGACAAATACAGCCCAGACCAGTTCATCATCGTCGGACTTGACAGATATGTCGAAGACAACCCAAGATATGGGCATAGATTCACTATCGGTGGAAAAGAAACGTATGCAAGAGTCCTTATTAAGCGCAAGGTGCAGCGGTGTTATGGGCGTGCCGATAACATTCTTGGACAAGTATAACCCGGAGCAGTTTGAGATAATGGACGCAAGAGACTTTGGAAAATATGACAGACAAAAAAACAAATCGACCCTTTTGGTTAAAGACAATGACGGGGCGATAAACGGCAAGGCCACCTATGCAAGAATCTTAATAAAAAGGAGACGTCACAATGAAGGTTAATCCAACAGAGATAAAAGTCAGAGATATATTTGAAAGCTTTGCGGACAATGGCGACGACGGCGTTTTTGCCTACGGAGGCAGACTTGCCATTCGTCCTCCGTACCAGCGGGAGTTTGTTTACAATAACGAGCAGGCAGAGGCGGTGATTCACACCGTCCTTCAAGGCTTTCCGCTGAATGTGATGTACTGGGTAAAGGTGGGGAACGAGCAGTACGAAATATTGGACGGTCAGCAGAGAACGCTGTCCGTCATGCAATACCTAAAACATCAATTTCCCATTACCATTGACGGGAACAGATACTATTGGGACGCATTGCCGGATGATAAATACGAAAAAATCATGAACTATAAGTTTATGGTTTATATTTGCGAGGGCGACGAATCGGAAAAGCTGGAATGGTTTAAGGTCGTCAATATCGCCGGAGAGAAGCTGACAGACCAAGAACTGCGCAATTCGGTTTATACGGGGGCTTGGCTTTCCGACGCGAAAAGGTACTTTTCTAAGCGTAACTGCGCCGCAAAGGGGCTGTCTGATAAATACCTTACCGGCGACCCGAACCGCCAGGAGCTTTTGGAAAAGGCCTTGAAAGGTATTTGCGAAGTGCAGGGGCTGAAGGACGTCACAGAGTATATGGCGGCGCATAAATCGGATCCCGACGCAGACGAATTGTGGCAGTATTTTCAAGATGTGATAAACTGGGCGCAAAAAATATTCGCACAATATTATCCCGATATGAAGGGCTTGGACTGGTGCCACTTATACAATACTTATCACCAAAACACTTACAATACGTCCGCGATGAAAGCCGAGGTCAAGAGGCTGCACGAGGACGAAGATGTACAAAAGCCTAAAGGAATTTACGAATTCTTGCTGTGTAGGGAAAGCGATCCGTTTGCCGGCAGGCTGCTTAACTTGCGAGCTTTTGATAAAAGGGACAAGATGGCAGCGTACATCAGGCAGAACGGCATTTGCCCGATTTGCCGTCAGCACTTTGAATATGACGAAATGGAGGGCGACCATATAAAGCCGTGGAGCAAGGGCGGGCATACCGTACCGGAAAATTGCCAAATGCTTTGCAAAGACTGCAACGGAAAAAAGACGGATAAGTATTGAATAAAGCGTTTCATACGTGTGACAAGCCTATACATGGCCGCGGCGCAGCTTGCGTTGCCAGCTCGGGATTCCAAAGGGCTGTGCCCTTTGGGCTAAAAAGCTGTGTTCTTCTGTAAACCTAACCAAAAACAGCCATGAAGGGACAAAAGTCCCTTCATAAATAGATAGGACGAGCGAAAAGCCCGTCCTGAATTATAACCGCCGCAGTTTACGCTTTCTTAAGTTCGCGTTCAAGCCAGATCATGCCGATCTCGAAAGCGTCGAAAAAGCTGTTCTTTTCGCACTGCTTTATGACCTTTTCGTTGAAAGACACGGTGTCGGACGTGCTTTGTATCTGCACAAGCACCTTCGTCGCAACGTCAAGGTCGCCGTCCTTCCTGCTTTCCAGTATGTTCATAAACAGTATGCATTTATCGGTCGGCAGCCCGTAGAACAGAAAGTTCCCCTGTCTTACAAGCGGCTTTCCCCTGTAGGTCAACACGTTTTCCATAAATTCCCCTCCTTACTGCCCGAGAAAGTTCTGAACAAGCGCACGCATAAGCTCGTACCTGTCTATCTTGCTTATAATCGCCCGCGCGTTGTTGTAGTTGGTGATATAGGTCGGCTCTTCCGAAAGAATGTAGCCGACTATTTGGTTTACCGGGTTGTAGCCCTTTTCCTTAAGCGAGGTGTAAACGTCCTGCAGCGCCTTCCTAAGCTCGCGGTCGTTGTCCTTGCAGATGTCAAACTGCATTGTCTTTCCGTCGTTCTTTTTCTTGTCCATGACTTTCTCCTTTCACTTGTTGTCGCCCTGCTTCGTCAGGAGCGAAGCGCAATGCCCGCTTCCGCCTCCAGTACCTTCAGTATGTTTGCAACGGCCCTGTCGGCGTCCGCGTCGTTCATCGTCTTGTCCGGCAGGCGGAAGGAAAGGCTGTACGCCACGCTCTTCTTCCCGTCCGGCACGCCTGCGCCCTTGTAAACGTCAAATATCTTCACGCTTTCAAGCGCCTTCCCGCCGGATTTCTTTATGCTTTCCGCAACCGTGCCCGCCTCAAGCGCGTCGTCCATGACCAGCGCAAGGTCACGCGTCAGCGCCGGGAAGGCAGGCAGCCGCTTGAACTGCTTTTCCTTTTCCGCACATTCGAACATCTCTTTTACGTTGAGAACCGCCGCGTACGTGTCCGCCGCAAGCGAATACTCCGCCGCCACGGCCGGGTGTACCTGCCCCATAACGCCAAGCACCTTCGACCCCTTTGTAAGGGCTGCGCATATGCCGGGGTGGAATCCGCACTCCACAGCGGAAGAGCACTTAAAGCCCTTTACGCCGCAGGCGTCGAGAATAGCCTCCACGCGCCCCTTAAGCGCGTAGAAGTCGCCCCTGCCGCACTCCGCAAGCACAAGCTGCTTCCTCTCGTCGGAAAGACCGTCCTCGGCGGGGAAGTAAACGGTCGCACACTCGAAAAGCGCAATCTTTTCCGCCTTGCGGTTCCTGTTGTAGGCGACAGCGTCAAGCATCGAGGGCAGCGCCGTAGTGCGCATAACGGAGGTGTCCTCCCCAAGCGGGTTGAGAAGCTTTATGCTGTTCCTGCGTGCGTCGTCCGCCGGAAGGCCTATCCTGTCGTAGGCGGAGGGAGATATGAACGAGTAGGTCTCTATCTCGTAAAACCCGCAGGCGACGGCGGCGTCTTTTAAAGCCTGACGAAACTTCTGCGCGCCGCTGTACCCGCCGCCGGAAGCGGTGCCGCGGTACACCGTCGACGGGATTTTGTCAAAGCCGTAAAGCCGCGCGACCTCCTCCGCAACGTCCGCAGTCCTCTCCATGTCGGCACGGTAAGGGGGAACGACAAGCACGTCACCCTCTGCGCGCATTTCAAGCGGGGCAAGCATCGCCTCCATCTCCGCCCGGTCAAGGTTAAGGCCGAGAAGAGTGTTTATCCTCTTCGGGTCGAAGGGTATCTTCCTTTCACCTATGTCCGCGCTGCAAATGTCTATTACCCCCTCGCACACGTCGCCGCAGCCGAGGAGGTTTACAAGCTCTAATGCCCTTTCAAGCGCGGGAAGGGTGTTGCAGGGGGGAAGCCCCTTTTCAAACCTGCCGCTGCTTTCCGTCCTAAGGCCGCACTCGCGCGAGGTGTGGCGGATGTTGGAACGGTCGAAGTTGGCGGATTCGAACACGACGGTCGTCGTGCTGTCCAGAATCTCGCTGTTCAGGCCGCCCATAATGCCCGCAAGCGCCACGGGCTTCTCCCCGTCCGCAATGCAAAGCATGTTTTCCGAAAGTGCGTGAACACCGCCGTCAAGCGTCGTTATGCTTTCGCCCTTCTCGGCGTTCCTGACCACTATCTTCTTCGAGGTTATATATCCCGCGTCAAAGGCGTGCATGGGCTGGCCGTATTCAAGCATAACGTAGTTTGTGATGTCGACGATGTTGTTTATCGGGCGCACCCCGGCCGCGCGCAGCCTTGCGCGCATCCAAAGCGGGCTTGGCGCAATTTTTACGTTCTTCACCACCGCCGCGGTGTAGCGCGGGCAAAGCGCGGTGTTTTTAACCTCTACGCTTATAAAGTCCTCCGTCCTTCCCGCCGAGGGGGTCGCCTTGTACGAAGGCTCCTTGTACTTGAACGGCAGGTGGAAGGAAGCCGCAGCCTCCCTTGCGATGCCTATGGCGCCGAGGCAGTCCGGCCGGTTGAAGGTCAGCTCGAAGTCGACAACGCCGTCGTTCATCATAAGCGCGTCTTTTATGTCCTGCCCGTTACGGCAGGGCTCTTTTATTATAAGTATCCCGTCCTCTGCGGCATAAGGGAAGTCGTTTATTGTAAGCCCAAGCTCCGCAATAGAGCAAAGCATTCCGTTTGAAGGCAGGCCGCGAAGCTTGCCCTTCTTTATCTTCGTTCCGTCGGCAAGGACGGCGCCGTCAAGGCAGACGGGAACTACAGCACCGGGAAAGACGTTTGTCGCGGCGGTTATAATCTGCACCGGCTCGCTCTGCCCCACGTCTATTTGGCAGACGGTAAGCCTGTCTGCGTCCGGGTGCTTTTCCGTCGACAAAATAGTGCCCACAACTATGTTCTTTATCCCGGCAAACAGCTCTTCAAAGCTTTCGGCCTTTGTGCCGGTGGCTGTAAGCACGTCTGCAAACTCCTTCGCGCCGCAGTCTATATCCACGTAATCCTTTATCCAGTTAAGTGAAACCTTCATCCCTTATACCCCCTTAAAACTGTGAGAGGAAGCGCAAATCGTTTTCGTAAAGGTAACGCATATCCTCAATGCCGTATTTGATCATAACGACCCTTTCAAGGCCTACGCCGAAGGCAAATCCACTGTACACCTCCGGGTCTATCCCGCAGTTTTCCAAAACGTGGGGGTGAACCATGCCGGAGCCGAGGATCTCAATCCATCCCTCTCCCTTGCAAAGACGGCAGCCCTTCCCGCCGCAGACAAAGCAGCTTACGTCCACCTCCGCAGACGGCTCCGTAAACGGGAAGTTGTGCGGACGCAGCCTTGTCTTCGTGTCCGGGCCGAAGTAAAGCTTTGCAAACTGCTCAAGCGTGCCCTTAAGGTCGCCGAGGCTTACGTCCCTGTCGACCAAAAGCCCCTCAAGCTGGTGGAACATCGGGCTGTGCGTGCCGTCCACCTCGTCGCAGCGGTAAACCCTGCCGGGGGATATGATGCGTATCGGGGGCTGCTTGCCCTTCATGGCCCTTATCTGCACGGGCGAGGTCTGGGTGCGAAGCAGCACCTCCGGGTTTATATAAAACGTGTCCTGAAAATCGCGCGACGGGTGGTCTGCCGGCGCGTTAAGCGCGTCGAAGTTGTTGTAGGCAAGCTCCACCTCCGGCCCCTCCGCAACGGAAAAGCCCATGCTTACGAAGATGTCGCAAAGCTCCTTTTCAACCTGAGAAAGCGGGTGAAGCCGTCCGAACTTGCAGTCGTGCGCCGGAAGCGTAACGTCGACACGCTCGTTTTTAAGCCTTTCTTCAAGCTCTGATGCCCTTATGCGGGAAAGCTTTTCTTCTATCTCCGTCTCTATTTTTGCCCTGACCTCGTTGGCAAAGGCGCCGATAACGGGTCTCTCCTCCGCGGAAAGCGCGCCCATGCCGCGAAGAATGGCCGTAAGCGCACCCTTCTTGCCAAGGTATGCAACCTGCACCGCTTTAAGGGCCTGCTCGCTTTCCGCCGCGTCTATCTCCGCAGCGGCAGAGCCAAGTATTTCTTCAAGCTGTTTCTTCATAACCTTTCGTTTTCCTTTCGCCTGTATGCGTATTTATCGTATACCGCCCCGACGGTGCTGTCCATGCCGAAGCGCGCTATATTTTCAAGTATGTCGGTGTATATGCTCTTCTCGGCAAGCCCCGCCGCCGCAGAAAAGCGCACCGCGCTTGCCCGAAGGGTTTCGTCAAGCTCCTCCGTATGCCTCTCCGCCTCTTCTATGCTGCCGTAGTAGGACAAAAGCGGGTTGAAGCGATCCTTCTTTACGTCCTCCCTTAAGTCGTCTATCGCGTCGAGAATATATATGTACCTGCCTATGTGGTATCCGGCCTCTTTCGCTATCGCCGCAGCGTCGCCCTCAAGCCCGAAGGAAGCCGCAGCCGCAATCGCCTCCGCGCTGTAGTGCGCGTACTCGTCAAGCGTGTGCTTCTCGCCGTCGCCCTCCGTCTGCCAAAGCTTTTCAATAGGCGCGCTTATAGCTTCGTAAAGCCCCGGGTAAAGCGCCTCCGCCCGCTTCTTCATGTGCCTGAAGAAGGGAAGCGACACGCGCCCGAAGAAGCGCCGCAGCGCCTTTTCGTCCCGCACGCGGTCCTTTGCAAAGCAGAAGTAAAGGCAGGCAAAGGCCGCCGCAGTGTAAGTGAAGACACCGTCACACTCAAGCGCGGGCTTCTTTTTAAGCGTGTAGGGGCAGCGCTTTTTCGTAACCTCCGCCTCCGCGCCGGAAACGGCAAGCCGCAGCGCGGCAAGCGCCGTAAAGTCGTAGCTTAAAAGCGCGCGGGTAAAGCGCGAAACTGTTTTGCCGCCTGTGCGGCAAAGCCCGCAGTAAATTGCCTTGTAAAGCTCGTATTCCTTTAAAAGCATCTCACCCGGAAGGGGCTTTACGTATCCAAACAAGCGTGCACACTCCACCTTTCTTTTCAGTGTACCATATTTTTGCGATATTGGCAATAGCTTTTTTTGCGTTTTTTTGGCGCAGGGCTTAAAAAATTTGAAAAAAATAAAGGGAATTTTAAAAAATCGGCGTATATTATTTAAGGTATACAGAGGAAATTTTCGCTTTGGAATGTGCCGGGGGTGATGTGACGTGAAGGAGACGACCTTTCTTTTTGAGGAGAAGCTGCTTTCTCCGCGTGCTTTTAAAACAAAAGACACCGCCGGCAGGCGTGAGTACAGCGAGCCGTGCCCCGTAAGGACGGAGTTTCAGCGTGACCGGGACAGGATAACGCACTGCGCCTACTTCCGCCGGCTTATGCACAAGATGCAGGTGTTTATCGACCCGGTTGACGACCACTACCGCACGCGGCTTACGCACACGCTGGAGGTGGTGCAGATAGCGCGCACCATGGCGCGTGCAATGGCGCTTAACGAGGACCTTACGGAGGCGGCGGCACTTGGGCACGACCTTGGGCACACGCCCTTCGGTCACTCCGGCGAGAGGGCGCTTGACGGCATCATGGACGGCGGATTTCGCCATTACGAGCAAAGCCTTCGCGTGGTGGACGTGCTGGAGAGGGACGGAAAGGGGCTTAACCTGACCTACGAGGTGAGGGACGGCATACTGAACCACTCCGGGAACGGCAGGGCAAAGACGCTTGAAGGGCAGCTTGTCAAGTTTGCGGACAGGATAGCCTACCTCAACCACGACATAGACGACGCGTGCAACGCAGGACTGCTTAAGCCGGAGGACATACCGAAGGAGATAAGCGACGTGCTTGGAAGCACCTACGGCGGCCGCATAACGTCGATGGTAAGCGCTGTAATATCCGGCGGCGTGGAGGGCGACATATGCATGGCGGAGCCTTACGGCAGTGCGATGCTTAAGCTTAGGGACTTTATGTTTGAAAGGATATACACAAGCCCCAAGGCGAAAGCGGAGGACGACAAGGCGGCCCTTCTTATAGAAAATCTGTTTGAATACTACAAGAAAAACCCGAAGGTGCTTCCGAAGGCGACCTTCGCAATGATAGAGCGGGACGGGCTTGACAGGTGCATATGCGACCACATTTCCGGCATGACGGACAGGTACGCAATATCGACCTTCGAGCGGATATACGTTCCGCGTGTTTGGAGCCTGTAGCGAGGAAGTGATTTGAAAAATGGCGTTTTCGCAGCGCTTTTTGGAGGAAGTCAAGGACAGGAACGACATAGTAGACCTCGTTTCGAAGTACGTCCCTCTTAAAAGGGCGGGCAGCAATATGTCCGGGCTTTGCCCCTTCCACAACGAAAAAACGCCTTCGTTTACGGTGTTCCCCAAGACGAGAAGCTACTACTGCTTCGGCTGCGGCGCAGGCGGGGACGCGGTCAGCTTTATAATGGCCATAGAGGGGCTTCAGTACCCGGAGGCGGTGGAATACCTTGCAAACCGCGCCGGCATGCAGGTGGAGAGGGAGGAGGGCGCCTTCCGCCGTGACGACGTCCGCCGCGACCGCGTGATAGAGGCGACTACGGAGGCTGCGCGTTTCTTCCACGCGTACCTCGTATCGGAGGCCGGCAGGCCTGCCGTGGAGTACCTCGAAAAGCGCGGTATGACAAAGCTTACCATGCGCCGATTCGGCATAGGCTGTGCGCCAGACAGCTGGGACGCACTTGCGACGCACCTTACGGCAAAGGGCTTTACGGAAAAGGAGCTTTCCGCAGCTTTCCTTTGCAGACCGGGCAGGAACGGCCGTCTTTACGACGTTTTCAGGAACAGGGTGACCTTTCCGCTTATAGACATAAACGGCGCAGTCATAGGCTTTTCCGCGCGCAGGCTTAACGAGGGGGACGAGAGGAAGTACGTCAACACCTCCGACACGCCCGCGTTCAAAAAAAGCCGCTTTGTGTTCGGCATGAACATGGCAAAGGGCTTCGGCGACGACTCGCTTATAATGTGTGAGGGCTGCATGGACGCCGTGGCACTGCACCAGGCGGGCTTCGGGAACGCGGTGGCGACGCTGGGGACAGCGATAACGGGCGAGCAGGCAAGGCTTATAGCCCGCCACGCAAAGCTTGTTTACCTCTCCTACGACAGCGACGGTGCAGGCAAAAACGCAACGCTTAAGGGGATACGTCTTTTGGAGGACGTCGGCGTCGCGTGCAAGATATTAAATCTCGGCGACGTGAAGGACCCGGACGAATACATCAAAAAATACGGCGCAGACGCCTTCCGGCGCGTGCTTAAGGACGCAGGCGGGCAGATAGACTACCGCCTTGGCGAGATAGCGGCGGAGTTCAATATGTCCGTGCCGGAGGAAAGGCTTCGCGCCTTCGACAGGATGTGCGAATACGCCGCAGGCAGGCAGGGCAGGGCGGAAAGGGAGGTTTGCGCCTCCCGCATTGCAAGCCTTACGGGGCTTAGCTTTGCCGCCGCCATAGAGGGCGTTAACCGCAAGGCGCTGCTTTCGGAGAAGAAGGCGCGCAAGCAGTACGAAGGCAAGGAGCTTCAGGATTCTCTCGGCTACGGCGACAGGGTCAACCGCGACAGGGTCAAGCTTCCGGCGGCCGTGATGATAGAGGAAAAGATTTTGGGCATCCTGCTTGTCCGGCCGGAGCTTTACCGCGACGTAAAGCTTGACGGCGAAAGCTTTGTAACCGACTTCAGCCGCAGGGTCTTCGAGCTTTACAGGGAAGACTTTGAGGCGGGGAGGGAGCCGGTGCTTTCTAAGGGCGGTGCGCTTACGGGTGAGGAGCTTTCCCGTGTTACGGGCATGCAGGCCGCGCGCCTTTCGGTAAGCGACAACAGCCTTGCGACCTTAGAGGCTTTTATAAAATCCCTAAACCGCGAGAAGCTTAAATCGGACTACGACCGCGACGTTGCCGAAAGAGGGGCAGCGGCGCTTGAAGAATACATAAACAAATTGAAGGAAAACGGCAAAAAAACGGAGGACTGACAACATGAGCGACGAAAAGACACTAGATCTGCAAATAAACGGCGGCGCCGAAAAGAACGCAATGACTTCCGGCGAGTTTCTGGACCTGCTTGACGGCGAGGACTGTACCCTTGAGGCTTTTGAAAAGCTTTATGCCGAGTTTGAGGCAAAGGGAATAGAGATAGTAAACGACCACGAAAACAGCATGTTTGACGACGCGGACGAGGATTCCGAGGACCTTGAAAGGGTTCAGGAGGAAGTCGACGAGATGCTTGCGAAGGACGGGCTGCCCATAGACGACCCGGTGCGCATGTACCTTAAGGAAATCGGCAAGGTGCCGCTTCTCTCCGCCGACAAGGAGTTGGAGCTTGCCTGCAAGATGGCTGCGGGCGACTCTGCGGCCAAGCAGCAGCTTGTGGAGGCCAATTTGAGGCTTGTCGTAAGCATTGCAAAGCGCTATGTAAACCGCGGCATGTTCTTCCTTGACCTCATCCAGGAGGGCAATCTCGGCCTTATGCGCGCAGTTGAAAAGTTCGACTACAACAAGGGCTACAAGTTCTCCACCTACGCCACCTGGTGGATAAGGCAGGCAATAACCCGCGCCATAGCCGACCAGGCGAGGACGATAAGGATCCCCGTTCACATGGTGGAGACTATAAACAAGGTGCTTCGCGTCTCGCGCCAGCTGCTTCAGGATCTGGGCAGGGACGCCACGGCGGAGGAGATTGCGGAGAACATAAACATGCCCGTCGAGAAGGTACGCGAGATACTTAAAATCGCCCAGGAGCCGGTTTCGCTTGAAATGCCCATAGGCGAGGAGGAGGACAGCCACCTTGGCGACTTCATCGCCGACGACGACACCACAGCCCCTGCGGACGCCGCATCCTACACCATGCTTAGGGAGCAGCTTTTGGAGGTCCTGCACACACTCACCCCGCGTGAGGAAAACGTGCTTAAGCTTCGCTTCGGGCTTGAGGACGGCAGGCCGAGGACGCTGGAGGAGGTCGGCAAGGCCTTTGACATAACGAGGGAGAGAATACGTCAGATAGAGGCAAAGGCACTTCGCAAGCTGCGCCATCCGAGCCGCTCGAAGAAGCTTCGCGATTATCTTGAATAAGCAAGCAGGGGCGGTTTGAATATGAATGATCCGTACACCGTTTTGGGCGTTTCGCAAAACGCCACGGACGAAGAGGTGAAAAAGGCTTACTACGCGCTTGCGAAGAAGTATCACCCGGACAATTACGACGACAGCAACCCCTTGAAGCATCTTGCAAGCGAGAAAATGCGCGAGGTGAACGAGGCCTACGACCAGATAAAAAGCATGCGAGCAGGCGGGGGAAGCAGCAGCGGAAGCGGCGGTGCGGGCTACGGCAGCTACGGCGGCGGATACAGCGGCGGCAGTGCCGAGTTCCAGCACATACGCACCTTTATAATGCAGGGCAGGTATACAGAGGCCGACCGTTTCCTTGAGATGACGGAGGCTTCCCAAAGAGGGGCAGAGTGGTATTATCTTAAGGGACTGGTGCTTGTCAAAAAGGGCATGGTCATGGACGGCGTCGGCTACATAGAAAGGGCCTGCCGCATGGATCCCGACAACCCCGAATACCGCACGGCGTACAACAACCTTCGCGGCGCGCCCTTTGCGGGCTACAGCGGGCAGAGGGAGGTGCACTCCATGGGCTGTTCCATGTGCGACATGTGCACGGCGCTTATGTGCGCGGACTGCCTTTGCGACTGCTTAAGGTAGCGTAGATGAGAAAGACGAAGATAATCGCCGAAGGCGGCATGCTTTCCGCGCTTGGAACGGTGCTTTTGTTCTTCGGTGCAGTCACGGACGTGCTGGACTTAAGCTGCGCCGTGCTTGCGGGCTTCTGCGTGCTTTTCATGGGCGTTCGTCACGGCAGGATAGGTGCGCTTGCGGTCTACTGCACGACCTCGGCCTTGGCGTTTTTGCTGCTGCCGAACAAGCTGCCGGCACTGCTTTACGTCTTCTACGGCGGCCTGTACCCGCTTTTGAAGCCGGAGATAGAGCGCATAAGAAGCGTACCGCTGCAGTGGGTGCTTAAGGTCGTTGCGGTTGTCGTGCCATTCGGCGCGGGGCTTGCGGTGACTACGTTCCTTATGGGGATAGAGACCGGGTTTACCTTCGGCGTTCCGCTGTTTCTGCTTATAGCGGTCATTGCGGTTTTTGCCGATTTTGCAATGAGCGCGGTGGCTTTTCGCTTTTCGCACATTGTACGCGGCAGGCGCCGTTAAAGCTTGACAGACAGAAGCACTTGTGGTATAATATCATGATTAGATGTAACAGGGGGAAGGTTCCTTATGCCAAACAGCATGACGGGCTACGGCAGGCAGAGGTCGCTTGTCGGCGGCAAGGACATATGCTTTGAGATAAAGTCGGTAAACAGCAGATATTTGGATCTTAACATAAAAGTAGGCAGGCTGTACAACCCGCTTGAGGAGAGGGTGAAGCAGCTTGTCTCTTCCCGCATTTCACGCGGGAAGGTGGACGTGTACCTTTCCGTCACCAATACGGAGGGGGACGGGACGACGCTTTCTTTAAACAAGGATTACCTTGAGGCGTATTTAAAGCTTATGGAGCGCATTAAGGCGGAGTACGGCGCTACAGGCGAGGTCAGCCTTGATATGATCAGCGCGAAGAACGAGGTGTTCATGGCCACCCGTCCCGAGGAGGATATGGAGGCCGTCTGGGCGGCCGTGCTCCCCGTGGCGGAGGCGGCGCTTGACGGCTTTTGTGAGATGCGCCGGCGCGAGGGGGAGAAGCTTGCGGCGGATATAAGG
This sequence comes from uncultured Clostridia bacterium, assembly GCA_947628695.1. GTDB lineage: Bacteria > Bacillota > Clostridia > Oscillospirales > CAG-382 > SIG636. The sequence goes on from CANRAV010000013.1 coordinate 12,442, forward strand.
CTGCACGCGGCGGAGACGGCGATCCTTCGCGAGAAGATAAAGGAGCTGTCCCCCGCAAGCGTAATTGCGGCAAGGGACAAGATGATAGCCCGGATAAAAGAGCTTTTGGAGGGTGTAAACCCCGACGAAGGCCGCTTGCTTACGGAGTGCGCGATATACGCCGACAAGGCGGACATAAACGAGGAGCTTGCACGGCTTGAAAGCCACCTTTCGCAGCTTGAAGGCATACTTTGCGAAAGCGGCCCCATTGGCCGCAAGCTTGACTTCCTCGTTCAGGAGATAAACCGCGAGATGAACACGATAGGCTCCAAGTGCAGCGATACGGAGATAGCGCGCGCGGTCATAGCGGCCAAGAGCGAGATAGAGAAAATAAGGGAACAGATACAGAACATAGAGTAGGTGAAAACATTTGAAGCTTGTTGAAATAGGCGGCGGGAGCTTTGTTTCCGCAGGCCGCGTGGTCGCGGTGCTGTCGCCGGACTCGCTTCCGGTAAGGCGCCTTGTTCAGGACGCCAAGAACGAGGGCAGGGTCATAGACGTAAGCTGCGGCAAAAAGACGCGCGCGGTTATCGTTACCGACAGCGGCTTTGTGGTTCTTTCCGCGGAGGACCCTGCGGTTTTGAAGGAGAGGACGGAGGCTTGACGGTGGACAGAGGTATACTTCTTGTTGTTTCCGGTCCCTCCGGCTGCGGTAAGGGGACGGTGCTTGCACACCTGATGGAAAAGGGCGGCTTTTGCTACTCCGTTTCCGTCACCACGCGCCCCGCAAGAGAAGGGGAAATCGAGGGCAGGCATTACTTTTTCGTGGACGACGCGGAGTTTGACCGTATGGTTCGCGGGAACCTTCTGCTTGAGCATGCGGAGTATTGCGAGCACATGTACGGCACGCCGAGGCGGTTTGTGGAGGAAAAGCTGTCGGCCGGCTGCAACGTCATTCTGGAGATAGACACAAAGGGCGCTTTCAACGTGAAAAAGGCGGTACCGGAGGCGTTTTCGGTGTTCATAGCTCCCCCGGATATGGAGACGCTGGAGGCAAGGCTCCGCGGGCGCGGGTCGGAGGACGAGGACACCGTACAGCTTAGGCTTCAGAAGGCGCGGGAGGAAATGGCGCTTTCCGACGCCTACGACATGTACATAGTCAACGAAGACGGCGGCCAAAAGGAGGCCGCAGATAAAATATACGACGCGGTGTGCAAGCTGCGCAGCGCGCGAAACGGCAATTAAACGAAAGAGGGAAACATAAATGCTTTATCCATCCGTTCAGGACATGACAAACGACAGCGTAAACCGCTACATGCTTGTGATTGCGGCGGCCAAGGGCGCGCGCTATCTTACCTATAAGCAGAACAAGGAGCGCGACCTGTACGAGGTCGGCAAGGAAAGCGAAGGCCAGCCGGAGGAAACCGGCGAAAAGGCGGTCAGCTTGGCAGTTGACAGGCTTTACGACGGCCGCTTTAAGATAGTTAAAGACTAAGGGATATGCTGGTTTGTCGGGTATACCTGCTTGATACGACCCTTGCATTTGACAAGGGTTACAGCTATTTTGTACCTAACGAGCTTGAAGACAGAATTTCCGTCGGCTGCGTCGCCGTCGTCCCCTTCGGGAACGGCAACAGGAGGAAGAGCGCGGTCGTCACCGAGGTGGAGGAGCGCGAAGGTGCGGAGGGGTTAAAGCCCGTCCTTTCACTGCCGGATTATCCCGCGGCAAACGCCGGGGAGGCGGTGGCACTTGCCGCCTTTATAAGCGAGCGGTGCTTTTGCACCTTCGGCGCGGCGTTTAAGCTCCTTATGCCGAGCGGGGTCAATGTAAAGACAACGGTCTTTTACACCGCCGCAGATGCCGTATGTGACGACGAGATCTACCTTTTTGTAAAATCCCGCGATAGGGTCGAAGAGGCGGAGATAGAAAAGTCCTTCGGTGCAGACGGCGTCCCTGCGGCGCTTGCGCTGTGCCGCAGGGGGCTTCTTTTGAGAAGCAGCGAGGTAGAGGAAAAACAAAATTTAAAGACAGAGCTTTGGGCTGCCCTCCTCCCCTCCGACGCGGAGGTCGGCGGGGTAAAGCAGAAGCTTGCCTTAAAGCTGCTTGCCGACGGGGACAAAAGCCTTAAGGATTTGAAAAAAGAGGGCGTTTCAACCGCCACGGTCAGGGCGCTTGAGGGACGCGGGCTTGTCTCGATATACGAAAAGCGGCTGCAAAGGCTGCCGTACGACGTCTTGCAGTTTCAAAAAAAGCCATACGTTCTTTCGGACGGGCAAAGGCGCGTAAGGGACGAGGTCGTATCTTACATGCGCGGCGGCAGGGCGGAGGCCTGCCTGCTTTACGGCGTTACCGGCAGCGGGAAGACGAAGATAATAACAGAGGCTGTCGGGGAAGCGCTTCGGCAGAACCGCACGGCAATAGTGCTTCTGCCCGAGATAGGGCTTACGGCGCAGGCCGTTGCCGGCTATTTTGCGGAGTTTGGGGAGCAGTGCGCAGTCGTGCACTCGCGCCTTTCCGTGGGCGAGCGCGCAGACACCTATGCGCGCATTGCGGCGGGGGAGGTGCGCGTCGTCGTGGGCACCCGCTCTGCGGTGTTTGCACCGCTTAAGGACATCGGCGTTATAGTGATGGACGAGGAGCAGGAGCATACCTACAAGTCGGACAAAACGCCGAAATACCACGCGCGCGACATTGCGCGCTTCCGCTGTGCAAGGCACGGCGCGCTTATGCTGCTTGTGTCGGCCACCCCGTCGGTTGAAAGCTTTTACAAGGCCAAAACGGGCGTTTACCACCTGCTTACGCTTGAAGAGCGCTACGGGGGCGCAAGCCTTCCGGAGGTGGAGATAGAGGACATAGTCGGCGACAGGGAGGTAGAAAAAGGCCGCCTTCTTGGGAAAAAGCTGCGCGGCGCGCTGGAGGAGACCCTTGCAAAGGGCGAGCAGGCCATTTTGTTTCTGGGTCGAAGGGGGCACAATTCCTCGCTTCGGTGCAGGAGCTGCGGGTATGTGTTCACCTGCCCGCGCTGCTCCGTATCTCTTAACTACCACGCCTACAGCAGTGAAAAAAGCCGCAGAGGCAAGCTTATATGCCACTACTGCGGCCATATAGAGGACAAACCGCAAAAATGCCCGCAGTGCGGGGGCGTGCACATAGGCTACTTCGGCTACGGCACGCAGCTTCTGCAGGACGAGCTTGAGGAGCTTTTCGGCGAGGGTGCGGCCCTGCGCATGGATACCGACACGACGGCGACAAAGCGCTCTCACGACGAGATATTAAAGGAGTTCGAGGACGGCGAGGCCTCTATACTTTACGGCACGCAGATGGTCGTCAAGGGGCTTGACTTTGCAAATGTAACGCTTGTCGGGCTTGTCATGGCGGACAGCGTGCTTTACATGAACGACTACCGCGCACAGGAGAGGATGTTCTCCCTTATAACTCAGCTTGTCGGCAGGGCAGGCAGGGCTGAGAAGAGCGGCAGGGCGATAATACAGACCTACAATCCCAACCACCAAACGCTTCGCCTTGGGGCAAAGCAGGACTATGCGGCGTTTTACGAAAGCGAGATACGGCTTAGAAGGTCGGTTGTGTTCCCGCCGTTTTGCGACATCGCCGTGTTCGGCTTCACCGCCGACGACGAAGAGAGCGTGCTTGAGGCAGCAAACGGCTTCTCCGCGCTTTTCGAGAGTGAGGCCGACAAAAGGGACGGCGTAAAGGTTATAAAAATGGGCCCGTACAGAGAGGGCATATATAAAATCGGCGGCCGGTACAGGCAGAAGATAATAGTCAAGTACAAGGACTGTAAGGAGTGCAGGGGCTTTTTCCGTGACCTGCTTTTAAGCTTTTCACCGCCGAAAAAGGGGAAGGTCGCCTTTGACATCGACGTAAACCCTGCAATAGTTTGACTGCGGAAGGGGCATACTATGGCTATACTGAACATACTTAAAGAGGGGGACGAGACTTTAAGGAAGAAGTCGCGCCCGGTCGAAAAGATAAATTTGCGCACACTTAGGCTTTTGGACGACATGAAGGAAACGCTTAAGCAGTCCGGCGGTGTCGGCCTTGCCGCGCCGCAGGTCGGCGTGCTCAGGCGGATAGTGTTAGTGGACGACGGCGAAAAGGTGCTGGAGCTTATAAACCCCGAGATAGTGGAGACAAAGGGCGAGCAGGAGGATTACGAGGGCTGCCTATCCATCCCCGGCAAGTGGGGCATAACGAGGAGGCCTGCGTATGTGCGCGTCCGCGCGACGGACAGGCGCGGCAAAACCTTCGAGGCGGAGGGAGAGGGGCTTGTAGCCCGCTGCTTCTGCCACGAGACCGACCATTTAGAGGGCATTTTGTTCACCGACAAGGTCGTTCGCATGCTGACGGAGGAAGAGATTGAGAACATGTAAAATTGTCTTCATGGGCACGCCGGACTTTGCGGTCGCGCCCTTGAAGCGCATATACGGGGACGGGCACGAAATAAGCCTTGTGGTCACCCAGCCGGACAGGCAAAGGGGCAGGGGCATGGCGTTTACGCCGTCGCCCGTCAAGGCCTTTGCACTGGAAAAAGGGCTACGGGTGTACCAGCCGCAAAGCCTTAAGGACGAAGAGGCAAAGAGGACGATAAAAGCCGAAAACGTGGACTATATCGTCGTAGCCGCCTACGGCAAAATCCTGCCCGCAGAGGTGCTTGAAGCACCGAAAAAGGGCTGCGTCAACATACACGCGTCCCTCCTTCCGCGCCACCGCGGCGCGGCGCCCATAAACAGGGCGATAATGGAGGGGGACACCGTCGGCGGGGTTACGCTTATGTACATGGCGGAGGGGCTTGACACCGGGGATATAATCCTTAAAAAAGAGATGCCCATACCGGAAGACATGACCGCAGGGGAGTATCACGACGCATTAGCTGCCCTCGGCGCAGACGCGATAAGCGCCTTCTTGGCGGAGGAGAACAGCTCCCGCACGCCGCAGGACGGCAGCCTTGCCACCTACGCCGCAAAGATAGAGAAGGCGGAGACGGAGGTCGACTTTACGCGTCCCGCAAAAGAGGTTTACAACAAGATACGCGGCCTGTCGCCGTATCCTTCGGCCTTCGCCCTTATAAACGGGAAGAGGTATAAGCTTATAAGCGCACGCGTCGGCAGCCGTACAGGCGCGGCCGGTGAGGTGCTTTCCGCCTCCAAGGCCGGGATAGAGATAGCCTGCGGAGAGGGCAGCGTCTTAATAACGGTGCTTCAGGCGGAGGGCAAGCGCGCCATGACGGCTGCGGAGTTCCTTGCAGGCAACAGCATATAGGAGGGGCATTTATGGGATACTACGGTTTTTACGGCTATATCGGCTTTGACTGGACATATCTGTTTCTTTTAGGCGCTATAATCCTTTCGATGGTAGCAAGCGCCAAGGTCAACTCCACCTATTCAAAGTACGCGCGCGTAATGGCGCGCTGCGGCCTTACGGCAGAGCAGGCGGTGGAAAGGGTTCTACAGGCAAACGGCGTTTACGGCGTAAGCATAGCGCGCACCGCGGGTCACCTTACGGACAACTACAACCCAAAGACAAACGTAATATCGCTTTCGCAAAGCGTTTACGGCAGCAGCTCTATCGCGGCTATCGGCGTTGCCTGCCACGAGGCGGGGCACGCCATACAGCACGAAAGGGGCTACGCCCCCGCGAAGCTTCGCATGGCGATGGTGCCGGTGACGAATATCGGCGCAAGGTTTTCCGGGCTTCTTCTGATTTTGGGCTTCGTCCTCGGCGTTATGGGGCTTGTATGGGCGGGGATAGCGCTGTTTTCGTTGACCACGCTGTTCCAGCTTGTCACGTTGCCTACGGAGTTTGACGCAAGCCACAGGGCGCTTTCCTCACTTTCGGAATACGGCCTTCTCTCGGAGGACGAGCTTAAGGGAACAAAAAAGGTCCTCTCCGCTGCCGCAATGACCTATGTCGCCTCGCTTGCGGTAAGCCTTATCATGCTTACCCGCTATATAAACATAGCAAAGAGAAACGACTGACAATGGCAGACAGGGTAAGGGAATGCGCACTTCACACGCTTCGCCGCGTGTGGGGGCAGGGCGCGTATTCCAACATAGAGATAAACACGGCTTTGGAGCGGTTTGCGCTTGAGGGGAAGGACAGGGCGTTTTGCGTCTCCCTCGTCAACGGCGCGGCGGAGCGTATGCTTTGCCTTGACTTCCTCATTGAAAAGGCGTCCGGCAGGTCGGTTCGGGACATAGACAAGGAGCTTTTGTATGTGCTTCGTCTCGGCTTTCTGCAGCTGTTTTACATGCGCGTTCCGGACATGGCCGCATGCAGCGAAAGCGTGTCGCTTGTAAAGGGCAGGCCGCAGCGCGGCTTTGTGAACGCGGTAATGCGCTCCGCCTGCAGGGGCAGGGAGGCGCTTCTTACGGCGCTTGACGGTGCCAAGCCGCACGTAAAGGCGTCACTTTCGCCGGAGATATATGCGCTGCTTGAAGGGCAGTACCCCGGCGACGCGGCAAGGATAGCCGAAGCGTTTTACGGGAAAAACGACCTCTGCCTGCGTGTCAATACGCTTAGAACCACGGCGGAGGCTTTGGCCGCCTCGCTTTCGGAAACGGGGGCGGAGGCGCACCCTTGCGGGAAGGCGGTAACAGTCAAAAGCGGCGCTTCGGCGGCGCTTGAGGCCGTGCGCGGCGGGTATGCCTTTATACAGGGGCTTTCCTCGCAGGCGGCGGTGGCGGCGCTTGGCGCACGCCCCGGGGACACGGTTGTGGACGTTTGCGCCTGCCCGGGCGGCAAGACGCTTGGCGCGGCGCTTGACATGGAGGGAAGGGGCAGGGTTATAAGCCTCGACCTTCACAAAAACAAGCTTTCCCTTATAGAAAAAAGCGCTGCCGCGCTTGGTATAGACATAATAAGCACCGAAGCCCACGACGGGCGGGAAAGCAAGACGGAGCTTTTAGGTGCGGCAGACAGGGTGATTTGCGACGTTCCCTGCTCCGGTATAGGCGCGATAAAGGGTCGGCCGGAGATAAGGTACAAAAGCCTTGAGGGCATAGACGCGCTGATACGCACGCAGCGTAAAATCCTTGCCTCCGCGTGGCGATATTTAAAGCCCGGAGGACGGCTTGTGTATTCCACCTGCACGCTGAACCGGGACGAGAACGAGGGCGTGCTTATGCCCTTTGCGGAAAGCGCCGGCGCGCGCATTGTAAGCACGCGCACGGTTATGCCGTATGAAGAGAACATGGACGGGTTTTACATAGCCGTTCTGGAAAAGGCACAGATATGACGGACATAAAAAGCTTAACTCTTGCAGAGCTGGAGACGGCGCTTTGCGCCATGGGACAGCCCAAATACAGGGCTTTGCAGATATTTCGTTGGCTGCACGGTGCGGGAGTGGGCTTTGAGGGGATGACAAATCTGCCGAAGGCTCTGCGTGAAAGCCTTGAGGGCGAGTATTTCATCCGCGACGTGCAGATAGAGACAAAGCAGGTTTCAAAAATCGACGGGACGGTAAAGTATTTGTACAGACTTTACGACGGAGAGTACATAGAAAGCGTTTTTATGCGGTACAAACACGGCAACACCGTGTGCATATCGACGCAGGCCGGCTGCCGCATGGGCTGCAGGTTCTGCGCTTCCACGCTTAGGGGGCTGAAACGCAACCTTTCGGCATCCGAGATGCTTTCACAGATACAGGCGGCGGAAAGGGACACGGGCGAAAAGGTCGGCGGTGTCGTGCTTATGGGCATGGGAGAACCGCTTGACAATTACGGCAACGTCCTTCGCTTTCTGACCCTTGTAAGCGACAAAAACGGCATAGGACTAAGCCACAGGCACATATCGCTTTCAACCTGCGGGCTTGTGGACAACATAAGGCGCCTTGCGGGGGAGAAGCTGCAGATAACGCTTTCCGTTTCGCTCCACGCGCCGAACGACGAGTTGAGACGCAGCATAATGCCCATTGCAAACAGGTATACGGTAGACGAGCTTCTCGACGCATGCAGGGAATACGAGGACGCGACCGGGCGCAGAATAAGCTTTGAATACGCGCTTATATCCGGCGTTACGGACACGCCGTCCCTTGCAGACGAGTTGGGTCGGCGTCTTAAGGGCACGCTTTGCCACGTCAACCTTATACCGGTGAACGAGATAAAAGAAAGGCGCTATAAAAGCGCCACCCGTGCCGCGGCCGACGCCTTTGTAAGGCGGCTTGCGGAATACGGGATAACTGCGACGGTGCGCCGCAGACTTGGGGCGGATATTTCCGCTGCCTGCGGCCAGCTGAGGGACGAACACGATGCATACACGAAAGAAGAAGGGTGAAGCAAAAATCGTAAGCTTCGGCAAAACCGATGCCGGCAAGCTTCGCAAGGGGAACGAGGACAGCTTTCAGATAAGCGAGGGCGAGGATTTTGTCTCCGCCGTGGTTTGCGACGGTATGGGCGGCGTCAACGGGGGCAGCGTCGCAAGCGAGCTTGCGGTCTGCGTCTACACCGACACGCTTTTTAAGGAAATAGGCAAAAGCGGCGAGGCGCTTACGGGGCAGATAATAAAGTCGGCGATGCTTACAGCGGTCGAGGCCGCGAACAGCGCCGTTTACGGGCGCGCCTCTTCGGACGGGGAGCTTTCCGGCATGGGGACGACGCTTGTCGCCTGCTTCGTGTGGTGCGGCAGAGCCTTTGTCGTGAACGTCGGGGACAGCAGGCTTTACAGTGTAAAAGACGGCAAGGCGCACCAGGTGACGAGGGATCACAGCTATGTCCAGTTCCTGCTTGACAGCGGCCGTATCACCGCCGAGGAGGCGGCCCTGCACCCGAACCGCAACGTCATCACCCGCGCCGTGGGCATAAGTGAGAAGGCGGAGGCGGACTTTTTCGTGGAGGAAGGCTTCGACGGGCTTCTGCTTTGCAGTGACGGACTTACAAACTACCTCTCCGACGAGGCAAGGGACGCGGTCCTTTCCGGCGGGGGGACGGTAAAGAAAAAAGTAAACGCTCTTGTACAGGCCGCCAATAAAGGCGGCGGCGGCGACAATATAACCGTTATACTTCTGATGCGGGAGGAAAACAATGGATAACTACAGCGAATACGTCGGAAAAGTTCTTGACAAGCGATACAAAATACTTGACGTTGTGGGACACGGCGGCATGGCGGTTGTCCTTAAGGCGGAGGACCTTGTCATGGACCGCCTTGTCGCGCTTAAAATATTAAGCTCCGATTTCAACGGGGACGAGGCGATGGAGCAGCGCTTTATCAACGAGTCGAAGGCCGTTGCAATATCCTCTCACAAAAACATCGTCAGCATATACGACGTCGCCATTTTTGCCGACATGAAGTATATCGTTATGGAATTCCTCGACGGCATAACGCTTAAGGAATATATAGACAGCAAGGGCATACTCTTTTGGAAGGAGGCGTCCTTCTACGCCATTCAGATACTTAAGGCGTTGGAGCATGCGCACAGCAAGGGCATTGTTCACCGCGACATAAAGCCGCAGAACATAATGCTTAACAAAAACGGCGAGATAAAGGTTACGGACTTCGGGATAGCAAAGCTTCCCAACGCTTCGTCGCTTACGGTGGACGAGAAGGCCATCGGCACGGTCTACTACATCAGCCCGGAGCAGGCAAGCGGCAAGGCTACGGACTTTCATGCGGATTTGTACTCCGTCGGCGTGATGCTTTACGAGATGACCACCGGCAGGCTGCCCTTTGTGCACGAAAACGCGGTAAACGTCGCGATGATGCAGGTCAACACAAAGCCGGAGGAGCCGAAGAAATACAACCCCGCAATTCCCGAGGGACTGAATCAGATAATACTGAAGGCGATGGAGAAGAACCCTGCGGACCGCTTCCCCTCCGCCCACAGCATGCTTAAGGCCTTAGAGGTGCTTTACAACAATCCCGACGTGGTTTTTACGGAAGGCAGCGCTGAGGCTGCCGTTAGGGACAACGTTGTAAACATCGACCGCATAGAGACCGCCAGCATAGGCGAAATTGCGCCGTATGAGGGGGTTGACCTTTCGGTTTTCGCAGGCAAAACCATCGACCAGAAGGTCAAGGAGCCGCGCGTAAAACCCTCGAAAAAGGCAAAAAAGAAGAAGGAAAAGGGGAGGAAAAGCTCGCTTTTCCGCGGTGCAAGCCACAGCATGTTCCCGATAATCCTCGGCGTTGCGTCTGCGTTCATCATCGTCTGCGTCTACGTGCTTATAAACATCTTTACGTCGACGGTCAAGCCGATGTTTGACGGCAGCAACAAGTCGCAGGAGGTATATATACCGAACATTGTCGGCGAAATTTACGACGACGAGCTTAAGGAATACCTCAAAAGCGGTGCCGGCAGGGGCATACAGAACAGCATAGTCATACCGGACGGTAACGTCACCGTGGTAAGCAGCCACAAGCCGAAGGGCGAGATACTGGAGCAGACGAAGTACGGCAACGTGGTGCTTCCCAACGGCGAAAGCGCGTACAGGTCCTTGAGGATAACCGTAAGCAAGGGGCCGAACACCTACAGGTACGAAAGCCAGCTTCTTATGACAAAATCCTACGTTGAAAGCAAGCTTAACGAATGGGGCATATACGACATAAGCACCGTGCAGGTGGGGCCGGAGCATGGCGACGGCGGCAAAATATCCGCCGACGATATGAAGTACGCTACGACAAATCAGGTGCTTCGCATAGAGAACGCCGACGGCAGCGAGATAAAGGACGGCGACATTCTGACCGAGGGCTCTAAGGTTACAATCTACGTCTTCATCCCGAACACGGAGACGAAGATGCCCGACCTTCTCGGTATGACGGAGGAAGAGGCACGCAGGGAGCTTAGCTCTGTCGGGCTTGCCCTTGGCGAGGTGAAAGAGGAGCCGAGTGACGAGGAAAGCGGCAAGGTCATAGCACAGCAGTACGGGGTTGACGAGGCGCTTCTCGTCGGCACGGCGGTTGACATCACCGTAAGCAAGCAGATACCGAAGCTTATAATGCCGGCACTTGTCGGGCTTACGAAGAGCGAGGCGGAGGACGCCATGCTTCGCGCCGGGATAGACGGGCGCTACAGCTTTGACTACATGGATACCGAGGACGAGGAACCCGGTGTTGTTGTGGAGCAGTCCGTCGAAGAGGGCGAGCAGCTTGAAGAAGGCGAAGACGTTGTGATAACCCTGTCCAGACGGCCGGAGTCGTCGGACGGCGAGATAAGCGCCGACGAAGACAGCGGCGAAAGCCGCGAGTAGGCCTATGACCGAAGGCGTAGTAATAAGAGAAAAGAAGGGGCTGTACAGCGTCGCCGCAGACGGGCGCACCGTACCCTGCCACGCTGGCAGCCGCATACGCAAGGGCGGCTTTAGGCTTCTGGCCGGCGACCGCGTGGAAATAGAGCTTAACAGCGACGGAAGCGGCTTTATAACCGCGCTGCTTCCGCGCGTCAACTCGCTTGCAAGGCCGCTTGTCGCCAACATAGACTTGTTTGTGATAGTCGCCGCGGCCGCGTCCCCCGCGCCGTACCCGTACAATATCGATAAGCTTACAGCAATGGCGGCGAAGCGGGGGATAGAGACGGCTATCGCCGTCAACAAGTGCGACGTAGGCGACCCCGAACCGCTTTGCGCGGTGTACGGGCTTGCCGGCTACAGGTGCTTTCGCGTCTGCGCCGCCACCGGCGAGGGCGTAGGCGAGCTTGCGGCCTACTTAAAGGGGAAAACGGCCGTGTTCGCCGGTGCCTCCGGCGTGGGCAAGTCAAGCCTGCTTAACGCGCTCTTTTCGGGCTGCGACCTCCAAACGGGCGAGCTCAGCCGCCGCACGGAGCGCGGAAAGAACACCACCAGACATACAGAGTTTTTCGCCGTCGGCGATGGCACGTACATAGCGGACACACCGGGCTTTACAAGCTTTGACGAGGAGAACCTCGGGATTGACGGGAAGGGCGAGCTTTTCTCCTGCTTCCCGGAGTTTGAACCCTTCTTCGGCAAATGCCGCTGGCGCGGCTGCACGCACACGAAGGAGGAAGGCTGCGCCATAACGGAGGCCGTCCGAGGTGGTAAAATCGCCGCAAGCCGGCACGAAAGCTATGTAAGGCTGTACGGCGCGCTTGCGGAAATAAGCAGGCGCCGATAAGGTTCTTGAAATCTGAGATTAGAGGGAAAATATATGTTTATAGGGGTTTACAACCTTGCCAATTTTGTAACTCTGCTGGGGCTGGCGTCTTCCGTCGTCGCCTGCGTTTTCGCGGCAGGAGGGCACCCGCACGTTGCGGTGTGCATGTTCCTGCTTTCCGGTCTTTGCGACATGTTCGACGGGCGGATAGCGCGCGGTGCGGGCAGCAGGACGCACAAGGAAAAGGTCTACGGCATACAGATAGACACCGTCTGCGACATGGTCTCCTTCGGCGTAACCCCCGCCGTAATTGTCTACTGCTGCGGCTTCGGCAAGTGGTACGACATTGTGATTTACATAGTTTACACCGTCTGCGCGGCGATAAGGCTTGCGTACTTCAACACGCAGGCGATAGAGGACACGCCGGATTTGAACATGAAGGCCTTTACGGGCGTACCGGTCCCCTTCTCCTGCATGACGCTGCCGGCGCTTATGATAGTGCGGCGGCTTGTAAGGCGCGCTCTTATTGTGAACATCGTCTTCGACGCGGTCATGCTGCTTGTGGGTATTGCGTTCATCTTAAACGTAAAGATAAAAAAGCTTAACATCTGGCAAAGCGTGCTGCTTATAATTTTCGAGCTTGTCTGCGTGATTTTAATGTTCGTGCTTTAAAAAAAGCAAAAAAACTATTGATTTTTGTTTTACACTGTGTTATACTGCAGTTTGTGAAATGTGATTACTGTATAGGAAGCGAGGGAAGTAAAGTGAAGGAAGGCATCCATCCGAAGCTGAATAAAGTCACCGTTAAATGTGCTTGCGGTGCAGAGATGCAGACTGTGTCTACCAAGAGCGAGCTTAAGGTTGATATATGCTCCAAGTGCCATCCGTTCTTCACGGGGAAACAGAAGTTTGTTGATTCCGGCGGACGTGTTGACAAGTTTAAGAAGAAGTATAATTTGGAGTAAAAATGTCAGTCATAGGGCAGCGCAGTTGCGCTGCCCTTTTTTCCGTCTTTCAGAAAGGAAGTGACGATATGCAAAACAGTGAAAACTTAAAGATAGAAAACGGCACGCGTGCGGTGCTTGTCGCCTTGTGCACGGGGGACGTGCAGGGGGCGGAGACCTCGCTTGCAGAGCTGGAAAGCCTGCTTGCCACCGCCGGCGGGGAAGCCGCCGCGACCGTCATACAAAACCTTGACAAGCCTAACCCGAAGACCTATATAGGCTCCGGCAAGGCGGAGGAGATAGCGCGCCTTGTGGAGAACGACGGCGGAATAGACCTTGCCGTCTTCGACAACGAGCTGTCACCTTCTCAGATAGCCAACCTTGAGGAGCTTATCGGCGTCCGCGTTATAGACCGAACCATGTTGATACTGGACATCTTTGCGCTGCACGCCGTGACGGGCGAGGGGAAGCTGCAGGTCGAGATAGCCTGCCTGCGCTACACCGCGCCGCGTCTTACCGGCAAGGGCAAGGAGCTTAGCCGTCTCGGCGGCGGCATAGGCACGCGCGGCCCGGGCGAAAGCAAGCTTGAAAGCGACCGCAGGCACCTAAAACGCCGCATCGCCGCCCTTGAGGAGGAGATAGCGGAGATGGAGCGCACACGACGCACCAAGCGCGCCGCCAGGGAGAAAAAGGCGATAAAAAGCGCGGCGATAGTGGGCTACACCAACAGCGGCAAGTCGACGCTTTTAAACCGCCTTACCGACGCCGGCATACTTGCGGAGAACAAGCTTTTCGCGACCCTTGACCCCACAACGCGCCTGCTTACCACGGAAAACGGCACAGAGGTGCTGCTTACCGACACCGTCGGCTTTATAGACAGGCTGCCGCACCACCTCGTCAAGGCGTTTAAATCCACGCTTGACGAGCTGAAGTACGCCGATATAATTATACACCTTACGGACGGCTCGGAAAGCGCCGACGAGATACAGCGCAAGGCCGCCGTCACCGACTCGCTTATAGACGAGCTTTGCGGCGGAGACAAGCCGCTGCTTCGCGTTTACAACAAGATGGACGCGGCCGACCCGCAGCAGCTTGTGCCGGCAGGGGTAATTGAAATATCCGCAAAGACGGGCAAAGGCGTGCCGGAGTTCCTTCAAAGGCTTGAGGAGACCGTAAGGGGAGGCAAGCGCAGGGCGGACTTCCTATTCCCGGCAGCGGAGGCAGGCAAGGCCTCTGCCCTGTACGCGTCTGCGGAGGTGGAAAGCTCCGGCTACAACGACGACGGCAGCCTTTCCGTCGTCGCCTACTGCGAGGAAAAGGACCTCGGCCGCTTCGCAAAGTACCTTCACACCGGCGGCTGAAAACGGCAATAATTTACAAAAAAGCCATTGACAAGCATGGAGGGTAGTGTATAATAAATTTGTACGGGCAAGCGGCCCACGGGAAAGCCGAGGGAGTTTTGCCCGCAGGAATTGAAGAAAGGAGAGCATCTACATGAAAAAGCTTTTGGTTTTACTGCTTGCACTGGCTGCGGTTTTGTCGTTTGCGGGTTGCAGTAAGGACGGTGCGGACGCAAGCGCGGACGAAACGGCAGACGAAACGACGGAAGCGGAAGGCAGCAGCGCTGCGGTGCAGACAAAGTATTACGGCGAAGTAATCAAGGGCATAGACGAAAACGGAAAGAAGTACGCCGTCATAAGAACCGACAATTGGTCGGACATAGACGAGAAGGACGTGGACGACGCCTTCCTTGCCGGCATGGACAGCGAGTGGGCGGAGATATGCGAAGACCTCGACTTTGTTCGGCTGGAGCTTGGGGACGGCGAGACTTATTCAAAATCAAGCACAGGGTTTGGCGTGGCTGATTATACCAACTACAAGCTTAAGACGCCCTTCGGCACCTATACCATCACTCCCCTGTTTCAGGGCGGGTTTTTACCCGAAACGGGCAGAAAAAGCGTTGTCTTTAAAAAACCAACACGTGTTGCTTCCTACGAAGAATGGCTTCCATTCGAAAAACAGTCTTCTGTAGTGAAATATATAAGGCTTATATACGGCTTAAAGCCGGCGGCTGAGGACGCCTTTACCGCAGACTTCGGCAGCGGGATGTCTGTTCCCGGTCCGGTCATCAAGTGCGGCGAAAAGTGGATAGGTCTGCATTTTGACTCCTTAGGCTTTGATGACAACGATTTTAGTTTAGAAGTTATCAAAATGTATCAGGCTATGATCTTTCACAGCGACTTGTATTCCGCTAACACTAATTTGAACGTAAGTTATTAAAGCAACAAAACAAGCGCCCGCGCCTCAGGTTCTGCGCCTTGGCGGTTGAGGAAAAACGGATTCAGACGGGGTGAACTGAGCTGAAGCTGTACTAAGTACTGCGAGGCGAAGTTCGTCACGAACGAAAAAAATATAATAATGAGAGGGCAACGTGACGGCGCGCCGTCACGTTGCCTTCCTCTTTGATATTTAATATTTTTTCGTGTTCTGCGCCGTTTTTACCAACCGGAGTCAGATCTCCTCTGACTTGTGATCCTTGTATCCTTCTCCGTATATCTCCGTTGCCTTTGCGATTATAATAAACGCCCTCGGGTCGACGCTGCTTACAAAGTCACGCACCTTCGGCAGCACGTGCTTCTTCACCACGCACATTATGACCTGCTTGTCCTTGCCTGTATAGGCGCCGGTGCCGTTTATCATGGTAACGCCGGTGTCGATGTCCTCCAGCAGGTAGGCGCAGATCTCCTTCTGCTTGTCGCTTACTATAAACAAAAGCTTTGCGCTGTCCACGCCGTAAAGCACCGCGTCCAGCACGAAGGTCTGCACCGCAAGCGTCATTATCGCGTAAAGCAGAACGGACACGTCGCGCATTGTAAGCGCGTATATCAAAACCACCGTGCCGTCAAAGAACCAAAACATCTGCCCGGTTTTAATGTGCTTGTACTTCTTGCTGTTGCGCAGAACGCGCACTATAACGTCCGTGCCGCCGGTGGTCGCCCCCGCGCGGAAGACAAGCCCCATCCCAAGCGACATAAAAGCGCCTCCAAGCACGCTTGCAAGCAGAAGCTCGTTTGTCGGTATGGGGATGAAGTTTTCAAACAGGTCGATAAGCGCGGAGGACGCAAGGGTCGCAAAAATGGTGGAGATAAAAAACTTCTTGCCCAGCTTCACGATTCCGAGAATCATTATCGGCACGTTGAACACCGCTATTATTGCACCCGTAGAAAGCGGCGTTCCGCCGCAAAGGAACTCTATCCACTTATTAACGGCTATGGCAAGGCCGGAGACACCGGCCGGGCACAGCCCGTTGGGGTCTAAGAAAAGCCCTATGCCCACTGCGTAGATAACGCAGCCCGAAAGCATAAGTGCCATGTTTACCGATGTGTCTTTTAAACGTGTTTTGTCCATATACAACCTCCCTTTTTTCGACCTATACTACTATTATATACAAAATTTGTATAATGTCAACAAATTTATTGTGAAATAGTTTTGCAAAATGACGGTCAAAAAATTTAATGTAGTACTTGAAAAAGACGACATTTTTTGCTAAACTGTAACAAAGTGTGAAAGAGGGGATTTGTGGGGTGTCACGTCGCGGTTTCAACAACGAGCTTTACATAAAAAAGCAGTCGGAGAATATAAGCAAGCGCATTAAGGAGTTTGGCGGCAAGCTTTACCTGGAGTTTGGCGGCAAGCTTTTTGACGATTACCATGCCTCGCGCGTGCTGCCCGGGTTTGTGCCGGATTCCAAGATACGCATGCTTTGCAGCATAGCGTCCGACGTTGAAATTGTCGTTGTGATAAGCGCCGAGGACATTGAAAAAAGCAAGGTTCGTTCCGACATCGGCATCAGCTATAACGAGGACGTGCTGCGCCTTATCGACGAGTTCCGCGACATGGGGCTGTACGTCGGCGGCGTGGTAATAACCAAGTACGCGTGTCAGCCCGCTGCGGACGCCTTTAAAAACAGGGTGGAGAAGCTTGGCATACGCGTGTACCTGCACTACCCCATAGACGGCTACCCCGTGGCGGTGTCCACGATAGTAAGCGACGAGGGCTTCGGCAAGAACGATTATATAGAGACGACGCGTCCGCTTGTGGTTATGACGGCTCCCGGACCCGGCAGCGGCAAGATGGCGACCTGCCTTTCCCAGCTTTATCACGAGTACAAGCGCGGCATAAAGGCGGGATATGCGAAGTTTGAGACCTTCCCGATATGGAACCTGCCGCTTAAACACCCCGTCAACCTCGCCTACGAGGCGGCGACGGCGGATTTAAACGACGTCAACATGATAGACCCCTTTCATTTGGAGGCCTACGGCAGCACGGCGGTGAACTACAACAGGGACGTTGAGGTTTTCCCCGTTTTGAACGCCATTTTCGAGCATATAGAGGGCAAAAGCCCCTACAAGTCGCCCACGGATATGGGTGTCAATATGGCGGGCTTTTGCATAGAGGACGACGAGGCCGTGTGCGAAGCGGCGAAGGACGAGATAATACGGCGATACTTTGCCGCCCTTTGCGAAAAGAAGAAGGGGCAGGACAACGAAAGCGCCATACGGAAGATAGAGGTCATAATGCGGCAGGCCGGCATCTGCGTTGAGGACAGGAGCGTCGTCCCTGCTGCGCTTAAGCGCTCGGAGGACACCGGCGGGCAGCCGGCGGTCGCCATAAAGCTTAACGACGGGAGAATAGTAACCGGCAAGACGAGCGAGCTTTTAGGTGCCGCAAGCGCCGCACTGCTTAACGCGGTGAAGGCTATAGGCGGCATAGAGAAGAAGCAGCTTCTCATAAGGCCGGAGGTTATAGAGCCGATACAGCGGCTGAAGCTTGGGCTTTTGGGCAACAAAAACCCGCGCCTGCACACGGACGAGCTGCTTATAGCCCTTACGATAAGCGCCACCGCAAACGAGGTGTCGCGCGCGGCTGCGGATTGCCTTTCGCTTCTCCGCGGGGCGGAGGCACATTCGACCGTGATACTTTCGCAGATAGACGAGGATATGTACCGCCGTTTGGGCATAAATCTGACCTGCGAGCCGAGATATCAAACAAACCGTCTGTTTCATAAATAAAAATGCAAAAGCTTTGAGGAAGGTCATAATCCGCCGCACGCGGCGGTGTTGATAATATTATTTTTACGGAGGGCCACTTTTTATGAAAATGGTTTACAACGTCAAAGATAAGCCTCCATTTGCAAGGCTTATTGTCTTCTCTGTCCAACAGCTTCTTGCGATAATGACGGCAACGCTTGTCGTGCCCGTCATTGTGGGGAACGGACTTAGTCCCGCTGCGGCGCTTGTGGGCGCCGGTGTAGGCACTATCGTTTACCTGCTGTTTACCAAGTTCAAAAGCCCCGTCTTCCTCGGTTCTTCCTTCGCGTTTATAGGCTCTATGACGGCGGCATTTGCGGGCGGCGTTTCAATGGCGCTGGGATACCTCGGCCTTATCATAGGCGCGGTTATGGCAGGCCTTGTTTACGTGCTTATCGCGCTTATCGTTAAGCTTGCCGGCGTCGGCTGGGTCAACAAACTGATGCCCGCCGTGGTTATCGGCCCGACCGTTGCCATAATAGGGCTTTCCCTTGCCGGCAACGCCATAGGCGACCTGCAGAACGGCGGTCTTAAGGACGCCGCAGGCGCTTCCGTCTGCTCGCCCTATGCGGCGATACTTGTCGGCATCTTCACGCTTGCCATCGTTATGATTTGTTCCACCTACGGCAAGAAAATGCCGAAGCTTATACCGTTTATAATAGGCATCCTCTCCGGCTATGCCCTTGCGGCAATTCTCACCGCGATAGGCAACGCCTGCAGCTTCGACGCGATAAAGATAATAGACTTCTCTAAGATAACCTCCGTGTTCAGCCCCGTTACGGTTGAAAGCTTCTTCGCGCTTCCGGACTTTGTGTTCCTGGACGCCTTCGGCTCGTTTAAAGAGCTTTCCGGCAGCTATATCGCATCCATTGCGGTTGCATACGTCCCTGTTGCCTTCGTCGTGTTTGCGGAGCATATAGCCGACCACAAGAACCTCTCTTCGATTATAGAGTCCGACCTGCTTGAGGAGCCCGGTCTCCACCGCACCCTCCTTGGCGACGGCGTCGGCTCTATGGCGGGCGCGCTGTTCGGCGGCTGCCCCAACACCACCTACGGCGAAAGCGTCGGCTGCGTTGCGATAACCAAGAACGCGTCGGTTTACAGCATACTCGGCGCTGCGGTGCTTTCCATAATCGTGGCGTTCTTCACGCCCTTTGTCGCTTTTGTAAACTCCATCCCCTCCTGCGTGATGGGCGGTGTGTGCATGGCGCTTTACGGCTTCATCGCGGTAAGCGGCCTTAAGATGGTTCAGGGCGTGGATCTGAACAAGAACAGGAATCTGTTCGTTGTCAGCACCATCCTCATAGCGGGCATCGGCGGGCTTACCGTCTCCTTCTACGGCGGCAAGATAAACATAACCTCCGTCGCCTGCGCGCTTATCCTCGGCATACTTGCAAACCTTCTCCTGTCGGGCAAAAACGCAGACAAAGAAGAGTAAAACACCAAAAAACCAAGCCGCCGCGTGCGAGAGAAGCACGCGGCGTCATTTTTTGCATATTCGCTATTTTATCACGTAAACCGCCTTAAGCTTCCAGCCGGAGTCAAGCTCTGCCGCGTCGTAGAAGCGGCTTACTTCATTTACGTCGCTGCAGGCGGGGTCGTTCACGGCAAAATGCAGCCTGCCGTCTATGACCTTGTAGCCCGTCACGCAGATAAGGTGCCCGTGCGTGTAGGCCTGCGGCGCGTTGGTTATCTGCCCCGCTTCCGTGCGTATGGAAAACGCAAGCGGCGTACCGCACGCAAGGCAGTGCCTTGCCGCGTCGACGTCGTAGATGTCGAAATGCGCCTTAAAGCCGTTTTCGCCGGCGCAGGCGACGTTGAAAAGCCAGTTGCCGTAAATCCTCGCGCCGTAGTCAAAGCACTGCGCGGCGACGTCCTCTGTAGGCAGGCTCAGCCCCTTGTAGTCCATGCACATGGCGGTGGAGGTGGGGCTGCATATGATGTTCCCGATTTTCGGCACAGCCATCTGAGAGCGCGGCTTTACGTGAAGAAGCACCTCGTCGGGAAGCACCCTGCCGTCCACGGTGAAGTTCGGCTTTCCGTTGTGGGTCACGCCGAAGCGCACAAGGCGCGGGTCGCCGCTGCCGTCCTCGCCGGAGGTAAGCACGGCGCGCACAATGACGCTGTCCGTCTTACAGGGAAGCGTCAGCGTGTCCTCGTCCATAACGCCCTCGTCGGCTTTTCGGCTTTTGCTTGCGGGCTTTGTGCCCCACAGCCCGTAGGAGAAAAAGCCGCTGTAGCTGCCGTCCGGCTTTTTGTAGGACAAAAGCATCTCCACACTGCCCCCGAAACGGTAGCAGTTCCAGGATACAAGAAGCGTGTCACACTCCGGCACCTGTATGGGATTGGAGGTGTAAACGCCCCTGTCAGCGCCGTCAAGGCAAAGAAAGCCGCCCTCGACCTTTACACCTTCAAAGCTGCCCTCAAGGTGCGTTGCCTCGAAGGGAAGGGTTCTGTAAAAAAGTCCGTTTACGGTCATTGCTTCTTCTTAGCCTCAATTGCACTCACAAGGTACTTTCCCACAGCGCCCATCATGTGATAGGCGTCCCTTGCAAGCTCCTTCGGGAACTGCCGCACGAAAAAGCCCGCCTCAAAGGTCAAATCGCCTTCATAGCCGCTTTCGGCAAGGGCGGTGCATATAGCGTCCCAATCCAGCCCCTTGGTGTAGGGCAGGTTGTGGCAGTCGTGAACACGGTCGTTGTCGTGCACGTGCAGGGCGGAAAGACGCTTGCCGAACGCCTTTATAAACTCCGGCGCGCCTACGCCGTTTATCGAAGCGTGCCCTATGTCCAAAAGCCCGGTAAAGCAGCTTCCGTCAAGCGAATCTATCAGCGCGGAAAGCTGCTCCGGCTTGGCAAAAAACGCCTCGCCTATAAGGTTCTCTATCGCTATCTTCACGCCAAACTGCCTGCAGTACGGAGCAAGCCTTTCGAAAAACGCCTTGTTCTCCTCCAAATCGTTGCCGCCCGTAGGCTGCGGGTGCATAACGACGTGCTTCGCGCCTAAAATCGCCGTCGCCTCTATTGCGCGCACAAGCTGCGGGAAGGTGGCTTCGTTGTACGCCGCGTCGCCCTTTTTAAAGGAGGGGAAGGGCGCATGCGTCTGGTTGAAGCAAATGCCGTTTTCCTCCGCAATGCGGCGGAAGGACGCCATGCGCTCCCGCCAGCCGTCGTGGTTCACGGGGTTGTCCTCACGCGTCAGGTCGAACATAGAGTAGTCGACCGCGTCAAAGCCGCACTCCGCCATAAGACGTATGGCTTCCTCTGTGCCGAAAAGTATGCTGCCGTAGTTGAATTCCGTAGAAAGCTTCAAAACAAACAACCTTCTTTATATTTTAATTTAGAAAATTATAACCCGTCTTACGCCCTGTATGGCCTTTATTGCGTCCGCCGTCTCGGCAGGCACGCAGTCCTTGGTGTCAAGCACGCTGCACGCGTTTGCACCCTTAGAGCGGTTAAGCATGGATTCTATATTGACGCCCGCCTCGCTTACCTTGCCGGATATCTGCGAAACGATGTTGGGCACGTTCTCGTGCAGGACGAGAAGCCTGTGCTCGCACTGACGGGGCATCTCTATATTGGGGTAGTTTACGCTGTTCTTTATTATGCCGTTTTCGAGGAAACCGATAAGCTCGCTTGCTGCCATGCTTGCGCAGTTGTCCTCCGACTCCGGCGTGGAAGCGCCGAGGTGCGGCATGCACACGATCTTGTCGCAGTTTATTGTGTCGTTGGTCGGGAAGTCCGTCACATACGCGGCGACCTTGCCCTCTTCAATCGCCGCCTTGAGGTCTGCGGTGTTTACAAGGTCCGCGCGGGAGAGGTTCACAATCCTCACGCCGTCCTTCATAAGCGAAAAGCTGCGCGCGTTGAACATGCCGCGCGTGTCCTTTGTGGAGGGAACGTGAACGGTTATATAGTCGCACTTCTCAAAGATCTCGTCAAAGCTGTCTGCCTTTATTATCGCGCGGGAAAGGTGCCAGGCGTTGTCGACCGTGATGTACGGGTCGCAGCCTATTACCTTCATGCCGAGGCTGCTTGCGCAGTTGGCGACTATGCCGCCTATCGCGCCAAGGCCTATCACGCCGAGGGTTTTGCCCAAAAGCTCCGGCCCTGCAAAGGCGCTTTTGCCCGCCTCTACGGCCTTTGCAACGTCCTCCTCGCCTTCAAGGCTGTTCGCCCAGGCTATACCGCCGGAAACGTTGCGGGACGCAAGCAGCAGCGCGGCAACGGTAAGCTCCTTAACGCCGTTGGCGTTTGCGCCGGGCGTGTTGAAAACGACAATGCCCTCCTCCGCGCACCTGTCAACGGGTATGTTGTTCACACCCGCGCCCGCGCGCGCGATGGCGACAAGATTTTTGCCGAAGACCGTGTCGTGCATGGCGGCGGAACGGGCCATAACCGCGTCCGCCTCCTCTATATCGCAGCCGATGTTGTACTCTGCCACGTCAAACTTTTTAAGGCCTGCTGCGCCTATTTTGTTAAGCAGTGCTATGTTTTTCATTATTTGTGCGCCCTTTCGAAATTCTCCATAAATTCAACAAGCTTGTCAACGCCCTCTGCCGGCATGGCGTTGTAGATGGATGCCCTCATGCCGCCGACGGAGCGGTGACCCTTCAGGTTGACAAAGCCCGCCTCTGCAGCCTCTGCGCAGAACTGCTTGTCAAGCTCTGCGTCGCCGGTGACGAAGCACACGTTCATAAGAGAGCGAAACTCCTTCACTGCGGTGGGTTTGAACAGCGACGACGAGTCGAGAAAGTCGTAAAGCACGGCAGCCTTCTTCTCGTTTATCTTCTGCATAGCCTCAAGCCCGCCGAGGTTCAAGAGGTGGTCGTAAACAAGGCCGGCTATGTAAATCGGATAGCAGGGCGGGGTGTTGTACATGGACCCGTTGTCTGCCTGAACCTTGTAGTCCATGTATACGGGGCAGTCCTGCCTTGCAAAGCCCAAAAGATCCTCGCGCACTATCACAACGGTAAGCCCGGCAGGCGCCATGTTCTTCTGCGCGCCGGCGTAAATCATGCCGAAGCGGCTAACGTCCACGGGTGCGGAGAGGATGTACGACGACATATCCGCAACAAGCGGAACGTCGCCCGTGTCGGGTATGTAGTTAAAGGTGGTGCCGTATATGGTGTTGTTGTAGCAGATGTGCACGTAGTCCGCATCCTCCGAAAACGCCTCCTTCGGCACGACGGGGACGGAAACGAAGTTTACGTCCTTGCCGGAAGCGACCACGTTGACCGTGCCGTACCTTTCCGCCTCCTTGGCGGCCTTGCCGGAGAACTGGCCGGAAACGATATAGTCTGCCTTGCCGGTCTTCATAAGGTTAAGCGGAACCGCCGAGAACTGAAGCGTTGCACCGCCCTGAAGGAACAGCACCTTGTAGTTGTCGGGAATATTCATAAGCTTCCTCAAAGAAGCCTCCGCGTCCTTGATTATCTTGTCGTAAACAGGCGAGCGGTGGCTCATCTCCATAACGGACATGCCGCTGCCCCTGTAGTCAAGCATATCGGCGGCGGCGATTTTGAGAACCGCTTCCGGCAGCATGGACGGGCCGGCCGAAAAGTTGTAAATTCTGCTCATAATTATTCCTCGTTTCTGTATATTTGTCTAACTTCAATATTACTACTTTTTAAGCCGCCCGTCAATAGCTATATGGTCAAAAATTGTGTTGACACAGGCCAAAAAAATTGGTATAATCACATATAGCAAAATTGGGGTATTATCTTTGTGCGGACATAAATCAGGAGGTCAAAAACACTTTGCTTAGATTTGACAGTGTATGCTACAACGCGCCGGACGACGGCGCGGATATAATAAAGGGGCTCAGCCTTGACGTGAACGACGGCGAGATACTTGTCGTCACTGGGCCGAACGGCGGCGGCAAAAGCACGCTTGCAAGGCTTGCCATGGGCATAATACGCCCCGCGTCCGGGAGGATACTTCTTGACGGGGAGGACATAACCGAAAAGGGCATTACGGAAAGGGCACGCCTCGGCGTAGGCTACGCTTTCCAGTCGCCGCCCCGGTTTAAGGGGCTTACGGTGAAGCGCCTTCTGTCGATAGCGGCAGGGGGAGAAGTGGACGACGCGGAGTGCTGCCGTTACCTCTCCCGCGTGGGGCTTTGCGCGGCGGACTATTTGAACCGTTCGCTGGACGCAACGCTTTCCGGCGGCGAGCTTAAGAGGATAGAGGTCGCGTCGCTGCTTATACGCGGCCTTCGCGTTGCCATTTACGACGAGCCGGAGGCAGGCATAGACATCTGGTCGTTCAACATGCTTGTAAACGCATTCGCCACCCTCGGGCGGGAGAAAAGCGGCGCGCTTATGATAATTTCTCACCAGGAGCGCGTCATGCAGATGGCGGACAGGATTGCGGTAATTGCCGACGGGACCCTTGCGGACGTGGGCGAGACAAAAAAGATGCTGCCTCTTCTAACGGACATATTCCGCAAGGACTGCATAAAGGCAAACGGCTGTTAAGGGGGGCGAAGCAAAGGTGGAGAACAATCTTCTTTCGGGCGACATGCGCCTGCTTGACATAGTGGCTTCCATGCCCACGCTGCCCGGCGGCGCTTACAACGTGCGCAAAAACGGGCAGAAGGCGGCGCGCGCCGTTACCGAAAACATTGACATAGAAAGCAAGGCCGACGGCAGCGGCATAGACATAATAATAAAGCCGGGCACAAAAAGCGAAAGCGTGTATATACCCGTCATACTTACCGAAAGCGGGCTTGAGGAAAGCGTTGTAAACGACTTTGTGATAGGCGACGGGGCAGAGGTGGAGATAATCGCCGGCTGCGGCATCTGCAACAGCGGCAGCTGCGGTAGCTCGCACAGCGGCATTCACACCTTCAAGGTCGGCAGGGGCTGCCGCGTCAAATATGTGGAAAAGCATTACGGAGAGGGCAGCGGCGACGCGGTTATGAACCCCTCGACCGTTATCATGCTCGGCGAAGGGTCGGTCTTCGACATGGAGACCTCGCAGATACGCGGCATAACCTCCACAAAGCGAAGCACCGTTGCGTACCTGTCGGCGTCGTCGCGCTTCAACATCTCCGAAAGGCTTGTCACGCACGCGTCGCAGGAGGCGAAGTCGGACGTAGAGGTGTTCTTAAACGGCAGGGACAGCAGCCTTCAAATCGTGTCGCGCTCCGTCGCGCGGGACAGCTCCGCGCAGGTTTTCCACCCGAAGGCGATAGGCAACGCGGCCTGCAGCGCGCATATACAGTGCGACGCCATCATAATGGATAAGGCATCCGTCGGCAGCATACCGGAGATAAAGGCCAACAGCGCGG
Organism: uncultured Clostridia bacterium; assembly: GCA_947628695.1. Taxonomy (GTDB): domain Bacteria; phylum Bacillota; class Clostridia; order Oscillospirales; family CAG-382; genus SIG636. The sequence continues at coordinate 37,809 of CANRAV010000013.1, forward strand.
AGGCTTCGATAATACACGAGGCGGCCATCGGCAGGATAAACGGCGAGCAGCTTTTGAAGCTGCAGACGCTCGGCCTCAGCGCCGAGGAGGCAGAGGCCGTGATAATTGAAGGATTTTTGAGTTAAGCAGGGGTTTTACATGGGCAAATCGAAGGTTTCTTCCTTCTTTTCCAATCTTTGGTACTATCACAAGTGGCACATACTTTTCGGCGCCTTTATACTGCTGGTCGTTGCTGTTACGGTGGCGCAGTGCGCGGGGAACACAGACCCGGACGTCGGCATAGTTTACGTTGGGGACTTTGACATAGGCAACTCCAACAGGGAGGCTGTGCAAAAGGACTTTGCCGACCTTTACCGCGACGTGAACGGCGACGGCGAGAAGAACATAGACATTGCCTTTATGAGCCAAAACGATGAGAAGACGAGGGGCAGGCTGCAGACGGAGGTCGTCGCCGGCGAGCACTATATCTTTTTCGTCGACGGGGACAGCTTCGACTGGCTTCTCTCCCACAAGGTTTTAGCACCGCTTAAGGCGGTTTTGGGCGAGGAGCCGGAGAACTCCATCGAGGGTCACGGCATAAAGCTTAAATACCTTGACATTGCGGAGGAGAAGGGCTTTGACAACATGCCCCGCAACACCGTCGTCTGCCTGCGCGCAAACGGCACGGACGGGGCTTACAGCTACGACGGCGCGCCGGAGCTTTACAAAAACTGTGCGGATTTCTTTAAAGGTCTTCTCTCCCACAAAAAGGAAGGTCTTGTGCGGGAGACCGTGCATATGGCGCTTATCGGCGACAGGGACCTTTACGACAACGCCGTGAACTATATGGAGGAAAGCCTTTACTATATAGCAAGGCAGAACGACCCGAACACCGTCCCGGTGCTGGAGTACGAGTCCATGCAGCTTAAGTACAGGGACGGGCAGCACATCTTTACGGATGCGGAAAAGAAGGCGGCCGAGGATATGGCAAAGGGCGGGAAGATACTTCTCTTAGACAGCGACGTTTACACCTACCTTGCGGAAAAGGGGCTTCTTCTTGACGTAAGCTCTGTTGCCGCCGGACTCGGAAACGAGGCGGAGCAGTACGGCGTTTTGCTTTACAAGCTTGACATACACGAGGCAAACGGCTTTTATTACGCCGACGACTGGACGGAGAAGACGGGAAGGCGCATCTACCTTTGCGCAAGCGCCGACGCCGGCAGCTACACGGTAGAGCTGCTTAAATATATGTACGATTTTAAAAGCTGAGGTTATAATATGTTTTTCGGGAAGACCGGGGCAAAATGCCCGGACGAAAACAGAATATGCCTTTACTGCGAGCACGCGGAGGAAGTGTGCGGAAGCGAGGCCTGCATCTGCGCTTATAAGGGCGTTGTGCGCTTTGACGGGCTTTGCAAAAAGTTTAAGTTTGACCTGCTTAAGGTGAAGCCGAGGCTTCCGAAGCTGCCGCAGGCCGGTGAATTTACATTTGACTGACAGGAGGGACTTTGCCGTGAAAAAGGCAATAATGTGTTTGATTTTGGCGTCTCTTACGGCGCTTGGCCTGCTTGCGGGCTGCAGCGGCGGAAGCGAAGGCGGAGAAAGCACCGCAGCGTCCGCAGAGGAGGAAAAGCAAAGCAGCGCGGAGGAAACGGCCTCTGCCGCAGAGGAGAGCCTTATTACGGTAGATGTGTGCAGTGCGGAGCGTCCTGATTCCGAGGAAGCTTCGGAGGAAAGCGCAGACAACACCGTCTACGGCAACGGCGACAAATTCCTTCCCGGCTACAGCAAGCCGATAAGCGTGCCTAAGGATCTGCAGTACGTCGAAACGGACGAGTTCTTCAACAGCTCGGTGTTCATAGGGTACTCCATGATGATGCACTTCGGCAGGTATGTTGAGAACTGGCGCGACAGTATCGACCCCAATATCCTCGGCGACGCAGCTTTTTCCGCAGGTGTGGGAATGAGCTTTTACATCAACGAAAACGGCGACGTCAACGATCCCGAAACCCCGCTTCCCAAGTACAACGGGCAGGCGTACTATTTTCAGGATCTCCCGAAGGCGATGGGCGTAAACACGCTGTACATAGGGCTTATGCCTTATTCGGACATGAAGCGCGGCAGCGGCCCTTCCGACTGCGTGGAGGTCGCCGCATCTCTCGCCATCCGCGGAATAGACCTTATAAAGGCGGAGAACCCCGACCTTAACCTCGTGATCCTTTCCGGCACCTACAACACCGGCCGCGGCGAGGAGATTGACTTAAGTCTTGTCAACAACGAGCACATAAGAACCTACAACAACATTGTGCTGGAGCACTGCAATGAGGTCGGCGTGGACTTTATAGACGTTTCCACCCCCATGACGGACGGGAAGGGCTTCTTTGTCCGCAGGTGGTCGTCCGACGGCTCTTATCACATCCTGCAGGACCCTTACAAGATTTGGATTGCCATACTCCGCGACTATGCGGAGAGGAAGCAGGCAGGCACCTGGCACAATCTCTTGGAAATGCCGCCACTTATCATGAAATGATCCCATAAAAGCGCAATCGACCGCCACTGTCGGCAGTGGCGGCCGATTTTTTAGTTAATAGGTAATAGGTAATAGTGAAGAAGTGCGGATGAAAAAGCTGCGCTTTTTCTGCATTATATTGTATATTGCATAATCTAACTGTAACTTCGTGCGTTTATCAAATGCCTTTTCTGCTTGAATTATTTTAAGTCTTTAGCCTCAAATTAGCAGCAGCATATTTAATTAAATAACGTCCGCCATAGGCGGACACCGCACTTCTTCACTATTCACTATTACTTATTACCTTGCCGCCGGCGCAGCATACGTGCAAACAGCCTATACATCAATGCGGCGCAGCCTGCGTTGTCAGCTCGGGTTTCCAAAGGGCTGTGCCCTTTGGGCCTAAAAAGCCATGATATTTGTTAAGCCTAATTTAGAGAGCCATGAGGGGACCGAGTCCCCTCATATAAAAACACAGGACGGGCGAAAAGCCCGTCCTAAATAATAACTAAATAAACCGTCAGTTCTGCATATATATCTGCTGTCCCTCTACAAGCGGGTAGCTTACGAGAGCGGAGCCGTCGAGGTTTTCGCGGTGCATATCGACGCCGGTTATGCGGCTGTTTTCGTAGGTGGTGTAGTAGTAGATGCCCTTGTCGGTATTGCAGCAGGAGGAGTAGATGGTGTACTCGTACCCGCCTTCGACCTTGCAGCAGCCGCGCTGTTGGGCGACGGAGGCGAGGATGTGGAAGAACTGGCTGACGCTTTCCGACTCTGTCTCGCCGGAAAGGGAATTAAGGCGTGTAAACGCTGCCTTGACGAAGCGCGAGGCAGAGGAAAGGTCGCCCGGCAGCCCCAGCGTGCCCATGCCGCGGCTGTAGGGCTTAAGCTTCAGGTCAGGCGCAAAGCTGTTTTTCGGATCCTCCGGCGACAGCGCCATGTAGTTTGCAAGATTTGTAAGGTGATAGTCGAACGGCGGGTTGTTTGTAAGCACCCCCGTCGGGTTGTCGTAGACCTTAAGCCCTTCTTTTACGGATTCCACAACTATGCTTTCGTCCCTGTCGGATATTATCCAGTGAAGCGGAGACAGCGGAAGCATGTCGCTGAAGTTCTCGTTAAGCAGGCTCAGGCGCGAAAGCAGCCCGCGCGCTTCCGCAACGGTCGCACAGCGTCCCAGTATCCAGGGGATAAACTCGAAGGGGGTGACGTTGTCCCTTTCGGGATCCTCCGGCTTGTAGTCCGCATTCCCCGGGAAGTTAAGCCCGGCCATGCTGAGCCCCTCTTCGTTTATCGCGTCGTAATAAAGCGGGTAGTTCTCCTGCACGAACGCCATGCCTATCATGGCGTAGTGGCTTTCGAGTACGCCCATTTTGCGGAAGCGGAACGGGTAGTTACGCGGTGTCACGGTGACGGTTTGATTGTAGGCAAATTCATAGTCCAAATTCCGCCCGAAGTAGTGGTCCTTGGTTTTATAGGTTGCTGCTGTGCACACGGTTGAACACTCCTTTTTTTAAATTATTCCGGCTTTACGTATTCGTCGTTTTTGAAGATGTATCTGTAATAGTCGGTTTCAAGTATTTTCGCCGAGACCTTGAAGATGTTGGAGATCTTCGCCTCCATAGCTTCAACATATTTGTCGGCAGAGTCCTCCGTAAAGACGTCCTTTACGAAGGGAGTAAAGACCTCGTCCACTGCGTCGTACTTGCCGCTTTCCGTTATAAACGAGTGGTCGGAAAGTATCACAAGCCCTTCCGAGTCGGACAGTATGTCGCTTCCCATAAGCAGGCGCGAGTCGTATTCAAACCCGAAAAGGTTCAAAATCGTCGGCAGAATGTCGGCGCTGTAGCAGGGCTTGCTTATTGTGGGCGCGTTCTTGGTGCCCGGGCAGTAAAGCAAAAAGCAGCTTTTGTAAAGCTCAAACACCGGGTCAACCTCGTGACCTAACATCTCGTCCCAAGCCTCGTAGGGGTCAATTCCCTCCTGCTTAAGCCCGTAGGGGTAGTGGTCCGGCGTTATGGAAATGACCGTTTTGTCGGCAACGCCGGCCTCCTTAAGCGCGTCAAGAAGCGCCTCCATGGCACGGTCAAGCTCTATGTTGCAGGCGTAGTACGCCTTTATCATGTCGCTGCAGTCAAGGTCCTTCACAAGATCCCAGTTCTTCGCAGCCATCGCGTTCTTGCTTGTGTCGTAGTGAAGGTGCCCGCTTACCGTCATGTAGTAGGCGTGGAACTGCTTCTCACCGTCTATGTATTCCGGCACAGAGCCGCGTATCATCTCCAGGTCGGACTGCGGCCAAACGTTCTCCACATACTTCTCCACGCCGTTGCCAAGCCCCTTGAAGTTGTAGCCCATGTTCGGGTGCGAAAGGTCGCGCCGATAGTAGGTGTAGCTGTTGTCGTGATAGGCGTAGGTCTCTTCAACGCCGATGCTTTCAAACATGTTGCCAAGGCAGTACGGCATGTAGTTTTCCGAGGATTTGTAAAAGCTCCAAACGCCGGACTTCGGTATAAGTCCCGTGCAGGCGGTGTACTCGCCGTCGGAGGTCGACACGTCCCATATGGGGGTGTAGAAGTTCGTAAACTTAAAGCCGTCGTTCTGCATTTTGTAAAGCGTCGGCGTAAGGTCGGCGTCAATTGCATAGGGCGAGAAGCCCTCTGCAACCACAAAAATAAGGTTGTACCCCTCGTACATGCCGGTGTATTCGTTTTTGTTTGTCGGCCGCTTCTCCGCAAAATAGCTGTTAAGGGTGTTAAGCGTCTCGTCCTCCTCGCTTTCCGCAAGGGCGGCGAAGTCTATATCGCAAACGTTGGCCTCGTCCGGGCTTGCCGGCGGCGTAAGCGTTGCAGCCGCATTTTCCGACTCCTCCTCCGCCAGCGCAAACCGCTGCGGAAGGCCTAAAAGGTTGTACTTTACGTCAAGCGCCTCCGTGCGCAGAAGGCCGAAGTTTGTAACGGAAAAGCTTGGGTCGTAAAGCCCGGACTGCACGTCCGTAACCTTCGGCGTAAGCATTATCACAAGCACGGTGATAATGTGTATACCGATGGCAGAGCCTATCCAAATCCCCTTCTTCTTCGGCTTGTACTGCGTGTCGGCAAAGCGGGAAAAGAAGGCTATGTAAAGCGGCATCGGTATGAGGAAAAGCAGAACAATCGGCGTAGCCCTAAGTATCGCGTCGAGGGTGCTTCTGGAAATGTTGCCCTCAAGCACCTGCCCGACACCGCCGGAGGTTAAGGAAAAAATTATAAGAAACTTGTTGAAAAAGCGGTGATATACAGTCTGCGTCGCGTACAAAGCAAGCGCAAAAAGCAGCATAAGCCCACCGTAAAGCTTGACCCTTTCGGGCTTCACCAGCGAACACACAGACTGTATGATAAGCGCACACACCAGCGAAAAAATGGGCATAAACAAAAGTCCAAGGTCAAAAAACGTGTCGCAGGTGAAAATCTTTAAAATAACTTCCCAGTATATTATAATGCCCCAAAATATATAAAAGGGCTTAATCTTGGCGTTTTTAAGCTTTTTAAAAAAATCCTTCACGTAATTCCCCCTTCCGGACGAAAGAAGCGCTTTACTTCCCCTCGCTTTTTCTTATCGTCTTTATGTGCTTTACGCTGTAAAGCGTAAAGGAAAGCAGCATCATTGCCGAGCAGGCTACAATGCACAGGTCGGAAACGACATCCGGTATATTTATCCATAGGATGTGGATTATTATAAGCAGGTATATGACGCAGGTGGTAAGCTTGCCGTGCCACACGGCGCTTTTCACCTCGCCGGATTTGCGTATCGCGGCAATGCCAAGCAAGCCGGTGCACACTTCCTTGACTATAAGAATGGTAAGCGGTATGGCGATAAGCGGCGACTTCACCACCAGGCATGCGAGCATGCTGAACTGCGTAAGCTTGTCCGCAACCGGGTCAAAGGCCTTGCCGAAATCGCTGACCATCCCGAAATGCCTTGCAATGTAGCCGTCAACCACGTCGGTAAGCCCGGAAACCGTCAAAATAACCGCCGTCCACAGCGCGGATTCCTCGACAAGGTAAAGCCACACTATCGCCGGTATCATAAGTATGCGCACAAGCGACAGCACGTTGGGTATTGTAAGTATTCGCTCGCTGTAGTCCTTTTTGACGTTTTTCTGCATTGTTGAGATTTCCTCTTCTCCCCGCGGTTTGGTCGTGCCGTTTTCGCGAAGCTTTTTGTTGGAATACGCCTTGTATAAAATCCCCCCGACGACCGCAAGAACCACGGTAGCCAAAAAGATCGCACCCGATATAAGGTACTGCTTTTCCGCAAGCGTCGACCCGCAAAGCGCCGACGACAGAACCGACGGTATCCTTGCGACAAAGGTTATGGCGAGGAACGGAACAAGCTTCACGTCCAAAAAGCCCACAAGGTATGTAAATCCGTCCTTCGGCGAGCCGGGGATGAGGTACAGGAAGAACAGAAGAACGTAGATTTTGTCCGTACCGCGGAATAAAAGCAAGGTTTTCGAATTCTTGGAGGGCATAAGCATGTTTGCAAAGCTCTTCCCAAGCCTGCGCGTAAGCGCCCATATCACAAGCGTGCCAAGCAGGTTGCCCACAACGCAGTAAAGCGTGCCGAGGACGGCGCCCCAGGCGTAGCCGCTGCCTATCTCAAGCGGCTCTGCGGGGATGAATTTGACAACCGTCTGCGCTGCCCGCACAAGTATAAACACTATCTCGTCGAAGGCGCCGAACCTGTCAAGCCAGGAACGGAACACCTCCGGCTTTTCTATTATTTCGAAAAGCTTTTTGCCGAAAACCGCCCAGCAAACGGCGCAGCATATAAGCGCAAGAATTATGCCCGCGACGTATATTTTCTGCGTTTTTGTAAGCTTTATTATGGACCTTATCGCCTTAAGCTGTTCTTTTACGCGTCCCTTCGGCTCCGGCCCTTTGTCCTTCACCTCCGGGTAGAAGACGTCAAGCTTTCCCTTGTAGCCCTTAAGCCAGGGCTTGTGCTTGCCGTTGTAGTGGATTATGGCGGTCTTTTCGCGCACGTCGTCCAGCGTAAAGGTCTTGCGGTTGAATTTAAGCGTCCGCTCGTCCATGTTCCATATTTTCTCGTCTATAAGCAGGGTGCTTTTGCCGAAAAGTATGTTTATAAGGTCCTGGTCGCCAAGCCACAAAAGCTGAAGATTTTCGTCAAGACAGTCCAAAATATCCTGTATCGTAAAATCCCGCCTTATGGCGTCCAGGTCCATAAGCATTATGCCGGAATTTATGTACTTGTCGTTTTCCGAAAGGTTTATGCGGTCGAGGTTGAACCTGTTCCTCGCGCCAAGCATATGGCTTGCCGCCGCAAGGTGGTTGCCCTCAAGGTCAAGCGTGTAAAGCGGAAGCAGGGATTTGCGTATCAAAATGTCCGGGTCAAGGTAAAGCACGCGGTGGACGCTTTCGGGCAGGAAGTCGAACGCAATAAGGCGAAAGAACGACTCCTCCGGCAGCCTCTCTATGACCGGGGTGTCCTTGAAGCAGCTGTTTTCAAGGCATATGCCGTGCACCCTTACGTCGGTCCCCTCGGCGGCCGCCTCTATACGGCGAAGGTCGCTGTCCGTAAGCACCGAATGCGCAACGTACAAATCCGTCGGCACGCCGGCATTGGTCTCGTGATAGGACTTTATCATAACCGCAAGCGGCTCTACATATTTTCTGTCTATTGTAACAAGCAGGTTGACTACCTCGCCCTCCTGCAGTCTGCAGCTGTCCGCCATGGCTTGATATCCTTTCTCAAAGGGTACAAAAGTCACAAATATACCCATACATTGTATAACATATTGAGGAAAAAATCAAGCCTTAAGCGAAAAATAAAAACGGCAAAAAATGCAGGGGCCCGTAAAGACCCCCGCAAGTTGCTTGAAACTACTTTTTCTTCCTGCCGCAGCCGGCACAGCCGCCGCATCCGCTGCAGCCGCCGCAGCCCTTCTTTCGGAAGAGGAACACGGCAGCCGCCGCTACTGCCCCCGCCACGGCAGCGATAATTACAATGTCCAAAGCGCCCATACGTCAACCTCCCAAAAGCGCACCCACAAGGTGCGTTATCATAGCGGCAATCCAGGCGGTGCAGCACTGAAACACCACCATCAAAGCCGCCCACCTTCCGCCAAGCTCGCGCTTAACGGTGGCAACGGCCGCCACGCAGGGCGTGTACAGCAGGCAGAACACAAGCAGCGCAGCCGCGCCGAGCGGCGTTATGACCGCGTGGAGCGCAGCCCCGCTTCCGACAAGCACCGTAAGCGTAGACACCACGCTTTCCTTCGCCATAAAGCCCGCGATAAGCGCGGTCACTATGCGCCAGTCGCCAAAGCCGAGAGGCTTGAATACAGGCGCAAGCTTCCCGGAGATAACGGCAAGCATGCTGTTTTTGGAATCCTCCGTCACGTTGAAGCTGAAGTCAAAGGTCTGAAGGAACCACACGACGACGGAGGCGATAAGTATCACGGTAAACGCACGCTGCAGGAAGTCCTTCGCCTTGTCCCAAAGCAGCCTTGCAACGTTTTTTGCGCCCGGAAGGCGGTAGTTCGGCAGCTCCATAACGAAGGGCACGGCTTCCCCGCGGAAGACGGTGCTTTTTGAAAGCAGCGCCGCGATAACGCCGATGGCTATCCCCAAAAAGTAAAGTCCGGTCATAATAAGCCCCCCGTGCCCGGGGAAGAACGCGGCGGTAAAGAAGCCGTAAACCGGCAGCTTTGCCGTACAGCTCATAAACGGGGTAAGCATAACGGTCATCTTCCTGTCGCGCTCGCTGGGAAGCGTTCGGCTTGCCATAACGCCCGGCACGGTGCAGCCGAAGCCGATAAGCATGGGCACTATGCTCCTCCCCGAAAGCCCTATTTTGCGAAGCAGCTTGTCCGTTACAAAGGCGACGCGCGCCATGTATCCGCTGTCCTCCAGCAGGGAAAGAAAGAAGAAGAGTATAACTATTATGGGCACAAAGCTAAGCACGCTTCCCACGCCGCCGAAGATACCGTCGACGATAAGCGAGCGCAGCACGTCGTTGACTGCGGCTTTTGTAAGCAGCGCGTCTACTGAAGCCGTAAGCTTATCCACGCCCACCTCAAGCAGCCCTTGGAGGTAGGCGCCGAAGACGTTGAAGGTCAGAAAAAACACCAGCCCCATTATAAGCACAAAGGCGGGAATTGCCGTGTATTTTCCCGTAAGTATGCGGTCTATGGCACGGCTCCTTATGTGCTCCTTGCTCTCTTTGGGCTTTACCACGGTCTTTTCGCAAAGGTCGCGTATAAAGGAAAAGCGCATCTCCGCAATGGCGGCGGCGCGGTCAAGCCCGCGCTCCTCCTCCATTTGGACTATGATGTGTTCGATAAGCTCTTTTTCGTTTTCCTCAAGCCCAAGCGAGGAAAGCACCCTCTCGTCGCCCTCCGCAAGCTTCGCCGCGGCAAAGCGCACGGGTATGCCTGCGGCCTTCGCGTGGTCCTCTATAAGGTGCATTATTCCGTGCAGGCAGCGGTGAACGGCACCGCCGTTTTTGTCCTTGTCGCAAAAGTCCGTCCTTCCCGGCCGCTCGTTGTACCGCGCAATGTGCAGTGCGTGGCGCACAAGCTCCTCCACGCCCTCGTTTTTCGCGGCGGATATGGGAACTATCGGTATGCCAAGCAGCGCTTCCATCTCGTTTATGCGCACCGTCCCGCCGTTCCCGCGCATCTCGTCCATCATGTTAAGCGCCAAAACCACGGGTATGTCAAGCTCCATAAGCTGAAGCGTCAGGTAAAGGTTGCGCTCTATGTTCGTCGCGTCAGCAATGTTAATTATCGCCGCCGGCTTCTCGCCAAGTATAAACTCGCGCGATACAATCTCCTCGCTGCTGTAAGGCGACAGCGAGTATATCCCCGGCAGGTCCGTGACAAGCGTATCTGCGTGCCCGCGTATAGCGCCGCTCTTTTGGTCGACCGTAACGCCCGGGAAGTTGCCGACGTGTTGGTTTGCACCCGTAAGGCGGTTGAAAAGCGTAGTCTTACCGCAGTTTTGGTTGCCCGCAAGCGCAAAAGTCAGCGTCGTCCCCTTCGGAAGCGGATGCTCCCCGGCCTTAACGTGGTACCTGCCGCCCTCGCCAAGGCCCGGGTGCTCCGTAAGGTCGGGCGCGTCCTTTCGGCCGGCTTCCGCCTTCTCTTCCGCCTTCCCCTTGGTGCGGGATACGGTTATGCGGCGCGCGTCCGCAAGGCGCAGCGTAAGCTCGTAGCCGTGCAGGCGAAGCTCCAGCGGATCCCCCATAGGCGCAAGCTGAACAAGCGTCACCTCCGCGCCGGGAAGTATCCCCATGTCAAGGAAGTGCTGCCTAAGCGCGCCCTCCCCGCCGACCACGGATATAACGGCGCTTTCCCCCGGCTTCAGCTCTGCAAGGGTCATATGTGTTCCTCCTTTAAGCCGCCCGGTGCGCGCACCGCCGCGGCTTTCCTACAAGTTCACTCTATTTTATCACCGCCCCGCCCCTTAGTCAATAGACGCCGGGCAATACCGCGAAAATTTTTTGCACAAAAAAGCCGGCAAGCCCCTTTTGCGGCTTGCCGACCTCGCGTGTATTAAATTTGATTTTGCGGCTAAAAGCACGCCTACAAGCTTTTCAGTATAGCCGCCCTCTTTTCCCTGTACTCCTCTTCGGTTATCCAACCGTATTTTAAGTTGTTCTCAAGGTTGCGCAGAACGGCCGCAATATCATCCGTCTCTTTGTCGGCGGCCGTATATGTGGGATCAATCGCCGCCCGCCTTCTTCTGTATTCCTCTTCCGAGATTATACCGTACTTCAATTTGTCGTCCAGAAGCTCTAATCCTCTTGCAGTGTTGCCAATACCACCGCTGTAAAATGTATATCCGTATTTAGACGAAGCTTCTAATCCAAAAAGCAGCAACGCAATTTGCAGCAAAATTCTTGAAATCGGATAAATCCAAAAGAAAAGCGGATATACTCCAAGGCCATAATATCGCATATTGGAAATAATATCAAACAAAAGAGATGCTGCAATGAATGACAAAACAACCAAACAGCAAATTTTAAAAAGCTGACGATTTTGGAAGCGCTTCACCGCACAAACAGCCAAAAGAATGTAAAGAATGAATATCGCTATATTGCAAAGAAATTCGGCTGAATTTTCGAAAGCTCTAAATATATACGGATCCGTCACAACACGAATGATATCGAAGACGACGCTAACAAGCCCGGTTACAGCGAGTATTATAAATGCTGCCGTAAGAAGGCCTTTCGGCCTACCGCGTATAGCAAACACCAAAGCTAATATATACGGCGGCAGAATCAACACCGACTCTAAAAGAAAAAAGGCAAAACCGAAATCCAGATAAGGGAGTAATACGATAGAACACAGAACAATGGCAATTATGGAAAGAACTCTTGCCGCGATTTGACGTTTGCTATTTTTCATTTCAGAACGCCTCTTCGCCGTTTTGAGCCTTGCTCAAAAGGTTCCTGTATTCCTCTTCCGTGATAAGCCCCTGTGCGAGAAGCTTTTCAAGCCTTTCATTCCGGTATGAACCTTGCGCGCCTTCGGCATCGTTGCTTTGTGTGCGGTTTGAAAGGCGTTTGTATTCCTCTTCCGTGATAAGTCCTTCCTCGCGCAGCCGTTTTAACCTTTCGTCTCCGTATCTACCGGCAGGATCATGACCGTTTGCGCCGTCCGAGGCACCGGAAGTATTCCTCTCTATATCCGTGAGCTTTGTAATAATTTCGCCGTAGCCGTAAAGCATCCAAGAGCTTATCCACGCCATAAGTATGCCCAGCCCGGCTAAAATAAGCACCGCGAAAATAGCGAGCGGGTTTTCAAATCTTGCCGCAAAAACAAGCATAACAAGCCCCAACATGCCGGTAATTATTGCGGAAATGATAAAGATAACCTTTGCAAGCCCCTTGATTTTTCCGCCCACATTTACATAAGAGAACATTGCCGAAACCTCCTGAAATAAAATAAAAAGTGCGGCCACCGAAGCAGCCGCACAAAAAACGCAGAGCTCCGATAGTCGCCAAACTAATTGTTATGCAATGTGGTGTTGTACACGTGCTTTTTTACACAATACAGCAAGCCATGAGCCTGATATTTTAGACGCATCATGTCATAACAGAGCCGCGTTTTTATCAAACGCAATGACATGAATTATTCTAAAACAGCTGCATCGTGAAAAACACCGTGTTTGCAAAACAAAAAACACCGCGATTTGCATATTAAATTAGTTTGGCACTATCACTTTAACATTTTTTCTGAAGGAAGTCAATACTTTTTGTGAAAAAATCGCCTCATACGTGTGACAAACATAAACATCGCGAAGGCGCGGCCTGCGTTGCCAGCACGGGATTCCAAAGGGCGTGCCCTTTGGGAAAAAAAGAAGCTATATTCTTATTAAACAATAATTAGAGGGCCCTGAGGGGACCGAGTCCCCTCAAAAAAATATAAGGACGGGCGCGAAGCCCGTCCAAAAAAATCAAAAATCAAAAGCAATCACTGCGCAGTCACAGTAAAGGAATCAGAGCCCAAAGTAAGCGTGTACTCCGCGCCGCGGGTAAGCGTAGGCGCGCTTAAGATAACCACGGCGTAGGGGAGTGCGGGAGACGCCGCAAGCAGCTCCTTTCCTTCCGCGTCGGTGAGGGAAAGCGCAGTTCCGGCAGGGATGTTGCCTACTCTGACGGCGACCACCGGCTGTGAGCCGTTGCCGAAGCTTTGCGCCATCCCCGCGCCGCCGGTGCCGATGAATGTGCCGCCGGTTACGGTGCCGGAGGCGTCGTAGTCGAGCGTGGCGGTGTCGCCCACAGTGGGGCCGCAGACGGTGACCTCGCCGCCGGTGATGGAAAGCGTGCCGTTTGCGTCCATGCCGTCGCCGCTTGCCTCTATGTAAAGCTTCCCGCCGGCGACGGTAAGGCTGCCTCCGCCGCCCGCCTGCCCCGGGCCGCCCTGCCCGCCGGGCCCCCTGTGGCCGAAGGCGTCGCCGCCCATGGGGCCACCGAAGCCGCTTTGGTCAACGCCGCCGGCGGCGTTAAGCCCGTCGTCCGTCGCCTTGACGCTTATCTCGCCGCCGGAGACGGTAAGTTCGAGAGCTTCCAGTCCCTCGTAGCTTTCGGCTATGTTGACGGTTCCGCCGAGGATATTAAGGCTGTCGTCCGCGTGCATGCCGTCGTCGCCGCTTTTGATGTCAAAGCTGCCGCCGCTTATCTCCATCGCGGCGTTTGAATGCAGCGCGTCGTCTGCGCAGTCAAGGGCAAAGCTGCCGCCGCTTACATAAAGAGCAGTCGTCGCCTTAAGCCCCTTTGCGCTTTTCGCTGCGCTGTCTTCCGCCGTGCTTTCCGCCTCCCTGCCGAAGGGTCTGCCTCCGCCGGGGAAGCCGCCGCCGGTGTGCTCCTTCGATGCGTTTGCGCTTCCGCCGCCGGTGGTTACGGTAAAGTCGCCGCCTTTTATTTGAAGCGTCGACGACGCACATATCCCGTCGCCGTCCGCAGTTACGGTAAAGCTGCCGTCCTTTATGTAAACAAAGCCCTTTGCGGCGTCGTCGGCGTTGTCGGCGCGAATACCGTTGCCGCCGCTTGTTATGCTGAACGAGGCGGAGGTCACCCGCACGCTGTCGTTTGCGTCGCAGCCGGTCTTGGCGCATGTTATCTCAAAGCTGCCGCCCGTGAACACAAGGTCGTCCTTGCAGACTATGCCGTGCCCTGCGGGCGAGTCTATTGCGAGGCTGCCCGTACCGACAAAGCTTAGGTCGGAGCGCGAGAATACAGCGCCGTCCGTGCCGTCGTACAAAGCGCCGCCGAAGCCTTCGGCATTGGAAAGGCGGTTTTCGCTGCCTTCAGCGAGAGTTACAAACACCTTGTCGGCGGAAAGCACAAGCAGCGCCGCGTCCGCCTTGCAGTTTACGGACGCACCGTCAAGCACTATCTGCGGCTTTGCCGTCTCCGGTGCGTCCACCGCTATCTGCCCGTCCTCAAGCGTGCCTTTTACTATGTATACGCCGTCTTCCTTTATTGTTATCCTCCCGCCGTCTACAGAGACGTTTGAGGAAGCGGAGGAAGCCGTGCCGTTCTCAAGCGTTATAAGGACGGCGCTTCTTTCGTCGTAGTCTGCCGCAAGCTCACGAGCCGTGAACATGTCTGCCTCTGCGGGCATGGCAGCGGAGGCAGAGGTGTCCGCAGACGACGGCTCTTCCGAGGACACGGCGGAAGAAGCGTCCGATGTGTCCACATCGGCGGCGCTTTCGGTGCCGCCTTCCTTGGCCGCACAGCCGCAAAGCAGGAAGGCAGCCGCCAAAAGAATCAAAAACGTCCTTTTCATCTGTCTTTCCCCCTTCTAAAGCTCGGTACCGTGCTCCGTAGACTGCCTTGAAACGGTGATTTCAAGGTTGCCGTTGCGGCAGCGAAGCTCGTCGATAAGCTTCTTTTCGCTTGCGGGGTCTTTCAAAACTGCGTCGTAGGTAAGACGGAACATGCTTCCCATATTGGTGGTCTTCACCGCCGCAAGCGTGCAGCTTTTTGTGTACCTTTCAAAGATGTCCGTGAACACGTCGGAGTAGTCGAGATCCTCCGGTATTGTTATGTGAATCGTTTTGTACTTCTCATCGTTCTTTCTGCAGCCGAAGTCAAGCCTGTCGTAAAGCAGAAAGAAGCCGCACATTATAAGCGCAAACAGAAGCGCGTAGGCGAGGTACCCCATCCCCGCGATAAGCCCCGAGCCCATGGCGAGGAATATGGCCGCTATCTCCTTCGCCGTGCCGGGGGCAGAGCGGAAGCGAACCAGCCCGAAGGCGCCCGCAACGGCAATGCCTGCGCCGACGCTTCCGTTTACCATCATTATAACTATGCACACCACCGCCGGCAGCAGTGCAAGCGTCATAACAAAGCTTTTCGTGTACCTTGTGCGGTACATGTAGCTTAGGGCAAGAACAAGCCCTATAAGCAGCGAACAGCCAAGGCAAAGCAGAAAATCCAAAATTTCTATCGTGGATGCGTCTGCGGTATCGAACAGCCCTTTAAAAACGGTGTTAAACATAAACTGTGGTCTCCTTTTCTTTTGTCTGCGGGCATAAAAGCTTTTCATATGCCGCGCCGTATTTGGAAAACGAGGTTTTGTATATTCTATTCTCGGAAAGCACTTCTACAAGCCAAAGGGGCATACCGCCGGTGCATTTGCACTCCATAAGCGTAAGCCCTTCGCCAAGCAGCGGAGTTCCGCCGATGGGGGAGTGCAGGTCGATGTCCTCGGTACGCGCCAGGATGTTTTGGTCAAAGGTCACGCGAAGGCCGCTTTCACCGTCGGCGACGAAGGCCCTCCTGTCGTAGGAAATGAACGCCGCAGGGAAGACGCCGCCGTAATAGTGCAGGAAGTAGTCGATCTCCCGCGTTATCTGCGTGTCTGCCGGCGGAGGCGACTTGCCAGCAAGCCACCTTGCAGCGGCCGAGCATACCACCGGCACGCGCCGCTTGTACACGACGGAGCGGTATTTCTTCTTAAGCTCCACAAAGACCGTGTCGTCACACGACGCCGCGCGGTAGCTGCGCACGCGCAGCTTTTCCTTGTACTCCGGTCTTTCAAGCGAGCGGCGCGCAAGGCGGAAGCTTTCGGTGTCAAGGTATATGCTCCTGACGGTGGTGTCTCCGTATTCGTCCGGCGACATGTGTGCGGAAATGGCCGCAAGCACGGCGCTTTTTTCGCCCTCGCCTACAAGGTATTTAAGCTCGTATCTTTTGAAAACCGTCTGCACTGTCAATGTGTTTCTTTCCCCTCTCCGCTTCGGTTTCACGCCGAAATAATAAGACGGAAACCTTAAATAAAACCGAAAAATCGAAAAGAACAGCAGGTGTGTGCATGCTGCTGTTCTTTAACCCTTCCTTTTTCCGCAAAGCCCTAACGCAGGGCGTCCTTCATGCTTTTTACGTATTCGCCGACGTGCGTCGGTGCGTCCTTGCCGTATTTTTCGATTATCTTCACTATGGCAGAGCCGACTATCGTCCCGTCCGCTATGTCGGCCATCTTCCTCGCCTGCTCCGGCGTGGATATGCCGAAGCCTATCGCACAGGGTATGTCCGTTGCCTTGCGGACTGCGGCTACTATAGACGCAAGGTCGGTCTTTATCTCGCTTCTCGTGCCGGTAACGCCAAGGCTTGAAACTATGTACAAAAAGCCCTCTGCCTCCGCCGCAATGCGGCTTATGCGCCCTTCGGAGGTCGGCGCGACAAGCGACACAAGGGCAATGCCGTATTTGCGGCATATGGGCCCGAACTCTCCCTTCTCCTCAAAGGGCAGGTCGGGGAGTATAAGCCCGTCTATCCCTATTTCCGCGCAGGTGGATATGAACCTCTCCGCCCCGTAGGAGAACACCACGTTTGCGTAGGTCATAAACACCATCGGAGTGTCCGTCTGCGTGCGAAGCCGCCTAACGAGGTCAAATACCCTGTCCGTCGTGACCCCGCCCGTAAGTGCGCGCAGGTTGGCGGCCTGTATCACAGGCCCCTCTGCCGTAGGGTCCGAAAAGGGGATGCCAAGCTCTATAAGGTCGGCGCCGTTTTGCACCGCCGCAAGCACCGACGCCTCCGTCGTCTGCAAATCCGGGTCGCCGCAGGTAATAAAGGCGATAAACGCCTTGCCGTTTTGAAAAGCCTTCTTTATCCTATTCACTTATGTCTTCCCCCCTGTAGCGGGCAATGGCGGCGCAGTCCTTGTCGCCCCTGCCGGAAAGCGTTACGACGATTATGTCGTCCTTCGCCATCTGCGGCGCAAGGCGCATTGAGTATGCAACTGCGTGCGCCGACTCTATCGCGGGGATTATCCCCTCCGTAACGGAGAGGTACTCGAAAGCCCTCACCGCCTCCTCGTCGGTTATCGGCACGTACTCTGCCCTTCCCGTGTCGTTAAGGAAGGCGTGCTCCGGCCCTATGCCGGGGTAGTCAAGCCCGGCGGAGATGGAATACACCGGCGCTATCTGCCCGTACCCGTCCTGGCAGAAGTAGGACTTCATACCGTGGAATATGCCGAGCCTGCCGACGGCTATTGTAGCGGCGGTGTCGCCGGTGTCTATGCCTCTGCCGGCCGCCTCACAGCCTATAAGACGAACGCCCGGGTCGTCTATAAAGCCGTAAAAGCTGCCCATTGCGTTGGAGCCGCCGCCCACGCAGGCGACAACGGCACTTGGAAGCCTTCCTTCCTTTTCCGAAAGCTGCGCTCTTATCTCCCGCGAGATGACGGACTGAAAGTCGCGAACTATTGTGGGGAAGGGGTGCGGCCCCATTACGGAGCCGAGGCAGTAGTGCGTGTCGGCGATGCGTGAGGTCCACTCCCTGAGCGCTTCGGAAACTGCGTCCTTTAAAGTCGCCGTGCCGCTTTTGACCGCCCGCACCTCTGCGCCGAGCAGCCGCATGCGGTAGACGTTAAGCGCCTGCCTTTTTGTGTCCTCTTCGCCCATAAAGACGACGCACTCCATGTCCATAAGCGCAGCGGCCGTTGCCGTGGCAACGCCGTGCTGCCCCGCGCCGGTTTCGGCAATAAGGCGGGTCTTGCCCATCTTTTTTGCAAGCAGCGCCTGCCCCAGCACATTATTTATCTTATGCGAGCCGGTGTGATTTAGGTCTTCGCGCTTTAAATAAATTTTAGCCCCTCCGAGGTCTTTCGTCATCTTTTCGGCAAAATAAAGGCGCGAGGGCCGCCCCGCATAGTCGCAAAGCAGCCTGTCAAGCTCCGCCGTGAAGCCCTTGTCGACCTTGTATTTGTTGTAGGCCTCTTCAAGCTCTATAACGGCGTTCATAAGCGTTTCCGGTATGTACTGCCCGCCGTGTATGCCGAAGCGTCCTTTTGCGTTGCTCATGTCTGTTCTCCTCTTCTGACGGCGTCTACAAACGCCGCCGCCTTTGCAAAGTCCTTGTGTCCGTCGGTCTCTATCCCCGTGCTTACGTCCACCGCGTAGGGGTGCAGCGCCTTTATCGCCGCCGCAACGTTCCCCGCGTCAAGCCCGCCCGCCAAAAAGTACGGCCGTCTTACGCCGCTTATAAGCGCGTGGTCAAAGGCGCGACCGCTGCCCGTGCCGGAGTCAAGCAGCACTATGTCCGCTTTGCTCTTCTCAGCCGCCTCCGCGTCACGCGCGCTCCTTATTTGAAACGCCTTTATAACGGGCTTGCCCGTGCCTTTACGAAGCGCCCTTATGTAGGCGTCGTCTTCGTCCCCGTGCAGCTGCGCCGCGTCGATGACCCCCTCGCGGAGCAGGCGCGACACCTCTTTTATGTCCTCGTCTATAAACACGCCTACCGCGCATATCCCGCGCCTAAGCCGCGCTTTAAGCATAGCCGCCGCTTCCGGCGCTGTGTACCGCCGCCTGCCCTTTACAAAGACAAAGCCTATGTAGTCCGGGCACAGGTCGTTTGCGCAGTCGATGTCCTCCGGGCGCGTAAGCCCGCAAAGCTTTATTTTAGTCATGCCCTTCCTCTAAGCTCCTTAAGCTTTGCGCTCTTGTCGGGTGCTCTCATTAGCGTTTCTCCAACAAGCACCGCGTCCACGCCGAAATGGCGAAGCTTTTGCACGTCCCCGGCGCTTTTTATCCCGCTTTCGGAGACGAAAAGCACCCCCTCCGGCACCGCTTCCCTAAGCCTTAAGCTGTTTTCCGTGTCCACGGAAAAGTCCTTTAAATTGCGGTTGTTCACGCCTATAACCCGCGCACCGCAGGAGAGGGCGGTTTTTATCTCGTCCGCGCTGTGTGCCTCCGTAAGCGCCGAAAGCCCAAGGTCATCGCAAAGCCGCAGATACCCCTCAAGCTCCGCCGGCGGGAGGAGCGCGCATATAAGCAGTACCGCAGACGCGCCAAGCAGCTTTGCCCCGTATATCATGTATTCGTCGACGGTGAAGTCCTTCCTAAGGCAGGGGACAGACACCGCGTGCGCTATGTCGTAAAGGTGCTTTGCGCTCCCCAAAAACCGTGTCGGCTCGGTCAGCACGGAAATGCAGTCTGCCCCTGCTTCTTCGTACTCCTTCGCTGTCTCTAAGTATCGGTAGTCCTCGGCTATAACGCCCTTGGAAGGGGAGGCCTTTTTGCACTCGCATATAAAAGCGATGTCGTCTGTCTTAAGCGCGTTTTCAAATTCAAAGCCGCCCTTCGGCAGGGCAAAAGCCGCCTTCCGCAGCTCCTCTGCCGGGTGCGCCTTCTTCGCCTCTTCCACCCTCTCCCGGGCGGAAGCCGCCAGCGTGTCAAGCACCGTCATACGGCGTTGCTTGCGGCGGCGAAGGCCTCCAGCGTCTTAAGCGCCTTCCCGCTGTCGATAAGAGACGCGGCAAGGGATACGCCCTCCTCCATGCTTTCCGCCTTTTCGGCAATGTACAGCGCCGCGCCGGCGTTAAGCAGCACGGCGTTGCGCTTGTGCCCCTTTTCGCCTTCAAGTACGGCGCGGGTTATGCGGGCGTTTTCCTCCGGGCTGCCGCCCTTAAGGTCCTCTTTTGCGCATCTTTCAAAGCCGAACTGCTCCGGCGTTATCACAAAGGATTTAAACCAGCCGTCGCGTATCTCGCAGACGGAGGTCGGCGCGCTTAAAGAGATTTCGTCCAGCTTGTCGCGCCCGTAAACCACCATCCCGCGTCTTACGCCGAGGCTTGACAGAACCTCGGCCAGCGGTTCCACAAGGTATTCGTCGTACACGCCCAAAAGCTGCATAGAGGGCATGCCGGGGTTAGTAAGCGGCCCTAAGATGTTGAAAACCGTCCTAAAGCCCAGTTCTTTTCTTATCGGAGCCACGTATTTCATCGAAAGGTGGTACTTCTGCGCGAAGAAGAAGCACATGCCGACCTCCCGAAGCAGCTTCACGCACATTTCGGGGTCTTGCTGTATATTGACCCCAAGCGCCTCCAGACAGTCGGCCGTGCCGCACTGCGAGGACGCGGCGCGGTTGCCGTGCTTTGCCACCTTAACGCCGCCGGCAGCCGCGACGAAAGCCGCGGTTGTGGAGATGTTGAAGCTGTGCGCGTTGTCGCCGCCGGTGCCCACTATTTCAAATACCTCCATGCCCGTGTCCACCTTGACCGCGTGGTCGCGCATTGCGGCGGCGCAGCCGGCAATTTCGTCCTTCGTCTCCGCCCTTGCGCTCTTTGTCGAAAGCGCGGAAAGGAACGCGGCGTTCTGCGTGGGCGTGGTTTCGCCACTCATTATCTCGTTCATAACGGCATAGGCCTCGTCATAAGTGAGGTCTTCCTTGTTTACCGTCTTTACTATGGCTTCTTTTATCATTGTGAAAGGTCCCCCTGTAAAAAGTTCTTAAGCATCCTTCCGCCGTCCGGCGTAAGTATCGACTCCGGATGGAACTGCACGCCGAAAATGGGGTATTCCCTGTGGCGCACAGCCATAATCTGCCCGTCCTCCGTCTCCGCCGTCACGGCAAGGCAGGCGGGAAGCGTCGCCCTGTCAGCCGCAAGGGAATGGTACCTTGCCGCAGGCGCCCTCTCCGGGCAGCCCTTAAAAAGCGGGCAGCACGTGTCAAACAAAACTACAGACTGCTTGCCGTGCATAAGCTCCTTCGCGTAGGTTATCCTCGCGCCGAAGGCCGCACATATCGCCTGGTGCCCAAGGCACACGCCGAGGGTAGGTATGTCCTTCCCAAGCGTGCGAACCGCCTCTATTATAATTCCCGCGTCCTCCGGTCTTCCGGGTCCGGGGGAGATGATAAGCCTGCGCGGCTGCAGTGCGCGTATCTCCTCCACCGTCATTTCGTCGTTCCTTATGACCTTTATGTCCGGGTCGGTCTCGCCCACAAGCTGGTAAAGGTTGTACGAAAAGCTGTCGTAATTGTCTATAAGCAGAACCATTATTCCACCTCTTTCGCAAGATACAGCGCCGTAAGCGAGGACTTTGCCTTGTTAAGGCACTCCTCGTACTCCTTTTCGGGGTCGGAGTCGGCCACTATGCCCGCGCCGCTGCGCACAAACACCCTGCCGTTTTTCTTGTAGGCTATGCGTATGGCGATGCACACGTCCATGTTCCCCGTAAAGTCAATGTACCCTATGGCGCCGCCGTATATGCCGCGGCGGTTGTTCTCCGTCTCCGCTATAAGCCTGCAGGCGCGTATCTTCGGCGCACCGGAAAGCGTCCCGGCCGGAAGCACCGCCTCTATCGCGTCAAGCGCGTCCTTCCCGTCCCGTATCTCGCCGCGCACGGTGGAACCGATGTGCATAACGTGCGAGTAACGCTGTATCTCCCTAAGCTTTTCCACCTCTACCGTGCCGAATCGGCACAGCTTGCCTAAGTCGTTCCGGCCGAGGTCTACAAGCATGTTGTGCTCCGCAAGCTCCTTTTCGTCGGAAAGCAGCTCTTCCTCAAGAGCCTTGTCCTCTTCCTCCGTCTTTCCCCTCGGCCTCGTCCCGGCAAGGGGGAAGGTGTGCAGAACGCCGTCCTCCAGCTTAACAAGCGTCTCCGGCGACGCACCCGCTACCTCCATATCGGAGCCGGAGAAGTAGAACATGTATGGAGAGGGGTTTACAGTCCGCAGCACGCGGTAGGTGTCGAAAAGGCTGCCCTCAAAGGGGGCGCTGAGCCTATTGGAGAGTACGGCCTGGAATATATCCCCCTCGCGTATGTGGCGCTTCGCCTTCTCCACCATGGCGCAGTACGTTTCCTTGTCGAAAAGCGGCGTCACCTCGCCAAGGAGCCTGCCCGCAGGCTCTTCCTTCTTCCGACCGGTCTTCAAAAGCTCCGCAAGCGCGCATATATCGCGAGTCGCCTTGTTGTACCCCGTCTCCGGATCGTCAAGGGACATGTTGGCGATAAGCACAATCTTCTGCTTTACGTTGTCAAAGGCTATGACCTTGTCGAAAAGCATAAGGTCAACGTCCTTAAATCTCTCGCTGTCCTCCGTCTCGCACCTTACGCTCGGCTCGCTGTAGCCTAAGTACTCGTAGGAAAAGTAGCCCACAAGCCCGCCCGTAAACGGCGGCAGCCCCTCTATGCGCGGGCTTTTGTACTCCGCCAAAATGCCGCGCAGCACGTCCGACGGGTCGTCCGTCTCAAAGCTCAAATCCCCTGCCTTCATGTGCCCGCATTCGCAGGTTATCTCCGTCTTCGGGTCAAAGCCGAGGAAGGTGTATCGGCCCCAGGTCTCGTCGGCAACGGCCGACTCCAGCATATAGCAGTGGGACGAAACGTTCTTCAATATCCGCATCGCCTCTATGGGCGTGGTAAAATCGGACAAAATCTCGGCACATACGGGCATGACCCTGTATCTGCCGTCTGCCGCAAAAGCCTTCGCTTTCTCAAGCGTCGGAAAAAAGTTCATTAAAGACGCCCTCCTTTCGGGGCACATTAAAAGCGCAGCGTGCTTTACTGTTTTACTTTGCTAAAACACGCGTAAAGTATAGCACTTTTCCGCCGTTTTGTCAACCGTTTCGGCGGCATTTTGCGCCGCCGCAGGCTAAAAAATAGCTGTTGACAATTTTTACTGCATATGTTAAACTCAATATGTTTAATAATACGTTTTAACGGTTATTTCGGCAGCGTCTTGGCATTCCGCCGCAGGTGCTGCTTTTTACGGAGAATTAAATGATACGTGACATTACGGGGAAATTGGCGCGTCTGACGGCAAACGCCGTTATAGACAAAGGGCTTTTTGAAAAGACAAGGCAGATAATAGCGGACTATATATGCGCGTCCTTTGCCGGGTACGCCTGCAACAGGCAGTTCAACAGGGCCGTGGAGGGCGTTTACATGGGGCTTGCGGGCGGGGAGAGCGCTTCCGTTTTCGGCAGTGAAAAGCGGCTTCCCGTCTGCACCGCCGCCTTTATGAACGCCGTTTACGCGCACGGCGCGGACATGGACGACGGCAACAGGAACGCCATGGGACACATCGGCGCAAGCGTTGTGTCCGCGGTTATGGCTGCGGCGGAGGCGTTTCACAAGACCGAGGACGAGGTGCTTCGCGCTATAGTCGTCGGCTATCAGGTGTTTACAAGGCTTGCCGGCGCGTGTCAGCCCGGCATGATAAGGCGTGGCGTCCATTCCACAGGCGCCGCGGGTGCCGTCGCCTGCGCTGCGGCGTGCGCTTACCTGCTTGGCGGGAATGAGACGGAGGTCGCAAGCGCCGTGTCTATGGCTGCGACGCAGGCAAGCGGGCTTTTGATTGTGGGCGAGACGGGGCAGCTTGTAAAGCCGCTCAGCCCCGCGCGCGCGGCGGAGACGGGGGTTTTCTCGGCAATGCTTGCAAAGCGCGGGATAGTGGGGCCGGACAACCCGCTTGAAAGCGTAAAGGGGTGGATACACGCCTTCACGGACGAGTTTGACGAGGACTTTATGTTTGACGGGTTCGAGCGCTTTAATGCCGTGAACGAGTGCTATTTCAAGCCCTATCCCTCCTGCCGGCACACTCAGTGCTGCATAGAGGCGGGCATAGACCTGCACGGCAGCGTCGACACGGACGCGATAGACGCGGTGAATGTTTACATATATGAAAACGCGATAAACCTTGCCGGCGTCATACCGTACCCGAAAAGCGCGGACGAGGCGAAGTTTTCGATATACTACACGCTTGCGTGTGCGCTTTGCCTCGGCAGGTTCGGGCTGGAGCAGCTTGAGGTGGAAAGGGTTGACAAAGCGGTGTGGGCGCTTATACCGAAGATAAAGCTTATACCGGACAGCTCCATGGAGGATCGCAGCCGCGGCATACGCGGCGCAAGGGTGGAGGTTGTGTGCGGCGGCAGCCGGGAGGAGAGAACAGTGCTTATCCCCAAGGGCGACCCGGAGCATCCCTTCGGCTGGGACGACATCTCCGCAAAGCTTGTGCAGTGCGCCGCGGGCAGCCTTGACAGGCAGGGCTGCGAAAGGCTCATAGGGCGCGTTCGCGCCCTCGGCGGCAGCGGCGAGTTTTCATACGCCCGTCTGTTTGAACGTTAAGGAGGTACGACATATGCCCGAAAACAGGGTTGACTTTATACTTGGCACAATGACCTTCGGCGAGTCGGTTTTCGGCTCCGACGCCGAAAAGATAATAGAAAGCTACAGGCAGCTCGGCGGGACGGAGCTTGACACTGCCTACGTGTACAACAACGGCAAAAGCGAGCTTATCATAGGCGATGTGCTTGAAAAGACGGGGAAGGGGAGCCTTAAGGTTTCCACCAAGGTGAACCCGAGGGTCACCGGCAGGCTTGACGGCGACGCGGCGATAAGCCAGCTTGAAGAGTCGCTGCGCAGGCTTCGCCTTGACAGTGTGGACACGTTCTACCTGCACTTTCCCGACCCGGTTACGCCCATAGATTCCGTGCTTGCCGCCTGCGACAGCCTGCATAAGCGCGGTCTGTTCGCAAATCTCGGGTTAAGCAACTTCCCGGCCTGGCTTGTCGCGGAGGTTTACAACCACTGCAAGTCGCACGGCTACGTGCTGCCCACGGTTTACGAGGGGATATACAACCCGCTTACCAGGGCTGCGGAGGCGGAGCTTGACTTTGCGCTTGACTACTACGGCATTCGCTTCACGGCCTACAATCCGCTTTGCGGCGGCCTGCTTACGGGCAAATACAAGGGCTTCGACGACGCACCCTCCGACGGGCGCTTTACGCACAGGCCGAACTACAAAAACAGGTACTGGAAGCCGTCGTTCTTCTCCGCCGTCGCCTTCTTGGGGGCGGAGTGTGAGAAGTGCGGCATAGGCCTTATAGAGGCGACCTACAGGTGGCTTTGCTTCCACTCCATGCTTAAGGCGGATCGCGGCGACGCCGTTATAGTGGGCGTCTCAAAGCCGGAACAGCTTGCCTCTAACATAAGCGCGGCGGAAAACGGTCCCCTTCCGGAGGGGCTTACGGCCGCCTTCGACACCGCCCGGGACATGTGCAAAGCGGACAGCCCGGAGTATTTCAGGTTCTACGGGACCGGCGCTAACTGAAAGGGGTGCGGCAATGCTTGACCAAAAGAAATTTTTCGAGGCTTTAAATAAAAACGGCGTGCGCTTTTTCACGGGCGTTCCGGATTCGTACCTGAACGGCTTCTGCAACTATGCGCTGGCGAATTTCCCGAAGGACAACGTGATAGCTGCCAACGAGGGCAACGCCGTCGCCATAGCGGCGGGGCACTACTTCGCGACGAAGTCCGTACCGCTTGTTTACATGCAGAACTCGGGGCTTGGCAACGCGGTGAACCCGCTTGCGTCCCTCGTCGACGCGGACGTATACTCTGTGCCGATGCTTCTGCTTATAGGCTGGCGAGGGCAGCCCGGCACGGGCGACTGGCCGCAGCACAAGCGGCAGGGCGAGATAACGGAAGGCATGCTTGACCTTTTGGGCATACCGCACACGGTGCTTGAGGACGACGACGAAAAGGCGAAGGAGGCCGTGGATGCGGCCGCGTCCTTTGCCTGCACGCACAAAACCCCCTACGCGCTTATCGCGCCCAAAGGGGTGCTTGCGGGGGACAAGGGCAACAACAAAGACGGCAAATACCCCCTAAGCCGCGAGCAGGCAATAGAGCTTGTGCTTGACACCCTCCCGAAGGACACCGTCTACCTTGCAACCACCGGCAGGGCGACGCGGGAGCTTTTCTTCCTGCGTGAGCGCAGGGGAGAGGGCAAGGAAAACGACTTTCTGAACGTCGGCTCCATGGGGCACGCGTCTTCGGTTGCTTTGGGCATAGCCCTTGCGAGGAAGGGAAGAAGGGTCGTTTGCTTCGACGGCGACTCTGCCGCGATAATGCACCTTGGCGCGCTTACCATGCAAAGCAAGCTTTGCTGTCCCAATTTCCTGCATATAGTGCTCAACAACGGTGCGCATGAATCCGTCGGCGGGCAGCCGTCTGCCGGTCAGCTTATAGACTTCACGGCGATAGCGGCCGCATGCGGATACAGGACCACGGGTTCCCCGGTCACGGACGGAGAGGGGCTTGTAAACGCGCTTAAGGCGCTTGAGGGCACAGACAGGGCAGCCTTCCTCGACGTAAGGATACACAAGGGCTTAAGCGGCAAGCTGCCGCCGCTTGACTTTTCACACGCAGAGGCGATACAAAACTTTATTGACGGGCTTAACGGCACCGGCAGGAGGTAATATAAATGAACAGCATGGACGAGACAAGAAAATTTTTAAAAAAGCTCGGCCTTCCGGAGGGAGACGACTATCGGCTTGAAACGTCGAAGAAGCGCTTTGCGGACGGCGGACAGTACAGGTTCGAGGTTCCCGGCATACAGGGGCCGAAGGTTATGCGCGCGCTGCTTGAGGCTATGGACGGCTACGGCCTGTACCTTCACCGCGTGACGCAGACTCAGGGCATAATGCGCCTTACCGACGAGGAGATAGAGAAGATGGTCTCCCTTGCGCACGACTGGCAGACGGATTTGATACTTGCCGTAGGCCCGAGGGCTACGACCGACACGTCAGCCTCCGTCCACACCGAGGAAGGCGTCCGCATGGGCTACAGGCTCCGCGGGCAGGAGCAGATCGTGCGGGCTGCCGAGGACGTAAAAAGAGCGGCAAGACTCGGCTGCCGCGGCTTCCTCGTATACGACGAGGGCTGCCTGTGGCTGCTTAACAAAATGAGGGAGTACGGCGAGCTTCCGGAGGACTGCCACTTCAAGGTTTCGGCACACGCCGGGCACGGCAACCCCTGCTCCGCAAAGCTGCTTGAAAGCATAGGTGCAGACTCCATAAACCCCGTGCGCGACATTCAGCTGCAGATGCTTGCAGCAATGCGGCAGGCGGTGGACTGCCCGATAGATATACACACCGAGAACCCGAAGTCCACCGGCGGATTTATTAGGCACTACGAGGTGCCGGAGATGATACGTGTCGCGTCTCCCATCTACTTAAAGACCGGCGGCTCCGTCGCCGCGACCCACAGCTGGGACAGCACGGAGGACGACGCGAGGAAGAGGGCAAAGCAATGCTCGCTGGTTAAGCGCATGATCGACGAATACTACCCGTCTGCGGTACAGTCACCGAAAGGATCGCTTGTATGAAACACCATCTTTACAACCCCGGCTTTAAGTTTGTGAAGGAGCCGGAAAGCTTTAACAAGTATACCGAGAGAGAGCTGCTTCAGTACTGCCTCGGCGCGACCATGTACATGCCCGGAACAAAGGACTTTGCACCGAAGATAATATCCGGCGCAATGCCCGGGCTTACGACCATAGTCCTCTGCTTTGAGGACGCCTGCCCGGAGGATCAGGTAGAAGCGGCAGAGGAGAACGTTCACAGGCTGCTTGACACCGTCACAAGCGCAGTAGACGACGGGCTTATGTCTGCGGACGCGCTTCCGCTTATCTTTGTGCGCGTGCGCAATCTTGCGCAGTTCAAGCACTTTGCGGAAGGGCTTACAAAGCACCAGGTGCGCTCGCTTTGCGGCGTCAACTTCCCCAAGTTCAACACCGGCAACGGCTACGAGTACTACGCCTATTTGAAGGACCTTAACGACCGTTTCGGCGAGATACTGTACGGCATGCCGATAATAGAGGACGCGGAGGTTGCGTACAAGGAGACCCGCCTTACGGAGCTTGTCGGCATAAAGAAGATACTTGACAAGTACCGCGACCTGGTGCTTCAGGTTCGCGTCGGCGGGACGGACTTTTCGTCCGTGTTCGGCGTTCGCAGGGGCGTCGACTACTCCATATACGACATCATGACGGTAAGAGAGTGCCTTTGCGACATAATCAACATCTGCGGCAGGAACAACGATTACGTCATTTCCGGCCCCGTGTGGGAGTATTTCCGCGCACCGAAGGAGATGATGTTCGAGGAGCTTCCGAAGCACGGGCTTGAGGATTACCTTATGAAGAGGCTTCCCATAGTGAACAACGAAGTCGACGGCCTGCTTCGCGAGGTCATCCTTGACAAGGCAAACGGCTTTGTCGGCAGGACGATAATACACCCGACACATATAAAATTCGTAAACGCGCTTATGGCGGTTACGAAAGAGGAATACGACGACGCCTGCATGATTCTCGGCAACTCCAAGGGCGGCGTTGCAAAGGGCAGCGGCGCCAACAAGATGAACGAGATGAAGCCGCACAGGAATTGGGCGGAGAAGGTGTACATGCGCGCACGCGCCTACGGCGTTATAGAAAACGAGGGCGCATACGTAAGGCTTTTCGCCGTCAACGAATAAGAAGGTGACACGCCGATGAACTACGAGATAGAGACCCCGATAAGCGAGGAATGCGCGTCGTCCCTTGCGGTTGGGGACACCGTTTACATATCCGGCAAAATCTTCTGCGGGCGCGACGCGGTGCTTCCGAAAATAGTAAAGCTTGCGGAAAGCGGGGAAGTGGCCTCCCTCGGCGTCAGCCTTGCGGGCGGCGTGGTGTTCCACACCGCGGTAAGCCCCGCAGGCGTTGGCCCCACCTCCAGCAACAAGCTGGAGATAGAAAGCAGCATAGCACCCCTTTCGGCCGCAGGCATAAAGCTGCATCTCGGCAAGGGGAAGCTCGGCAAGGACACGGTGGAGGCACTTGCAAGGTATAACTCCGTTTACGCCGTCATACCGCCGGTAACGGCGCTTCTCGGCGCCAAGGTAAAGGACACGCGCCTTGTCGCCTTCCCGGAGCTTGGCATGGAGGCGTTTTACGAGCTGACGGTTGACCGTTACCCGGCAATTATAGCCGCTTCCGGAGGGCGCAGTATATATGACTGAAACAAATTACGAACAGATAGCGGAAAAGGTCAAGGAAACGCTTGTCACGGCAGGCTCCACCTTCCGCGAGGATAAGAAGGCGGCATACCGCCGCGCGATAGACGCAGAGGAAAGCGAACGCGCAAAGTGGGTGCTTCAAACCGTGCTTGAAAATGCAGAGACGGCGGAAAAGCTTCGCCGTCCCCTGTGCGACGACACGGGCATCCCTCACCTTGTGCTGGAGGTCGGAAAAGACGGCTGCGTAAGCGGCGGCATGCTTAAGGCGATAGAGGAGGGCGTAAAGCGCGGTCTTCGCCTTCTGCCGGGCAGACCCATGGGCATAATGGGGGACGACAGCCGGCGTATCGACCAATCCGGCGGGCTCGACCCCGACCCTGCCGGCGTGCTTCCCGCGCCGTTTTTGATACGGTACACGGAGGGTGCGGGCGTAAGGCTTCACGTTTTGATGTTCGGCGGCGGCCCTGCAATACGCGGCAAAACCTACCGCGTCTTCCACAGGCACAGCACCGAGGTTGTAATCGACGAGATCGTCAGCTGGGCTAAAGAGTCCGTCTCCCAGCTCGGCTGCTCCCCCTGCACCCTTGCCATTGGAATCGGCAGGTCGCACTTCGAGGCGGCCTCTCTGATGCTGCAGGCGCAGGTGGACGGCAGGTACGGTGTGCAGTCGGCGCTTGAGGAGGAGATAACCCGCCGCGTCAACGAGGCGGACATCGGCCCCCTCGGCCTTCACGGCAGGACAAGCGTCCTTGCGTCGTTTATGAAGGTCGGCCCTCAGCGCGCAAGCGGCGTTCGCGTGGTTTGCCTGCGCCCCTGCTGCTGTTTCGAGCCGAGGATCGCCTCCGTAGATCTGGCATAAAAAATAAAAAGGAAGGACGCACAGCGATGAAGAAAAACGGCACAAGGCCGCTTAAATGGACATCCGGCGTTGTCGGCAGGTCAAAGGCCGGCATAGCCGCGCTTTGCGTCCTTCAAATTTTAACCGGCCTCGGCGGCGTGCTTTACGCGCTTATATTCCGCGAGATTGTCGATTCCGCCGTCGCGGGCGACGAAAAGGCGTTCTTCACCTACGCCGCCGCCTTCGGCGCTTCGGCGCTTATTATGATAGCGCTTGGCACCCTAAGCCGCATCCTTGCGGATTTCACCGTGGCAACGGTGGAGAACCGCTTTAAAAAGCGCCTCTTCTCGGCGCTTCTTAGGAAGGACTACGCCCGCGTCACCGCCACCCATTCGGGCGAGTGGATAAACCGCCTAACCTCAGACACGGCGATAGTCGCGGGGGAATCGGTGCGCCTCCTGCCCTCGTTTTTGGGGCTTGCGGTGAGACTTGTCGGCGCAGCTGCCGCCATGGTGGTGATAGAGTACCGCCTGCTTTTTGTCATAATCCCCTGCGGCCTTGCGTTTGTCGTTTTTTCCTACGCCTTCCGCGGCGTGCTTAAGCGGCTTCACAGGCGCATCCGCGAGGCGGACGGAAGGCTTCGCGTCTTCCTGCAGGAGCGTCTCGGCTCGCTGCTAATAGTGCGCGCATTTTCGGGCGAAACACAAAGCGAGTCGGAGGCCGACGCGCTTATGTCCGCGCACCGCCGCACGAGACTGCGCAGGAGCGCCTTCTCCGGCGCCTCGGGCGCGCTTTTCAGCCTTGCCATGAACGGGCTGTACGTCGGCTGCGCCGTGTACTGCGGCCTGCGCTTGCTGCACGGCGAGATAAGCTACGGCAGCCTTACGGCGATAATCCAGCTTGTCGGCCAGGTAAGCGGCCCCTTCGCAAGCATCTCCGGCTACCTGCCGCGCTACTACTCCGCGCTTTCAAGCGCCGAACGCCTTATGGAGGCGGAAAGCTTCCCCGCAGAGGCGGAAAGCTTCCTCACCCCCGCACAGGCGTCGCAATTGTATAACGAAGGCTTCGTCGGCGTCGCCCTTCGCGGCGTCCGCTTCGCCTACCCGGCGGCAGACGGCGCGCCCGCACCGCAGCCCGTGTTTGAAAGCCTCGACCTGGAGGTGCTCAAAGGGCAGTACGTCGCGCTTGTCGGCCCCTCCGGCTGCGGCAAGTCGACGGTGCTTAAGCTACTCATGCGCTTCTACGCCCCGCTTTGCGGAGACGCGCTGCTGCTTACCGACGGGGGCGAGCAGCCGCTTACCCCCACGCACCGCGCGCTTTTCGCCTACGTGCCGCAGGGCAGCCGCCTCATGACCGGCACGGTGAGGGAGGCGCTTACCTTCGGCTGCCCGGAGCGTGCGCACGACGACGCTGCTTTGTCGGAGGCGCTTCGCGTCGCCTGTGCGGACGGCTTCGTGTCGGAGCTGAAGCGCGGCCTTGACGCCCCGCTCGGGGAGCGCGGCGAAGGCCTTTCGGAGGGTCAGCTGCAGCGGCTTGCGATAGCGCGCGCGGTCTTCACCGGCCGCCCGGTGCTGATGCTTGACGAGGCGACAAGCGCGCTCGACGCCGAGACGGAGAAGCGCCTTCTTCAAAACCTCCGCACCATGACGGACCGCACGGTGCTTTTCGTCACTCACCGCCCCGCCGCACTTGAAATCTGCGACAAGGTCATAAAGCTGTAAAAAAAAGCACCCGGCGTCCGCCGGATGCTTAATTTTTGTGTTTTCTAAACGGAGAAGCGCACTTTGACGCAAGCCGCCTCGCCGGCAAAAGCCACGTCCACACGGCGGCGTAAAGCCGATACAGCCGGCTCGCGGCGTCCACCCGCCGCCCCTTCCGCGTGAACTCGACCAGCACCCCGACCACCTGCGCGCGCGTCACGCCGCGCTCCGGCGTCGTCTGCCTGTCGCCGCAAAGCGTAAACGTCCCCCCGGGCTCCAAAGCCACCACGCGGTGCAGCACGGGGCGTTTTTCGGTCGCGCCGTCGTCGCCGACCTCGTCGCGCAGGTAAAGCACCACGTCCAGCCGGCGTATCTCGCGCCCGTCGGCGCCGGCAAGCACAACCGTGTCGCGCTTTTCGCGAAGCATGGGCAGCATACTGCGCCCAAGCGGCGCAAAGGGGAACACGCCCCCGGCGTCGAACACCTCGCGCATGATGCCAAGCAGCTCCTCGCGGCTGACGGACACCCGTCGCGGCATCGCGCCGTTAGACAAGCAAATCAGCTCCCCTAAGCTTGGCAACGAAGGCGACCACGTCGGCCTTCGCCTGCTCCAAAGAGGTGTCGTAGCACTCCACAAGCGCACCTGCAAGCTCGTCCTCGCTTTTCTCGTCCTGCAGAAGCTCCCAAAGGAAGCACCCGGTCTCGTTAAGCGTCACCATGCCGTGGAACTTCCCGGACCTCTGTCCAATCGGGATAACGACCCCGGCGTCCCTCGCCTTTTTAAAAATGAATTCACTCGAAGCTTTCATAATTCCCTAATCCTTCATATTATATATTATATATTGCTGCCCGCCATCGTCCGCACTGCCAGCTTTACGGCCTCGTCGCCTACCCCGCAGCGCAGGCTGTAAAGCGGCGCCGTCTCCGCCACGCGGATAAGCAGCGGAAGCATCCGCTCCCCGTCCTCGCGCGTAAGCACCTTCGCCGTCCCTGCGTAAAGCTGCGGCATCGTCTCAAGCGGCGTCAGCCCCCGCATTTCGTCGTCCGCACCCCGCCGCAGGAAGCACACACCCCCCACGGGCAGCATCGCGTCCTCGTTAAGCGGCGACGTGCCGGAAAACGGCGTCCCACACGCATACAGCACCCCGTCGATAAACCGCAGCGCGGGCTTGTCGTCGTTGATGATAAACGCCTCGTCCCCAAGCAGCCGCAGCCACCCGGCCGTGTGCGTGCTCTTCCCGGTCCCCGACGGCGCAGAGAACAAATACGCCTTCCCCCGGTACCCAACCGCAGAGGCGTGAAGCATCATGCCGTCAAACTTCAAAAGCCGTCTGTAAAACAGCCCCCCGGTAAGGAAGTACTCAAAGTGCGCGCACTCGTCCCCGTCTGCGTCGGGCGGGCACTCCACCGGCTCTATGCAAATGTCGGGCTCGCAATTGGCGCCGTCGGCAGCGGGCGCAAGGTACTTCGCCGCCCTCTCCTTAAGCAAATCAAACCTCGGCCGCATGTCGACCGTGACCCCGGCAAAACGGTAAAGCACTGTAAATCCTCCCGGAAGTAGTTGTTAGTTAATAACAAATAGGTAAGAAACAGCGCAGCTGTTTCTCTCCGCACTTCTTCACTTTTCACTGATATGAATAGCGTCGACGCTATTCTACCACACACCGCCCCATAAAGTCAAGCCGAAAAGTGCGTTTTTTCGGTTAAAGATGAAAAAATCGCAGATTGTAAAATGAAGTTGCAATAGTAAAAAAACAAATCCATAGCGAAGATTTCGTGGTAGAATTGAGTTGCT